>JAFXCE010000020.1 GCA_017521565.1 Clostridia bacterium | reverse complement strand
GGTCTTGGAGTGGCGGTAGCACACGCCGACCTCATGCTTGAGCGGCTCAATCTCCTTGAGCAGGCCGAGCTCGGTCATGTCCGCCACGATGGCCTTGCGGGCGTCTTCAGTGGTCATGCCGGCATACTTGCCGCAGTCGAGCACTTCCGGCTCGTTCTTGCCGCCCTTGCCGGCGGCCATCAGCTCGTCATATTCGGCCTTGTCGGCAGCGCCGGTCATATGGCCGTCATAGGTGAACACGCGCACCAGCGGCAGATCGTGGCGCTGGCCAACCTCATAGTCGTTCGGGTCATGCGCCGGGGTGATCTTCACGACGCCGGTGCCCTTTTCCATATCGGCATGCTCGTCGCAGACGATCGGGATTTCCTTACCCACCAGCGGCAGCACGACATGGCAGCCGTGCAGATGGCTATATCGCGGGTCCTCCGGGTTGATCGCCACGGCGGTATCGCCGAGCATCGTCTCCGGACGGGTGGTCGCAAGCTCCAGGAATTCGCCCGTCTCCTTGACCGGATAGAGCAGATGCCAGAAGTTGCCGTCCATCTCCTTGTGCTCAACCTCGGCGTCGGAGATCGCGCTCTGGCACATCGGACACCAGTTGACCAGGCGGTTGCCGCGGTAGATCAGGCCCTTCTCATACAGGCGGCAGAAGATCTCGCGCACGGCCTTGGAGCAGCCCTCGTCCATGGTGAAGCGCTCGCGGCTCCAGTCGCAGCTAACGCCCATGCGGCGCTGCTGATGGACGATGCGTCCGCCGTAATCCTTCTTCCACTGCCAGGCGCGCTCCAGGAATTTTTCGCGGCCCAGGCTCTTCTTGCTCAGGCCTTCCTTCGCCATCGCCTCCACAATCTTGACCTCGGTCGCGATCGCGGCGTGGTCGGTGCCCGGCAGCCAGAGGGTCGGGTCACCCTTCATACGGTGATAGCGGATCAGCGCATCCTGCTGGGTGCAGTCCATCGCATGGCCCATGTGCAGCTGGCCGGTGATGTTGGGCGGCGGCATCACGATCGTAAAGGGCTTCTTGCCCTCCACACGGTGCGCCACAAACGCGCCGGACTCTTCCCACTCCTTGTAAAGATCGTTTTCGATCGATTGCGGGTTATATACCTTTTCCATCTCCATCGTCAAAATCTCCTTTTCTCTATGCAGGAAAGTATTTGCTTATTGCATCGGCCTTCGCCGGGTTTATCCTTCAGGGCAGAAAGACCATGATCGCGCCGGCAAACGCCAGAAACAGCCCCAGCAGCTTCATCTGCGGCACATTCTTTTTCTTGTGGCACAGCTGCTCGGTAAACAGCGTCATCGCCGCGCCGGCCAGCAGCAGGCAGATGCCCGGCACCATTCCGGTTGTCAGGTTCATTCTCTTTCCTCCCGGTTCATGAAAATAAAAATCGGCCAGTGGCCGCTCCCATTTCCGAACAACTTTGCAAAACAAGTCATTCGGTGCTCGCAGCACGTAATTTCGAGAAGTTTTTTATTAAGTAAAAAACAAGCGCCCCGTCCCAAAGGACGCAAGAGCGCTTGCGTGGTACCACCTTCATTCGCATCTCCCGCCTTCGGCGAAAAATGCCTCTGTGCGCTGTATCGGGCGCGCCCGCGCAGACTGAGCCGATATCCGGGTTCATCTGCCTCCTCCAAAGCGACATTCCGCGCGCATCTCCCGGGCGGCCTTGCAGCCTATGGACCTGCCCTCTCTGCCGGATAGCTTCACGTACTCCTCTTTTTCAGCGGAACAAACATATATAGAAAGATTATAGCCCGATTCTTCTTTGTTGTCAATGCCGAATTATGCCGCCAAAGAAAAGCTGGACAGCACGTTCATGCCCGCGATGACCGCGCAGACAAGCGCCGCGGCAGCCAGCGGCCATCTGCGCGCCCCTTCCTCTTTGCAGTCCCTGATGCACAGCAGCGCGCACAGCATCATCGCGCCATAGAGCGGAAGCATCGTTCGCTCGCCGCTTTCCACAACCGTCGGGCTGAAGGACAGCGCCATGCGCGCCGCAAAGCCGACCGCATAGGCAAACACGGCGCACAGCGCAAGCGGCCTATGCCCGATGGACAGATACAGCGCGAGCGCCATCAGCCCCAGCGCCGTCACCGATATGAACACCATGATCATGTGCGTCCTGTTGCCGATACACTCCGGCCCCAGGCGGAGCGTATAGCTGATCATCGACAGAAACGGCCGGTTCGCGCCCGCCAGCCCGCTCAACGTCTGTGTGAAATACGCCAGATATGCGCGCAATACAAATGCAGACACGCCCAGCACCATCACATGCGCCGCAGCGCCGCGCCTGCGCGCCGTAACCGTCGCCGCCGCCAGCGCGCCGCAGACGAGCAGCACCGGGCAGAAGGTATAAAACAGCAGCGCCGTCGTGCTCGTCAGGCCAATGGACAGCTTGTCCACCAGTGAAAACTGGCCATAGTCCCGCAGATTTACAATCCCGATCGACTGCGCCGCCCGGATTGCGTTGCCCGGGCAAAACAGATGCAGCGCAAGCTCTGCCGCCGAAACGGCAAAAATCACGGCATGCATGGTTCTGACACGCCGCTCCCGGATCGTCAGATATCCGCCCAATACGAGATAGCTGCCCGCCAGCACGGCGCTTGTCTGTTCCTGATTCGCACCAAAGAACGCGCACAGCAGCGCAGCCACAAGCATTGCGCCGCCGGTTTCCCGCCGCCAAAGGCTGTCCGCCAGCGGAACAAGCGCAACCGCCGTCGCTGTCAGCGGCCAGTAGTAATTGAGGCTCGTCGCCATCCAGCCCGTACTGCGCAGCACGGAAAAAGGGATGGCCGTCACCAGCGCGGCAGAAACCGCAAGCATGCCCGGGCGCTTTTCTGCGCCCGCCAGCCGGCAGAGCGCCCACGAGAGAAGCACCATCGCCGCGCTGTCCAGCACGCGGAACGCCCAGATTGAATGCGTGATCAGACACAGCACGCCTTCGATGATCAGGCGGCTTGACCATGTCTCCCAGCGGAGAAGCAGCCATGCAGGAATGCTTTCCCCCCGCTCTAGCACGGCATAAAACACCCAGTCGTCCAGCAGCAGATTGTCCACGTTCAGATGCATGACCATCTGCACCCCAAAGAGCACCAACAGCACAAGACCACAAAGCACCGTCTGCCTTTTCAGCTTACAGATCATGCTTCGTCACCTCCTTAGAAGCGTCCGAACGCACATATGCGAATTCATCCCCATGGAGCGTAACCGTCATTCCGGTCTCCAGCAGCCTCACTTCGCCGCCAATTTCATCCAGCACGACGACATGATATTCCGCATCCTCCAGCCGGCCTGCGCTGACTGCCGCATGAAAGCCGCAGTGATCATCGCAGCCATATTCCTTCGCCAGCGCATACCGGCGCACCATCTGCGTATTGAGCCTGATCACTTCATCCGCCTGCTGCGCCTTCATCAGGCCAACCCGGACGTTCACACCGCCGACCGGCTGATCCACGCGCATCAGTGCGCCGCTGATATGCAGGACGCGCCCATCCATCCACGGCTCCTCCACCAGCAGGCGAAGCCCCTCCGCTTCGCCATCCGTGATCACGCAGCCGGCGGCCGGCATCGTTCCCCGCAGTGATACGGCGTTCACCCCATGCAGCACGCAAACAAGAGCCGACAGCGCCAGAATAGCCAGCAGCGCCGCGAGGATTACGATTCCTTTCGGCCTGTTCACTGCCCCAGCCACCGCCTTTCAAGCGTTTCATACAGCGCTGTCCCTGCCTTTACCTTGCGGCAGAACACGCAGCCGGATTCATCCACCCGCGCAAGATCGCCTTCGTCAAGCAGCGCAGGCGTACCGCGTTCCGGCTCATCCCAGATGGAAAAGCGCAGGGCTTCTCCGGTAATCTTCTCTTCAAACACCGTGCCCGCAAATGCATTCTGGAAATAGAACTCCTCGGGAATATACGTATATCTGAGCCTGCGAAGCAGCGCCTTATTCTCTTTGGCGTTCACAGCATGCTCCGCTGCCGCGCGCGGCAGGGACAGCCATACAAGCCCCTTATACGGCACATTCAGTCTGCGGCGGATATGCAGCTTCTCCTGCCAGCGGTCAATGCGCCCCACCCAGTTCTGCGCACTTTCGCTCATGTCGCGATAGTTCAGCAGGTGCATGAAGTGAAAATGCTCATAGCGGTGCGCCAGTTCGGCATACTCGGCCGTCCGTATATACTGCATATGGATGCGGTCGTCATCCGCAAACATCCGCTCAAAAGCCTCCGCCGATACCGTCGGAAAGTCCTGCGCGGAAATCAGATGCAGATGCGTCACCCGGCTGTCTTCAAGCGCCATGCGGCAAAGGTCAAGAATCGCGTGCAGATGGTACACGCTTCCCCAATTGACCTTATACTGCCGAATCGCGCGGACATTGGCGATGGCATTGAGCTGCGCAACCTGCTCCGGCGTCATGCCGCTCTTTTTATCCACATGTACAAAGCACAGCGCACGGCTGCCAAGCGCAGAAAGCACGCGTCTGAGCCCTTCATAATCCTGATAAGCCGTGATGATCATCGCCTGCATAGCCATTCCTCCAAGGATCTCATTATAAAAGGAGCCACATCGTGACTCCTTTCATTTTACAGGATATATCGCTTCATGTCCATCACTTTTCCATCTTCGCCCAGATGCTGACGGACGTATTCGCCGTTGACCACAACATCCACATCCGGCATATCGCCGCCGGCATGGAAGGAAATCTCCTCGAGCATCGTCTCAAAGAGTGTATGCAGCCTGCGCGCGCCGATGTCTTCCTTGGTCTCGTTCGCGCGCTGCGCAGCCTCGGCCAGCGCGTCCAGCGCGGATTCCTCAAAGTGCAGATGCACATGATCCACGGCGAGCAGCGCCTCGTATTGACGGGTCAGCGCATTGTCCGTCTGAGAAAGGATCTTCTTGAAATCGTCCCTTGTCAGCGGCTTCAGATTGACGCGCACCGGGAAGCGGCCCTGCAGCTCGGGAATCAGATCCGTCACCTTCGCCACATGGAACGCGCCCGCCGCAATGAAGAGCATGTAATCCGTCTTGACCACGCCATACTTGGTGTTGACCGTGCTGCCCTCGACGATGGGCAGAATATCGCGCTGCACGCCCTCGCGGGATACGTCCGGGCCGCCGTGCGATGATCTGCCTGCGACCTTGTCGATCTCGTCGATAAACACGATGCCGTCCTGCTCCGCGCGGCGAAGCGCCTCTTCTGTGACCGCATCCATGTCAATGAGCTTGCTCTCCTCCTCGGAGACAAGCAGTCTGCGCGCGTCGCTCACCTTCATGCGGCGCATCTTGGTCTTCTTGGGCATCATATCGCCCATCATCGACCCGATGTTCACGCTCGCGCCGTTGATCTCCACATCCTTGGGCGCATCCTCAACCTCAACCTCGATCTCCATCTCCTCCAGCTCGCCGCGGCGCAGCTGCTCGCGCAGTTCCTCCGCGCGGGTCGCCATGCGCTGCTTTTCGCCCTCGGGGATCTCCGGCTGCTTGGGCTTATTCCCCAGCAGAACGTCGATCGGGTTCACCGGCTTGCGGTTGGGATGCAGGATGATGTCGATGATGCGCTCATCGGCGAGCACCGTCGCGCGGGTCTTGACCTTCTGGCTGGCCTTCTCCTTGCAGATGCGCACGCTGGCCTCGACCAGATCACGGATGATGGACTCGACGTCTCTTCCAACATAGCCGACCTCGGTGAACTTCGTCGCCTCCACCTTGACGAACGGCGCATCCACCAGCTTCGCCAGGCGGCGCGCAATCTCGGTCTTGCCCACGCCCGTCGGGCCGACCATCAGGATATTCTTGGGAACGATCTCGTCGCGGATCTCCTGCGGCAGCTGCGCCCTGCGATAGCGGTTGCGCAGCGCAACGGCGACCGCGCGCTTGGCCTCGTCCTGGCCGATGATGTATCGATCGAGCTCGCGCACGATCTGCTTGGGGGTCAGTTCCATATGATCCACCTCTAATTCTCTTTCATCCATGCGAAGCAAAGAAGGGCGTCTGAGGAACAATGTCCCTCAGGCAGGTTTGGGCGGCAGCCCTAACGTCCCCATGCGCGAAGCGCCCGAAAAAATTCTGAAAAGCCTGCTTAAAGCCGCTATATCAGAGCCGTAATTGTCGCCTTGGCTCCTCTCCGGCTCTTGCTTTTTCTTTTCAACGGGTTACGACGGGCTGCCGCCCGGACCCGCCTGGGGATTTCATCCCCAGACCCCTTCTTCGCTTCGCGCAGGTTTTAAGCCTCTTCTACGATGATATTGTGATTCGTAAATACGCAGATATCCGCCGCGATGTGCAGCGCCTTTTCGGCGATCTCCTTCGCGGAAAGATCGGTGTTCTGCGCGAGCGCCCTCGCCGCCGCCAGGGCATAATTGCCGCCGGAACCGACCGACGCAATGCCGTCGTCCGGCGTGATCACCTCGCCCGTGCCGGAGAGGATCATCAGCGTTTCTCCGCCGGCGACGATCAGCATCGCCTCCAGCTTGCGCATCGCCTTGTCCGCGCGCCAGTCCTGCGCCAGCTCCACCGCCGCGCGCTCGAGGTTGCCGGAGTACTGCTCCAGCTTCGCCTCAAACCGTTCGCACAGCGCAAATGCATCCGCCACACTGCCGGCAAAGCCCGTGACAACCCTGCCGCCGTAGATGCGGCGCACCTTGCGCGCTGTGGACTTGAAGATGGTGCTCTCGCCCATCGTCACCTGTCCGTCGCCTGCAACGGCGATCTTTCCGTCTTTCAAAACAGCGCAAATGGTTGTACCCTTCAGCTGCATATTCTGTTCCTCCATATCAAGAATGACAGCATGATTATAACATACTGTCATTCGTATATTCAATTCATTCTTCTGCCAGTCAGCGTTCTGTCATGCTTCCGGATAGAAATCGCATGAGAGCGGATTGGAGCGCAGCGCCTCAATGTAGTCAAGCGACCTTGCAGCGATCGCGCCGTAGCGCTCCTGCTTGTTGCGGATCTTCTTGGGATAAGCATCAATCAGGCCGAAATTCGCATTCATCGGCTGGAAATCGCCTGTCGCTCTGGCGACATGACGCGAAAGCGCGCCGATGGCCGTCAGCCCGGAGAAATCCACCGGCTCCATGCCCAGCATCTGCCGCGCAAGCGAAATGCCCGCGACCATGCCGCTTGACGCGCTTTCCACATAGCCCTCCACGCCCGTCATCTGGCCCGCGAAGTACGTGCCCGGCCGCGCGATCATCTGATAGTGTTCGTCAAGGAAGCCCGGAGCATGCAGGAAGGTATTGCGGTGCATCACGCCGTAGCGCAGAAACTCCGCGTTTTCAAGGCCCGGAATCATCGCGAACACACGCTTCTGCTCGCCCCACTTGAGCCTCGTCTGGAAACCGACGAGGTTATACATCGTCCCCGCCTCGTTCTCCGCACGCAGCTGCACACAGGCATAGGGCTCGCGGCCCGTGCGCGGGTCGACAAGGCCGACCGGCTTCATCGGGCCGAAGGCCATCACCATTTCGCCGCGGGAGGCCATCACCTCAATGGGCATGCAGCCCTCAAAGACCTGCGTGCCGTCAAAGCCGTGCACCTCCGCCTTCTCCGCCGTGAGCAGCGCCTCGTAAAAGGCCATGTACTCCTCGCGCGTAAAGGGACAGTTGAGGTAATCGTCGCCCCTGCCATAGCGTCCCGCGCGGAAGACCTTCGTCATATCCAGCGATTCTCCGGAGACGATCGGCGCCGCCGCATCAAAAAAGTTCAGCGTCTCAAGCCCCGGCAGCTGCGCAATCTTTTCAGCGAGTGCGTCGCTGGTCAGCGGGCCGGTTGCAATGATCACGTTCCCCTCCGGGATCTCCTCGATCTCCCCGCGCACGACGGTGATATTTTCGTGGGCTTCCACCGCCTGCGTCACATACGCAGAGAACGCCTCGCGGTCAACCGCCAGCGCGCCGCCTGCAGGCACCCGGCTCTTGTCCGCCGCCTTCATAATCAGGCTGCCCAGCTGGCGCATCTCCTCCTTGAGCAGGCCGACCGCATTGGTCAGCTGGTCGCTGCGCAGGGAATTGGAGCAGACCAGTTCAGCAAAGCCCGCGCTGTGATGCGCGGGCGTATATTTGTCAGGCTTCATTTCGCACAGCGTCACATGAACGCCGCGACCCGCCAGCTGCCACGCCGCCTCGCAGCCCGCGAGACCGGCGCCAATTACCGTAGCTTTATTCATCGTTATCCTCACTGGCCGGAGCAGCGATCCGCTCGCGGCAGTTCTCATTGGCGCAGACATGGTAGTTCTCGCCCTTCCTGCCGCGCTTGAAGACCATGTATCCGCCGCACTTGGGGCACTTCTGGCAAACCGGCATCTCCCACGAGACAAACTCGCACTCCGGATAGCGCTCGCAGCCATAGAATTTGCGGCCCTTGCGTGAGGTTTTCTCCAGCAGCTTGCCGCCGCACTGCGGACAGGGCGCCTCAATCTCCACCTGGATCGCCTTGGTGTTGCGGCAATCCGGGAAATTCGGGCAGGCGAGGAAGCGGCCGAACCGGCCAAGCTTATACACCATCATCGCGCCGCACTTGTCGCAGACCACGTCGGAAACCTCGTCCTTGATCTCAATCTTCTCGATCTCAGCCTCAGCCTTTTCAAGCGTCGCGGCAAACGGGCCATAGAACTCCTCAATGACCTCGCGCCAGCCCAGCGCGCCCTCTTCCACCTCGTCAAGCTTCTCTTCCATGCCCGCGGTAAACGCCAGATCCACGATGTCGGAAAAATGCTCCTTCATCATGTCGTTGATCATCATCCCCAGCTCGGTCGGATAAAGCTGCTTCTTCTCGCGCATCACATAGCCGCGCGCAAGGATGGTCGAAATCGTCGGCGCATAGGTCGACGGGCGGCCGATGCCCTTTTCCTCCAGCGCGCGAACCAGCGACGCCTCGGTGTATCGCGGCGGCGCCTGCGTAAAGTGCTGTGTGGTCTCGATCGCTTCAATCTCCGCCTGCAGCCCCTCCGCTACATCCATGAGCGCATGCTGCACGTCATCCTCGGCGGCATCGTCGCTGCTCTCTTCGTATACGGCCGTAAAGCCTGCAAACTTCATACGTTCGGCGCTTGAGCGCAGCACGACGCTTTCGGATGCAATCTCAATCTGCTGCGTCTCATAGACGGCGTCCGCCATCTGGCAGGCGACAAAGCGCAGGTAGACCAGCTTGTACAGGTTAAACTGATCCCGCGTGAGGGAGGCTTTGAGATCCTCCGGGCGCAGCTCGATGTTTGACGGGCGGATGGCCTCGTGCGCGTCCTGTGCGCTCTTGCGTCCCTTGTAAACGACCGGCTTCTCCGGCACGAATTCCGCGCCGTAGCGCTCGCCGATCATCGCCCGCGCGCCCGCGACAGCCTCATCGGACAGGCGGACTGAGTCGGTACGGATGTAGGAAATCAGGCCCAGCGTACCGCGGCCTTCGATGTCGACGCCTTCGTAAAGCTGCTGCGCGATCTGCATCGTCTTCGCCGTGGTGAAGCCCAGCTTGCGGCTGGCCTCCTGCTGCAGGTTCGACGTGGTAAACGGCGGAGCCGGATGTCTGCGGCGCTCGCCGCGCTTCACACTTTTAATCGAAAAGCCGCCCTTTTCGATGCGCGCCTTGGCGTTGTTGGCCTGCTCCTCGCTGGCGATGCTCACGCGCTCGCCGTCGATGCTGTACAGCTTCGCAGAGAGCCGCGCATTGCCCGCGCGCAGGGACGTATTGACATGCCAATACTCCTCCGGCTCAAACGTCTCAATCTCATTTTCCCGGTCGACGATCATGCGCGTCGCCACGGACTGCACGCGGCCGGCCGAAAGCCCCTTCTTGATCTTCACCCAAAGCAGCGGGCTGATCTTGTAGCCCACCAGGCGGTCAAGCACACGGCGCGCCTGCTGCGCGTCAACCAGCTCCATGTTGATGCTGCGCGGCGTCTTTACAGCACTCTTGACGGTCTTTTCCGTGATCTCGTTGAACTCTACACGGCACGCGCTTTCCGGGTCAATGCCAAGGATGGTCGCCAGATGCCAGGAAATGGCCTCTCCCTCGCGGTCCGGGTCAGTTGCGAGGATGACGGACTTGGCGCTCTTTGCTTCCTTGCGGATGCGCTCGAGCACCTCGCCGCGGCCGCGAATCGTGATGTATTTCGGCTCAAAGCCGTTTTCCACATCCACGCCCAGCTGGGACTTGGGCAGATCGCGGACATGACCATTGGAGGCCTCCACCTTATACGTTCTGCCCAGAAATTTGGAAATGGTGCGCGCCTTGGCGGGCGACTCCACGATGACCAGCTTGTGCGATGGTTTACGACTGCTCAAATCAATTCCTCCAGAAAAGCGGGAAAACCCGCATACTCACACATAACGCAGAAAAGGATACCAGCCCTTTTTGAATCTGTCAAGGCATTGCGCCCGATTTTGTGTGAAGTTCCTTCATTATATGCGGTAGTTTTGCCTAACCGCCATGAATTCAGCGGTTCTTGCTTTTTCATGCATCTTCCGTTCTTCTTGCCTCCCGGCCGTCATGCCAGGCGGTACATGCAGCCCGGCAGCGCCTCCAGCAGCCCGTCAAGCTCCATCATCAAAAGCAGCGATCCAAGCTCCGTCGCATCCATCCCTGTCTTTTCGCAGAGGCTGTCAAAGTCCGTTTCGCCCGCTGTGAGCGCGTCGTATACCGCCCGTTCCTGTGGGCTGAGCGTCTGCTCCATCTGCCGGTCTGTTTGTGCGCCGCCTGTCTGTGTCTGCGCGCCGCTTTTGCCCGTCCGCGCCGCAGCCGCTTTTTTCTTCCGCCCTCCTGAACCCTGCATTCCGGCCGGCTCAATGACAATCTTCCGCAGAATATCATCCGCGCAGGTCACGGCATACGCGCCTTCCGCAATCAGCCGGTTGGGCAGCTGCGACGTCACGCGGTCGATATCCCCGGGAACGGCAAACACCTCGCGTCCTTCGTTGAGCGCCCGCTGTGCTGTGGAGAGCGCGCCGCTCCGCGCAGGCGCATCTGTGACCAGCACGCCGAGCGAAAGCCCCGCGATAATCCGGTTGCGATCCAGAAAGCTGTAGCGTGTCGGCTCCGTTCCCGGCGGATATTCCGACACAACGCTTCCGCCCATGTCAATGATGCGCGCCATCAGATGCCGGTTTGCTGACGGATACATTTTGTCCAGCGAACTGCCCAGCACGGCGATCGTCCTTCCCTGCGCGTCCAGCGCGCCCTCGTGTGCGGCGGCGTCAATGCCAAGCGCCAGACCGGACACGATGCACATGCCTTCTCCTGCCAGCTCCCGCGCTATGGCGCGCGTCTGGCGCAGGCCATAGCCGCTTGCGCGCCTCGTGCCGACCACCGCCATCGGAAACCGGTCGCAAAGGTTCGCGCTGCCCTTCACATAGAGCAGATGCGGCGGATGCACAATCTGCGCAAGCAGCTCCGGATATCGCTCGCTTCCGCGCACAATCAGATGCACGCCATCCTTCCGCAGGCGATCAAACAGCGCCTGTGCGCCCTCCATGCTCCTGCGCACAGCGTCAACGCCCTCCTGTCCCAGCTGCGCGCCATACGCCGCAGGATCCTCCAGCACCGCCCGCGCGCTGCCCGCCTGCGCAAGCGCCGCCTCGCGCCTGCCATAGCTGACGCCCCTTGCATCAACCAGAACTGCCATCGCTTCGCTTTCGTTCATTTTGCCATTCCTCCGGCGTGTACGCCTTGTAGAGAAAAAGCCGCAGAGCGTTTCTGCGGCTTATGTGTCACTCGTCTGCGCCCATCAGCGGCAGATCGTCAAAATCATCCTCGAGTTCTTCCGGCTCGAGCACCGGCGCGCTCGCCTCGTTCTTGCCCATCAGCTCCGCGCGCACCAGCGCGTCGATCTCCGCGGCAATCGCAGGGTTCTCCTTGAGGAACTTTCGGGTGTTCTCGCGGCCCTGACCAATGCGCTGATCGCCATAGGAGAACCACGCGCCCGCCTTGTGGATAATATCCAGCTGCACAGCGCTGTCAAGCAGGTTGCCCTCGCGGCTGATGCCCTCGCCATAGAGGATATCAAACTCCGCCACGCGGAACGGCGGGGCCACCTTGTTCTTGACAATCTTCGCCTTTGTGCGGTTGCCCACGACGGTCGAGCCGTCCTTGAGCTGCTCGCCGCGGCGGATGTCGATACGCACGGAGGAATAGAACTTGAGCGCGCGGCCGCCCGGCGTCGTTTCCGGATTTCCGTACATCACGCCGACCTTCTCGCGCAGCTGGTTGATGAAGATGCATACGCAGTTGGTCTTGTTGACGATGCCCGTCAGCTTACGCAGGGCCTGGCTCATCAGGCGGGCCTGCAGGCCGACGAAGGAATCGCCCATTTCGCCGTCGATCTCGGCCTTCGGCGTCAGCGCCGCAACAGAGTCGATAACCACGATGTCGATCGCGCCGGAGCGCACCAGCGCCTCGCAGATCTCCAGCGCCTGCTCGCCGGTATCCGGCTGGGAAACGTAGAGCTGATCGATATCCACGCCCAGCTTCTTGGCGTAGATCGGGTCGAGCGCGTGCTCCGCGTCGATGAACGCCGCCACGCCGCCGGCCTTCTGCGCCTCCGCAACGACATGCAGCGCAACGGTGGTCTTGCCGGAGGATTCCGGTCCATAGATCTCAATCACACGGCCGCGCGGCAGGCCGCCCACGCCCAGCGCGATATCCAGATCCAGACAGCCGGTCGGGATGACTTCAATGTTCTGCACCGGACGGTCGCCCATGCGGATGATGGAGCCCTTGCCGAACTGCTTTTCAATGCCCGCCAGCGCCATTTCAAGCGCGCGCTTCTTTTCGCTGTTTTCCGTTTCAACGGCGGCCTGAGCCGCCTTAGTGCTCTTCTTCGCTGCCATAGTATATCTCCTCTTCTCCACGCTCTGAAGTCGGTTTTATGCTTCTTTGTATCTTTCGCAGCTTGGCTGCATTCCTTCCACCATCCTTCGGATGGTCCCCCCTCCCTCAGGAGGGAGCTGGCTGCTGATGGCAGACTGAGGGAGTAATGCAGGACTGCTCGATTTGCAATCTTCCGCGATCGCCTTCATGCTCTGATCGCCGCACGCCGGATCATATCCAGCGCGCGCAGCGCAGAAAGATTGCGGATGCGCTCGCGGCTGCCCGTCAGCTGCAGCTTCTGCACGCATACGCCGTCTCTGTCGGCACAGGCGACATACACCAGACCGACCGGCTTTGTCTCCGTGCCGCCGCCCGGCCCGGCGATGCCCGTTGTCGCCACGGCGATATCCGCGCCGCTCCTCGCGCGAAGGCCCTCGGCCATCTCGCGCGCCATCTCCTCGCTTACCGCGCCGTGGCGCGCAAGCGTCTCTTCCTTTACGCCGCAGTATTTTACCTTCGCCTCGTTGGCATAGGTCACGTGCGCTTCATGCAGCGCTGAGGAAATTCCCGGATAGTTCACCAGGCGCGCCGCAACCAGTCCGCCCGTGCAGCTCTCCGCCGTTGCAACCGTCAGGCCCTTTTCCGTCAGGGCGCGCCCTGCGGCCTCCTCCATGGATCCTTCGGACGTAGGAAGCACCGCATAGACGTAATCGCCCAGCAGCGCCTTCACTTCCTTCACCACGGGCTCGATCTTTTCAAGCGCTTCCCGCTCACTCTCCCCGCGCGCGGTTATCCGCAGCTGAGCCTCGCCCAGCGAGCAGTACGGCGCGGCGGTCACACCGCCGGTTTCATGCTCGATCCACTTCGCGCACAGCTGCGCCAGATGCGATTCTCCGATACCGTAGGTGCGGATATAACGCGATGCAATGCATCCGCCGGTCATCTCCGCCAGCCTCGGATACACCTGCCCATCGAACATCGCCGCCATTTCATGCGGCGGGCCCGGCAGCTGGACAACCACCTTGCCGCCCTGTTCAATCATACAGCCCGGCGCCGTGCCGCAGCCGTTGGGCAGGATGGTCGCCCCTTCGGCAAACATCGCCTGCCGCCTGTTGTTCTCCGGGCATTCGCGGCCCAGCCGATCAAAATAGCCCCGGATCGCCTGCCAGCTCGCCTCGTCAAACCGCATCTCAAGCCCCAGCAGCTGCGCCGCAATCTCCTTGGAGATGTCGTCCTGCGTCGGCCCGAGGCCGCCGGTGGTGATCACGATATCGCTGCGGGAGAGCGCTAAGGCGATCGTATCCCGCATCCGCTGCGGATTATCGCCCACGGTCTGATGGTAATACACCGAAATACCGAGGCTCTGCAGCCTGCGCGATAGATACTGCGCGTCGGTATCCAGAATCTGACCCATCAGCAGTTCCGTGCCGATAGCGACAATTTCTGCGATCATAGCCACGCCTTTCTCAGGGCTGCCGCCCTGAAACCCGCCTGAGGGACACAGTGCCTCAGGCTCCTTTCATCCGGGGAACTCGCATCGTCATGACGTTCCGTCACTCCTTGCGCTTCCCGGCGTTCCGCCTCGCTGATTGCAACCAATGGACGCACTCGGCTTCAGTCCTCTTCGCGCCCGTTTGAAGCGTCTTGTCATGGGCGGAGCAGAGCCCCGCCCCTACATATTGTCTCTCTATATTTCCTGTAGGGGAGGGGTTCTACTCCTCCCCCTTGCCGCAGTCGGATTCTTCTTACTTCGCTCCGCCGAGCACCGCGCGGTTCTGCCACACATATTCCACCATGGAATACAGCGTCATCGCCGCCGCCGCAAGCATCACGATATCCGTGACGATGTTCCCGCTCATGACGGTCAGCAGCAGCGCCAGCGCCATCTGCAGCACGGTCTTGACCTTGCCGCTCATGCCCGCGGCGATCACGTGGCCCTGCTCCACCGCGACAAGGCGCAGGCCGGAGACCACAAACTCGCGCGCAATAAAGATGATGCACGCAACCACATTCAGGCGGCCCATCGCGCAGAGCATGATGAACGCCGTATGGGTCAGCAGCTTGTCGGCAATCGGGTCCATGAACTTGCCGAAATTGGTGATCAGGTTATACTTGCGGGCAATCTTGCCGTCGAGCATATCCGTCAGCGACGCGACCGCAAACACGACAAGCGCCAGCCAGTTGAGTCCATACGCCAGCAGCACCAGATACACCGGCACCAGCGCGATGCGCAGCAGCGTCAGCTTGTTGGGCAGGTTCAGCTCCATGATGCCCGAAATGATCTTTTTCATACGCGTTCTCCCATCAGGTCGTAAGCCTTCGCGCCCGTGATCTTGACGTTCACGAACGTGCCGATCTCAATCGGCTCCTCACTGCCAAAGTAAATGCTGCCGTCGGTCTCCGGCGCTTCGAATTCGCTGCGGCCGACGTAGCGGCTGCCGCGCTTTCTTTCCACCAGCACGCGGCAGGTCGTGCCCACGCGCGCCTTGTTCTGCGCAAGGGAAATCGCATGCTGCGCCGTCATCAGTTCGTCATAGCGCGCCTGCTTGATCTCCTCGTCGATCTGGTTTTCCATCTCCGCTGCGACGGTGCCCTCCTCCGGGGAAAAGGTGAACGCGCCCATGCGGTCAAACTTCGTCTCGCGGACGAAGTCCATCAGCTCTTCAAAATCCTCGTCCGTCTCGCCCGGGAAGCCGACCATCATCGTCGTCCTGAGCATCATGCCGCGCGCCTTGAACTTTGCACAAACCTCGCGGATGTGCTCGCTCGTGTCGGTGCGGTTCATGTCGTCCAGCACGTGCTGGGCGATATGCTGCATCGGCAGGTCGAGATAGTTACAGACGTTGTCAAGACGGGCGATGGTATCCAGCAGCCTGTCGTCCACGCGCTCGGGATAGCAGTACAGCGTGCGCAGCCATTCCACGCCCGGGATCGCCGCAATCTCCTCAATCAGCTCCGGCAGCTTGCTCGGGCCGCCAAGGTCGGTGCCGTAGCGCGTGGTGTCCTGCGCGATCAGCGTGAACTCCTTCACGCCCTCGCCGGCCAGCTGCTTCACCTCGGCGATAATGTCCACCTTCGGCCTTGAGCGGTAGCCGCCGCGGATCAGCGGAATCGCGCAGTACGAGCAGCAGTTGTCGCAGCCCTCGCCGATGCGTATGTATGCGCTGTACTTCGGCGTCGTCAGCACTCGGCCAAACTCGAAGAAACGGCCGTCGTCATCGGTATACACCGGGCGGCTGCCGGCAAACGCCTCCTGAATCGCCTGATCGAGCTTTTTGTATTCGTTCACGCCCATGATCACGTCCACCTCAGGCATCTCCTCGAGGATCGCCTCCGGATAGCGCTGCGCAAAGCAGCCCGTCGCCACCAGCAGGCGGCACTTGCCGGTCTCCTTATACTCCGCCATCTCGAAGATGGTGGCAATAGCCTCTTCCTTCGCCGGCTGGATGAAGCCGCAGGTATTGACAATGATCACCTCGGCCTTCGCCGGGTCGGCCACAATCTGATAGCCGCGATCCTTGAGGAAGCCGAGCGCCTGCTCGGAATCCACGCGGTTCTTGCTGCAGCCCAGAGAAATCAGTCCTACTGTAATAGCCAAATGCATTCTCCTTTATATATGTCACATCTCACTTGCTTCTGTTGGCATGTACATAAATCTGCAAGTGTATTGTATCATGGAAGATGCGCAAATACAAGAAAAAGCCGTCCGGAGGAGATTCCAATTTCATCCCCGGACGGCATGATTATAACACGTTTTTACGCGCTTGACAAGAACATTTGTTCTCATTGTCGTTTTATCTGATGAAAAAGGGAAGCCGCCCGAAGGCAGCTTCCCGGTTA
Source organism: Clostridia bacterium (assembly GCA_017521565.1). Classification (GTDB taxonomy): domain Bacteria; phylum Bacillota; class Clostridia; order Christensenellales; family Aristaeellaceae; genus Ventricola. The sequence continues at coordinate 822 of JAFXCE010000020.1, read as the reverse complement.
TTCCGATTGTATTGAGGATCAATACTCGATCTTCCCCGCGATGTAGGCCACAAGATCGTCGATATGGACCTTCTCCTGCTCCATGGTGTCGCGGTCGCGAACGGTCACGATGCCGGTCTCCTGCGTGTCAAAGTCGACAGTAATGCAGTACGGAGTGCCGATCTCGTCCTGACGGCGATAGCGCTTGCCGATGGAACCAGTCTCGTCGTAGTCGACCATGAAGTGCTTTGCCAGCTTCTCATAGACCTCAGTCGCCAGGCCGCCGAGCTTGTTCTTCTGCAGCGGCAGCACAGCGCACTTGAACGGCGCCAGCGCCGGATGGAAGTGCAGCACGTTGCGCACGTCGCCGCCCTCGAGCTCCTGCTCCTCATAGGCATTGCACAGGAACGCGAGCACCATGCGGTCAACGCCCAGAGACGGCTCGATGCAGTACGGGATGTACTTCTCGTTGGTCACCGGATCCATGTACTCCATGGACTTGCCGGCATGCTCCTGATGCTGCTTGAGGTCGTAGTCGGTGCGATCAGCGATGCCCCAGAGTTCGCCCCAGCCGAACGGGAAGAGGAACTCAAAGTCGGTGGTCGCCTTGGAATAGAACGCCAGCTTCTCCGGTTCATGGTCGCGCAGGCGCAGGCTGTCTTCCTTGATGCCAAGGCCCAGCAGCCAGTCGCGGCAGAAGGAGCGCCAGTAGTCGAACCACTCGAGGTCGGTGCCCGGCTTGCAGAAGAACTCCAGCTCCATCTGCTCGAACTCGCGCACGCGGAAGATGAAGTTGCCCGGGGTGATCTCGTTGCGGAAGGACTTGCCGATCTGCGCGATGCC
>JAFXCE010000048.1 GCA_017521565.1 Clostridia bacterium | reverse complement strand
GTGTAAGCGGAGGCACTCCGGTTTTCAACTGGATCCGCTCACGGTTGTAGAAAAGGATATAGCGATCGATCATGTCATTGGCTTCGCTAAACGTGGAAGGTTTGTGCCTGTAGATGCATTCGGTCTTGAGAATAGCGAAGAAATTTTCGGCCATGGCATTGTCATAGCAGTTGCCACGTCTTGACATTGATGGAGTTATGCCATATCTTTGTGTTAGCTTGAAATATGCTTGGGAGGTATATTGAAAGCCTTGGTCGCTATGGAGTTGCAGCTCTGCAGCGACCTTCTTCTTTTCTTTGCGCATTGCAAGCCGGATAGTATCCAGAACAAGATTAACCGTTTGTTCTGTGCCGGTTTTGTAGGCTACAATACTGTTGTCGTACAGATCCCGAATCATGGATAAATATAGAACGCCTTGTTTAGTGTGTATGTAAGAGATGTCCGTTACCCATTTGTGGTTTGGTCTGTCGGCTTTAAATTGTCGGTTAAGCAAATTTTCGTAGCGATGCAGCTGTTGTCCCATATTGACCCACTTCTTGCGGCGTCGTATTTCAGACAATAGATTATACTTTTTCATGATTCTCAATATTGTTTTAGGATTTCGAACGATTCCACTCTTTGCCAAAGACAAATGCATTCTGCGATAGCCGTAGGTCTGAAAACTTTTCTCTTGTCGCTGACGGATTTCTTCCGCCAGTACAGCGTCCTTTTCGGGTCGGCCTATTCTCTGAACAAAATCGTAATAACCACTTCGGGACACTCCGAAGAATCGGCACATAACCGATATGGAATATTCTTTCCTGTACCGGTAAATGACCGCATATTTTGCTTTCGGCCTCACCTCCTTTCTGTGGATTGCAGAAAATTCCGCAGCAATTCGTTTTCCATTTTCAGACGTTGATTTTCGTATTTATACTCTGCCAATGTTTTTGCTGGCTTACGCCCTCTTTGTTTGGGAATCCTTGCAACTGCTTTTCTTCGCTCGCGTTTCAACGCTTCTCTTACAACTTCTTTGTCTCTGAATCCATAATATTCTGCTATCTCTCGCTGCGTTTTCCCTTCTGCCACCATTTGCTGAATTGCTGGCACCAATTCCTTTACATGCGTGTACCCTCGTTTCTTCATACAAACACCCCCTGATGTAAGTTTATTTTCCTACATCAGGGGGTGTTTTGTCTATTGTCCGTTTTTACAGGATCAGTTCATTCTTCGCGGGGTGATTTTGTTATGCCATTCTGAGCTGATCCATGTAGCTGATGATTGCACGTGTCATCTTGCAGTTGATCTCAAACACATCCTGATACTTCTCCTGCGTGGCAAACCACGCCACGCACACGAACTGATTGGCCAGAAGAACATACGGCGCGGCCTGTTTCTCCGGCTCCGTCAGTCTGACCACGCTGTCATAGCCATGCAGAATGTTGTGGTAAATACTCAGCCAGCGTTCAAACTTCTGCGCGTTTCCTTCCTCAAAGCTTTCCGAGAGAACGGCAGTGGCGGCGTAACACGGATCAAAGATGCGTACGTTTCTTTCCGCCATCTCAAAGTCAATCATCCCCCACTCCCCCTGCGCCTTCAGAATCGCGCCGGGATGCGGATTGCGGTGAATGATCTGTCTGGGAAGTTTGGGAAACAGTTTTTCACATTCGGCGACATAGTCCGCCATCCATTCCCTGGACAGGCCGAGGATGTCTCCGGCATTCGGCAGCGCCCAGTCCCGCACGGTCGACAGCAGCTCCGCCTCCTTAACCTGCATCTCCGCCCCCGCAAGCGCCAGATGCAACTGGCCGATGACCTCGCCAACAAAGCGCGCCTCCCGCTCGCCGCCTCCGTCGTACAGTTCGGCCGCAATGATTTCCTTGCCCCGTGCCCGCCTGAACAGGCTGACATACATCGAACCGATCTGAATATATTGAGCGCCCTGCAGCGTGGGTACGGGCGTCTGCGTATCCACGCCCAGGCTTTTCAGCTGCTGTGCAATACCCATGCTGTTTACCAGCCCAGCCAGCTTCGCATCCCATTTCAGCACATATTGCTCTCCGACCAGCAGCGCATGATCGATCAGATGACCGCTGCTTTCGTCATACCAGCTCTGAACCGGCTCGTTCTCCATGCCCCAGTGTGCAAGGGCTTGACGCGCTTGATTGATATTCATATGCTCCTCCTCCAGCAGATTGATCCTGACAGGTTTTTTGGCTCTGTTCTTTCGAAGAAAGGCAGACGGCGTACAGGCATATTCGCGGCGGAAGGCCTTGTAAAACCCTGCATAGGTATCAAAGCCATATCTGAGCGCTGCGTCGATGCGTTTTTCGCCGTTTCGCACATCATAAATGGCATGCAAAAGTCTGCGGCGCTGCACATACTGCATCACCGGCATGCTTGTATAGGCATGAAACAGGCGGTAAAAATGATACAGCGAAAATCCGGCATGCTCTGCCAGTTCCTGCGCGGTGATATCTGCCTGCAGGTTTTCTTCGATTTCATCCAGACTGCGCTGCAGCATATGTCGGTAATCCACGGCCCCTCTTCTCCTTTCTCTTTTTGTGGCCACGCGTCTATCATACCAGCTTCTTTGGCCAAATGATTTCCCTGCTTGCGGAGTTCAAAAAAGAGGAGAAGCATTTGCTTCCCCTCTTTGCGCCTTATCGTACAGGCTTGATGTTCAGATTCACACCCAGCGTATCCTCTGTATCCACGATGGTCCAGCTGCTGCCGGGATAGATGCCCAGCGTGCGGTTTACGTCGTAGCCCTCCTTTTCAAGATCGGCAATGACCTCATCGCGCAGGTCGCCGACCTCGAATCCCAGATGATGCACACCGTTGCCGTGCTTGTCCAGAAACTCCTGGAAGGAAGAAGGCCCGCCCACCGGCTCGTGCAGTTCAATCACAAAGCCATCCATGTGAATGTCGCACACCTTCAGATCGCAGCTGACCTTTTCGCCGCGATAGGAATAGTTCTCGTTGCCTTCCAGATGGTTAATCCGAATCTCAGGCACTTCGATGCCCAAAAGCTGCGCCCATTTGCGAGCAGCCAGCTCAATATCACGCACTACGATGTTGATCTGAATAAAGCCCTTTTTGCTGACGGGATGATCCATGTTGGCGCCCTTCCCTTCAGACGTTTTCCTGCCCGCGGATGCGGTAGCTGACAAAAGCAAAGCACTTGCTGTCCGGCGACCAGGAGTTGACATTGATGGTGCCCTGTCCGCCAAAGAGCTTGACCAGCGTGCGCACGTTGGAGCCGTCCGCATCCATCAGGCGGATTTCCACATGCTTGTGCGGCAGATGCTCGCCGGGTTCCAGATCGCCCTTGCGGTAGCAGATCATAGCAACCTTTTTGCGGTCAGGAGAAATGTGCGGGAACCACGTGTTCCAGCCTTCGTCAAAGGTCATCTGCGTCTGCTCAGAACCGTCCGCCCTCATGCGCCATGCCTGCATCAGGCCGGTGCGAACGGAGTTGAACCAGATGTACTCGCCCGCGGAGTCATATTCCGCGCCGTCATTCAGGCCGGGCGCATCTGTCAGGCGCGTTTCCACGCCGCCTTCCGCCGGGATGGTATAGATATCGTACTCGCCGTTGCGTTCGGCGCAGTAGGCCAGCGTTTTGCCATCCGGAGACCACCCGTGCAGATAGCTGGGCGCCAGCGGCGTGATCAGTCTGGGCGTACCGCCTTCAAACGGCAGCGTGTAAATGCGCGATTTGCCGTCCTCTTTGGTGCCATGGCTGACCGCCAGTCCCTTGCCATCGGCAGAAACCACATGGTCGTTGTTGCAGTTATCCACAAAACCGGTGTCAATCTGGTTGATTTCGCCGCTTTCGATGTTGATGCGGAACATGCGGCCATTGCTGTTGAACACCAGCTCCTTGCCGTCCGGCGTCCAGTTGGGCGCTTCGATCAAATAGTCCAGGTCAGCAACCACTTTGCGCTCGTCGGTTTCGATGTTGTAGATTTCCAGAATGGATTCGTCGTCGTCACGATACCACGGATTGCTCTTATCAAGGATTTCAGCCATGCGTAATCCTCCCATGATTCATTTGTTGTGCGAAGTCGTTATGGATACAATAGCATGCTGGATTGCGCTTGTCAATCTCATTCATCCATCTGCTCAATCGCTGCCTGCACCGCTTTGCGGCTTTCTTCGTAGCCGTAGCCGCGGCGCGCCATGGCCGCCAGCAGCTTCTGCATTCCCTTGCGCTCATCCGTCTCGCGGCTGTAGCGCTTAAGCAGCTTTGCAGCCAGGGCCACCGCCGCCTCGTCGCCTTCCTCCTCATCCAGTTCATCCAGCGCGTTTTCGGCCATTTCCTGCGAAATGCCCTTCATGCGCAGTTCCTGCAGGATGCGGCTGCGACCCAGCTGGCTGCGTGCGCGTGATGCCGCCCAGTCGCGTGCAAATGTCTCATCGTCCAGCAGCCGTTCCTTTTCCAGCTTATACAGCACCATTTCAATGGTATCTTCCATATACAGCTTGCGGCGCAGCTTCTGGCGAATTTCACCGCTGGCGCGCGCACGCTGCGCAAGCATCGCTACCGCGTCGTTGAGCGCCATGGGATACTGCCGCGGCAGCAGCCACTTACGCAGTTCGTCGGTATCCACCTCCAGACCAACCTTGAAGGGCTCATGCTCCTGCATTTGCGTCCAGGTCAGCCAGAACTGCTCGCCGCCTTCCATCACCACGATCGAGCTATGCCGTTTTTCGTTGATTTCTTTGATCACATCCAGCATTGGCTGATGCTCCTTTATCCTTTCATGGCCCATGCAATCAGATCGCGGTTGACAAGCGCCAGATGGCCGTGTCTGCGCTCGCTCGCGCCACTGTTGAGACTGACGAATCCATTGCCTTCACCATCGAAAATTACGCCGTTGACCGCACCGTAGGCAAAGCCCTGATGCCCCCACAGCGGCGCGCGATACACCTTGGGATCGTCAATCTGCAATAGTCCCATGCCATGCCGCATGGGCACTTCTTTTTCCGGCCAGCCCATCAGCGGCGTCTGCAGCTGATGCAGACTGGTTTCATCCAGAAAACCGTTGGCTCCGCTATAAGCCGCCAGCGTCAGCTTTGCCAGATCCGCCGCCGTCAGATACAGATTGCCTGAGGCCAGCAGGTAATGCTGCTCCGGGTCCGCTTCGTCCAGCGGAATAGCCTTGGCAATTCTCGCCGCAGCATCAAAAGCATGACCAGCCGGCAGCACGCGGTAGCTGTCCGCCGTCTTGGCAGCATCCAGCGTGGATGCATCAAAGGTGGCCTTCACTCCGAGCGGTTCGAACAGCTCCTGCTGCGCCAGCTTCTCAAAGCTCATCCCGGTTTGTTTTTCCAGAATGCATCCCACGATTCCCGCCGCAAAATTGCTGTAGCGGAAAGCGGTTCCCGGAACGGCAGGAATGAAAGCGTCCGAATCTTTCAGCATTTCCTTCAGCGGCGTGCGATTCTCAAAGGCTGCAAAATAGGCTGCCGAATCCCGGATACTGGACGTATGGCTGAGCAGCATGGCCAGGGTGATCGGCGCTTTGGCATAAAACGGATTGCGTACAGGGTACCCGATCAGCTCCGAAAGCTCCTGCTGGACGCTCAGCTCGCCCAAAGTCTGCAATCTGAACACCAATAGCGCGCTGACCATTTTGGCAATTGACGCGGTACGGAATACCGTATCGGCCGCAACAGGGGCTTTCTTCTCTCCGAGCTGCGCGTATCCCGCAGCAAAGCAGTCCGTCAGCACGCCCTTTTCAAAGCGCTGAATACACGTGCCTACCACGTGATGCCGCTTCAACACTCGGGTCAAGCGCGGATCACCGGCGCTTTTCCATTCACAGCGCTTGCCAATCAACGGCAGCGCCATTCCGTACAATGTGTTTTTCAAAGGGCCGATCGGCATCGCCGCTTCCTCCTTTGTATCATTTGTTCGATGTACACAGCACCATCACGCCGCCAACCAGCGTCATGCTGCAGATCAGCGCATGCAGCCACAGGGCGAATTGTGCAGAGATGGGCTGTAGCACCGCTGCCAGCAGGCCAACGCCATCCAGCAGAATCACCACCGTCAGGCAGAGCAATGCTTTCTTGTTTCTTCGCATCAGCCAGCATGCAAGCCCACCAGCGAACACAAGCAGCAATGCATAAACCATGTGCTGCTCTACAGCCATCCACCGAAGCACCCACAGCAGGCAGCATGCGCCAACAGGGGCGAATGCTTTCATGTTTCGGCCGCATACACGCCACGCCAGCATCAATGCAGCACCCGTACACAGCAGCAGACTCAGATATTGCGATGCACGCATATTGCCCACCAGCAGGCTGTCCGTGCGCAGCTGCTCAATCACAAAGCGTCCCGCACCATAGATCAGCAAATACCATGCAAACACATTTCCTTTTTCCGTTTGCCTCCTGCGCAAGCGCCACAGCAGCACAAAACCGCACAAGCACCACATGGATTCATAAAAGAAGGTAGCTGCATGCCACGTATACCCCGTTGCGGAAGGAATCATCACCGCAAACGGAAAGAACTGAAGCATCGGTTCTGTAATCTCCACGCCGTACGCTTCCATATTGAAATAATTGCCCCAGCGGCCAATCGCCTGCGCCAGCAACAGTCCCGGCGCGATCAGATCCGCCAGCGCGGCAAACGAAAGCTTTTTGCGCCATGCATAGATCCCAACACCGATCGCACCACCGATTACCGCGCCGTAGATAGCCAGTCCGCCCTGCCAGATATACAGTGCGCTGATTGGATTGGCTGCAAATGCCTCCCACTGCAAAATCACATAATAAAGACGTGCGCCGACAATGCCGCTCGGTACAGCCGCCAGCGCCAGATCCACCGCCGTATCCTTCGGCAGCCCCAGT
>JAFXCE010000047.1 GCA_017521565.1 Clostridia bacterium | reverse complement strand
CTGCTCGTACTCTTCCATGGTCTTGCCCTCAAGCTGGGCCTTGACGCGTTTTTCCATGTCGCTCAGTTCACGGGAAATGCGCTGGATGCCGTTGTCGTCGGTCATGCCTACAAGGCGCCTGCCTGCGTCGGGAAGATGCTCATTCTCAAGGTCTGCACGAAGCTCGCCCTCTTCCATACCCATGGCGATGCGGCTGACGCGGTAGTATTCGTCCTCCTCGTGACCCGCCCAGGAGCGGTTGACGGAGATGAAGCCGCGCAGTGCGCCGATGTCGATGACGCGCATGGGAATGTAGGTGCCGGTGTGCCTGTAGCGGTGGCTGTTCAGAATCCGCTGGGCGGCATTCCACTGTGCCCGCGTGATGATGGCGTCATGATGCGCCGGCTGGTAGTACTTGTTCTTCTTGTTGCGGTTCTTCACGGACTTGTGGTCGTGGAAGTCGGGCGTCCATGTCTTGCGGGCAAGGACATCGCCGCAGTAGCGCTCATTGCGCATCACCGTTGCGATGCCGGTTGCCGTCCATTTTGTGTTGGGTGTTCCGTCACGCCTGCGTCCGCCGGTTTCACGCTCCAGCTCGGTCAGGGTTTCGGCGATCTCCTGTGTGCTGCTGCCGTTGAGCAGCATGTAGTACATGAGCCGGACCGTCTGCGCCTGCTCCTCATTGATCACCAGTTTCTTGCGGTGGATTCCGTTTTCAATCACATCGATCTTGTCATAGCCCAGCAGCTTCGGCGTCATGAATCGTCCCCGACTGAACCGCCATTCGAGGGAGAGCAGCATGGCCTCGCTCTTCATGTGCGATTCCTCCTCGGCGACCATTGCCAGAACGAAAAGAATGATATTGCTGGTGGAATCCAGCGTGTTGAGGTTTTCCTGCTCGAACAGTACCGGGATCGGCGGGTCCTGCTCCTTCAGCCTGCGCACCCAGCTGATGCAGTCGATCAGGTTTCTCGCAAAGCGGCTGACGGATTTGGTGATGATCATGTCGATCTTTCCCGCCAGTGCGTCCTTCATCATCCGCTGAAAGCCGGGACGATGCAATGTCTCTGTCCCGCTGAATCCATCGTCGACATACAGGCCGCAGAACTTCCATTTTGGGTTGCTGCGGATCATTTCCCGGTAGTTTTTCTTCTGCATCTCAATGGAAATGGTCTGCTCGATGTCATCCGTGGAAACGCGGCAGTATGCGGCAACGTTGAGAATGCGTTCCTCCTGCTGTCGGTCTGCATTGGCAGCGATCTTGTGTACGCCCGTGCCGTCAAAGGTATCGAGCTCGTCACGAAGGGCTGTCTTGGCGCGCTGGCGTTCGGACTCAAAGCCCGCGCCCGGCGGCTTCCCGGCCTGAACCGGGTTGTTCTCCTGCAGGGCGTCGCGCTGGGCCTTCAGCTCTGCAGCACGCTTTCTGGCCTTCTCGTAGGCTCTCGGTCGGGTATCAACCATACGATTGCGTCACCTCCGGGGAGGGGATACGGAAACGTACGGCAGGGTGTGCTCTGTTCATTTTTCCTTCCTCCTTTCTGCCCGCAAAAAAGACTCCATGCGGGTTATGTGACATTAAGCCATAGTTATCAAACTATATCAACCTCCGTTCGGATG
>JAFXCE010000046.1 GCA_017521565.1 Clostridia bacterium | reverse complement strand
TTTTCTGCCCCATATCAATCGCTCCCTTCGTATTTACGGTATCTATTATAGAAGGGTGCTTTTCTCGATTCATTGGACAAAATAGCGAGGGTGTCCATATTTTTCCCACTTTTGCAAAACTGTTACCTTTTTGGACACTTTTTAAAATCTGTCCAAAAGGAAATGGGAACGGGTCAATTGCCTGCATGACCCGCCTGTGATAAAATATCTATATAAGGGAGTAGCTGACACAATCGTGTGATGGCATCAACAGATCGGCAGGTTGCCTGGTGTTATCTGAAACGGCGAGACTTATGTGCGGATGTGCAGATAAGCCTCGCCGTATTGGGTTCATCCGCATTCACTTTTGTTGATAAGGGAGAATACGAATGGGAATCTGGGAAATGCTGATCGTTGCCGTGGGCGTGTCCATGGACGCCTTTGCCATCGCCATCTGCAAGGGCCTGTCAGTCAAGAAACTGGAGACAAAGCACATGATATCTGCCGGCCTCTGGTTCGGCGGTGCGCAGGCGCTGATGCCGCTGATTGGCTACCTGCTTGGAAGCCGGTTCACCGATGCGATTTCAAGGTTTGATCACTGGCTTTCCTTTGCGCTGCTCGCGCTGATCGGCGTCAATATGATTCGTGAATCGCGCGAGGAAACGGAAAAGCTGGACGATTCCTTTTCGGCAAAAGCCATGTTTCCGCTTGCCATTGCGGACAGCATCGATGCGCTGGCTGTCGGCGTGACGTTTGCGTTTCTTGAGGTGTCCATTGTGCCTGCCGTTCTGCTGATCGGCGTGACAACCTTTATGTTCTCCGCTGCGGGCGTGAAGATCGGGCATCGGTTCGGCGCGAAATACCAATCCAGGGCGGAGCTTGCAGGCGGCGTCATTCTGATCGTGATGGGCATTTCGATTTTGCTTGAGCACACCGTCGGAAGATAACCGGGAGGGATTGAAGTGGCAGACTCTGGCATCACCAAGAAAGCGCTGGCCGAAGCGCTCAAGCAGCTCATGGAAGAAATGCCCTTTGGTAAGATCAGCGTGGCGGATATCTGTGAAAAATGCGACATGAACCGCAAGAGCTTTTACTATCACTTCAAGGATAAATATGATCTGCTCAATTGGATTCTGGATACGGAGCTGCTGAATACGGCGCTGATGAGTTCGCCTCAAGGGGATTCGTGGACAAGAATTAGGCAGCTGCTCGTATATCTTTATGAAAACCGTTCCTTGGTCTGCAAAGCGTTTACCATTGAGGGGCAGAATTCACCGGCAGAGCATTTCCGTGTGCTGGTGGAGCCCATGCTGATTGCCAGAATGCAGGAGATCTTCGGCAGCGACCAGCATCAGGAATTCAGAGTCAATTTCTTCTATGATGCGCTGCGGTGTACGATTGAGCGCTGGATCACCAGCCCTAACTGCGTACCGCCGGACATATTTCTGGAACAGCTTCGGGATACGGTGAAAAGCGGCGCAGAGGCCGTGGCGCGTTCGTTTGAGGAAAGAGAAAAAACACCATGATATAAAAGAAGACAGGAGACAGACCATGATGGTTTGCCTCCTGCTTTTGCATTCTGCTATTCAATTATGCCTCCTGCGATTGGCCATTCATCCAGATCAGAATTCCAAGGAAAGGAATCATACCGCCCAGAGCCATATTCGCCATGCCTAAACCATTTGCTGCCGCAGAGTTTGGCGCGAGTACTGCCGCTGCATTCAAAAGCACTTTTGCGGCAAGCGGATTGAACAGGCACATCCATTTCGGCATATCTGTTTTGCCGCGGAAGATGGCGAGAAACATGGCGATTGCCATGCCATAGTAAGGCATCATCATGATCAGCGTGACGGGAAGAATTCCCCAAAGGGCAAACTGCATTGCAGATTCAGGAATCGCTTCAAGCAGACTGCTGGCGGCAAGCGGATCAAATCCATGCGTGCATTCGATCTTGATGAGTGCCATCAGCGCAACGCATAGAATGTGTACGCTGCCGCCCAGCGCCAAAGTGGAAACTGCACCGGCATGAACAAGCCTTCCGCATCGCGTATGCCTGCCGATCATCTCTCCGATTGCCTTGAATCCATAATATTGCAATGGAATGCCCACCGCGCCAAAGAGCGCGCTCAGGCCTAATCTGATCCATGAGAGATTGCCACAGCTTGTAAGCATCGCAAGGTAATGATTGTCCGCTTCAGGATAGACCATAAAGCCTAAGAGAAAGTCGCAGATCAGCGAGAGCAGCGTGCCAATCAAGCCAAGGAAAAGCATCTTTTTCATGGATTCCATCTCCCATCGTCAGCATGTACATCTTCATTGTACCACAAGTAATGGCACCATGAAACTCTCATAAATGCAAACAGGAGGCAGACCGCGACATCTGCCTCCTGTTTGCTGTACAAAGGAGAGATAGGAAGAATTTATATCTTAGGGAACGTCTCCCGCAGGATATCAAAAAGAGATCGATCAAACACGCTGCCCGCGCTGCGCTGTGGCTGATCGGGATTCACCCACAGGACGCCGCTTTCATCAAAGCATGCGCTGCAGGCGTCGTTTGAAATGATGCTGTCGATTACGCGGAAATCGTGCACGATATCCAGCGGGATGGTGCGGTATTGCTGCTCTTCGCGCGCCTGCTGAACGCTTTCGTATACGCGATGGGAGATGCTCTCCGGGCACGAGCTTTTGGGCGTGAGCAGCGTGAACGCGGGATGAAGCGTCTGCGCAGCGTCAAAGGCGCTGCCGGTTGTGATCGCGGCGGCGTTTTCCGTGCCGTAGGGGATTTCCAGCGCATAGAGGTACTTGTGCTTCCTGAGCAGTGCGCAGGCCTCGTCGGCGTCCTTGCTCATCAGGACGGAAACCATCGTATGCGGCAGGTCTTCAAGGGTGCTGATAAAAGAGGTTGTGATTTCTTCGGCCCTGCACAGCAGGACGAACGCACTGTTTTTGTGTCGCTCAATCAGAGAAAGGATGTCCTGCATGCACCCTTTGGCGCGGATGAGGAATGTATAAACGCCCAGCGAATTGGCCTGCGCAATAAGGTCGTGATAGCGATCTTCCAGTTTCCCAAAGCGAAGGGAATCCACAATCAGCGAGAGCGACCACGGAATATTGAAGCGATGCTTTTCTTCGTTTTCGCGGATGGTCTTTGCGCCGAGCGCACAACCGTTGTAGCCCAGGTTCATGCCAAAGCGAAGCGCCCTTTCGGTATCGACATTCATCGCGGCGTCCTTGATGAGATCGTAATAGGCGCTGTGCTCATCCTCGAGCATGTGCTGCGCAATGGAAAAGAAATCGCGCTCAAATTTGCCCTCGGCAAAGTGAAGTGCCATGTCGATCAGATTCCGGATGGTCCTCTCCGGGCAGTCCCGGATATCGGAAAGCGTTCGCCTGACGACCGTTTCGATCAGCTGATACTCTACGCTCTCCATGCAATCACCTCTGTGCGTTGATTCTCTTGGGTTTATGATACGGAGGTTTGATGTACGCTTCAATGGACAGATTTTAAAAAGTGTCCAAAAAGGTAACACTTTTTTGAATCCGTCCCAAATTTGCCCACATCCCGAGATTTGTCCAATGACGGATGGGAAAATGCTTTTTATAATCGGGACATGAACACCACTTCATCTTTGGAAAGGAAGAAACACATATGAGCATCAAAGACACCATGCAGAGCATCGCCATCAATCAGGCTCTCAAGTACATCGAGGGCAATCCTGAGGAGAACATCCCGAAGCTGATGGAGCTGGCCGACAAGCTGCTGCCCGAAGGCTGGTACGGCAGCCAGCGCGACGCTATCCGCACCGCCATCGATGAAAAGAACAACTGGTATCAGCTGATCCTCAAGCTCTATGAGCTTGATCCCGGCGTGCGCAAGGCATTTTTCCAGAATTTCCTCTTCAACGCCAGCCTCAAGGGCAGCGCCATCCAGAAGGAGAACGCCGCCAAGTACGGCTGCAACGTGCCGTGGGCCATCTTGATGGATCCGACATCTGCCTGCAACCTGCGCTGTACCGGCTGCTGGGCAGCGGAATATGGTCATCAGCTGAACCTGACCAACGAGGATATCGACTCCATCATCCGTCAGGGCAAGGAGCTGGGCACGCACATGTATATCTACACCGGCGGCGAACCGCTGGTGCGCAAGAAGGATCTGATTAAGATATGCGAGATGCATCCGGACTGCACGTTCCTCTCCTTCACCAACGGCACGCTGATCGATGAGGAATTCTGTCAGGAGATGCTGCGCGTCAAGAACTTCGTTCCGGCGATCAGCCTTGAGGGCTTTGAGGACGCGAACGACTCCCGTCGCGGTCAGGGCGTGTATCAGAAGGTGCAAAACGCCATGGCGCTGCTGAAAGCCCATAAGCTCCCATTCGGCGTTTCCACCTGCTACACCAGCCGAAACTACATGGACGTTTCCAGCGACGAATACTTCGATCTGATGGTGAATTCCGGCGCGCTGTTTGTCTGGTTCTTCCATTACATGCCCGTTGGCAACAGCGCCGCTGTGGAGCTCCTGCCCACGCCGGAGCAGAGAACGGTGATGTACAACCGCATCCGCGAACACCGGAGTACCAAGCCGATCTTCTCCATCGACTTCCAGAACGATGCGGAATATGTCCACGGCTGCATTGCCGGAGGCCGCTGCTATCTGCACATCAATGCCAAGGGCGACGTCGAGCCGTGCGTATTTATCCACTATTCCAATGTGAATATCCATGAGCATACGCTGCTTGAAGCGCTTCAGAGCCCGCTGTTCATGGCCTACCATGACAATCAGCCGTTCAACGACAATATGCTGCGTCCCTGCCCGATGCTGGAAAACCCGGAATGCCTGCGCAAGATGGTCAAGGAATCCGGCGCGGTGAACACCGACTATCAGGATCTGGAGAGCGTCGATCACCTGTGCGACAAGTGCGCGCGCTATGCCGACTGCTGGACGCCGACTGCCGACAAGCTCTGGCAGGCGTCCCATCCTGAATCGAAGGAGTGATTCCATGAGCGCTGTGGTTTTCCCGGACTACCGGATTTTTACCGACGCCGCGTCCGATCTGGGCGTTTCTATGATGGAAGGCCTGCCGCCCGTGACGGTCATTCCCATGGGCGTGAACATCGGCGATGAGGTGCATACATTCGGCCCGAATGGTGATCTGAGTGTATCGAGATTCTATTCGCTTCAGAGGACAGGCCATTTCGCCAGTACCTCGCAGGCTAATCCCGAAAGCTGCAAGGCGGCGTTTGAAAAGGCGCTTTCCAGCGGATACGATGTGCTGTATCTAGGGCTTTCTACGGGTATTTCTGGCACGACAAACTCCGCAAAGATGGCAGCAGAGGAACTACGCGGGGTCTATCCGGAAAGGAAGATCGTGTGCATCGATACGCTGTGCGCCTCTGTCGGCGAGGGATTTCTTGTCCGGGAGGCCGCGCGCAGACAAGCGGAAGGCATGGGCTTTGACGAACTGGCAGAGTGGGTGCAGGAAAACATGCTCAAGGTCTGTCATTGGTTTACGGTGGACACGTTTGAGCATCTGAAGCACGGCGGGCGCATCGGCGCGGTATCTGCTGCTGTCGGCGGCGTGCTGAATATCAAGCCGCTGCTGCATGTCACAGAGAAAGGCGTGCTCGAGGTTGCAAAAAAACCGAGAGGCTCCAAACAGGCTATGCGCGCGCAGCTTGAGCAGATGAAGCATGGATGGACGCCGGATCTGGGCAAACTGGTCGTCATCGGCCATGCGGATAATCCCATCGGGGCGATCAATCTGCGCGATCAGGTACAGGAACAGTTCCCGGATGCGGACATCCACACGGCGGACATCGGTGCGGTCATCGGCGCACACGTCGGCCCCGGCATGCTGGCACTGATCTATTGGGGCAACACCCGCTAATCAGGAGGTTTCAATATGGACAAAATCAAGAAAAACAAGAAGATCAACGCGCTTGTGCTCTGCCTTGGCGAGCTGATCATCGGTATTCTGCTGTTGGTGAAGCCCGTCGGCTTTACGTCCGGCATCATCATTGCCATCGGCGTGGCGCTCATGCTGCGCGGCGTGATGGACGTCGTTTCCTACTTCAAGGCCAGCCCGACCGAGGCAGCAAAGCAGCGCGGCCTTGCGTCAGGCGTCATCTGCCTGCTGCTGGGCTTTGTCTGCTCGTTTATGACCAGTTGGCTGCTGGCAGTGTTCCCGTTCATGGGCATGGTGTACGGTATCATGCTGGTGCTGCTGGGCATTGAAAAGGTGCAGACGGCCATTGATCAGAAGCGCCTTGGCGCAGGCAAGTGGTATATGCCTGCGATCTCTGCGGCGATCTCCGTGATCTGTGGTGCGGTCATCATGCTCAATCCGTTCACCACGACGGTATACATGTGGATGTTCACAGGCATTTCGCTGATTGTCGAGGCGATTGCCGATATCGTCTCCTTTGCCATGAACCAGAAGAATGCCTGATACGAGAGGATTCATTTTATGAGACTTCAGCACCATTTCTTTACGTCCGAATCCGTCACGGAAGGCCATCCCGACAAGGTATGCGACCAGATTTCCGACGCGATTCTGGATGCGCTCCTGCGGGAAGATCCATTTTCCCGCTGTGCGTGCGAAACCACTTGCGAACCCGGTCACGTGCATATCATGGGTGAAATCACGACAAAGGCCAAGGTGGATTACGAAGGCATTGCACGGGACGTCATCCGCAGAATCGGCTACACGAAGAGTGAATACGGCTTTGACGCCGATACGGTTTCCATCACGGTATCCCTGCATGAGCAGTCGCCGGACATCGCGATGGGCGTGGACGAATCCTTTGAAACCAAATCCGGCGACGAGCAGGAGCTTGGCGCAGGCGATCAGGGCATGATGTTCGGCTACGCCTGTAATGAAACGCAGCACATGATGCCGTTGGCGATTGAGCTTTCGCATAGGCTCTGCAAGCGCCTGACGCAGATGCGCAAGGACAGAATCCTGCCGTATCTTCGTCCTGACGGCAAGGCACAGGTGACGGTGGAATATGATGGCGACAAGCCTGTGCGCGTAGATACGGTTGTGGTCAGCGCGCAGCATGATCCCGATATCGACATCAAGCTCCTGCGTCAGGGGATTCTTTCCCATGTGATCAAGCCTGTGATTCCCGCGAATCTTCTGGATAAGCAGACGAAGATCTACATCAATCCAACAGGGCGCTTTGTGCTTGGCGGCCCCGCCGCGGACACTGGACTTACGGGCCGCAAGATCATTGTGGATACCTACGGCGGATATGCCCGTCATGGCGGCGGCGCATTCTCCGGCAAAGATCCTACGAAGGTGGACAGGAGCGCCGCGTACATGGCGCGCTATCTGGCGAAGAACGTGGTTGCCGCAGGGCTTGCGGATCGCTGCGAGATCCAGCTCAGCTATGCCATCGGCGTGGCGCAGCCTGTCAGCGTGCTCGTGGATACGTTTGGCACAGGAAGGGTATGCGATGATGTGATTGCGGAGCGACTGACGGATATTATGAGACTCACGCCGTCTTCGATTATTGCAAAGCTCAATCTCAGAAGACCAATATATGAGGGCATCGCTGCGTATGGTCACTTCGGTGAGAATGCGGTGGATATGCCGTGGGAAGGGACGGAGTTGGCGGAGCAATTAACATTCAATTAAATCTGATGGATTACCCGCATGGATGTGTAATCACACCTATGCGGGCTTTTTTCTTATGTATCCAGCACCTGTCGGACCTTTTCAATTTACATATATGTAGATGCTTGTTCTCACGCTTCATAGATATCCACCTTCACACCCTGCATCCGGGCATAATCAATTGTCTTTTTTGTTCCGCCCGCTGTTCCATTATAAATTGCAATCACCCTTGCCGAGTGATCAACCATCCATTCATTCCTTCGTTGATAGCTTTCCTTTGAAAATACCGGGCATATTGTTTTGATATAGTCGGCTTGCATAAGAATGGAGCCATATCTCTCCTGCCACGAGAATCTCCAACTCTTTTCAAAGCTCGGATACGGCAGCGCACAGATTAACCGCACCTCGGGATTTACTCTCTTTCTCTCCAGCACGATTTCTGCTGCCCACATATCCACGCCTCTCGCCATTCCGCTTATGAAAGTCGTAAAGCCATTTGTCATAGCATCATCAATCGCTTTTCTCAAAATGCCGCACACTTCAGCTTCATTATGATGTAATTTTTCTGGTCGATGTCCTGTAAAACATAAACGCTTCTTGCGTTTTTCTGCTTCATTCATTTTCTCCTCACTCTTCTTATACAATTTTATGTAACGGTATATACAGCACAATCATACCGTATTTTGCCGTATTTGAAAACGGTAAAATATGTACAAGAAGGTGGTGAAGCTGTGGACGTACTGGATCGTTTGCATAAGCTCATGGAAGCGCGCAACTGGACGATGTATCGGCTAGCGAAGGAAAGTGGTTTGACAGAATCCACGATAGCCAACATATATCGCAGAAATGCCATTCCATCGATTGATACGCTGGAGAAAATATGTCAGGGATTCGGAATCACGCTCTCACAGTTTTTCTCCGATGCAGAAATGGTAGAACTGACGGACGAACTAAAAGAAGTCTTTGAAAACTGGCGCACCATGACGCCGGAACAGAAAGAGGCCGCGCTTACCATGATGCGTGCCTTCAATCACGATAAATGAGTTAGAATGCCCTCCCGCATGGAGGGCATTTGTTTTTGCATCAATGTCCCCGGCACCTGCCGAGGGCTTAGAAAATTGATCAGTTAGCAAAGAGGATTCATCAACTACATCCATCGAATCATCAACACCCCAGCACCTGCCGGGGGTGTTATGCTCAAAATTTCAAGATACCCTTACCCATCACACCTATCTGTAACCGTCTGATTTTAAGCCTTTGTATAGAACAAATGCCCCTGTTCTGCGCAATCATTTTCCCATCGAGCATTTCATCCAGACGAATGCGAGAGCTTATCACTTGCAGACCATTTGTTCCGGAAATGAGCTCCAAAACGCAAAAAGCAGAGAGCCTAAAAACTCTCCGCCTTATTGTATTCTCTCCATATCCATGTCAAGCACCAGACGAGACAAGCATCCGCGCGATCCTCTTATTTTCCTCAGACTTCTGTTTCCTGAAATTCTCTCCGCTGAACAGGATCGGTGCACACCTCTCCAATATCCGTTCATAGATTCTGGCGTGCGCCAGATCAGGTGGATTTCTCAATTGCTCCAGCGTCAAATTCGTCGTGATAATCATCGGTTTTCCGCATCGGTATCGCCTGTCAATGACCTCAAACATCTGCTCCATTGCAAATTCCGTGCTGCGCTCCACACCGAGATCATCGATGATCAGCAGATCGTAGTCGTTCAAGCTGTTGATGAATTCCACTCTTTCTTCTGGATAGACACCGGTCAGCTGATTGAGAATCGTCGGGAAGCTGGTCATCAGCACCGGCACATCCTGATCCAGCAGCGCGTTGGCGATACATCCGGCAAAGAAGGATTTGCCCGTGCCAACGTCGCCGAACAACAGCAGCCCGGTATTGTTTCTATATGCCTCTTTCCAGTTGCGAACGTAGGCGCGCGCCTTCTCCATCACCGGATTGCTGCCGTTGTCGTGGTTGAACGTATATGCATGAAGAGACTTATCCCGAAGACCATGAGCCCGACGACGCTTGATCCGCTCCATTCGTTCCCGCTGCGCCTGCTGTTCTTTTCTCTGCCGTTCCTCTTCGATCTGACAGGAACACGGGCAGCGGGGGATAAAGTATCCGGGATGACGGAAGCGCTTGACCACCGTCTGCCTGCGCTCATGACATACGCCGCAATGAATCAATCCATCTTCCGGGTCAATGTATTCATAGTCCTCGAGGATGTTCTGATTTGCTGCCTCATCGATATAGCTGCGAACCTCATCCGTCATTTCGATCATATTGTGTCACCTGCCTTTACGCTGTAATCCCTTTGCGGCAATTGCCTGCGCATATCCTCCGCCGCCCAACGCCTGATGGTAGCTGCATGACTTTGATACTGTCTGCCCGTCGAGGCCATAT
>JAFXCE010000016.1 GCA_017521565.1 Clostridia bacterium | reverse complement strand
TCGCTTTCTGTGGCGGATTCGGCAGCCCTTTCAGCGTGTATCCTTGCCGCAGAGATCGGCGGCGTACCGCTTGTGCTGGGCATGACGATTTTCTCCGGCGTGCTGCGCTTTGTGCTGGGTTCATTCACCTTCAGGCTGCGCAAGTTCTTCCCGGCGGAGGTTACCGGCACAATGATCTTCATTCTGGGCGTCAATCTGGTGCCGACGGCGCTCAAGAACTTCCTGGGCGCGCCCGTTGGGGGCGTATATAATCCGATGCATCTGGTCGTAGCGATTGCAACGCTGCTGTTCATGCTGGCGTGTTCGCTGTTTATCAAGCCGCTCAAGCCGTATACGGCGCTGCTGGGCATTGCATTCGGATTTGTGATTTCTGCTGTCACCGGTGTTTTCGATTTTGCGAGCCTCGGTCAGATGGGGGATCAGGCGCTGGTAGCGCTGCCGATCTATGCCGATCTTTCCTATTCATTTGACCTCAGAGTGTTGATTCCCTTCGTTGTGGTCACGGTTGCGGGCATTGTGGATAATATCGGCGATTTCTCTGCCTGCCAGAGCGCGGATAATCCCCATTTCAAAAAGCCGAACTGGAAGTCGATCGAAAGCGGCATTCGCGGCAATGCGCTGGGCACGGCGGTTTCCGGTTTGCTGGGCGGCCCGATCCAGTCCACGGCGACGACCAATATTGGTATTGCCGGCGCAAGCGGCATCACCAGCCGCAAGGTGGCGTATCTGGCCTCTGCCATGCTGATGATTGCTTCGGTCTTCCCCTGGCTGACCGGTACACTCTCGATGATTCCTACGCCGGTGCTCGGCGCAGTGCTGCTTTACAGTGGCTGCTATATCATGGCGGGCGGTTTCTCGGCGCTGATGGAATGCGTGTTGGATGACAGACGCATCTTTACCATCTTCCTGAGCGTGTTCTTTGCCATCAGCACCCTGATCCCGAATCTGTACAGCTTCCTGCCGGATAGCGTGAGCACCATTCTGGTGTCGCCTATGGTCATGGGTGTGTGCGTGCTGCTGCTTACCACGCTGCTCAGCCGCATTGGCATGAAGAAGGTCTTCTCGTTCATCTCCGGCGTATCGCCTTTGGATATTGTCGCCCTGAATGAAGAGATTGAGAATACCTGCAGACAGCGCGGAACTGAGCGCGCGCTGATGCGCAGAATGCAGATTGCCATCGACAGTCTGTGTGAAGGCATATATGAACTGGCGCCGGGCGCGCAGATCCGCTATGTGATCAGCTATGATGCGCAGCAATTGAAAATCCACATGGAGAGCGAGCGTGCGGTTTTTAAGGCGGAGGCGCTTGCTGCAGATGACGCGCTGGACAGGACGCTGGATGTTTCGCTGATGATCATCCGGAATATGTTCGATGAGGTGCGTGTGAAAAACAGAAACGGCGTACTGACGATTGACATGAGCCATGATCTGTGAGCGGATGCCGGATAAAGGAGGCTGGAGATTTGAGCATCTGACGGTGATCGAAACCATGATGATCGTGACCCATGAGATGTCCTATGCCAAAGAGATTGCCAACCGTGTATTCTACATGGATGAGGGCGGCATCTACGAAGACGGTACGACGGAGCAGGTTTTCGATCATCCTCAAAAGGAAAAGACCATTCGCTTTATCCGCCGCCTGAAGGTGCATGAAGCCAACATTGCTTCCAGAGATTTCGACTTCATCGGCCTGATGACAGAGCTTGAGGAATTCGGGCGCAAGAACATGATTTCTCAGAAGGTGATCTATCGTGCCCAGTCCATTTTTGAAGAACTGTGTGTGCAGATCATTTTGCCACAGCTGCCGGAGAAGTTTGCTATGCAGGTTTCATCTGCCTATTCCGCAAAGGATGAACGCATGACCATGCGGATCAGGCATTCCGGCGAGGCTTTTGATCCCGCGGATACGGATAATACGCTATCCATGGCGCTGGTGCGCAATGCAGCACAGAGCGTGATGCATTCGACGATCCACGAAGACGAACTGACCAATCAGATCGATGTAACAGTCAAAGCATAATCTAATTCAAAAAAGGAGAGAACAACCATGACCATCGAAAAGAAGCTGAATGCCGCTGAACTGACCATCACCCTCACCGGACGCCTGGATACAACCACTGCGCCTCAGCTGGAAGCAGAGCTGAAGGCGAATCTTCCGGGCGTAGAACATCTGGTGCTGGATTTTGCTGCGCTGGATTATCTGTCTTCAGCTGGCCTGCGCGTGCTGCTGGCGGCCCAGAAGCAGATGAACAAACAGGGCGATATGGTGGTGCGCAGCGTGAACGAGACCATCGCCGAGATCTTTGAGGTGACGG
>JAFXCE010000045.1 GCA_017521565.1 Clostridia bacterium | reverse complement strand
GCGTGGCCCGGCCAACCGCGGTGCTACCATCGCTTTCGGTGAAATTGGCCTGAAGGCTGTTGAACATGGCAAGCTTTCCAGCCAGCAGATCGAAGCCGCTCGTATCGCCATGATGCGCCACATCCGCCGCGGCGGTAAGGTTTGGATCCGCGTGTTCCCCGACCATCCTGTCACCGCCAAGCCTCTGGCCACTCGTCAGGGTTCCGGTAAGGGTGCTCCTGTGGGCTGGTGCGCACCGGTCAAGCCCGGCCGCGTGCTTTATGAAATCAAGGGTGTCGATCTGGAACTCGCCAAGCGCGCCCTCACTCTGGCCGCCCATAAGCTGCCCGTGAAGACCGTGATCGTGGTGAGAGAAGGAGCCTTCGCATGAAAATGAAGGAACTGCGTGAAATGAGCGTCGAGCAGCTCCAGGCTAAGCTGACCGAACTGCGCCAGGAACTCTTCAACCTGCGCTTCCAGCATGCCACTGCTCAGTTGGAAAAGACGGCGTCCATTCCCGCCACCAAGAAAGACATTGCCCGCGTGCTGACGGCCCTTGCCGCCGCCGCGAATAAGTAGGAGCGGATATGAACAGCGCAATCGAACAGCGCAACGGCAGAACGCTCGTCGGTACCGTGGTCAGCGACAAGTGCGACAAGACCATCGTGGTGCTCGTTGAAACTCTGGTTCAGCATCCGCTGCTCAAGAAGTACATTCGTCGGCGTAAGAAGTTCACCGCCCACGATCCCATGAACGAGTGCGGCATCGGCGATAAGGTTAAAATCGTGGAATACCGGCCCATGAGCCGGAACAAGCGCTGGCACCTGGTGGCCGTGCTTGAAAAGGCCGTCTAGTCCCATCCGGGCTGACTAAAAGGAAACACAATGATCCAGGTAGAATCCAGACTTCTGGTGGCCGACAACTCCGGCGCCAAGGAAGTGGCCTGCATCAAGGTGCTGGGCGGCTCTCACCGTCGCTATGCCACGGTGGGCGATGTGATCATGGTGTCCGTGAAGGACGCCATCCCCCACGCCAAGGTGAAGAAGGGCGATGTTATGGAAGCCGTTATCGTGCGTACCGCCAAGGAAGTGCGCCGTGCCGACGGTTCCTACATCAAGTTCGATACGAACGGCGCCGTGCTTCTGTCCAAGCAGGGTGAACCCATTGGTACCCGTATCTTCGGCCCGGTGGCCCGCGAACTGCGCGCCCGCGGCTTCATGAAGATCGTGTCCCTTGCCCCTGAAGTGCTGTAAGGAGCTACGGTTATGAAACAGTTCCGTATTCGCAAAGACGACAAGGTGATGGTGATCGCCGGTAAGGACGAAGGCAAGATCGGCAAGGTTCTGAAGATCGTGCGCAAGTCCGACCGCGTGCTGGTTGAAAAGGTGAATGTTGTGAAGCGCAACGTGCGCCCCAACCCCTACAAGCGCGAAGCTGGCGGCATCATCGACAAGGAAATGCCCATTCACGTTTCCAACCTGATGGTGGTTTGCCCTCACTGCGCCAAGCCCACCCGCGTTGGTTACCGTGCCGCTGAAGACGGCAAGAAAGTGCGTTTCTGCAAGAAGTGCAACGAAACCATCTAAAAGGTGAATGACGATGACCCGTCTTGAAACGATATATCGCGAGAAGGTGGTCCCTGCTCTGCAGAAGGAGTTTGCTTACAAGTCCTCCATGCAGATTCCTGGGATCGAGAAGATCTCCCTGAATATCGGTCTTGGTTCTGCCAACCAGAACCAGAAGCTGATCGAAGACTGCGTTGCCGACCTGTCCGCTATTGCCGGCCAGAAGGCTGTGGTCACCCGCGCCAAGAAGTCCATTGCTGCGTTCAAGCTGCGTGAAGGCATGCCCATCGGCG
>JAFXCE010000044.1 GCA_017521565.1 Clostridia bacterium | reverse complement strand
CGTAATCGCAGATATTCTCATAGGTCAGGTTCGCATCATAGGCAGATACGACCGGATAGCTCACGCCATCCTCAATCACCAGACCGTCAGCCGGAATCACGATCCAGCCGTATTCGCCGTAATTGCCCGCCAGATAGCAGTTGTCAGCCGTGATGCTGCTGTTTGCAAGGCCTGTAAGCTTCAGATAGAAGTCCGTCTTCCACTTGCCGAAGCCGCCGTTCTGCGCCTCTTCAAGCGTATCCTTCGCCTTGAAGTTCATGACGACGTTCAGCGGACGGTCAATCGTGGCATCACCGCTCGGCCATACCATGTAATCATGCTCGGCCTCGGTCAGCGTCAGGGGCTCAAGAACCGTCACTTCGGCCTCGGGCAGCTTGTTGACGGCATACTCATTGTTTCCGTTCGTTACAGCCCTGTATCCTTCAGCACAGTACGCATTCACATCATAGGTGTACGTACCGCCCTTGATCGTCACAGCA
This sequence comes from Clostridia bacterium, assembly GCA_017521565.1. Taxonomy (GTDB): domain Bacteria; phylum Bacillota; class Clostridia; order Christensenellales; family Aristaeellaceae; genus Ventricola. The sequence goes on along the minus strand of JAFXCE010000044.1, from coordinate 1,936 downwards.
GCCGTTTCAGAATCGGCGACAGCAATGGTGCCTTCAATCTTACCGGCAGTGCTTTCCATCGTGACGGAAGCGCCGCCAGCATAGCCCGGGTTATCCCAGACATTGACCGCCACATAATTTGCAGCGTTGCTGCTCACGATGCTGCTGCCATTGATCATGACGACGTCGCCGGCGCTCACATTCATCGCAATGAAATTGCCGCCATCCGGCACAACGCCGTTCGCGCAGTTCAGCGTGACGCCGTCCAGCGTCAGATCCGTGTAGTTCTGGATCAGCGTGAAGAATGTATACGGATCTCCGTCCTTATCTTCTTCCATCGCGATCGTACCATCCTTGATGGTGATATCGCCCGCCAGAAGCTGCAGACCATTGGTAGCCGTATGGGCAGAACCAACGCTGGTATTCAGCGTATAGGTCTTGCCGTTCAGGTCGATCTCAATGTCCTTATCGATCACCAGGCCCGCGCCGGTGCTGTCGGTCAGCAGCGTGACGGTCTCGCCCGCATCCGCAGCCTTTACCGCCTCCTCCAGCGTGGTGTAGTAGCTGACAGCGCCGCTGCTGGTCACGCTGGCCACAGGCGCAAACTCGTAGGTTTTGCCAATGGAGTAGCTCTCCTGCTCGTTTGCAGGATTGTACATGCGCAGCTCTAGGGCAACTTCGAGGTCAGGATGAGCCGCAAGGAATTCCGGCTCAAAATACACACCGCAGTCAAAGTCCTTAACGTTGTTATATACGTCCGCATAGGTCAGTTTGAGTCCACTCTGACCCATGAGTTCTGCGGCGTATTCCATAATCCGCAGGGATTCATTGGCCTTCAGCGTGACGTCTTTGAACGGAACGTTAACCCAGTTTTCGCTCCATTTGTCATACTGACCGGACAGATAGCCATCCACACCGCCGTTTGCGTTGAAGGTCGCATCCACATTCAGCGTCAGAACGAAATCGGCATACCAGTTGCCATAGTAGGCAAGCTGCTCAGGCTCCACTTCGTCCGCCTTGAAGTTCAGGGCAAACGTCAGTTCGTCATGCTCAAGCTGCGTGACCGTTGCCGTCGGCAGGGCAGCCTTGACAGTCCAGGTGCCGTCTCCGTTATCCTTCGGCATCAGGCTGGAAGCACAGTTGGCCTCCTTCAGTTCAAAGTGGAAGGTGCCGCCGTAAACCGTTACCTTCGCAGTCAAATTCTCCGTTGCGCCGGACACACCATAGTAAACGCCATCATTGCCCTTGATTTCACAGGCGCCAACAGCGTTGACCTTACCGGTTACAGTACAATTGTTGAGCTCTGCACTCGCGCTGGACTGCACTCGCACAGCGTTCATTCCGGTGTTGTGAACGGTCACATTGGTCAGCGTCAGCTTACCGCTCAGCGCCTTGACAAGACCATTGCTGGTTGTGCTGCGATAACCAGAAATCGTACCGTCACTAATGGCAACATCCGCACCGGTCTCAATGGCGTTGAAATTGTCGGTGTTGCTGAGGGTCTTGTCGTTCAGATTAAGCGTAATCGCCTTCGCAATGCTCAGCGTCTCGGTCAGACTGACGTTCTCCAGCAGGGTCACGGTATCGCCGGGCTCCGCCGCTTCGATCGCAGCCGGCAAAGAGGTAAACTTCCTGCCGTCAATCTCCGCCACGTAGCTGCCCAGATCATTCACATCGTACACCGCCGGTTCGCCGATGACCAGAGTCTCCGATTCATTGTTCGGATTCGTCATCTTCAGCGTCAGCTCAACCTTCATATCCGGGTTGGCTTCAAGGATCGCCGGGGCAATGTAGATTGCCGCAGTGAAATCCTTCACGTAATCGCAGATATTCTCATAGGTCAGGTTCGCATCATAGGCAGATACGACCGGATAGCTCACGCCATCCTCAATCACCAGACCGTCAGCCGGAATCACGATCCAGCCGTATTCGCCGTAATTGCCCGCCAGATAGCAGT
>JAFXCE010000043.1 GCA_017521565.1 Clostridia bacterium | reverse complement strand
TGCAGGGCTTCGCTGTTCTTGATTTCAGTGATGAGCATGTCGATGGTTTTCATGATTCGTTCCTCCAATTTCTAAATGGTTTCTTAAACGATGATGTTTTTTCGTCACCGCATGGTTAGTCGTTGCACAGGATATTGCCGTCAGGGCCATTGCCGACGCCGCTGCCTTGGGCGCTATCTGTCGCTTCAATCACGCAGGCAATGCCCATGGAGTTGGCGATCATGGACTCGATAATATCTCGGTGGTTCGCGCCGCCGGCGACAGCGTCCAACGCATCATCGTCCAGTTCTTCGGTCTGCGCCTTGAGCGCGGCGATGAATTCTTCGGCGTCGTCGTCGCAGCCCTGCTCCCTGAGGAAGGTGTCGAGCGCGTTGTTCTTGGCGGCGTCAGCGAGGAGCTTCTGCAGTTCTTCGCATGACTTGATTTCATTGATGAGCATGTCGATGGTCTTCATAAGGTGGAAGCCTCTTGTCTGGAGAAAATTTGTTTCATGGTCAAATACGGGGTTGATTTTGCGTTCTGTAACATGTTATAATTCCATTATCCACAACGACAAGAATTTGTCAATAGCTTTTTGAAAACTTTATTTTCTTCTGCGAAAGGAGAAATGGCATTGTATTCCAAGCATAAAGACGCCCGTCCGGAGGATACGATTGCCCGGATTCAGGGAATTCTCAAAGAATTGGGCATAGAGCCGACCGTATCCATCCTGCAAAACGGCAGCGGGGTTTACAGCGCCGCGATGGATGACAAGGTACATGGCTGGCATGTCAATGGCAAGGGAACAACGCAGGCATATTGCCTGGCCAGTGCCTACGGCGAAGCCATGGAACGGCTTCAGGCGTATCATTTTTATGAACGGCTGGAGGATGGAGAGGCTGAGGAAAACGACCGCTTCCGTATCTATCCGGACGAGCAGCTTTTTGAAACGGCGTGCTGCAAAGAAGCCTATCCCGAAATCTGGCGCGCGCTGCGTGAGGCCTATGCACTGGATCAGGGGATCAAAGCCGATCAGGTTGGCGAAGAGGAGTTGGATAGTTTTGTGCGCCGGTATTTTTCCGATACGGCGGTGACGCTGCCGTATTACAGCGTATGGGAGGAGAAGGTTGTTCATCTCCCCGAGCTGATGATCTCCGCGCTGTGCGGTTCCAACGGTCTGTGCGCAGGAAACACGCCCTGCGAGGCGCTCAATCAGGGCATTGCCGAGATCCTGGAGCGGCATGTCAAAGAGCTGATCTTCCGCAAAGGCTATACGCCGCCGGAGATTCCCCGGGAATACATCCAGGAGCATGTCCCATCCCTGTATGAAACCATGCTTTCCGTAGAGGCTTTAGGCCCTTATACCATCGTGATCAAGGATGCGAGCATGGGTATGGGGATGCCGGTTGTCTGCGCGCTGTTTGTCGATCGGGCGCACCAGCGCTATCATACCAAATTCGGCTCCAGCTTCTCCCTGAGCGTCGCCATCGAGCGTTGCCTGACGGAGCTTTTTCAGGGATTTGATCTGAAGAATCCCAAATACCACGAGCAGTTCATGACGCCGTGGAGTACGGAACAGTCTGCAAAATGGAATGAGCCCGCAAATCGCCAGATGCAGATGCGCACCGACATGGGCAACGTGCCAGTATCCTTTATTTCCGGCAGGCCTTCGTGGGAATTTAAGGACTGGGAAACGGCGTCGGGATACGGACGCGCTGATATGGATAATCGGGCGGCGCTTTCCTTTATGCTGGAAAAGCTGCGCGTGTTCCATCCGCAGGTCTATATCCGGGATTACAACTTTCTGGGATTCCCGGCCTACCGGATCTTCGTGCCCGGTGTGTCGGATATCCATATGCCCCTCGGACCCAAGCGCATGCATTACAAGATCAGCAAAGCGGATGTTGAGAAGCTTTACCGGGTTCCTGCGGTAAAGCTGACCCGGGAGGAACTGTCGCGCTGTTATCAATACCTGACTGCGCAGGACAATGTGTTCCGGGATACGTTCGGGTCGGCGCCCCTTGCCGCTGTGCAGGCCGTCTTCTTCTTTGTATATGGGGAGATGGAAAAGGCGATCAAGGCGCTGCGCTCTCTGGACACGCAGGCGGCTTCAAAGCGCTATGTCTGCGCTGCCATGGAGCTGGAGCTTGCGCAGCTGAATATCCCGCCTGAGGAACGGGACAAAACGCTGGCGCTCTTCTTTATGCCGGAGGATACCGCCTTTGCGCACAAAGTGTTCAGGAAGGAGCCAGGCAGGAGTAGTTATGCGTATCTGATCGATCGGGTGATCGATCCTGCGGGGAAAAAGCTCTTTGCGCGAAGCGGCGGCATCGACTACGGCGCAAGGGCGCAGTTCCATGCGGCCATGCGCGCAAAGCTCAGAGAAAATTGTCCGGATCAGAGACAGCTTTTGCAGGTATTCAGGTTTTGAAAAAGTTGAATCACGTTATGGACAGTGCGGACGAGAGAATGTATAATACAAGCGAGGGCATGATGCTGTTTTCACTGGGCGAAGCCCGATACATACATAGGCAACTGAATCAGAAAAGGAGAGATAATCAATGAGCGAATTTATGAAGAGAATCAACGAGGACGAGGCGTTCGCCAAGCAGTTTCAGGAACTGGAAAACGCTGAGGCGCGCCGCGCTTTCCTGCGCGAGGCGGGCTACGATGTGAAGGATGTCCGTGCTTTCATGGAGTATCTCAGGGAGAATGCGGATTTCATGGAGAAGCTGGCTAAGCTGGAAACCATGGATGAAAAGCTGGATTGTATTGCGCAGGCGGGTTTCTTCTTCAGCAAAGAGGAGCTGGACGCCGAGCAGGAGCGCATCGCCGAAGAGGAGTTTGAGGATGTGGTCGGC
>JAFXCE010000015.1 GCA_017521565.1 Clostridia bacterium | reverse complement strand
GATGCCGCAGGCCCCGGTCGCGCCGCAGGCCCCGGTCGCGCCGAAGGCCCCGGTCGCCCCGCAGGCTCCGGTTGCGCCGAAGGCTCCGGTCGCCCCGCAGGCTCCGGTCGCGCCGCAGGCTCCGGTCGCGCCGCAGGCTCCGGTCGCGCCGCAGACTCCGGCAACACAGGAAGCAAGCGCCAATGGCGCGGTACGCCGCCGCCGCCGTCCTCCGGTTGATCCGCAGGCATAAGGCGAAGGAAGCATAGAGACCCAAGACAGGGCCGCCCGTCCGTATGGATGGGCGGCCTTTTGCTTGCATTCAGGTGATGTTCATGCTATCATAAATGCATCATGGAGAGGTATGCCCCTGAAGAATGCGGAGGTTAAAAGATGAAAAAGTTGCTCAGCCTTGCGGCCCTGTGGCTTGCGCTGATTGCGCTTGTGTTTGTGTATACGGATAGAAGCGAATATACGTGGAATTTCGGCGGAGAGGACGTGCAGTATGTTCTGATCGGCGAAAGGGAAGCGGATGCGCGCGAGGAGGCGGCGCAGCTTGCTATGGACCGCGAGAAGGAAGAGGCGCGTGAACGTGCGGCCAACAACGAATGGGGCAAGAAGAACCAGTACGGCGGCGCGCCGATCACCCGCAGGGCGGTCGACGACGGACCGGGCGTCAACCTCATGTGGGGCGATTATACGGCGACGGTATACTACAGCGCGCCGCAGGCGTTTTCCCTGCGCGTGGTCAGCGCGGGCAGACAGTCGTTCATTGTGGGCGGCGAGGCTTTAGTGGACGCCGGCGAGGGCAAGGTACAGCTCGGCTTCACGCTGACGGACGCCGCTGCGGAAGTGCTGCTTTCGGGCGACCTGCCTGAGGGCGCTAAGATCCAGGAGATTGTCTTTCATAAGGACGGCGCGGGGGTATTCTCGCGCGATCTGGCGGCCTATGCGCTGCTGGCGGGCATCGTGCTGACGGTGCTGCTCGTGCTCTCGTGGGATACGCGAAGCGTGGGCCGGGAGCGCAGACGCGATGCGGCGGTGGTGATCTTTGCGGCGCTGTTTGCGAGCATGCCGCTTCTGTGGGATGGCGTTTACAACGGACACGACCTGTTCTTCCATCTCAATCGCATCGAGGGCATTGCAGGCGGGCTTCGCGCCGGGCAGTTCCCTGTGAGGATTCATACCTCGACGCTGCTGGGCCATGGCTATGCCGCGCCGCAGTTCTATCCGGAGCTGTTTCTGTATATTCCGGCCATCATGCGCAATCTGGGCGTGTCGCTCTCTGCGTGCGTGCGCGTGTTTGAGATGACAATCAATCTTCTGGCGGCTGCAAGCTGCTACTTCTGCGCGCGCGCCCTCTTTGGCGAGCGGCGCCTTGCGCTGGGCGCGAGCGTGCTGTATACGCTGTGCATCTATCGTCTGGTGAATATGTACGTCCGGGCGACGATCGGCGAGAGCCTTGCGATGATCTTCTTTCCGCTGCTGATTCTGGCGCTGTATGAGGTGCTTGTTCGGGACGAAAAAAGGTGGCCGCTTCTGGCGCTGGCGATGACGGGCGTGATGATGAACCATCTGCTGAGCACGATGTTCTCGGCGGTGATGTGCGTTGTGGCGGCGGTGATCTGCCTGCCCAGGCTCATCCGCGAGCCCAGGCGTATTCTCGCCTGCATCAAGGCGGCGCTGGTGATGGCGCTTTGCTCGGTCTGGTTCCTGCTGCCGATGATGGACTATTCCGGGGATGGCATCAGCACGAGCGTCGTGCTGGCGTCGTTTCGGCATGTGCTGCGGCTGGGTTCGTTCTTTGTCGGCTATCCCGGCGAGGTCGTTGCTCTGCCGGAGGATGAAGAGGATTTTGCCTATACCATCGGCGTGGTGCCGGGTCTGGCGATTGTGCTGGGCTGCGCGCTGCTGATTGTGCGCCTGTATGCGCGCGGCAAATGCGCAGACGACGCGCAGGATGCGCGCAGGGACAAACTGTCGCTCGTGCTGCTGGCGCTGGGCGGCGCTGCGCTGCTGGGCGCGACGGAATTCTTCCCGTGGGAATGGGCCTGCAACCTCCCCCGGCCGTTTTCTACCTTCTTTATGCAGATGCAGTTCCCGTGGCGCCTGGTCGGCATTGCGGCGCCGCTTTTGTCGCTGGCAGCGGCGTGGGGCTATATGCGCGAGGAGAAGCACCGCGCGCAGGCGCTGTTTGCCCTTGCTGCGCTGAGCGTCGTGTTCAGCGCGTACACGATGCAGATTTTTGTCCAGCGCGCGCCGCTGCTTACGCAGGACAGCTACTGCGATACGCGCATTGAACAGTACGAATACACCTATGTCGGCACGGAGAAGAGCGCGCTCAACCCGGGCGAGGTCCTCGTCGCCGGGGCGGGCGAATACGTGCTTGACAACTACAAAAAGCAGGGCACGAACCTCTCCTTCACGCTGGAGATTCCGCAGGGCTGCGCGTATATCGAGGCGCCGCTGCTGTATTATCCGGGTTACCGGGCGTCCTGCGGGGAAGAGGAATGCCGCGTGGTGCGCGGAGATAACAACCTTGTGCGCCTGTATGGCGTGCATGGCGATACGCCTGTGCAGGTGAAGATCTGGTTTGAGGCGCCGGACAGATGGATTGCGGCGCAGACGGTTTCTTTAGCGGGCGCGGCGCTGCTGGCGTTCGCCCTTGCGCGCATGAACCGGCCGGGCAGACCGGCGCGCAGCAAGCACGGAAAGAGGAAAAGTGCATGAGCGGGAAGGTGCGCATCAGCGTGCGCGCTGTGGTAGAGACGACGCTTCACGAGAGCGATCTCTCCCCTGCCGCGGGCGCGGCGCGGCGCATGCGGGAGGGCGCGCTCGCGCATAAGGCGCGGCAGGGCGCGGGCCTGACGCTTGAGCGGGCATACAGACAGGAAGTGGCGCTTTCCGCCGATTACAAGGGGGAAGCGCTGCTTTTGCATGTCACGGGAAGGGCGGACGGCATCTTTGAGCGCGAGGACGGCCTGAATGTGATTGAGGAAATCAAGCTCGGCGCGGAGGCTGCGCCGCTGATTCCTGCGCACAGGGCGCAGACGGCGATGTATGGGCACATGCTTGCAAAAAGGGAAGGGCTGGGGCGCGTAGGCCTTCGTGTGCTGTATGTCGACGTGCAGGGGCAGCGCCTTGCGCAGTATGAGGAGGAAATGACCGCGCAGGCGCTGGAGGCGGAGTTTAACCGGCTGTGCGCGCCGGCCTGCGCATGGGAGGAAGAGAAATCCGCGCGGCGCGAGCTGCGGGACGCTTCGCTTGCGTCCCTCCGTTTTCCGTATGACGGCTATCGGGCCGGGCAGCGGAAATTCGCCGCGAACGTATATATCGCCCTGCGCGAAAAAAAGCGCCTGTTTGCGCAGGCGCCTACAGGCATCGGCAAGACGATGGCGGCGCTGTTTCCGGCGCTGGTGGCCATCGGCGAGGGGAAATGCGCCCGTGCGGTCTTCCTGACCGCGCGCACAACGGGCAGGCGCAGCGCGATGGACGCGATGGACAGGCTGCATCGCGCCGGCGCGCGGGCGCAGGCGGTGGAAATCGCGGCGAAGGACAAGGTCTGTCCGCAGGAGAGGCGCGATTGCCGGCCGGAGAGCTGCCCGTATGCGGCAGGCTACTTTGACAGGCTGCCTGATGCGCTCCGTGCCGCTCTGGGCCGGCTGCGTCTTGGGCGGGAGGAGATCGTCTCGCTGGCGCTTGAGCATCGCGTCTGTCCGTTTGAATTGTCGCTTGAGCTGGCGGCGCTTGCCGATGTGATCATATGCGATTACAACTATGTGTTTGATCCGCTGGTGACGGTTGACAGGCTGCTCGGCGGGCCGGGCGGCGCCTGCCTGCTGGTCGATGAGGCGCATCAGCTTGCGCCGCGCGTGCGCGATGCATACTCCGCCGTGCTGAGGATCGACACGCTGCGCGAGATCCGCCGCGAAACGGGGAGGCTGCATGGGCGATCCTGTGCGCTGTATAAGGCGCTGAGCAAGGCGATTGCGGCGTTTAAGGAACTGGCGCAGGACGAAGCGTTTGAGCAGATGAGCGCTCCGGATAAAAAGCTGTCTTGGGCGATGGAAGGCGTGCGCGAGGCGGCGGGCGATCTGCTTGCCCGCGGCGCGGGCGGCGAGGCGGCGGATGCGTTTTCGCTGGCGGCGGGCTATCTGTTTTCGGCGGAGCGGTTTGACGAAAGATACGCGCTGATCGCCACCGGCGGGGAGAAGCATGCGAGCATTGAGCTTGCGCTGCTCACAGCGGAAAAGGAGATTCTGGAAAGCGCAAAGCGCGCGCGCGGCACGGTGTATTTTTCCGCGACGCTCGCGCCCTTTGAGGCGGCGAAGAAGATGCTCGGCAGCGAGGAGGGCGACGCATGCCTTGCGCTGCCCTCGCCGTTTGATCCCGCGCAGCTTGACGCACGGATTGCGCCCATCGACATCCGGTATGCCAGCCGGGAGAAGACCGCGCCGCAGGTAGCGGATGCAATCGGGCATCATCTGCGCAGCCATGGCGGCAACACGATCGTCTTTTTTCCGTCGTATGCGTATCTGTCGCGCATCGGCGAGCTGCTGCTGGGACAGGAAGAGATGCTGGATACCGAGTTCCTTCGCGAGAAGCGCGGAATGACGGAGGAAGAAAAAAACGCGCTGCTGAGCGCGTTTGAGGGGAGCGGAGAGGGGCGGTCGGTCCTGCTGGCGGTGCTGGGCGGCGCGTTCTCCGAGGGCATCGATCTGCCGGGGGAACGGCTGAAAAACGTGATCGTCGTTTCCACGGGCCTGCCGCAGCCGGACAGCCGGATCCGCGCGATGCAGGCGTATTATGACGGGATCGGCGAGGACGGCTTCTTTCTGTGCATGACGCTGCCGGGGATGATCCGCGTCGTTCAGGCGGCGGGACGGCTGATCCGCACGGACAGCGACACGGGTTCGCTGCTTTTGATCGACAGCCGCTACCGGCATGCGCGCACGCGCGCCCTGCTGGCGGGGACGCTGGTGGGAGACGCGCTGGGCATATGAGGCTTATTCGCGTTGAAACCGCTCAATCTCTTTTGCGAGCGGATCGTGATCCCTCGGCGGGCGGATGGCCAGCAGCGCGCGGATCATGCGCCGCTGTCCCTCTTCACCGCGGGGGATATACAGGCCTTCGGCGTCCGGGCGCTCGGCGAGCAGCGCGGCAAGCAGCGCGCGCAGGAAACGGCGGTTTTCGTGCATGCAGGGACCTCCATGGAAGATGCTGCTTAGAGGATAACACAGGGCGCGGCGAGTGGCAAGCGCCTTGAACAATCCAGCGTCCTGTGATAAGATAATAAGGATCACCGACTATGTATTCCGGAGGAAAGAAGATTGAAAAAGCGCATTGTAACGGCTTTCCTGCTGATGATGCTGCTTGCGGCAAGCTGCGCCGCGCAGATGAATTATGACCTGACAAACCCGAATCTCCGCTATATGCCGATTTCTGAGGATGAGGCGATGCCCGAATTGATCGATGTGCTGGGCGGCGGGGAACTGCCGCAGGATGCGGCGATCATCGGCGGCGCGGACGGACCAACGTCAATTCTGATTGCCGAAAAGGCGGAGGGAGCGCAGCCTGTCGAGGAGACATGGCCGAAGACCTTCACCGTTACGCTGGGCGGCGATACGACGCTTGGCTCCACGGACGACCTTCGCAAACGCGACGACTGCTTTGAAAACGTCGCTAAGGAGCGCGGCTATGGCTGGTTCTTCTCGGGTCTCGCGGATCTTTTTTCCAGCGACGATTTGACGCTGGTCAACTTCGAGGGCACGCTGACCGAGGAAACCGCCAAGAAGGAAAAGAAGTTCAACTTCAAGGGCCCGGCGGAATACACCGACATCCTGACGCTGGGCAGCGTCGAGGCGGTAAGCATCGCCAATAATCATACCCTCGACTACGGTACAAAGGGCCGAGAGGATACGATGGCCAACCTTGAAAACGCGGGAATTACGGTTTCCGGCAACGGCACGCTCGGCGTATTTGAAAAAGACGGCGTGAAAGTCGGCATGACGGGCTACTGCTTCCCGTATAAGGATGGCAAGAAGGATATCAGCAAGGACGTCAAGGCGCTGCGCGAAATGGGCTGCCAGATCGTCATTGCATCCTTCCATTGGGGCAGCGAATACCGCGCGGATTTCACCGGCGAGCAGCGCTCCATCGGCCGCGCGGCGATCAAGGCCGGCGCGGACATCGTCGTGGGCCATCATCCGCATATCGTGCAGGGCATTGAAGCCTATAACGACACATACATTCTGTATTCTCTGGGCAATCTCGTCTTTGGTGGAAACGTCGATCCCGACGACCGCGATGCATATGCCGCGCGGCTGACGTTCACCGTCTATGAGGACCGCTGCGACGCGCCGGAGGTGACGATCGTTCCCCTGCGCCTGACCGAGCTTGAGGATGGGACGGACTACAGGCCCGTCGTCGCCGGGGGCGAGGAGGCGGAGAGGATCGTCAGCCGGATTCTCAAGCGCTCTTATAAGATGGAAGGCTTTGAAAACGGAACGTGGTAAAATGCCATGTTTTGCGGGCGGATGATATCCGCCCCTGCAAAGCGGCATAAAACCGAAAATCGCGAAGCGAAGAAGGGAGTCCGAGGGAGGAAATCCCTCGGGCGGGTTTCAGGGCGGCAGCCCTGACGTAACCCTATCCCGGAAAGGACAAGACTATGACTTCTCATTTTGCATTGTTCGTCGACCTTGAAAACTGCGGCGGCAAGAAAAGCATGCTGATGGATGTGATCGACCGCGTCAAGATCCGCGGCGATATCCTCATCGGCAAGGTGTACGGCTATACGGACAGCTATTCCGACCTGAAGGAGACGCTGCTATCCAATACCTTTACCGTCGTGCCGAGCCTGCGCTACGGCCGCAACCAGAAGAACAATTCGGACATTCAGCTGGTGATTGACGCGCTGGACGTCGCCTACCGCAACGAGCTGATCGACAGCTTCTGCATCGTATCCGGCGACAGCGACTACGTGCCGCTGGTGGGCAAGCTCAAGAGCATGGGCAAGTTTGTGCTGGGCATCTCCCGAAGCGAGGCGGCGAGCAATGTATTCATGTCCGCGTGCAGCGAGTTCCAGTTTCTGGAGAGCGTCGCGGCGGGCAAGGACCGCGTGAGCACCGACGTTGCGGATGCGCTGACGCTGTCCGATGTGAACGATCTGATCGTGACCGTCCTCAGGGAGAGCGACAGCGGCGAGCTGCTGGCCTCCGAGGTCAAGAGCATTCTGCTGCGCCTGCGCCCGAATTTCTCTGAAAAGAGCTTCGGCTATTCGACATTCGGCAAGCTGCTGGCCAAGCTGGCGCAGGAGTTTGGTTCGTTTGATCTGGAGAGCGAGGAATATAACCTCATCGTCAGGCTGCATCAGGCGTATGCCGCCATCGAGCAGCTGACGCGGGAGAATTATGTCGAGGTATTTGCGCGCATTCTGGCGGCATACAAGGAGGACGGCTTTGACCGCGTCAATCCGTCGATCCTCAAATCCGCCGTGCAGGCGCTCTATCCGGATTTCAACGAACGGCAGATCGGCCTGCGCCGCTTTTCTGACGTGCTGCGCACGCTGGAGCGCGAACGCCTGCTGACGCTCAAGACAGATGAGAGCGGCAACATGCTGGTGCATATCCTGTAACGCATGCCGGCTTACGCATATCCTGTTAAGGGGAGCGCATATGAAATACATTTTTTGTTCTTGGATTCTGGCTTTTTTCCTGATGACCGGGCAGGCCTGCGCCCAGACGGTCGATATGCAGGAGGCGCATCTGCGCTTTGACTATCCGGACAGCTGGCTGGTCGTATCGCCGCAGCTGGCGGCGGTTTATGATCCGCTGCTTGCGCGGGAGGGGCTTGACGGTCTTGCGCTTTCGGAGGAGCTTGAAGCGCTCGGTGTGCACAGCCGCGCATACAGCGAGGATTTTGCGCAGCACATGAGCGTGCTGACGCGTACGGACGAGCTGGCGCAGGACATCTTCGACATGGCGAATGTGACGGACGAGCAGCGCAAAACGCTGCGCAGGCGCGCGGAGAACAACCAGCTCTTTGAGACGACGGGATACCGCGCGCAGGATGTGCAGTGGCACAAGGAGCGCGGCGAATATTGGCTGTACATCCACTATATCAAGACGCATGCGGACGAGCAGACCGGGCGCGGCGCGCGGTATATCACCGTGAAAAACGGCATGTATGTGATGCTTGACTGGCAGCTTGATAAGGGCCGGTTCACCAACCGCGATCTGGCCCGCTTCCGCGAACGCATTCATGACCTGACCATTGAGCAGACCGCAGACAGGCCTGTGCGCAGCACGCGCATCGAGGCGCAGATCCCGTCGGAGACGACGACCTCCGAGCTGATCGTGGAGGGCAATACGACGCCGAACGCGACGATCGTCGCCGAGACCCCCGGGGCGGACGGCGAAATGCTGCTGCTGTCGGTGATTCAGGCGGGATCGAGCGGAAAATTCTCCATGCTGATTCCGCTGGAGGAGGAAGGCGAATTCGATATTCTGCTGACGGCGTCGATGGACGGCATGCTCGAAAGCAGCGTGGGCGGCCATGTGACCTACAGCGCAAAGACGCTGCCGGTAAGCCTTGACGGCATTGAGGACGGCGGCGTGCATACCGTGACGCAGGACGAAACGAAGCTCACCGGCAGGACGCTTGCCGGCGCACAGATGCAGCTGGTTACGCCCTATGGCGTATCCAAAAAGCGGGCGGGCGGCGACGGCGCGTTTGCCTTTGAGCTGACGACGAAGGACGAGGGAGAATACCGCTATACGCTGATCCTCGACAAGAGCGGCTATGACCAGCGGCGCTTCCCGTTCACGCTGGTGCGCGTGATCACGGACGATCAGCAGCGCGCCGCCATTCGCAAGACGGCGGAGAAGATCGCCTATAAGCAGCTGCAGAAGGACCTTGATGAGAACCGCGGCAAGGTGATGAGCCTTTACGGCCCGGTGACGCAGGTGAGCGCAGGCAGCGGCGGCACGACGTTTGTGCGCATCCAGTTTAACAAGGCGGCGGACGGCACATGGTATAACCCGGTGGTGATCGTCGCGCCGGAGGACATGGGCGCGAAGGTTGGCGATATGATCACGGCAGTGGTCACGGTTGCCGGCGTATTTGAGGAGCAGGACAAGAGCGGCGAACCGCTGATGATCCCGCGGTTTGAACTGGTGTTCGTGGACAAAGTGGAATAATGTTGACAACCTGCTTGGCTGCGGGGGCAAGGGGAATTCGGCATGGATGACATTCATGGCAAGCACGTCGATCTGAAGATCGAGGATCCGGACAGGCTCTACCAGCTGACGCATGCGCTGGCCTCTCCGGTGCGCATCCGCATCATGCAGGCGCTTGGCGAGAAGAGCATGAGCGTGGGCGAGCTGTCCCAGAGGCTGGATATTCCGATGTCCACTGCGGCGCTGGCGGTCAAGATTCTGGAAGAGGCAGGATTGATCATGACGGAAACGCAGCCCGGCGTGCGCGGCTCGGTCAAGCTCTGCAGCCGCAGGCTGGACACAATCGGCATACAGCTTACCCCGCGCGAGCATACGGGGGAAAATGTGCTGGCGCTGCATATGCCGCTGGGCGGATACAGCAGCGCGGAGGGCATTAAGTCGACCTGCGGCCTCGCCGGTGCGGAAACGCTGCTGGGTGAGATGGATAATCCGTCTGTCTTCTATTCTCCAGACAGGTTTGCCGCGCAGCTCATCTGGTTCCGGCAGGGTTCGCTGGAGTATCGCTTTGCCTTTCAGCAGATGGAGTACATGGATATCGAATGGCTGGAGCTGTCCTTTGAGGCCTGCTCTGAGGCGCCGATGCACCGCGATCCATGGGAGAGCGACATTGCGGTGGCGATCAACGGCAGGCGGCTGGGCATATGGACCAGCCCGTGCGACTGCGGCGGAAGGCAGGGAAGACTGACGCCGCAGTGGTGGCCGGCGCTGTCCACGCAGTATGGCTTTCTCAAGACATGGCGCGTTACAGCGGAGGGCAGCTATCTCGATGGCGTGCGGATCAGCGATGTGACGATCAGAGATCTTGGAATAGACAGGCAGGGCTATATTTCCGCGCGGATCGAAGTGCCGCAGGACGCACAACACATAGGGGGAATTAACCTCTTTGGCGAGTGGTTTGGCGACTATCCGCAGGCGCTGGCGCTGAAGGTAGGTTACCGCATGCGTCAGGAGATATATGACGCTACATAAAAATTGGAATAAATAGTTTGTGGCTGACGAGTTTTATAAAATAATATCAAAAACCTTGACAGAGCGACCCGGGCGTTGATATACTCATTATGTCAACGAAGCCGGGTCTTTTTTGTTTGGTTTGGTGGGTGTGACGAAGAATTGACTTGTTTTTTTCAATATGGCAAAACGATTTGCTCCAGATAGTTTGGAGTGAAATAGATCACACAATCAACGATTGCAGCAATTTGGGAGGGCGGCTGAAAATGAGCACCGAGAAGATTGTCAACATCCCGCGTCCGGAGCATCCGCGTCCGGATTTTGTCCGTGAAACCTTCTATAACCTCAACGGCACCTGGCAGTTTGCCTTTGACGACAACGACGAGGGTGTCGCTGGCGGCTGGATGAATCCGGGCTACGCGCTTCCGCTTCAGATTACCGTTCCCTTTGCGTATCAGACCCAGGCGTCCGGCCTTGGTCCGACGGATGCGATCCATCCGGTGATCTGGTACCGTCGCAGCTTCACCGTCCCGGCCGAGATGGCGGGCAAGCGCATCCTGCTGCGCTTTGGCGCGGTGGATTTCGCCTGCACCGTGTATGTCAACGGCAAGCAGGTCGGCCAGCATAAGGGCGGCTACACCCCGTTTGCCATCGATGTCACTGCGGCGCTGGTTGAGGGCGAGAACGATCTGTGCGTCCGCGTGCAGGATGATCCGGACTGCACCCAGCCGCGCGGCAAGCAGTACTGGGCCGAGGGCCTGATGGGCTGCTGGTATACCCCGGTTTCCGGCATCTGGCAGACCGTGTACCTCGAGGCTGTCGGCGAGTATGGCCTCAAGTATATCCACGTCACTCCGGATATCGATAACCACATGTTCACCGCGGAGATCGCGCTGGATAAGCGCCCGACCTGCCCGCTGGATCTGGAGCTGACCGTCACCTTCGAAGGCAAGCTCAAGCGCAAGGTCGTCGTCAACTGTGACGACCGCATCACCCGCGTGCCGGTTGACCTGATCGTCAAGGCTGACCTTGATCCGGTTTACATCTGGCAGCCGGGCACCCCGTTCCTCTACGACCTCAAGGTCCGCGTCCTGAAGGACGGCGCTGCGGTGGATACCGTGGATACCTACTTCGGCATGCGTAAGGTCGAGGTCAAGGAAGGCAGAATCTACCTCAACAACAATCCGCTGTATCAGCGTCTGATCCTCGACCAGGGCTACTGGCCGGATACGCTGATCACCCCGCCGAGCGACGAGGCGATCAAGCTGGACCTGCAGTACACGCTGGACTTCGGCTACAACGGCGCCCGCAAGCATCAGAAGCTTGAGGATCCGCGCTACTACTACTGGGCGGACAAGATGGGCGTGCTGGTCTGGGGCGAGCTCCCGAGCCCGTACGACTTCTCCGACGACACCATCCGCAACCTGAGCGAGACGATGATCGACTTCATCGACCGCGACTTCAACCATCCGTCCATCATCTGCTGGGTCCCGCTCAACGAGAGCTGGGGCGTGCGCAACATCTACACCGACAAGCGCCAGCAGTCCGCCGGCCGCATGCTCTATCACATGACCAAGGCCGCCGACGGCACCCGCCTGTGCTCCAGCAACGACGGCTGGGAGCAGGTGACCACCGATATCTGCGCGCTGCATGACTATGCAGCCGAGAAGGAAGTCATGGCTGCGCACTTCGCCGACCGCAAGGAAGTCGAGACCCATTCCTGCGACTGGCGCGCTGCCTATGCGCAGGGCGAAAAGCCGACCGGCAAGGAGGCCTTCATGGTCACCGAGTACGGCGGAATCGCCTTCCAGAACATCGGCATTCAGGGCGAAATGGGCGGCATGCAGACCTGGGGCTACGGCAACAAGATGAGCGATGAAGAGGCGTTCTTCGAGCGCTTCAAGGGCGTCACCGACGCGATCCGCGAGATCCCGTACTGCCAGGGCTTCTGCTACACCCAGCTGACCGACGTCATGCAGGAGATCAATGGCGTGCTGAGCCCGGAGCGCAAGCCGAAGATCGACGTGAAGCGCTTTGCGGAGCTGAACACCGGCGTGAAGGCGAAGGAAGGCCCGAGCGCGCAGGAGATCGTCAACCACACCGCTTAATCAACCGCATCGTAAAATCAGAACAGACTGCATCATCCGGCGGAGAAATCCGCCAAACAACCGGTTGTTTGCTGTCTTGCTATAAGCAAGACAGCAGCATCCCCTTCACTGCAACCCACCGCATGTGATACACGCGGTAGGAAATAAAAAGGAGGTCTTTCATTATGAAGAAGACTCTGGCTCTCGTGCTGTCTCTGGTTCTGCTGCTGACCGCGGCGACCGCGATGGCGGCTACCGAAATCGACTACTGGTCCGTCTTTACCGGCGGCGACGGCGCGGTCATGCAGGGCATGGTCGATGCGTTCAACGCTTCCCAGGACGAAGTCCACGTCAATCACACCCCGATGACCGCGGATGACCTCTATCAGAAGGTTCCGCTGACCGTTCAGACCGGCTCCGGCATCCCGGACGTTTGTGTTGTGCACATCGAGCGCATCCCGAACTTCGTGAACCAGGAACTGCTGTACTCCTATGATCTGGATCTCGTTGCCGAGGCTGGCATCAAGCAGGAGAACTACAACCAGTCCGCTTGGGTCAAGTCCACCATCGATGACGAGCAGTACGGCATCCCGCTGGACGTCCATGGCTACGTCACCTACATCAACAAGGACCTGTTCGACAAGTATGATCTGAACGAGTTCGTGGCTGATGGCTACATCACCTTCGACGAGATCCGCGCCATTGGCGATAAGGCTCGTGCTGCTGGCTGGGAAGGCGGCATCTTCAACCTGGGCTGGATGCGCGCTCAGATGCTGTGCTACTATGCTCAGCTGGCTGAAGGCCACAAGCTGACCGACGACGGCATTGCCCCGTCCCTCGACAAGGAAGCCATGAAGAAGGCCATGGAGACCATGAAGGCTCTGCATGACGACGGCTACACCACCAAGAAGACCGACGACGCTCTGTCCATGTTCTACGGCGGCGAAATGCTGGTTTGGTCCGAGGGCATCTGGATGAAGGCTGCCGTCGTTGACGCTGGCGTGAACTTCGAGATGTATCCGGCCGTTTGCTACAGCCCGGAGACCTGCAAGAACTGGATGTCTTCCCACAACTTCGTGCAGTTTGCTGACGAAGAGCGCACCGAGGAAGAGGACCTGGCCGTTGCCAAGTTCGTCAACTTCATGGGCGAGAACTCCCTCACTTGGGCGAAGGACGCCGCTCAGGTTCCGGCCCACGTTTCCATCAACGAAGTTGCTGAGTTCGCTGACATGCCGCAGGCCTTCCTGGCTGATCCGGAGCGTGGCGACGAGCTGGCCATCTACTACTACCTGCACTGGGGTCTGTTCGACACCGCGTTCTCCCGCGTTGGCTGGGACTTCATCGACGGCACCATCGCTATCGATGACGCGATCGCTCAGGTCGAGAAGGAAATCGCTGACTCCATCGCTGCGCAGTAATTGCATAGCGTTTGGTGAGTTAGTAAACCTCGCTAACTGACATGTCGTAAGGCAGGGGGAGCAATCCCCCTGCCTTATCCGGCATGATGCCAGATTCATTTGTGACGCGGGCGCAGCGCGCGCTCCCACGGGCCGCCCGGCTGCGTCAGCGATGAATATCTGGCATGATGCCGGGAGAATTTGCGTGTATGATTATTGAGAAAAGAGGTGTCGGAATGACACGTTCCAGAATCGCGGCGTTTCTTGCGCTCGCGTTTATCGTCCTCTTCTGCTTTGCCGGCGTGACGGCGACGACGACGGTGAAGGATACGACGGTTGCCATCGAGATGGGCCTGCCCAAGCTGCTCTTCTCCCTGTCCAGCGCCGCTATCCTGCTCATCCCGATTGCGCTCGTCGCTGCCGGCGCTGCGTTCATCGCCTTTATCCAGGGCGAAAAGAACGTCGGTATGCTCTTCAGCTTTATTGCTACCGCGGCCTTCGGCCTGTTTATGGTTCTCTTCTCCATGGAAGAGAAGAACTCTTGCCTGTATACGCCGATCTCCGATGCGCTGAAGGCGGCCGAGGTGAAGTTCAAGAAGCGCGATGTGGATCTGATCAGCCCCAGCTTCAATCTTCTGAGCTGGCTGGCGCTTGTGTGCGTTGGCGCGTCCTGCGTCATCGGCCATGGCGATTTCTCCAAGGATCGCCGCCACATCCTCAAACGCGATTTGCTCCCCTATGCGTACATTGGACCGCACCTGTTCTTCTTTGTCATCTTCTTCGTGACCCCGGCGATCTACGGTATCTACGCCGCGTTCACCAAGTGGGACCTGTTCACCGAGCCGGTCTTTACCGGTCTTGAGAACTTCAAGATCCTGCTCTTTGATGCGGAGAATACCTACTACAAGCAGCTGCGCAACGGTCTTTGGAACACGGTCAAGTTCGTGCTCATGTGCGTGCCGTTCTGCATCATCGTGCCGCTCTCCCTGGCGCTGGCGCTCAACGCCCGCCCGAAGGGCAACAAGATCTTCCAGGCGCTGTATTATCTGCCGAGCCTGATGTCCATCTCCACCGTCACCCTGACCTGGCGCTATGTCTTTAACGTCCAGTATGGTGTGGTGAATCACTTCCTGGGCGTCGATGCGAACTTCTTCATGCCGCCGTATACGTGGATCATGCTCGTCATCGTCACCGTCTGGTGGTGTACCGGTTCCACGATGGTCATCTATCAGAGCGCGCTGGCCTCCGTTCCGCAGGATCAGTATGAGGCCGCGTCTGTTGACGGCGCCGGTACCATCCAGAAGTTCTTCAACGTGACTCTGCCGAACATGACCTATCCGCTCATGTATACGCTGGTCACTGCGGTGGTCGCGCAGTTCAACATCTTCGGTCAGCCGGATATCCTCGTTGGCTTCTCCAACGGCGAAGCGAACGCGGTCCTGCTGCAGTACGTCTACGAGAACTCCGTCAAGAAGCAGGTGGCTGGTATGTCCTCTGCGATGGCGGTTATCCTTGGCCTGTGCATCATGGTGGTTTCCTTCATCCAGATGCGCATGATGGTCAAGAACCAGCAGGATTAAGGAGGGGACGAAAATGGCAGAAAATAAAAGAGGCAAGCTGATTGCGTTCCTGTTCCTGTTCATCCTCGGCATTTGCTGGTTTGAGCCGATCATCTGGCTGATCACGAACTCCTTCAAGTTTGATGCGGACTTCATCACGTCCTTTGCGAACATTCAGGGCCCGTGGGATTATCTCACCCGCCTGCTTCCGCAGACCTGGACCGCGACCAACTATACCGAGCTGCTCTTCGGCGGCGAAAACGTCAACACCAATGCGAACATCGGCCTGATGTTCCAGAACTCCTTCATCGTGTCCATCACGGTGACGGCCTGCACGGTGTTCATCACCTCCCTGTCTGCGTTCGCCTATGAGCGCCTGGACTTCAAGGGCGGCGACAAGATCTTCTGGACGCTCATGTACATGAGCATGTTCCCGAATGTCGTTGCGATCCTCCCGCAGTTCCGTATTGCTACCGCGCTGGGCTGGGTCAACAACCTCAACGCCCTGATCTGGCCGATGCTGGCTGGCGTCTTTAACATCTTCATGATCCGCAACTTCATGAAGAGCATTCCGAAGGCGCTGGACGAAGCGGCGACCATCGACGGCGCGACGAGCTTCCAGGTTTACACCAAGATCATCCTGCCGTCCATTGCGCCGGTTATGATCGTCGTCGGCCTGTTCGCCTTCAATGGCGCGTGGAACGACTACCTCTGGCCGCGCATCGTCATGACCGACGTCAACAACCAGACGCTGACCGCTGGTCTGCGCCTGCTGATGGGTCAGTACGAGCAGCGCTGGGCGCACATGATCGCGTCCTGTCTCGTGTCCATGATGCCGCCGTTTGTGCTGTATCTGTGCGCGCAGAAGTACTTCCTGCAGGGTATCTCCGTGCAGGCGGGCGTCAAGGGCTAACCAGCTGCGCTGGGGCACTTGCCTTCGGCCTGTGTCTAAGGGCATCGTTCGCGCGGAGGGCGCTCCGATGCCTTGGCTGGCGAAGTGATAAGGCCTTTACTTCCCAAACACATAATAAGACTCCGCGCGGCCCGGTGGACTGCGCGGAGTTTTTTAAAGGACGATGAAATATGCGAGACAAATCCATTGACGTGGGCCGCGGCCTGCTTGTTCTGCTGATGGTGTATTGCCATGTGCTGCAGTTTTATGGCGACAGCCAGATTTTTTCGCTGGTGGGGCTGCTTATCGATGGGATCAACATGACCGTCTTCCCGACGTTTGTGTTTTATTTCGGCATGACGGCTGTGCTGGCATATCTGCGCAAGCCGTATCTGCGCGCGCTGCCGGGCATGGTCAAAACCAGCATGCGCGCATATGGCGCCTTTGTCGTCTCGGGCGTAGGCTTTCGCATCCTGCGGGAGGGAAAGGCGCTTGGCCCGGGCACGGTGCGCCGCGTGATGCAGCTGCTGGATATTCCCGGGTGGTCGGAATTCCTGATCGCGTTTGCGCTCTACGGTCTGCTGCTGATCGTTCTGTTTCCGCTGCTTGGCGCGCTTTCGCGCAGGCCGGTGGTTTCGCTCTTTGCGGGCGCGGCGTGCGTGGCCTGCTGCGTGCTTGTCCCCTATGGAAAGGTACCGACGCGTCTGGCACTGCTGATTGGCGGACGGGATTTTTCTTACTTCCCGGTTGTGCAGTATATGCCGTATTTCCTTGCGGGTATGGTCTTTGCACAGGGCGACAAGCGGACGCGCAGGCAGATGCTGCTGCTTGCCGTGCTGTGCACGACGGCGGGCGCGGCATACTGGGTGGCTGACGGGCGCATGCCGAGCCGCTTCCCGCCGGATTGGGCGTGGATTCTGGTCTGTGCGCTGTGCACGGCGGTGGTGGTGCTGCTCGGGTGCGGGCTCAGTGCGCTTTCGGGCAGTGGGCTGCGCCGCGTGTTCGATGCGGTATGCGATGTGCTGGCGCACTTTGGCAGCCGTTCGCTGTATTATCTGCTGGCGAGCAACATTGTGATCTTCACGCTGGTGGGGCGAGGCGTTACGCCGGCGCTATCCCGGAAGAGCATTCCGCCGTGGACGCTGCCGATCCAGTCGCCGCAGGGCGCGGCCTGCTGGACGGCGGTGCTGTTGGTGCTTTTGTGGTTCGCGGCGCGGCTGGCGGGCCGCGGCGCAGGCAAAAAAGGATAATCAAAATTCCCTCTCGGATATCGGAGAGGGAATGTCTGTTTTGGGAAATTATTCGGCGCTGCCCAGCAGCAGAATTTCACCCACGGCAGCTTCACCATTAAAGGTAACGCGCAGCGAGGAAATTTCCGTCGGCGCAAAGGTCAGGCTGACGAATGCACCCGGCTTCTGTCCGGCGTCCAGCGCGAAATCGGCAGTCAGCGCGTCATTCACAATCACCTGACCGGAGAGGGCCTTGCCCTGCGCCGGATAGATCAGCAGCATGTCGGCGGTGACCGGCGCATCCCACGCAAAGGCGGCTTCTGCGCCGGTGAAGGTGTATGCCTCGGAGGCGACGCTCTGGCAGGTGTCGCCGTCGGTGAGCAGCTGGGCGTCTGGCGTGTCGCTCTTGGCGCGCTTCATGTGGTTGACAAGGCCAAGATCGGCGAGCGGGCGCAGCTGCGGGGCGATCGTCGGGCCGTTGATGTAGGCGGTGCCGTCGGCATGGAAGCCTGCGCGGTCGATGTTCAGCTGGCGGTTGCCGGAGGGCGCGTTGGTATAGGTGTGCGTGTGGTAGGAGGTAAAGAGCTCGTCGCCGACGGTGAAGAAGCTGTTGTGGCCGGGGCCGGAGACGACGACTTTGCCATCTTCCTCGATATAGTTGAGGATGGGGTTGTTTTTCTGCTTGGTATACGGACCGAGCGGCTCATCCGCCACGGCGACGCCGAGCGCATATTCCTTGGTCGCAAAGCCATTGGCGCTGTAGAAAAGGTAATATTTGCCCTCGTGCCTGAGCACAGCCGGGCCTTCATTCCAGAGGTAATCGCCGGTGGTCAGTTCCCACGGGGTATCCGGCGTGGTCAGCAGAACGGGCTCGCCGACGACGGAGAGCAGATCCTCTGCAAGCTGGATGCCATAGAGATGGCTCTCGTGGCGGCCCTCGACGATATTCTCCGAGCAGTCGCGGGAGTAGATCATATACGGCGTGCCGTCCTCGCCATAGAAGAACGTGCCGTCGATCACAGCGTAGCCGAAGTCGAACAGCGGCGCGCCGATGGCGTCCTCATACGGGCCCTGCGGCGCATCGGAAACGGCGACGCCGATGCGGAGGGTGGCGCCTTCCTTCCGGCGGGCGGTGAAGAACATGTAGTAGCGGCCGTTGGCAGCGTAGACCTCGGGCGCCCAGTAATCGCCGGAGGCCCAGGCGACCTTCTTGAGAGCTTTCTCCTTAGAGAAATTGGTCAGATCCGTGCTGCGCCATACGTTGAAGCCGATGGGGCCGCCAGTGGCGAAGGTGAAATACTCGCCACCCGAAGACAGAACGTGCGGATCGCCGATATCCTTGATAGGGCGCGGATTGGCGGCGAAGCGGTCGGCGGATTCTGCGCCGTCCGTCAGCGGAAGGGGTTCGCTAAGCGCGCAGACGCTGCCCAGCGAGAGCATCGCCAGAGTGAGAAAGAGGATTCGTTTGAGCATATCGGACTCTCCCTTCGGTTGAATTCAAGCGGAATAAAGAATGGAATATATGTTCATTGTACATGGAGGAAAATGCCTTGTCAATCGCAGGAATAGAGCTGCAAAAGTAGAATATGAGAAGTAATGAAATGGCGGCATGGCGGCCGAAAACTTACCTTGGAGGGACAGCATGAATCATCAGGAAAGACAAGCGCTGGAAGACTTTGCCTGTAGGGTTCGCATGGGCATTGTCGAAGCGGTTTACAGCGCAAAATCCGGACATCCGGGCGGCAGCCTTTCCGCTGCCGACATGTTTACCTATCTGTACAACAGGGAATTGCGCATCGATCCGCAGAACCCACGCTGGGAGGACAGGGATCGCTTTGTGCTTTCCAAGGGTCATACCGCGCCGGGGCTGTATGCGACGCTGGCGCTCAAGGGCTTTTTCCCGGTGGAGGACCTGCAGGAGACGCGCAGAATCTACGGCTATCTTCAGGGCCATCCGAATATGAACATGACCCCGGGCGTGGATATGAGCACCGGCTCGCTGGGTCAGGGCGTGTCCGTCGCGGCGGGCATGGCCAAGGCGGCCAAATACATGGGCAAGGACGTGAACGTCTATGCGCTGCTCGGCGACGGCGAGATCGCAGAGGGCGAGGTCTGGGAGGCGTTCCTGTTTGCTGCGCACTATGCGCTTGACAACCTCTGCGTCATCATCGACGTCAACGGTCTGCAGATCGACGGGCAGACGAAGGACGTCATGAACACCGACCCGATTGCGGACAAGGTGCGCGCGTTCGGGCTGAACGCAGTGGAGATCGACGGGCACAATTTTGATGAAATCGAGGCGGCTTTTGAAGCGTTCCATGCCTGCGATGGCAAACCGACGGCGATCCTGATGAAGACGGTCAAGGGCAAGGGCGTCAGCTTCATGGAAAACCGCGCCGAATGGCACGGCAAGGCGCCCAATGAAGAGCAGTATGAGACGGCGATGAGCGAGCTGCGCGCGCAGCTGGCGGAAGTGGAGGCTGCGGATGAATGAAGTAAAGAAGATCGCAACGCGCGCGAGCTACGGCAATGCGCTGGCGGAGTTAGGCCGTCTGTATGAGGATATCGTGGTGCTGGATGCGGATCTTTCCAAATCCACGATGACCAATATCTTTCAAAAGGAATTTCCGGAGCGTCACTTCAACTGCGGCATCGCGGAATGCAACATGGTCGCGGCGGCGGCCGGCATGGCGGCGATGGGCCTTGTGCCGTTTGTGTCGAGCTTTGCGATGTTCACGGCGGGCCGAGCCTTTGAACAGATCCGCAATTCCATCGGCTATCCGCATCTGAATGTGAAGATCGGCGCGACGCACGGCGGAATTTCCGTCGGCGAGGACGGCGCGAGCCATCAGTGCTGCGAGGACTTTGCGCTCATGCGCTCAATCCCCGGCATGGTCGTGCTCTGTCCGTCGGATGATGTTGAGGCGCGCGCGGCGGTGAAGGCCGCCTATGCGCATAAGGGCCCGGTGTATCTGCGCTTTGGCCGCCTTGCGCTGCCGGTGATTCACGACGAGAAGAATTATAAATTTGAAATCGGCAAGGCGGAGCAGCTGACCGACGGCAGCGATGTGGCGATTATCGCGACGGGTCTGATGGTCAGCGAGGCGCTCAAGGCTGAGAAGATGCTGCGCGCGGAGGGAATCCGGGCGCGCGTGATCAACATGTGCTCGATCAAGCCGCTGGATGAGGAGATGATCATCATGGCGGCGCGCGAATGCGGCAAGGTTGTCACCTGCGAGGAGCATTCCGTCATCGGCGGCCTCGGCGAGGCGGTGGCGATGGTGCTGTCGCAAAAGTGTCCGGTGCCGATGCGCTATGTCGGCGTGCAGGATGTATTCGGCCGCTCCGGCCCGGCGTGGACGCTGCTGGACAGGCACGGCATGAACGCGTGGGGCATTGTGGATACGGTTGAACATCTGGTAAAACGCTGAAAGGAAAGCGGGAAACAAACATGAAAGATACGATCAGGCTCGGCGCGCCGGGCATGAGGATGATTGCGCACCGCGGACTCAGCGGGCTGGAGCGGGAGAATACCTGCGCGGCATTCGTCGCGGCGGGCAACCGCAGCTACTTTGGCGTGGAGACGGACATCCATCGCACGGCGGACGGAAAATACATCGTCATTCACGACGATGACACCAAGCGCGTGGCGGGCGTAGAGATGAGCGTCGAGGGGACGGATTTTGATACGCTGCGCGCTGTGCAGATGACGGATAAGCAGGGTTTCCTGCGCGCGGATCTCGTCTTCCCGTCGCTGGAGGAATATATTCAGATCTGCAAGCAGTACGACAAGACCTGCGTGCTGGAGATCAAGAATCACTTTGAGCCGGAAGATATCGGGAACGTCATCGGGATCATCCGGGAGATGGGCTGGCTGGAGCGGACGATTTTCATCTCCTTCGATCTGCCGAATATGCTCTGCATCCGCGAAAAGCTGCCGCAGCAGAAGGCACAGTATCTGGTCTGCGAGTTCGGCGATGACCTGCTGAAGATCCTGACGGAAAACCGGCTTGACCTGGATATTCATCATAGAGCGGTTACGCCGGAAAACGTGAAAGCGTGCCACGATGCCGGCATCGAGGTCAATGTCTGGACGGTGGATACGCCCGAGGATGCGCAGCGCGTGATAAGTTGCGGCGTAGACTATATCACCAGCAACATTCTGGAGTAAACTGCAGCATAAAAGGCCCGCGCTCCCTTCTGGGAGGGCGGGCCTTGTGCGTTGCCGGGGATCAGTAGGTGTAGTTCTCCACGTCCACCTTGTCCGGGTCGGTATACGGCGCAAGGGTGGAGACCATCTTCATGGGCTTATCGTAGCTGTTCTTGCAGTAGTGAATCTCGCCCGGCTCGATGTGGATCATATCGCCGGCCTTGAGGTGATTGACCACGCCGTCCACGACGATGTCAATTTCGCCTTCGAGGATGTAGAAATTCTCTTCCATCACGTTGTGATAGTGCGCCTTGAAATCCTGGCCCGGATTGAAGGCGACAAGGGCAAAGTTCATGCGCGGGCCCTTCATCAGGTACTTGGGGCCGCTGTCGCCGAAGCGATACTCGCGTTCGTTTTCATTGACAATATACATAAGTATGATTCCTCTCTTTGCTGTCGGGATGAATCTGAGCATGGGGATCCGCCCCATTGCCCCGCCAAAGGGCTTTCCGGTCGACCCGGGGAACTCGCATAGTCGCGATGTATCATCGCTCCTTGCGATTCCCGATGTTTCGCCTGCCTGTTTCGCCCACCGGGCGCGGCAGGCTTCAATCCCTTTGGAAACCTTCGGCCACAAAAGCTTGGCATATTCTAGAAGAATATTAATTGATGGTTATTTTAGCAGTATCGGAGCGCCCTCTGCGCGAACGATACGGTTTAAGCACCTCGAAGCCCGATTTTGCTGCTCGGCAGGGCATCAGAGCGCCTGCTGCGCGAATGATGCCGTTGGAAGCAAGGCGAAGCGTAGTGGGTGCAGGCTCAGCCTGCTCAGACGCCGGGGGCGGCCCACATATAGCGGGTCAGGCGGTCGTCGGAGATGGCCAGCTCGCGCTTGTAGACCTCGCGCCAGACTTTGTACATCTCCATATAGGTCTTGTGGTTGTCCATGTTCGGCTCGTAGCGCTTGTCAAAGCGGACCACCTTGCGGGCCGCCTCGGAGATATCCGTGTAGATGCCCACGCCGTAGCCGGCCATGATCGCCGCGCCCAGCGCCGTCGCTTCCTTGACGACGGGGACATTCACCGGCTTGCCCAGCACATCGGCAAGGATCTGGCACCAGAGATCGGACTTGGACGCGCCGCCGGCAAAGACGACCTCCTCGGGCATGTTGCCGGTGGATTCCTCGACCAGCTTCATATGGCCATAGGTGACCATCGCGGTGTTTTCCATGATCGCGCGGTAGAAGGTGTAGCGGTTGTACTTGTCCGGATCGAAGTCGAAGTTCATGAACGACGGGCTGGCATGACGCCAGGAGACGTAGTTCATCACGTCGGAGAAGGTGCACATCATGCCGTAGCAGCCGGCGGGGATGTCCTTCGCCTTTTCGTTCATCAGGTCATACGGATCGCGGCCGCAGACCTTCGAAAGCTCCTTCTCTGCGGTGCAGAAGGCGTCGCGATACCAGCGCATGACCATGCCCGGCTTGAAGGCGAGCGCCTCATACTGCCACATCCCCGGAACGGAATGGCAATTGACGCGGACGCGGCAGTGCTCGTCGGTCTTGGCCTCGTCGGTGTTATACTCGTACTGCCAGAAGCTGCCGCCGAAGATGGCCGCCTGTCCCGGATCGACCGCGCCGACGCCCACGCAGCCCAGCTGGCAGTCGCCGCCGCCGGCGACAACCGGGGTACCCACGGCGAGACCGGTATCCGCCGCGCCCTTTTCAGAGACATTGGCCACGATGGAGCCGCACTCATAGGTCTTGGGGAAGATGCCGGTCTTAAGGCCGACGGAAGCGGCGACAGAATCGTCCCAGTCGCGCTTTTTAAGGTCATAAATACCGGTGGTGCAGGCGTTGGAGGGCTCGGAGGAGAACACGCCGGTCATCTTGTAGATGAGCCAGTCGTTGAACATGGTGCAAAGCGCGGTCTTTTCGTAGAGCTCCGGCATCTTGTTCTTCACCCAGAGGATGCGCGGCAGCGCGCCCAGCGCATAGGTCTGGCCGGAGATGTGGTAAAGCTTCTTTTCCAGATCGGGGTCCATGGCGATCAGCTCGCCGACCTCGTCGTTGGAGCGGCCGTCGACATTCGCGCAGGCCCAGATTTCGTTGCCGTCCTTGTCGTACAGGACGATGCCCTCGCGCATGCAGGTGGTGGAGACGGCGGCGATGTCCTTCGGGTCTACGCCGGTCTGCTCGATGACGCCGCGGATGCAGCCGCGCGCCAGCTCCCAGTTGGTCGTCCAGTCAAAGTCCATGCTGCCCGGGAAGCGGGGATCTTCCAGATGCGTCCATTCCTGCTGGACACAGCCGAGCTGCTCGCCGTCGAGGCTGAAGAGCACAGCGCGTACGCTGCCGGTGCCCGCGTCCACGGCCATAAGGGTTTTTGCCATAGGAACCATCCTTTCTGAATATAAAGAATAGAGGTATATGTCGTATCCAAAAGGACGATCAGTCGTCCTTAAGCAGCAGATTGGCGGTGGTTTCGTCGGTGATGAGGATATCAAGGTAGCCGCCGCGCAGCACCGCGCGGATGGCTTCGATCTTGTCGCTGCCTGCGGCAAGGCCGATGACGTTGTTCATCTCCTTGAGGCGGTCAAGCGGGGTGGAGATCAGGCGCTCCTCGATCGGGGTCTGAATCAGCTGGCCGTCCTTATCAAGGAAATGACACAGGACGTCGCCGACAGCGTTATTCATCTTCAGGTAGAACATGTCCGTCGGCCCGAGGACGCCGGTGCGGAAGACGGTTGCGGATTCTGTGATCGGGCCGATACCCACCAGTGTGAATGCGGAAAGCTCGCTCATGCGGATGATCTCGCTGACGGAGGTTTCCTCGCGCATGGCGGCGGCCATCTCCGGCGAGGAGGCGAGCAGCGGCGCAGGCATGAGGTAAAGACGCGCGTTAAAGACGTTGGAGCGCGTATTGGGCAGGTAATTGGATACGCCGCCGGTCAGCGAGATGCAGGTCACGGGGCTTTGCACCATGGTAGCCAGATGATTGAGTGTACGGGAGAGGGTGTCGCCATAGCCGACGTTGATGCAGGCGTTGTCGCCGAGGCGGTCGGCGATGTACATCGCGCCCGCGCGGGCGATGGACTCGTTGGGATGCGCGTCATCCTGATCGACCTCAGGAATGAGGAATACATCCTTGAGGTGGTATTTGTTGATGAGCTGCTGGCTCTGCTCCACCATGCCCACGCCGTCGGAGCGGAGGCGGAACTGAATCACGCCGGTCTGGCGCGCGGTCTCAAGCAGCTTGATCACGCGCATGCGGCTGATGGAAAGGCGGTCGGCGATGGCCTGCTGGGTCATATTTTCGAAGTAATAATACCATGCGGCTTTGACCATCAGCGATTCTTCATAATTCAACGGACAGCCCTCCCTGATATGGTGTGGAATGGAATACAAATATTCTTGGATCAAACTTTTGTTGTTATTAATGAGTATACCATTGATGGCGTGGAATGTCAATTGTTTTACAAATAGGATATGTTTATTTCGTCCGGTCGATCAGAATAGGCAAAAGACATCAAATCATGCTTGACAAAATGCACAGATATGCTTACAATGAGGATAAAGATAAAATGTGTTAAATGTGAACCTTTGTATCGACAAAACGCAGGAGTAACAACATGGCAGCAAATGTTCAAGGAAAAACATCTGTGCCGCGCCTTGAGGTCCGCGGGATCAAAAAGGCGTTCGGGCAGAATGTTGTCCTCAAGGGAATCGATCTGAGCGTCGACGCGGGCGATGTGCTCGCGCTCATCGGCGGCAACGGCGCCGGAAAATCTACGCTGATGAAGATCATCATGGGCATTTACACTTGTGATGACGGCGAAATTTTGATCGACGGCAAGCCGGCCAAGCTGGGCAAGCCGGCCGCTTCGCTGGCCGCGGGCATCTATCTCGTGCCGCAGGAGCCGCTTCTTTTCCCCAACATGACGGTGCTTGAAAATATTCTCATGGGCTTTTCTGAGAATGAGGCGGAACTTAAAAAGCGCCTGACCAAGCACATGGAGGATCTGGGCTTTAACCTCAATCTCCAGCGCAAGGCCAACACGCTCTCCATCGCTGAGCAGCAGCTGGTTGAGCTCCTGCGCGGCATGATGCGCAACGCGCAGATCCTGATTCTGGACGAGCCGACTTCCGCGCTGACCTTCGGCGAGGTGCAGGCTCTGTTCAAGGTTGTGGAGGATCTCAAGAAAAAGGGCATTGCCATCATCTATATCACCCACCGACTGACCGAGGTTTTCGAGATCGCGACCGATGTGGCGATCATGCGCGACGGCCTCATCACCCTCAAGGGTCCGGTGGCGAACTTCACCAAGGAAATGCTCATTGCCGGCCTGCTCCCCAAGGATGCGCAGGCGCAGCAGCAGGATGAGAAGGCCTACGTGCCGATTCCCTATGGCGAGCTCAAGCCCGTGCTGCAGATCAAGGACTTCAGTGGCTATGGCTTCAAGGATATCACCTTTGACCTCTATCCCGGCGAGATTCTGGGCATTGCGGGTGTCGTCGGTGCGGGCCGTACGGAGCTGATCAGCACCATCTTCGGCCGCGACAAGACGCTCGGGGGCAAGGTCGTGCTGGATGGAAGGGACATCACAGGCCTTGCGACCAAGGATATTCTCAAGGCGGGCATCAACTTCGTGCCGGAAGACCGCCACTATCACGGACTTTTCAAAATCCGCTCGATCTCTTCCAATACAACCTCCGCGCTGCTGGGCGGCGATGAAATCGGCAAGGTGAACATGAACCGCCGCCGCCAGAAGAAGATCGCGCAGAAATACGTCGACGACTTCCGCACCAAGATTGTCTCTCTTGAGGACCTCATCGGCAGTCTCTCCGGCGGCAACCAGCAGAAGGTCGTCATCGCGCGCAGCCTGTCCACCAGCCCGAAGGTCGTCATCCTCGACGAGCCGACCCGCGGCATCGATGCGGCGGCACGAAGCGATGTGTATAACATCATCCGTCAGCTCAAGGATGCGGGCGTTGCCGTGTTGATGGTCTCCTCCGACATCGAGGAGGTTGTCGAGCTGGCCGATCGCGCGATTACGGTGTTCCAGGGCCGCATCAACGGCGAGTTCAGCCGTGAGGAAATCACGCAGGACGTGCTCACCAGCGCCTCCTTCGGCATTGCGC
This sequence comes from Clostridia bacterium, assembly GCA_017521565.1. Classification (GTDB taxonomy): domain Bacteria; phylum Bacillota; class Clostridia; order Christensenellales; family Aristaeellaceae; genus Ventricola. Next base: position 2,531 of record JAFXCE010000015.1, on the reverse strand, counting down.
ATGAAAGGACGGTGTGATGCATGAACAAAGTGAAGAACCTGTTCAAGGCGCGCTGGATGTCGAGCCTCATCTTCCTGCTTGCGCTGTTCCTCATCACGGGCATCGCAGACCCGCAGTTCAGAAACTATTCCAGCGTCATCAGCTGCTTTAACTCCTCAACGATGTATACGCTGCTGGCGGTGGGCATCGCGTTCGTCATCATGACGGGCGAAATCGACGTCTCCATCGGCGCGACGCTGGGCATTACCGCCGCGATGACGGGCCTGATCGCCCAGCAGGGCGGCAGCGTGGTGAGCATGCTCGCCGCATGCGTCTCCACCGGCGCAGCCGTTGGTCTTGTCAATGCGCTGGGCGTCGCCTACTTCGGCGTGCCGTCCCTGATCTTTACGCTGGGCACCAACAGCGTTGTCCGCGGCCTGATCTACATCCTCACCGACGGACGTACGGTGGAGAACTTCGGCGGCGTCATCGCCAGCTACGGCAACAAGACGATCTTCGCGGAGATTACCATCTATTATGCGCTGGCGGTTGCCACGGTTGCGGTCTCCCATATCGTGCTGACCAAGACCCGCAAGGGCAAGTACTTCATTGCGGTCGGCGATAACGCCGGCGGCGCGAATCTGGTCGGCATCTCCGTGCTGGGCACGAAGATTCTGGCGTACATCCTCTGCGGCATTTTCGCAGGTCTGGGCGGCTTCGTGTTCGCCTCCAAGTATGGTCAGGTCATGACCGTCGCCGGCAACGGCTACGAGATGACCGCGATTGCGGCGTGCGTGCTGGGCGGCATTTCCCTGTCCGGCGGCATGGGCAACATGATCGGCGCTGCGCTTGGCGCGGTGATCATGTCCTCCATCAGCCGTCTGCTGGTCTTTATCGGCCTGCCGGCTACCTACAACAACACCATCACCGGCGTCATGCTGATCGTGATCGTTGTCATCGATGCGCTGGCCCAGAGCCGGTCCATCGAGATGTCCCGCAGAAAGCGCCTTCTCTCCAGAACGGCGGAAAATCCGGAAGGGGGCGAGGAGGCATGAAAAACCTGCTGAAGAAGGTTTTTAAGCACTGGGAGCTCTTCCTGGTCATTTTCCTGATTCTCGAGTTCGTGATCTTCGGCGCGGCGAATCCCAAGTTCCTGCGTCCCAAGTCCATCATGAACAGCATCGTCAACTACATCAGCGTGTGCATCATTTCGCTCTTTGTCACGCTGGTGATGATCACCGGCGGTATTGATATTCAGGCGCCGTCGATCATCGGATTGACAAGTATCATCATCGGCGTCCTCTGGAGTGACGCCGGCATGAACATCTGGGTGTCCGTAGCCATCGCCGTGATCGCGGCGGCGGTGTGCGGCGCGCTCTCCGGCTTCTTCATTGCCTACTGCGGCGTGCAGCCAATGGTCGTTACCCTCGGCGGCAGCTTCCTGTATTCGGGCCTTGCGCTGCTGGTTTCCGGCCTGTCCGCGACCCCGGCGTATAAGGGCATCAGCGGCTTCCCGGCGAAGAACGAGGCGGGTCAGTTTGTCGGCTTCCGCTTCCTCGGCAAGGGCGATATCTTCGGCGTTCCGACGCAGATCGTGATCTATATCGCGCTGATTCTCCTGTGCATGTGGATCCTGCACAAGACCAAGTACGGCGAGAAGCTGTATCTCATCGGCGTCAACCAGCAGGCCGCGGAGTATTCCGGCATCAACACCCGCGCAACCATCATGAGCACCTATGTGCTCTCCGCTGTCAGCGCGGCGCTGGCCGGTACGCTGCTGACCGCCAACGTCAACTCCGCCAAGTATAACCTCGGCGCGGGCTACACGCTGGCGATCATCACGGCTGTCGTGCTCGGCGGCACGCTGAACACCGGCGGCAAGGGCTCGATTCTGGGCACCGTGCTCGCCTCCCTGATCATCTGCATCCTGCGCTACGGCCTGCCGCTGTGCTTTGATGTGGATACGCAGAACCTCGACCTGCCGGTCGGCATTGTGCTGGTGCTGGTCGTTCTCGGCCGCGAGATCGCGGGGCAAGGCATTCTGCGCAAGTGGTTCAAAAAGAAAAAAGTTTGAACCAGCTTTCCTTTCGAAATTTCAGAAGGCGCCGTCGTGCGACCTTCTGGGATGAATAAAAAAACGTAGGAGGAACCCAAACATGAAAAAGATCCTGGCGATGATCCTTGTGCTGTGCATGGCGCTCACGCTGACTGCTCCGGCTTTTGCCGAGGGCAAGAGCCCGGTTGACGGCATGACCGTGGCCTTCATTCCGAAGGTCTCCGGCAACTCCTTCTTCGAGGCTGCGAACGACGGCGCTCAGAAGTACGCCGCCGAGTGGGGCCTGACCGTCGATTACATCGGCTCCCCGGACGCTTCCGTTACCACCCAGCTGGAGCTGATCCAGCAGGCGATTGACAAGGGCGTGGATGCCATCTGCATCTCCTCTGTCGACGCGACTGGCCTTGATGAGAAGCTCATGGAAGCTCAGGACGCCGGCATCTATGTCAGCACCTGGGACTCTGACGTCTCCCCGAACGCCCGCGCCCTGATGATC
>JAFXCE010000042.1 GCA_017521565.1 Clostridia bacterium | reverse complement strand
GTAGCCGTTGGCATAGCCGCTCCTGGCGTCGATCACGCCGGGGATGGACTGCATCAGCTGCTCAATGCCCCAGAAGCAGCCGCCGGCAAGGTAAATCACATTTTCGGGTTCGTTTGAAAAATCCATGATGACCCTCTCCTGATTGATTGATGCGGGTTCTGCCAGCGCCGGGGCGATGAGATCCCCGTCTTTGGGAAGAACGGTATAGCCGATCAGACCCAGCAGTGCAGCAAAGGAACACAGAATCAAGGTTTTCCTGATTCTGAAATGATGATGCTTCATAGGCACCTCCTTGTTTGAAGAGATTTGCAGACTTGTTCCAGTCTGGCAAATATATCATATTATAATTCCTAGTAAGTTTCTGTGATATTGTCACGCCCAAGAATGACTGAAAAGAGACGATGTTCTATTGACAAGCCGCGTCTGGCGTTTTATCATCAAAAGGAAATCTTTTGCTGCGGAAAGCGGCTGTATACAGGAGGACGACCAACATGACATCGCGTGAATTTGCGGAGCTGATCGGCGTATCGCAGGCGACGGTTTCGCGGGCGCTCAACGGCAGTCCTTCCGTATGCGAGAAGACACGGATTTACATCGAGCAGAAAGCGGAGGAATACGGCTTCGTGCTCAATTCCCAGGCGCGCAGCCTCAAAACCAGTAAGACGCAGACCATCGGCGTACTCTTTCCGCTGAACTTTGACAGCCTGAGCAAGAACCTGATGTTCACCCATATATCCGACCAGCTCCAGCGCGAGCTCAGCCGCAGGGGCTATGACATCATGATCGTCTACGATCATGATCCGGAGCTGAAAAGCAATACCTTTGAGCGCGTCATCCGCAGCGGCAAGGTGGACGGGCTGATCAATTTCCGTCCGCAGCTGCTGGAGCGAGAAATCGACCTGATTGAGAAATTCCATGTGCCGTTTGTCTCCCTGCACAGCGCGCTGCAGGAGAGCACACTGTTTCATCAGCTGATGATCGACGAGGAAAATGCAGGCTTTCAGATCGGGCAGTATCTGGGCGGGCAGGACGGCGGCAGATATGTGTACGTCGCTGTAAGCGACGAGCCGCCCGAGCGAAGCAGCCGCATGCATGGCTATATGAAGGGTCTGGCTTCCATGGGCAAAATACTTTGCGAGGACGCCATTCTTTCTGCGGAAAGATCGACGGTATCCGCGTATGAGGCGATCCTTGCAAGCAGAGCACTGTTTGAAAATGAGAAGACCAGCATCTTCGTTTACAACGACATGATGGCGCTGGGCGTGCTCAATGCGCTGCGAGAACTGGGCGTCGATGTGCCAGGGCAAGCGCAGGTCTTCGGCATGGACGATATCCCGCTGGCCTCGTGGTTTACGCCGAGGCTGAGCACGATGCGCTCTCCCGTTCGCCAGATGGTGAAGGACGGCTGCGATCTGCTCATCGACCTGATCGGGGGAAAAGAGATCGCGCCGCAGACGGTGTATTATCAGTCCCAGATGATTCTGAGAGACACGACTAGATAAAAACGATAATATTCTTGATAATCACGCTTTTTTCGTGTTGACAGGCCGAAAGAGGCGTGATATATTAATATAGACAAATGAATACGTATGCAAAAGGTAGAATTTACCAGATAATAAAAAATGCATACGTATGCTAAGTGGAAGATGACAGATAGTGCGTGCCGAGGGGTGCAAGGGCGCATCTGCCGCACATTGGGGTTGCATCAAACCGGCCCGAGAGGGATCCGGTTGAAAAATAAGGAGGCTATTCCTATGAAGAAGCTCGTCTCTCTCGTTCTGGCGCTCATGCTGTGCCTGAGCTGCGTGTCCGCTCTGGCCGCCGAGGCCTGGACCGTCACCTGCCCGTGGGCCCCGTCCGGCGTCGCCGCGATGGTCAACCAGAAGGCCGCTGCCCTGTCCACTACC
>JAFXCE010000041.1 GCA_017521565.1 Clostridia bacterium | reverse complement strand
GTTCCCATACCGAACACAGAAGTTAAGCCTTTCAGCGCCGATGGTACTTGGCTGGAGACGGCCCGGGAGAGTAGGACACTGCCGGATTCCAAATAAAAGAGACACCCGTTTGGGTGTCTCTTTTATTTGTTCCCGTCAGTAACTCCTACTCTCCCGGTGCGCCTCGGTCAAGTACATTCATGTACTTGACTAGGTTTATCATCGGCGGCATCCTGTGGATGCAGTGAAGCCGATGATAAACGCCCGGGAGCAGACACTACAGAGAATCAATTTGCCCTCCGTTGTGCCTACTCTCCCGGAATGTCTCAGCTGAGTGCAGCATTGTACTTGGCTAGGCTCCCGGATAGCGGTACCCATAGGAAATAGTATTTCTGACTCAAAGTGTGTTGATTTCGCAGGAAAGCAGGTGGATCATCGCGAAAGTATAAATCGGTTTCTTTTGCTGAAAGAAGAAGGACGGATGGATAGACATGAAGTTTACAAAAATGCATGGGCTTGGCAATGACTATATCTATGTCAATGCCTTTGAAGAAAAGATCGATAATCCGAATGAGCTGGCCAGAGAAATTGCAGACCGGCACTTTGGTATTGGCGGAGACGGTCTGGTATTGATCGCACCTAGTGATGTGGCTGATTTTCAGATGCTCATGTATAACGCGGACGGTTCGCAGGGCGAGATGTGCGGCAATGCCAGCCGCTGCGTGGCGAAATATGTATATGATCATGGGATGACGGACAAGACCGTCGTAACCCTTGAAACGCTTGCAGGCATTAAGATTCTGCATCTCTCGGTAAAAGAAGGAAAGGTAGAGTCTGTTCGTGTGGATATGGGCGAGCCCAAACTGGCTTGCGGTGAGGTGCCCTGTTTGCTGGGGGACGGAATTGTTCGGCGGGCAAAGATAACGGCGCTTGATCGTACGTTCGAGATCACACCGGTCAATACGGGTAATCCGCATGGCGTGATCTTCCTTGATGAACCGGTTGAGACATTTGATATCTATAAATATGGCCCGGTGCTTGAGACGCATCCGGCTTTCCCTAAAAAAGCGAATATTGAGTTTGTCAATGTGCTTGCAAGAGACAGGCTACGGATGCGCGTATGGGAGCGCGGCAGCGGCGTGACTCTGGCCTGCGGAACGGGATCCTGTGCTGTGCTGGTGGCTGCGAATCTCTGCGGCCTTGCGGACAGATGGGCGACCATCGTGCTGGATGGCGGTGAACTGCACAACCATTGGGATGAGGCAACGGGGCATGTGTTCATGACCGGCCCTGCGACCCATGTTTTTACCGGAGAATACGGCATTTACAGGTGACCGGAAAGCGAGGAATGTCTATGACGCTCACAGCCGAGGCCGCCGCGTTTGCTGCGCAGGCGCACGATGGGATGCTGCGCAAGGGGACGAACGTACCCTATATCATCCATCCGATGGAAGCCGCGTCGATTGCGGCAACGCTGACGGATGATGAAGAGATCCTTGCCGCTGCGCTGCTGCATGATGTGGTAGAAGACTGCGGCGTAACGCTGCAGGAACTGAGGGAACGCTTTGGCATTCGCGTGGCGCAGCTGGTTCTCTCGGAAACACAGCTTAGCGAGGGAGATCCTCACAAGACATGGCTCGCCCGTAAGCGGGAGGCGATTGAGCGCATTGCGCAGGGAGATCGTGCTGTCCGTATCGTTGCCTTGAGCGATAAGCTGAGCAACATGCGGGCGATACGCCGCGATTATGATCACGACGGCGACAGGATGTTTTTTCGCTTTCACCAGCATGATAAGCGCAGGCATGCGTGGTATTACCGCAGCTGTGCGGCGCTGCTCAAGGAGGAATTTGGGCAGACAAATGCGTGGAACGAGCTGTCTGAGCATGTGGAGTATGTGTTTTCGGGTATTCTGCCGCTTTTGCCGGAAGAGGAAGACACGGGTGTATAGGCAGATTGTTCTTGACAGAGAGAATACAATCGTGTATGATAACCTATTAGAGTATTACCGCAAACCAGAATAGGAAGGGAGACGACAATATGACGTATTGTGCAACCTGTATCCGCATGAATATGTCTTATTCGTCTTTCTGTTTCTTTTGTGCATGATAACCGCCTTTTGGCGGTTTTCTTTTTGCGGCGCGCAGATTGACGCTATGCGTGAAATTGCGCTATAATTTCATTAATATATGGGTAATTCTGTATATTTATGCATCGCTTATTCACTCGCTTTGACAGAAGGAGAGATCCGATGGCAACCTTGATCTTGGAAGATGGTTCCCGCTTTGAAGGAACCCTGTTTGGACATAAGCAGAACGCCTGCGGCGAGGTGGTCTTTACCACCGGCATGTGCGGCTATCAGCAGACGCTTACCGATCCGGCTTACAGGGGCCAGATCGTTTGCATGACGTATCCGCTCATTGGCAATGTGGGCGTCAATGATCTGGATTTTGAAAGCAGCTGCGTGCAGCCGGCGGGTGTGATTGTGTCCGAGCTGTGTGAGCTGCCCAGCAACTGGCAGCTTAAGAAGAGTCTGGACGAGTACCTTGGCGAGCAGGGTGTGGCGGGCATGTACGGCGTGGATACCCGCGCGCTGACGCGCCATATCCGCGACCACGGCGCTATGCTGGGCCGTATCGTGAGCGAAGGCGAAGAGGAAATTGCGGCACAGAACGGCGAAGACGTCATCCTGGAGGCAAGCTGTAAAGCAGCGTATGATGTATCTGCCGAGGGCGATGTCAAAATCGCTGTGCTCGATCTGGGCATGAAGAAGAGCCTGACGGATTGGATTGTGAAGCGAGGCGCGAAGGTTACAGTCTTCCCGGCGACGGCTTCCGCTGAAGAGATCCTTGCTTCCGGCTGCGACGGCGCGCTGGTCTCCTGCGGCCCGGGCAACCCGAACGGCTATCCGCAGATCGTGAAGACTGTGAACGCGCTGATGGTAGAGAAGCCGGTCATGGGTGTGGGTGTGGGCCATTTGATGATGGCGCTTGGCGCCGGCTGCAAGGTGATCAAGATGCGCCATGGCCATCATGGCAGCAACCAGCCGGTGAAGGATCTTGCGCGCGGCACCTGCGCGGTGACCAGCCAGGCTATCGGCTATGCGGTGGATGGCGAAAGCCTGCCTGCCGGCGTGAAGGTCAGCCACATCAACTGGAATGACAAGACGGTCGAAGGCCTGCGCTATGAAGGCAAGGAAGCCTTCTCTGTGGCGTTTGTGCCGGGCGGACTTGGCGGAAGGTTTGATACGACCTATCTCTTTGACGATTTCCTCGACATGGTTCGAAAGAACCAGGCGAAGTAAGGGGGCGCGTGTATGCCGAAGAAGGAATGGATTAAGAAAGTGCTGGTGATCGGCTCCGGCCCGATCGTCATCGGTCAGGCGGCTGAGTTTGACTATGCCGGTACGCAGGCCTGTCGTGTCCTCAAGGAAGAGGGACTGGAGGTCGTTCTGGTAAACTCCAACCCTGCGACCATCATGACCGATACCGATATTGCGGACAAGGTTTACCTTGAGCCGCTGACGGTGGAATCGATTGAAAAGATTATCCGCCTTGAGCGTCCGGACAGCCTTCTGGCCTCCCTGGGCGGGCAGACGGGCCTTAACATGGCGATGGAGCTGGATGAACGCGGCATTCTGGCCAAGTACAACGTCCAGCTGCTGGGCACGAAGATCGACGCCATCCGCCGCGCGGAGGACCGCGAGGACTTCAAGAACATGATGCTGGACATCGGCGAGCCGTGCATCGACTCTGTCATCGTCCACGATGTTCAGCCTGCGGTTGACTTTGCCAATGAGTTTGGCTATCCGGTCATCGTCCGCCCGGCGTATACCCTCGGCGGAACGGGCGGCGGCTTTGCGGCGAATGAGAAGCAGCTGCGCGAAATTTGCGCGGACGGCCTGCGTTCTTCCCGCGTGCATGAAAACCTGATCGAAAAGAGCGTCGCCGGCTGGAAGGAAATCGAATATGAGGTTATCCGCGACGGAGCGGGCAACTGTATCACCGTCTGCAACATGGAGAACTTTGACCCGGTCGGCGTGCATACCGGCGACTCCATTGTCGTTGCTCCGACGCAGACTCTGCGCGAGGAAGAGGCGTACATGCTGCGCCACGCCGCGCTGAACATCATCTCCGAGCTGGGCATCGAGGGCGGCTGCAATGTGCAGTTTGCGCTCGATCCGAATTCCCTCAAGTATTATGTCATCGAGGTCAACCCGCGCGTGTCCCGTTCCTCCGCGCTGGCCTCCAAGGCGACCGGTTATCCGATTGCCAAGGTCACCACGCGCATTGCGCTGGGTTATACCCTTGATGAGATCGCCAATGGCGTGACCGGCTGCACGTTTGCCTGCGCAGAGCCGACGGTAGACTATATCGTACTCAAGTTCCCGCGCTGGCCGTTTGATAAGTTCGTCTATGCCGATAAGCACATCGGCACCAAGATGAAGGCGACCGGCGAGATCATGTCCATCTCCACCAATTTCGAGAGCGCGCTGCTCAAGGCCGTCCGGTCTCTTGAAACCGGCATGGACAGCCTCGTCGTTCCGGCGCTGGAGGCGCTTACCGATGAGGAACTGGATCAGCAGCTGCATGAGATCAATACGGAGCGCTCCTTTGTTGTCGCGGAGGCGCTGCGCCGCGGTGTGAGCATCGAGCGCGTGTATGATGTGACGAAGATCGATATCTGGTTCCTCAAGAAGGTTCAGAATATCGTGGAGATGGAGCAGGCGCTGCGCCTTCTGGGCGACAAGGCGAAGCTGGATCGCGACACGCTGATGGAAGCGAAGAAGCTGGGCATGTGCGACAAGGCCATTGCGCGCTTTGTGAACGCGGGCGAGCTGGATATCCGCGAGATGCGCAAGGAGATGAATATTCTTCCGGCATTCCGCAAGGTCGATACCTGCGGCGGCGAGTTTGAGGCTGTCAGCCCGTATTTCTACAGCGTCTACGGTACGAGCAGCACGGAGGCGTTCAATACCGGCCGCAAGACGGTCGTGGTTCTCGGCTCCGGCCCGATTCGCATCGGCCAGGGCATCGAGTTTGACTACTGCTCTGTGCACTGTGTCTGGGCGCTGAAGAAGGCTGGCTTTGACACGGTGATCATCAATAACAACCCGGAAACGGTCTCCACCGACTTTGATACTTCCGACCGCCTGTACTTCGAGCCGCTGACACCGGAGGACGTATGGAACGTGCTGGAGATTGAGCAGCCTGTAGGCGTGGTGTGTCAGTTTGGCGGACAGACAGCGATCAAGCTGGCCAAAGCCGTGCGTCAGGGCGGATACAACATTCTCGGCACGGATCTGGGCGATATCGATGCGGCGGAGGACCGCGAGCTGTTCAACCAGCTGCTCAATTCTCTGGGCATTCCCCAGCCGAAGGGCACGACCGTCTTTACCGCGGACGAAGCGGCGGAGGCGGCGAAGATGCTGGGTTATCCGGTGCTCGTGCGCCCGAGCTACGTGCTCGGCGGTCAGGGCATGGAAATCGCCTACAACGAAAAGCACATCCGTGAATACATGGATATCATCAACCTCAATATTCAGGAGCATCCGATTCTGGTTGACAAGTATCTCCTGGGCCGCGAAATTGAGGTGGACGCGATCTGCGACGGCGAGAACGTGCTCATCCCGGGCATCATGGAGCATATCGAGCGCGCGGGCATTCACTCCGGCGACTCGATCTCCGTCTATCCGCCGCAGCATATCGCCCCGCGCATCCAGCGCCTGGTGACCGATTACACGATCAATATCGCGCGCAGCCTGCATGTCAAGGGCCTGGTGAACATTCAGTTCATCGAGTACGCGGGTGATCTGTACATCATTGAGGTCAATCCGCGCTCTTCCCGTACCGTACCGTACATCTCGAAGGTCACAGGTATTCCGATCGTCGAGCTGGGCGTTCGCGCGTCCCTGGGCGAGAAGGTGCCCGCAATGGGCTTTGGTACCGGCCTGTATCCGCCGGCGCCGACCGTCGCGGTCAAGATGCCGGTGTTCTCCTTTGAAAAGCTCAACGAGGTCGAGGTTGCTCTCGGCCCGGAGATGAAGTCCACCGGCGAGGCGCTGGGCCTTGCGGAGACCGCTGAGGAGGCGTATCTCAAGGGCTTTGCCTCCACGAAGATGGCGATCCCCAAGCCGGAGGAGGGCGGTGTGCTCTTTGCCATTGCCGATCACGATAAGCGCGAGGCCATGGAGCTTGCCGAGACGTTGGCTGCCTTGGGCTTTGACATCTACGCCACCGGAGGAACGGCGCATAAGTTTAACCATAACTACATCGGCGCGCAGCCGGTGCCGCGCCCCGGCGAGGACACCGATGCGCTGGCTAAGCTGTTTGACTCCGGCAAGATCCGCCTGATCATCACCACGCCGACGCACGGTCGCGATCCGCATCGTGCGGGCTTCCGCCTGCGCCGCATGGCGGTTGAGTATGGCATTGCCTGCGTAACCAGCATCGATACCGCGAAGCTCCTGCTCAAGTGCATCAAGCTGGGCAAGAAGGAAAGCGATATTCCGGCGCTGGGCCTGCATGAGCTGGTGCTGTAATTGAAATCAATACGATTCTGCGCTTGCCGGCAACGGCTGAGCTACGGAGGCCTTCGGGCCTCCTTCTTTTTTTGCGCGGAATTTCATAGGCTTGCCCGGGTGATGGGATGAATGTGATTTTCTGTATGATGCTCCTTGCGGGCGTTGTGGCGGCAGCCATTTCCGGCGGCCTGAATGAGGCGCAGGCGGCGCTGCTGTCCGGCGGCACGGAGGCGGTTTCCTTCTGTCTGTCGATGGCGGGCGCGTATGCATTCTTTGGCGGGCTGCTGGGCGTGCTGCGCGAGAGCGGTGTGACGGCTGAGGCGGCAAGGATGATGCGCGCACCGATGCAGCGGCTGTTCTGCTTTGCTCCCGGGGAGGAAGCGGCGCTTGACGATATCTGTGTGAACCTGTCGGCGGATCTTCTGGGCATGGGCGGGGCGGCAACGCCGGCAGGGCTCTCTGCGATGCGCAAGATGGCAGCCGCGCATGCGCCGGGTGAACCGCCGAGCGAGGCCATGCTGCTGTTTCTGACGCTGAACATGTGCAGCGTGCAGCTGCTGCCCACGACGATGATCGCGCTGCGCGCGGCTGCGGGCGCGCGCAATCCGGCAGATATCACGCTGCCGACGCTGACGGCGACGGGCGTCTCATGCGCTGCTGCGGTGCTGCTGTGTAAATTCATGTCAGCGGGGAGGAAACGACGTGTTTGACTCGTCTATGATATTGCCGGCGTTTGTGGTGCTGACGGTGCTTTGCGGCATGCATGCGCGGATTGATGTGTACGGTGCATTCGTGCGCGGCGCGAAGGAAGGACTGGCGACGCTGCTGCAGATGCTGCCCTATCTGTGCGCGATGCTCACGGCAACGGCGCTGCTTCGGGAGACGGGCGTGCTTTTGCGCATGGAGACATGGCTTGCGCCGGTGCTTTCGGCGCTGGGGCTGCCGGGGGAGATTGCGCCGGTCGCACTGCTTCGTCCGCTATCGGGTTCGGCGGCGCTGGCTGCAGTGCGGGATGTTCTTAAAACCATGGGGGCGGATAGCCGGGCGGGGCGCATCGCCTGCGTGATCAGCGGTGCGAGCGAGACCGTATTTTTTACCGGCGCGCTGTATCTGGGCGCGGCAGGGCTGAAGCGTTCGGGTTACGCCATACCTGTTGCGATGATCGCATACGCTGTAGGCATGCTCGCGGCAGGCTGGATGATATCCCCGTAAACAGTTGACAAAATGCGGCGCTACTTGACAGAATCGCGTCGATAGACTACAATAAACCAAAGTGGATATGTGTACGCTTTCGACATAGATCGGCGGTTTTTTCTGCCGGGGAAGGGAGGAAGGGGCTGGTTTCCAGCCCTGAACGTAAGAATGGACAATCGCTTCAAAAGCATTCGCACTGCAGCGGCGATCGTGATGGTCTTGCTGATGATTGCCGTATGCGGTATAGCGTCCGCTGATGCGGATCCGATCCGCGTGTCGTCGCTTAGCGAGCCGCAGTCTGTAATCTCCGAGCAGGATGTAGCCATTACCATCAAGGTCTACAACAGCAGCCAGAAGGATATGGAGTCACCGATTACGATTTTTAATCCGGTCGGCATCTCTGTAGAAAAATACAGCGGGCTCAAGGGTGAGCAGAGCGTGACGTACACCGGCACGTGGCGTGTGACGAAGGAACAGATCGAGGAAGGCAAGATCAAGTACTTCATCAAGTACGCTGTGGATACCGGCAACGGCCCGACGGAAACCACCCGAACCATCCCGGTGACCATCCAGACCGAGGCGGCTGCGCCGCAGCTGACGGCGACGTATTCCGTCACCCCGGTCAGCGCGCGCGAGGGACAGGAGGTTACGCTTTCCTATACCCTGGCGAACACCGGTAATGTCGAGCTGCGCAACATCGTGATCAAGAACGAGGGGGTCTCCAAGGAGGAGCTGGCGCAGCCGGCGCTGTCCGTGGGTGAAAAGGTGACCCTCACGGACAAGTTTACCATGGGCAAAAAGGAGCTGGTCAGCAAGCCGACCGTCACCTATCAGGCGGCGGATTCCAAGAAAGCGCTGACGATCTCCGACATGGCGCGCAAGACGATCACCATCGCAGAGGATGGCCTTGAGGCTGAGCTCAAGGCGGAAAAGACTGAAAACCTCTATCCGGGCGAGACGATCAAGCTGGCGATCGAACTGAAGAACACGGGCAGCACCAGCTACAGCGGCCTGACCGCGACGCTGAGCGACGGTACCGAGCTTGCTTCCGGTGTGGAACTTGCGCCTGGCGCTTCCTTTAAGCAGGGGATCGAGTGGTCCGCTTCCGAAGACACGGTGGTGAGCGCGAACGTTACCGGCACTGACGCGAACGGAGACAGCGTTGCCGTTGCCTCCAACGAAATCACCGTGACCACGCAGGATGCGTCCGGCGCGCTTGTGCTGAACATCATGGCCGATGTGGAAAACGAAGTGATCCACAGCGAGCCGGCTGTGCTGCGCTTTGGCGTGGTGGTTGAAAACATCGGCGAGCTGGATGCGACGAACCTCTCCATCACGCAGGCGGATACGCTGGTTGCGAAGATCCCGTCCCTTCCGGCAGGCGAGAGCCGCACGGTTGTCTTTGATGCGGAAACCAGCATTGCGGGCAAGTTCCAGTTTGTTGTAACGGGCCGCGACGGCGCGGGCAGCGAAAAATCCTACGCATCGAATATCCTGCAGGTCACTTACGCTGCGCCGACCCCGGCGCCGACCGCCAAACCCACGCCGACGCCTGTCCCGCCGACTCCGTCTCCGGCGCCGACCGCGACGCCCGAGCCGACGCTGGGTCAGATGATCGCCGATAAGGTCGATCCGGTCGTGCTTTATGCCGTTGCAGGCGGGCTCGCTGCAGCGATCATCGTCATCCTGACGATCAGCGGCGTGAGCAGCGCAAAGCGCAAAAAGCGCATGGCGCAGGCCATTGATGTCATTGAGCGTAAGCCGGATACTCGCAACCATACCGGTGCGCGGCGCAGAAGGCCGCAGACCGAGAAACCCAAAAAGGAAGTTTCGGACGACTCTGCAATCGTTCCGACGACGGAACTGACCGAGGAAGAGGCCAGCCGGATGAAGGAAGAGGCGGCGAATAAGCCCGCTTCTGCGACCCCGGCGCGCGATGCGATGCGCCATCGCCGCGCTCAGATGGATATCCCGACCGATGAAACGCTGCGCGTTGCGCCGGTGGATCAGCGTCCGGAGTTTATCGCGCAGGGCAGGGTGGATGATTCTGCGACGCGCATCTTCGGCAGACTGACCGAGGATATCGAGGTTCCGGTCAAGCAGGACACCACGCGTGTTGCGCCGGTCAAAGATGCCGAGCAGGAAGCGCCGGTGGCTGTCGCCGAAACGCCGGCAGACGATCCGCTGAAGGATGAACCTGCCGGAGCGACGATTCGCATCAATAAGGCACAGATCGATGAGATCCGCCAGCAGCGCGAGGATAAGTTCGCGGGCAAGGGCAGAAAGCGCAATGAGGTCAAGCCGCTCAGGAAGCAGAAAAAGGGTCTCTTTGGCGGATTGAAGAAGGCAGACGAAGAGGATGATTTCCTCGAGGATGCCGACTATGACGATGGCGACGACGATCTCTTCGAATAACCTGATAGCAAACCGCCGGAGCAATCCGGCGGTTTGTTATGTAAATCGATTTGAGAAGCATCGGCCTCGTCCGCAGACATGCAAGATTTACAGTACTTTGTCGGTGATGCAGCCGGCATCATGCCGGTTTGTTTTGTGGAAATCGGAGTCCGGATGCATTTTTGAGGACGCGGCTTGATGCATGCAAAAAGCCATGCTATAATGGAGCGCAATAAGGAGGCATTATGGCGTTTACAGGTTTTTCTCAGGAAGCGCTCCGCTTCTTGAACGATATCCGATTCAACAATCACCAGAGCTTTTACGAGCAGAACCGCGAGCGGTACGAGCAGCATGTCAAAGCGCCGCTGCGTGCGCTCAGCGACGAGATGGCGCCGGTTGTGCAGCTGATCGATCCGAAGCTGGACATTCGTCCGGGCAGAACGATGTCGCGCATCCGCCGGGACACCCGGTTTACAAAGGATAAGTCGCCCTTTCGGGACCATGTCTGGCTTGGCTGGCGCTATCCGGGCGAAAGCCGCAGCGAAGGCTTTGGCATGTGGTGGGGCTTCGGGCCGGATTGGCTCTCTTGGGGCGAGGGATGCTATGCGACGGATAAGCCCCTGATGGATGCGCTTCGGCTTCAGATCCGCCGTGATCCGGACGCTGTGCGCGAGGCGATCTTTTCGCCCGGTATCCGGGAACGCTATGCGATGTACGGCGAAGACTATCGAAAGATTGCGGTGCCCAAGGATGTGCCGGAGGATCTGATCCATCTGTATGTCAAAAAAGGATTCGGCATTGAGCACAACGGCACGGCAGAAGAATGGAAGGCGCTGCATACACATGATATGGCGGACATCCTTGCGCGCGAACTGGCTGTGATGGCGCCGCTGCACCAGCTGATGCAGCGTATGCGCGCGCAGGCGGAATACGCACAGGAGCAGGCGACACGCGAACGCGAGGCACAGCAGCGCGAGGCGGCGAAGCAGGCCGATGTGCCGTCGAAGATGATCGTGCGCAGCGCGGAGGACTTTGAATTCTAAGCAGGATTTGAAAAGGCTTCTGATGGCGAACGCAGTTCACCGATGTAAAGGGGCTTAAAGCCTGCGTGAAGCGATGAAGGATGCAGGGACAATATCTCTGCACGGGGTTTGGGGCGGCAGCACCGAAGAAGGAGGAAGTGCATGAATCTGTTTATCGAATCGCTGAAGGCTGTGCTTTTCGGCGTGGTGGAGGGCATTACGGAATGGCTGCCCATCAGCTCGACGGGGCATATGATCCTGCTGGATGAGTTTGTTCGGCTGCAGATGAGCGATGCGTTCAAGGAGATGTTCAACGTTGTCATCCAGCTTGGTGCAATTCTCGCGGTTGTCCTGCTGTACTTCCCCAAGCTCTGGCCTTTTCAGAAGGGCGATCGGCAGGGCGGGCTGGTTTCGTGGCTGAGGATGGACACGGTGAGCCTGTGGATCAAGGTCGTTGTGGCGATTCTGCCCAGCGCGCTCATCGGCATCCCATTTGACGACTGGATGGACGCGCATCTGCACACGGCGCCTGTTGTGGCAGCGATGCTGGTGGTCTATGGCGCGGCGTTTATCGCGATTGAGCGCAGGCAAAAGCCGCATCGCCGCGCAAAGGTACGGGATGTCGGGCAGATTGACATGCGCATGGCGTTGATGATTGGCCTGTTTCAGGTGCTGTCGCTTGTGCCAGGTACGAGCCGGTCGGGCGCGACAATCCTTGGCGGTGTGCTGATGGGCTGTTCCCGCGCGGCGGCAAGCGAATTCAGCTTCTTCCTCGCAATCCCAACGATGGCGGGCGCGAGTCTGCTCAAGGTGCTGAAGTTTGGTCTGTCGTTCACAGGGGCGGAGCTGCTGATTCTTATGATCGGCTGCGCGACGGCGTTTGTCGTGTCCGTCGTGGCGATCAAGACATTCATCAGCTACATCAAGAAAAACAGCTTTACAGCGTTTGGCTGGTATCGTATTGTGCTGGGCGCGCTGGTAGCGGTGTATTTTCTGCTGAAGTAAAGAATAAAGAGCTTCAAAGCACGGCTTTGAAGCTCTTTGGTATGACATTAGAAGCGGGAATCAGCCTAAAAAATACGGCGGGATGATCCGCAGGGCGCGGATGACCAGCAGGCAGGCGATATGCAGCGGATAGGCCGCATAAAAGGCGAATGTGAGCGCCGGATGGCGCAGACCGCGCTTGCCGTTGTAGAACAGGAGCGGAATGAGCGAGAACAGCGCGCAGAGGGAAACGAGCACCCAGCTCATCGTCACGCCCGAACACAGCAGACTCAGCGAATAGACCAGCAGGGCAGCCGCCAAAGAAGCGGACAGAAACCGCTTATTCTCCTGCGCGTAATACACGCACAGGCAGAGGATGACGCCCAGCCAGCCGTAGCTGACCCGGCAGAGCATCGCGCCCATGCACAGGAGCGCGGCAGAGGCGCCGGCAAGGAGCGGGCGGCTGTGCAGCGCATCCGCCGCGTACAGCGCCATCAGGCCGAAGAGCAGGGAGAAAAGCACGTTTTGTTCTATGCCGCTGGCGACGCGCCCGAAGATTAGCAGATCAAACGGGATTTCGGAAATCAGCGCCAGCAGCAGCAGACGGCGTCCGTAAGCGCGCACGCTGCGCGTATGGATGAAGCCCTGCGCCAGCAGAAAGCAATAGAGCGGAAAGGCAAGCCGGCCTGCGCAGCGGAATGCGCCTATATTGGGAAAGAGCGCAAGCCCGGCGTGATCGGCAATCATGCACAGCAGCGCGATAAGACGCAGCGAAAACGAAGACAAGCAGCACACCCTCCTTTCCGATTTGTCGGTTAATCATATTGCTATATGATATCGGATGCGGGCTGCATTGTCAATGTTCGTCATAATCCGAACTTTTTTTACTATATATGGGAGAAAATTCCTATTTTCGATGTGAAGCATAGCAAATCAATTGCCTTTCGGATGGTTTGATGCTATAATCATATCGTTGGATAGTATGCGGTTTTATGCCGATTTGCTTTTAGAGGAGGATTATCGTGAGTCAGGTTAGAAGAATCTATGCGGAAAAGCGTCCGGGATATGATGTATCCGCGCAGCAGCTCTGCCGCGAACTTTGCGAGGTTCTGGGTACGCAGGCGATCGAGCGCGTGCGTGTGTTTCAGCGTTACGATGTGGAAGGCCTGAAGGAGGAAGCGCTTGAGAGCGCGAAGGGCATCATCTTCTCTGAGCCGAATGTCGATATCCTATACGATGAGACGCTGCCGGAGATGGACGCACAGCTGCTGGCGGTGGAGTATTTGCCGGGCCAGTATGATCAGCGCGCGGACAGCGCCAGCCAGTGTCTGCAGCTGCTCAGTCCTGAGCAGGACCGCCCGAAGGTGGCCTGCGCGAAGGTGTATGCGATTGAAGGCGCGGATGTGACCCGCCCGATGATGGACGCGATCGCTGCGCACCTGATCAACCCGGTCGAATCCCGCCGCGCTTCCATGGAAAAGCCGGAGACGCTGGCGATGCATGCCGATGTCCCGGAAGACGTTGCCGTGATCGAGGGCTTCATCACCATGAGCGACAAGGATCTGACCAATATGGTTCGCTCCATGGGTATGGCGATGAGCGCGGAGGATCTGTGCTTCTGCCGCGACTATTTCCGGGACACCGAGAAGCGTGATCCGTCGATCACCGAGCTGCGCGCGATCGATACCTACTGGTCCGATCACTGCCGCCATACGACGTTCCTCACGGCGATCGATGATTTTGTGTTCGAGTCCGGCGAATTTGCCGAGCCGATCAAGGCGGCATACGAGCTCTACGTCGATATCCGCAAGGACGTCTACGGCGAGCGCAAGAAGGACGTTTCCCTGATGGACATGGCGACCCTCGGCGCGAAGGCGCTCAGGAAGATCGGCAAGCTCGATGATCTGGATGCTTCCGACGAGATCAACGCCTGCTCGATCGTTGTCACTGCGAATGTGGATGGCAAGGAAGAGCCGTGGCTCATCATGTTCAAGAACGAGACCCACAACCACCCGACCGAGATCGAAGGTTTCGGCGGCGCGGCAACCTGCCTGGGCGGCGCAATCCGCGATCCGCTCTCCGGCCGCAGCTACGTCTATCAGGCGATGCGCATCACCGGCTCCGGCGATCCGCGCGTTCCGTATTCCCGCACCCGCGCGGGCAAGCTCCCGCAGCGCCGCATCACGACGACCGCTGCGCAGGGCTACTCTTCCTACGGCAACCAGATTGGTCTGGCCGCCGGCAAGGTTCAGGAGTACTATCATCCGGGCTTCGTTGCCAAGCGCCTTGAGCTGGGTGCGGTCATCGCCGCGACCCCGCGAGACCATGTCCGCCGCGGCATGCCGGCCCCGGGCGATGTGGTCATGCTGCTGGGCGGCCGTACCGGCCGTGACGGCTGCGGCGGCGCGACGGGCTCTTCCAAGGCGCACAGCGTCGAATCCCTGTCCACCTGCGGCGCAGAGGTACAGAAGGGCAACCCGCCGACCGAACGCTGCATCCAGCGTCTGTTCCGCAACGCCGAGTTTGCTAAGATGGTCAAGCGCTGCAACGACTTCGGTGCGGGCGGCGTGTGCGTCGCCGTGGGCGAGCTCGCTGCGGGTCTTGAGATTGAGCTGGACGCCGTTCCCAAGAAGTACGAGGGTCTTGACGGTACCGAGCTGGCGATCTCCGAATCTCAGGAACGTATGGCCTGCGTGATTGAAGCGAACATGGTCGAGCGTTTCAAGCAGATGGCTTACGAAGAGAACCTCGAGGCGACGCAGGTTGCCACCGTGACCGAGGAGGCGCGCCTGGTGATGCACTGGCGCGGCAAGACGATCGTCGATCTCTCCCGTGCATTCCTGGATACAAACGGCGTGACCCAGCATGCGAAGGTGATGGTCAGCGCTCCGAGCAGCGAACAGCCTTATCTGACCGCGCAGCCGGATTTTGCCAAGGGAAAGACCGTGCGCGAGGCGTGGCTGGCGATGCTGGGCGATCTGAATATCTGTTCCCAGAAGGGCATGGTCGAGCGCTTTGACGGCACCATCGGCGCGAGCACGATTCTTGCACCGTATGGCGGCGTGCATCGCGACAGCCCGAATGAGGCGATGGCTGCGCTGATCCCGACAGACGGCGAGACCACCACCGCGACTCTGATGTCCCACGGCTATGATCCGTATCTGAGCGAGTGGAGCCCGTTCCACGGCGCGGTGTATGCGGTGACCGAGTCTCTGGCGAAGATTTGCGCGGCGGGCGGCGACGTTACCAAGGCGCGCCTGACCTTCCAGGAGTACTTTGAGAAGCTGGGCAAGGACGAGAAGCGCTGGGGCAAGCCGGCTGCGGCGCTGCTGGGCGGCCTGTCCGCGCAGATGGGTTTCGGCACGGCGTCCATTGGCGGCAAGGACTCCATGTCCGGTACGTTCGAGGATATTCATGTCCCGCCGACGCTGGTTTCCTTCGCGGTCAATGCCGTTGACGCGAAGAATATCATCTCCACCGATTTCAAGGGCGGCGATCACCGCATCGCGCTGCTGCGCCTGCCGGTTGACAGCCAGCTCGTTCCGGAATACGATAAGGCGCTCATGCGCTATGACCTGCTGCGCCAGGCGATTGAACGCGGCGACGTGCTTGCGGCGCATACCGTAGGCCGCGGCGGTATCGCTGCTGCTGTTACGATGATGGCGTTGGGCAGCCGCGTGGGCGTAGATCTGACGGGCGTTTCTGAGGATGAGCTCTTCCTGCCGGCGTACGGCAGCATCGTCTGCGAGCTTGCCGAAGGCGCGCCGGTTCCGGCTGGCATGGAAATCATCGGCTTCACCTCTGTTCATCCGATGATCAATGCGCTGGGTACTATTGTCGCCCTCAAGGAGGCATACAAGGCGTGGACCGAGCCGCTGGAGAGCGTGTTCCCGACCACCGCTGCCCCGAAGCACTCTGTCGCGCCGTATAAGCCGTTTGTCGCGCGCAACACCAATCGCCCCGCGATTCAGGTTGCAAAGCCGCGCGTGTTCATCCCGTCCTTCCCGGGCACCAACTGCGAACTCGACAGCGCCAAGGCGTTCCGCCGTGCGGGCGCGCAGGTGGATACCTTCATTTTCCGCAACCTGACGGCGAAGGGCATTGAGGAGTCCGTCGATGCGATCGTCAAGGGCATTGAGCAGGCGCAGATCGTCATGCTGCCGGGCGGTTTCTCCGCGGGCGACGAGCCGGACGGCTCCGGCAAGTTCATCGCGACCGCGCTGCGCAATCCGCGCATCATGGATGCGATCCACGCGCTGCTTGATCAGCGCGACGGCCTGATGCTGGGCATCTGCAACGGCTTCCAGGCGCTCATCAAGCTGGGTCTGGTGCCGTATGGCGAGATCCGAACCCTCAGCGAGGAGGATCCGACCCTGACCTACAACACCATCGGCCGCCACGCTGCGACCCATATCCGCACGGTGGTTTCCTCTGTGAAGTCCCCGTGGATGGCCGGCGTGCATGTGGGTGATGTGCATGAGGTGGCCATCTCCCATGGCGAGGGCCGCTTCGTGTGCCGCGAAGGCCAGCTGCGCCGCCTGATGGAAAACGGCCAGATCGTCACGCAGTACTGCGACGAGTTCGGTATTCCGTCCGCTGAAATGCCGCTCAACCCGAATGGTTCCTACTGGGCGATTGAGGGTATCTGTTCGCCGGATGGCCGCGTGCTGGGCAAGATGGGCCACAGCGAGCGCACCGGCAAGTTCGTTGCCAGCAATATCCCGGGCAACAAGGATCAGAAGATCTTCGAGTCCGGCGTGCGCTACTTCCTGTAATCGCTATACGTTTTTCCTGCCGGTGGGTTACCCGCCGGCAGGTTTTTGTTGACAGCCAAAAAGGCGCACAGTATAATAAAACAGATATGCTATAAGCGGATGCTCATATACAAATGAGATTAAAGGAGCTGCGATATGATCAGGTTGTTTTGTGCCGCGATGCTGGCTTGCATGATGGTTGTGTGCCCCGCGCAGGCGGAGATCGAGAAGATTCCGCTTGAGGCCAAGGGCGGCACGCCGCCGGTTGAAGCGTGCTTTCTGTCGGATACCGTGTACGAGGATGAGTCGATGCGGGTGGAAATCGAGGAGCATCAGGTGGATGCTACGCGCTGTGTGGTTGCGCGTGTGAAGATTGCCGATCCCAGCCAGCTGCGCAGCGCGCCTGCATTCAGCTTTACGCGCCAGCAGACGGAGATGACCAAGAAGATTGCCCGCAAGGTGAATGCCGTGCTGGCGATCAACGGCGATTATTACAGCTATGGCAACAAGGGCTATATGGTTCGTCAGGGTGAATTGTACCGCGACAAGCCGTATGGCGACCGGGATGTGCTGCTGATCGATGAAAACGGCGATTTTTACATTGTGCCGAAGGCGACGCATGAGACGCTTGCGCCCTATAAGGACATGCCGATTGTCAATACGTTCAACTTTGGCCCGGGACTGGTGATAGACGGCGTGGTGCTCACGGGCTATCCGCGCGAGTTTAATGCTGGCGATACGAAGTCTCAGCGCTCCTGCATCGCGCAGGTCAAGCGCGGTGAGCTGGAATATGTGCTGGTGTCCGCGGAGGGGCCGATGGAGAGCAAGGGCGGCGGCATGACGATGGATGAGTTTGCTGCGTTTGTCGCTACGCTTGGCGTGGAAAATGCCTATAATCTCGACGGCGGCAATTCGGCTTCGATGATCTTCCATGACAAGAAGCAGAATGCTGTCAAGAATCAGCATGAGCGCCTGATCAGCGACATCATCTACTTCGCCAGCGCGGTCAAGCCTCAGTGAGAAAGCTTTGATAGGGAAGAAGGGGGATTCGCCCATGAAGAAATACTTTTGTGCGGCGCTGTGCCTTGTGCTGGTGCTGCTCTGTCTGCCTGCTTTGGCGGAGACAGAGGTATTTTGCGGGCTGGAGATCGATCTCGCGGCGCAAGCCATTGACTTTGGCGATACGCCCGTGACGGATGTGCCGGGGCTGATGGCGCTGATTGACCGGATGCCCAACCTCAGGCAGGTGGACATGTATGCCAGTGCGCTCAAGAAGGAGGAAATGGATCAGCTCTTTGACGGTTATCCGCAGATTTTCTTTGGATGGACGCTGGTGATCGAGCGCAATCATGTCGTGCGCACGGATGCCACCTCTTTTTCTACGCTGCATGGACGCTGTCCGAACCATGAGACGGAAGCGTTCGAGGTGCTGCGCTATTGCCGCAATCTCGTCGCGCTGGATCTGGGACATAACTATATCCGGGATATCAGCTTCCTGCGGAATTTCCCGAAGATGAAGGTGCTGATTCTGGCATGCAACCTGATTGAGGACATCTCAGTGCTGGCGGAACTTAAGGAGCTCGAGTATCTGGAGCTGTTCAGCAACAGGATCAGGGATCTTTCCGTGCTGGCTGAGCTGCCCATGCTCAAGGACCTTAATATTTCGAACAATCCCTGCACCGATCTGACACCGCTGTATGGCATGGACCATCTTGAGCGGTTCTGGAGCGGCATGAACGAAAAGCGCATCACCTATCAGGAGCGCAGGGAGATGGAAGCTGCGCTTCCGGACTGCGCGTTTTTCTGGGATGGAGAGCCGACGCAGGGCGGATGGCGTAAGCACCATCGCTACGATACGATTTATGCAATCTTCAACGAAGGCGGCTACAGGCCGTTTCAGAAGTGAGGAGAATGATCATGTTTCCCATGTTGAGCCGTTACGGGATAAGCCTGCTGACTGGCGCGGTTTTGTCGGTGCTGCTGCTATTTGTTAGGCTGCGGAAAAGGCGCCTGAATGCGCCGGCGATGTGCTGCGTGTTCTGTGCGGCGCTGGGCGCGGTTGGCACCAGAGGGTATTTTATCCTGCTGCAGAACCTGCTGGGTGGTTATCCGATGTATGGCGGCGTGGTGAGCTTTTATCCGTATGAGCATGCGATGTGCGGCGCGGTGATCGGCGTATGCGCGGGCTGCTGGCTCTTTGCGCGCCTGAGCCGGCAGAATACGCTGCAGGTGCTCGATGCGATGGCGCCCGCCGGCCTGCTGATGATCTGCATCGCGCGCTTTGGGGAGACCTTTTCGGACTTTGGCTGGGGCACGGTCGTGGAAAGCGGCACGTGGCAGCGCATGCCCTTCGCGGTGATGGATTTTTACGACCAGTGGCACTGGGCTGTGTTTATGCTGGAGGGCGCCTTGACGGCGGCTGTGCTGGTGTATATCCTTTGCAGGAAAGAGAAAACGCCCGGCTTGGCTTTTTCTCTGGCGCTGCTCTGGTGGGCGATGACGCAGGTGTTCTGCGAATCCTTCCGCGCGGAGACGCTGCGCTGGGGCTTTGTGCGCGTGCAGCAGGTGCAGTGCGCGGTGTTTGCGCTGGCGATCATGCTGTACTGGGCCCGTGCCCGCGGCATGAACAGGCGGGAGACGGCAAGGAAGCTGATGCTGTTTGCTGTGTGCGTATGCGTGGTGGCGTTTGTGGAGTTTGCGCTTGATAAGCTCAACGATATCCCCAATGCCGTGCTGTATGCGCTGATGGCGGGGGATCTTCTCGCGCTGGGCGGCATGGTGCAAAAGATCATGCTTGACAAGAAATGAAGAATCTCATATAATGTTGCCTGATATGAAAAGGCGATGACGCGGAAAGAGCGTATAGAGCAACGCCTGCCAGAGCGAGCCGGGGATGGTGCAAGCCCGGCGGCAGGAAACTGTACGCAGCCCTTCGCAAAGCTTTCGGCGACGAGCCGGACGTATGCCTGCGTTAAAGGTGAGAGAGGGTATGCCCTTTGGGCGTATCAACCGGAGTGGTACCGCGAATCGCGTCTGTTCGTCCCCGGGACGGCAGGCGTTTTTTTATTACTTGGCGGAAAGCAGAGTTCCGTATCTATGGACCTGGACAAAGGGCTTATTGATCGCCCTTTGGAATCCTTCTTGTCCTCAGGGGCGGATGATGACTTTGCTTACGCATAACAAAAAGGAGAAATCAAGCAATGAAGAAGATGACTTCCGGTGAGCTGCGCAGCATGTGGCTCAATTTCTTCAGCAGCAAGGGTCATGCTGTGATCCCGAGCGCGTCCGTCATTCCGGAGAATGACCCGACCGTGCTCTTCACCACTGCGGGCATGCATCCGCTGGTTCCGTATCTGCTGGGCAGCAAGCATCCGGCCGGCACCCGCCTGACCGACGTGCAGAAGTGCATCCGCACCGGCGACATTGATGAGGTCGGCGATGCTTCCCACCTGACTTTCTTTGAGATGCTGGGCAACTGGTCTCTGGGCGATTACTTCAAGAAGGAGATGATCGCCTGGTCCTGGGAGTTCCTCACCAGCGAGGAGTACCTCGGCCTTGATAAGGATAAGCTGGCGTTCACCGTCTTCGAGGGTGAAGGCGATATCCCGCGTGATGAGGAGGCTGCCGGCTACTGGATGGAGCAGGGCGTCAAGCCGGAGAACATCTACTTCCTTGGCCGCAAGCATAACTGGTGGGGCCCGGCGGGCCAGACCGGTCCGTGCGGTCCGGATACCGAGATGTTCATCATCCGCGATCAGGAGCCCTGCGGCCCGAACTGCTCTCCGGCCTGCTCCTGCGGTCGCTTCATGGAGATCTGGAACGACGTGTTCATGCAGTACAACAAGAACGCCGAAGGCCAGTATGTGCCGATGGAGAAGAAGAACGTCGATACCGGCATGGGTCTGGAGCGCACCGTCTGCACGCTGAACGGCTGCAAGTCCGTCTATGAGACCGACGCTTTCACGGGCATTCTCGCTAAGATTTCCGAGCTGTCCGGCAAGGGCTATGAGGATGACGAGGCGACCACCAAGGCCTTCCGCATCGTTGCCGACCACCTGCGCACCGCTACCTTCATCATGGGCGACCCGCGCGGCGTGTCTCCGAGCAATGTCGACCAGGGCTATGTCCTGCGCCGCCTGATCCGCCGCGCTGTGCGTTACGGCATGGGCATCGGCATGGGCGAGGGCTTCACCTGCGAGATTGCAAAGGTGATCATCGACCAGTACGCCGAGGTCTATCCGGAGCTCAAGCAGAACGAGGCGTTTGTCCTTGAGCAGTTCAAGCTGGAGGAGAACCGCTTCGCCCGCACCCTGCGCCAGGGCGAGAAGGAATTTGCGAAGGTTGTCTCCCGTCTGGGCGAAAAGACCGTCATCGACGGCATCGACGCGTTCCATCTGTACGATACCTTTGGCTATCCGATCGAGATGACGATCGAGCTGGCCAATGAAAAGGGCCTCACCGTCGACGAGAAGGGCTTTGCTGATCACTTTGCTGCGCATCAGAAGCTGTCTCAGGCGGGCGCCGAGCAGCGCTTCAAGGGCGGCTTGGCCGATCACAGCGCGCAGACGGCGCGTCTGCACACCGCGACCCACCTGCTTCAGGCGGCGCTGCGCCGTGTGCTGGGCGATGAGGTTGCGCAGAAGGGCTCCAACATCACCGCTGAGCGCCTGCGCTTTGACTTCAAGTTCGGCCGCAAGGTGACCAAGGACGAGCTGGCGCAGGTTCAGGCGCTGGTCAATGAGTGGATCGCTGCGGATGTTCCGGTTGTGATGACCGAGACCACCGTTGAGGCTGCGAAGGCCGAGGGCGCGATTGGTCTGTTCGAGAGCAAGTACGGCGAGCAGGTTCGCATGTACACCATGGGCGAGTACTCCAAGGAGATCTGCGGCGGCCCGCACGCCAGCCATACCGGCGAGCTGGTTTCCTTTAAGATCCAGAAGGAAGAGTCCTCTTCCGCCGGCGTGCGCCGCATCAAGGCGGTCATCGGCGCGGACCCGAACGCCTAAGTCCATAAAAGCAAGAATCCCGCAGAGAAATCTGCGGGATTTTTTGTCGTTTCAGGGAGAATGCGCGGAAAAATGTGTTGTCGAAACAGGGAGAAAGAAAGAGTATTATCGAAAAGAATGGGGAAATGTGAATAAAAAGTAATAAACGATCGAAAATTGAAATAATTAAGACATAATTCTGCTGAAATTTCCATAAAATACAACAGCAGAGGGGGACAGACGGAATGAAGGTATATACAAAACGGGCGATAATCGGCGAATGCGGCGGCGAAGAGACGCTGCATACCCTTGCACATGATCTGCGTACACCCATGTGCTGTGTCGCTGGTGCGGCGCAGCTGGCGCTTCTGGCAGCCAAGGAGGGGAAGAATGTCGATGTGCAGCTGCGGCAGATTCTGCAGGCTGTCGGTGCGATGGACGAGCTGCTCAGGACAGCGTGCGGCGTGCAGGAGACACGCATGCTTTCTGTGGATACGCTGGAGCGTGAACTGTGTGCGGTGATTGCGCCGCGCGCGCAGGAGAAGCGGCAGAAGCTTTGTATTGACCTGCGGGGGTTGCGCAGTGTTCGGATGGAGATCGACGCTGCGGCCCTGACGCGCGTGCTGCTCAATCTGCTCGGCAATGCGGTCAAATACACGCAGGAGGGCGGTGAGATTATACTGCGGGGCGGAGTCAGGCCCGGGCTGCGTCCGGGGCAGGCGCAGCGTGCGGTATTCGCCGTGCGCGACAATGGCATGGGGATCAAGCCGGAGTTTGCTCAAAGGCTGTTTGAGCCTGGCGAACGCGCACAGGAGACGGCGCATCTGCCCGGAAAGGGGCTGGGGCTGTCCATTGTGCGCCGGCTGGTGCAGGAAATGGATGGGGTGATCAGCGCCCAAAGCGAATGGGGAAAGGGATCGACGTTCACGGTCTCTATTCCGGTAAAAGGTGGATAACAGCAAAAAACCTCCCCGGAAAGGGAGGGATTATGCTAAAGGATCATATAATTCCGGATGAAAGGGTTTGAAGGATGCGCCCTTGCCGGACGCTTAATTGACGATGACGGCGATGACGCAGAAGATAGCCAGGCTGACGGCAGTCAGCAGGGAGCAGACGCCGGCGGCCATCTCATATTCCTCTTCGTTCCGGCCAAGACCAAGGCTCAGGAAGCTGGCGGGCAGCGTGGTATAGATGAGAATTGCCCAGCGGGTTTCGGCTTCGACGTCGGGCAGCAGGAATAGCACGAGCTGAATCAGAAGACCAAACACAGCAAAGTAGATGAAGTGGATTGCCGCAATGCGGAAAATATGGCTGCGGTTTCCGCTGCCGAGGGAAAAGTTGTAGCCCACGGCGAAGAGAATGGCAGCGCTGACGGGCTGGGCGATGAAGCCTGCTGTCTCCGTGAAGAGGGAGAGAATGCCGGCGCTCTCCAGCCATGCCTTGAAGCCGGTGAGGTTGAGCGCGAGGCCGAGGAGACTCAGAATCAGGAGCGGGGAGGAGGCAATCTGCTTGAGGATGCCGGTGATTCGGGTATTCTCTCCGGCGCTTGCAGTCAGCAGCGCGATGGTAGAGATGCACACCAGCGACTGCGCCATATCCAGCGCACCCATGCGGTATGCCTGTGCGCTGCCAAAGAGCGTCATATACAGCGGAATGCCGAGCATGCCGCTTTCCTGCGCGGCGAAGAGCTGCGGCAGATTGTGATAGGGGAACTGAGTCTTTCGCACGCGGAAAGCCCACAGGACGCTGATGAGCATCATCGGCAGGACGAGCGCCATAGAGGTCAGCGCCTGCGCGCCGAGGTTTGCTCCGAGGCAGGAATTGAAGAGCACGCACGGCAGGCCGAACTGCATGACGTACTGCTGCATCCCCATCACGCCCTCGCGGGAGATGGAGTTTCTGCGGCGGGCGAGCATGCCCAGCGCGATGGCGGCAAAGATTGGAATGAGGATTTCAAGGACGGTAATGGTGCGCTGCATGGATATTCCTCCGTATTGAATGAGAGATGGACAGTGTTACCGGGCGAGGTTGTTTCCTTCCCAGTCGTAAACAGGCAGTACGCCCATGACGGCGGCGATGGTCGGCGCGAGGTCAAGCAGAGAGCCGCCATCAAATTGCTTCGCGGGCTCAAAGGGCTTGCCGATGAAGAACATGGGGATGGTCATATCCTCCGGCATGGTCGTGCCATGCGTCCGGTCGTGTCCGCCATGATCTGCCGTGACGATGACGGTATAGTCCTCGCCAGCCAGCTCAAGGACGTTTTTGACACATTCGATGGCGGTGCGGATGCGGGAAAGATAGGCTTCGCTCATCCAGCCGCAGTCGTGTCCCCCCTTGTCGTCGGTATCGACCAGATAAAGGAAGAGGAAATCCGGGGCGTCCTCGCGCAGGCAGGCGAGGGCGCGCGCTGTCAGTTCGGTGTCGGCAGACTCGCGGGCATAGCACCAGAGGTATTCTGTGCGTATCATGGATCCGGGACGGGCGATATCACGCATCGGCTCCCAGCCATAAAACATTGCGCAGCGGCCGCCGGCGTCGTGAATCTGTTCACACAGCCCCTTTACCGGACGAACCGGGGGCGTATAGGTGTTGGTGACGGTACCGTGCCTTTCGGGCGGCACGCTGGTGAACATGGACATGTGACAGGGCAGCGTGACGGAAGGCTGCATGGAGCTCGCGCTGAGCGTATACATGCTGTGCGCCATCATGTCGTGAATAAAGGGATGACCGCAGGCGAGGAAGCCATCCGGCCGCATGCCGTCGATGGAAATGAGAATGACCTTGCTTTTCATCAATCCGTCCTCCTGAATATAAAACCCCGATTCAGAGCAATGCTGTACAAAAAAACGCTGACTTCGAATGAAATCAGCGTTTCTTGGCTCCCCAGGTAGGGCTCGAACCTACAACCCTTCGGTTAACAGCCGAATGCTCTGCCATTGAGCTACTGAGGAATATGGTGGATTGAAGTGGACTCGAACCACCGACCTCCCGCTTATCAGGCGGGTGCTCTAACCGAC
>JAFXCE010000002.1 GCA_017521565.1 Clostridia bacterium | reverse complement strand
TTAGCGCTCGACGCGGCCGGAGCCGGAGCCCTTCATCAGAGCGGTGACTTCGGAAACGGTGACGCGGTTGTAGTCGCCGGAGATGGTGTGCTTGAGGCAGGAAGCCGCAACAGCATACTCCAGAGCGTCAGACTGCTTCTCGTAGGTCAGCAGGCCGTAGATCAGGCCGCCGGAGAAGGAGTCGCCGCCGCCAACGCGGTCAACGATATCGGTGATCTCGTACTTGCGGGAGACATAGAACTCCTTGCCGTCGTAGATGCAGGCAGCCCAGTCGTTGCGGTCCGCAGACTTGGACTCACGCAGGGTGATGGCGACGCGCTTGAGGTTCGGATACAGCTCCATGGCCTTCTTGGCGATGCCTTCGTAGACGTTGCGGTCCAGAGAGCCGGACTCGACGTCGGAGGAAGCGGTGATGCCCAGAGACTTCTGGAAGTCCTCTTCGTTGGCGATGGCCACGTCGATGTACTTCGCGATCTCAGACATGACTTCCTTGGCTTCCTTGCCGTACTTCCACAGGTTCTTGCGGTAGTTCAGGTCGCAGGAAACGGTAACGCCGCACTTCTGAGCAGCCTTGCAGGCGGCCAGGGACAGCTCGGCAGCGGAGGCAGAGATAGCCGGAGCAATGCCGGAAATGTGGAACCAGTCAGCGCCTTCGAAGATCTTCTCCCAGTCGAACAGATCGGCCGGAGCGATGGCGATCGCGGACTCGGCACGGTCATACACGACCTTGGACGGACGCTGGTTGGAACCAGTCTCCAGGAAGTAGATGCCCATACGGCCATCGGTCATCTTGATGTTGGAAACGTCAACGCCGAAGGAACGGACGTCACGACGGCAGGCCTCGCCGATCGCGTTGTTCGGCAGAGCGGTCACGAACGCAGCGTCCATGCCGTAGTTGGCCAGAGAAACAGCAACGTTGGCTTCGCCGCCGCCGAAGGTGGCTTCGAGGGACGGGCTCTGGAAGAAGCGCTCCAGCGCCGGGCTCTTCAGACGGAGCATGATTTCGCCGAAAGTAATAATACGGGCCATTGGTAATCACTCCTGAATTTTATTTGAGGCAATGATGCAGAAGAAATCCCGGCATATCCCCTCACTTTGTTATTATTATACACG
Organism: Clostridia bacterium; assembly: GCA_017521565.1. Taxonomy (GTDB): domain Bacteria; phylum Bacillota; class Clostridia; order Christensenellales; family Aristaeellaceae; genus Ventricola. The sequence continues at coordinate 88,733 of JAFXCE010000002.1, read as the reverse complement.
ATGCTTTTTCCTAAATCAAGTCATCAGACCAATTTTCACCCATTCTCTCAAACTTTGTTCAAAACTGCATATATAAATCGTCATAAATTGACAATTTTCCTTTTTGTTTTGTATTGTCGACGATCTATTTTGTAAGATACGTTCAATCTCCCACGTTGCGCGCTGCAAAAACAATGCTGCACAGCGGCATATTCCGTATACACCGGTCATAAAGTGATAGCAAAGACCAAGGAGGCTGAAAATATGAAGGGCAACCTGCGATTCCCCCTGCTGCTGGCAGGGCTGTTTCTGGCGGCGTCGATCGCCGCCGCTCCCCATGCGCTCGGCGAGACGCTGACCTGCATCGTCGCAGACGGACAATATGTCAACGTCCGCAATCAGGCATCCTCTTCCGCGGCGACGTGGGGCATTCTGCATCATGGCGACACGATCGAGACCAATCCCCTTGATATCACCCGCGGCTTTTTCAAAACGACGTTTGAGGGCCGAGTCGCATATGTGTCCGTAAAGTATTTTGAAATCCCGGTCGAGCAGGATTTCACCATCTCCGCCAACGGCCGCGTGCGCATGCGCCGCACCCCCGGCGGCGAGGCGACGGGCTTCATCAAGCCCGGCCGTCAGGTGCATGTGACGGCATGGCGATACGCCGCAGACGGCAGCCGCTGGGGAAAATGCACCGGCGGCAGCTACATCGCCGCGCAGTATCTTGTGCCCGTGCAATAAGCAAAGGCCGCCCGCCATCCCTCCCCGGCCGGGGATACAGGAAAGCGGGCGGTTTTTCTTTTGTTTCAGCGGATTTTTCTGACGTCCTCGGCAAAGCGCGCCTCGTCCTCGCCTGTCATCTCATGCTCGCTGTAGCGCGCGCGCTCATACAGCACGGCGGCCCCTTCGGGCAGGTGTTCCCGCGCGGTCGAGCTCTCGCTCCACTGCGGCTTTCTGTCAAGCAATCGCGCATAGCGCACGCGGATGCGCTCTGCGGGCGTCGTTCCCCCGGCCCGCGCCCGCCTGCGCCTGCGCATAAGAAGCATACGGCTTTCGCGCTGCGCGCCTTCCTCGCGCGTGTCGGTGATCTCGTCGATATAATCCTCCGTCGCCGCAGCGGCAAACAGCCTGAACCGCTGCGCCAGATAGCGCGCAAGACGCACGATCCCTCTGAAGATCATCCGAAGCAGCAGCACCATGCCGACAACCAGCGCAAGTACACTCAGAATTGTGGCGACATATTCAAGGATGATGGAAAACAGCCCCGGCTGCACCTGTTCCTGCGCCATATTCGGTATGTTCATCATCCCCTGCGGCGCACCGAGGGAAGCATCCATCTCCTGCGGCAGCAGGCGCAGCAGAAACTCGCCAACCATGCGGATTCCCTCGCGCAGCAGCAGCCATCCGCTCTGCAGCAGCTGCGCAAGCGCAGGCACAAAGGACAAAAGCAGCGCGAGCGCCAGAAGCGTCACGGTCATCGTCATGTTGACCACGCGCATCATCCGCGTCGCCGGCTGACGGCCAAGCGTTGCGCCGTCCAGGCTGATGCGGTTGAGCGCCAGCATAAGCAGCAGCATATACGCCGCAAAGAGCGCCGTAAGGGTACCCAGGCTTTCAACGCCCGCAACGCGGTCGTCCAGCATCATCTTCATGATCGCGTGAACCGCAATGTGTGCGCCAAGGCCAAAGAAGTAAAACACGGGCGAATTCTCCCCCGAATGACGCTGCCCATAGGGAAGCGCCCACAGCAGCAGCAAGGCGCCAGCCAGCGGAAGAAGCAAAAGCGCAGGCCTTTTCGTAACCGGCAGCAGCGCGCAGCCCGCAGCCAGCAGCAGAGCGGCGCAGGCAAGCCCCGCCTTCATCCGCCTGCGCCCATAGAGCGCCGAGCACCCCACAGCCATCATCATGATCATCAGATACAGCATGCCTGCGGGGCGAAGCAGCAGCGGATCCCAGACATGGAGCAGGAGCAGCGCCACAGGCGATGCGCCCAGCAGCAGAAGCAGCGGAAAATGGCACCGGCGAAGCCAGCGCAGCACAGCGCTCATGCGCCTCCCCCCTTCACCAGATACAGCCCGGCCTGATTGCCGTTTCGCCGCAGGCGGCGCAGCCCCTCCTGAATCTCCTCGCTGTCATAGCAGGAAAGGAGGATCACATCCATGCCCCGGCAGTCGTCAAGGGTTTCAAGGAAGGTCGCAAAGCGCACCGTGCGCACCAGCCTCAGCCGCGCAAAGGCGGCAAGCAGCCGCTCGTCCGACGCAGCGTCCCGCTCCGGCGGGAAAAATGCGCTTTCGCGATCTCCGCCGACCGGCATATTCGCCGCAAAGCCCGCGCTCATGCCGCTTTCAAGCGCGCGCATGCACAGCGTCGCAGCGATGGAAATCGCATATTCCATCACATCCTGTTCGTCCTCCGCGAGCCTGTCACCCCATTGCCCCGCCTTCGCCTCTGCGTTGATGATCACCATCAGGCGGCTCATCGCCGTGTAATCATGCAGGCGCACCTGCGTTTCGCCTGTTCTTGCGGTCGCAGGCCAGTGGATATCCCGCACGGGATCACCCATCTGATATGCGCGGATCCCGCGGAAGAGGAACGGATCGGTCATCAGCTGTCTTTTCTGCACCGTCTCATCCATCATCTGCGCCAGCGGCGCAGGCAGCTCATGCTCCTCAAGCAAACGCGGATAGACCAGCACCGGCACGCTCATCTCCTGCTCGCGGTTCGCCTCCAGAAGGCCCAGCAGATCGCCCGCCGTCAGCGAGGCGTTTCCAAGGTTATACTCTCCCCTGCGCAGGAATTTCACGCGGTGCCTGCGGCGGATCTGCTGATAGGGCATGAGCGTAAACAGGCTGCAGCAATGCGTGTCGCCGCTGATGTGAAGATTATCCTGCCGCCCAAGGCGGATATAGGGCGAGATGCGGCTCTCCACCCGCAGCCAGGGGATGATCACCGGGCGGTCGTTTCTGACGACCTCGATCATCTCGCTCTCCTCGCCCGCAAAGACCGCGGGCTTTAAAAACGCGCGCGTGCAGCCCAGATGGCGCAGCGCAATCCGCCGCAGAACCAGCGCGCCTGCGGCATAGACCACGCACAGCGTCAGCAGCAAAACCGGCAGACTCATGCGCGTTCCTCGGTCGGCACGCGCACCTGATCCAGCAGCGCGCGGACAAACGCCTCCCCGGTCAGCTGATGATGCATGCCGCGCAGGATGATGCGATGCGCCAGCACCGGAACGGCCAGCGCCTTCACGTCATCCGGGATCACATAATCGCGCCCGCGGATCGCAGCAAGCGCCTGCGTGCAGCGCATCAGCGCCAGCAGCGCGCGCGGGGACGGGCCAAGGCGCACCTTATCGGGGTCGCGCGCCGCCTCGCACAGGGCGATCATGTAGCGCATGACGTCCTCGCTGACAGCGCAGGTGCGAATCAGCGCCGCGGCAGCGGTCACATCCTGCCCCTTCGCGACGGGCGAAACCGTCTCCATCGGCTGATTGCGGATAAAGCGCCTCATCATCGCCAGCGCTTCCTCTCCCTGCGGACAGCCCATCGACAGACGGATCATGAAGCGGTCCAGCTGCGCCTCGGGCAGGGGAAAAGTACCCTGCGTCTCCACAGGGTTCTGCGTCGCGATGACCAGAAAGGGCGAGGCCAGCGGATAGGTCACGCCGCCCTCGGTCACCTGCCGCTCCTCCATGCATTCAAGCAGCGCGGACTGCGTGCGCGGGGTCGCGCGGTTGATCTCGTCCGCCAGCAGGATATTCGTAAACGCCGGACCCTTGATGAAGCTGAACGTACCGGTCTGCTGGCTGTATACGCGCGTGCCGGTCACGTCTGCGGGGAGCAGATCCGGCGTGAACTGCACGCGGGCAAACGCGCAGTCAAGCGAGCGCGCCAGCGCCTTGGCCAGCGTGGTCTTGCCCGTTCCGGGGACGTCCTCCAGCAGCACATGGCCGCCCGCAAACAGCGCGGCAAGCACGAGCTCGATTTCTTCCTCCCTGCCAATGATGACCTTTCCGATGCTTTCTTTCAGCGCATGCGCAAGCGCGCTGACGCGGCTGTATTCCATAGCGTTCTTTCCTCTCCTTCAGGCCGCCCGGGCAGGCAGCATGCTCTTCTCCGATACGCTTATTATATGTCCGATTATGCGTCATTTTCAATGGTTTTATGGCGATTGCCTTGTAAAGTTTGCATATTCACTAACTTTACAAAGCGGGTCTGAGAGGCTATAATATAAGCAACAAATAAGCCGCCGCATGTCCTGCGGCATGACTGCAAAAGGGGGAAGCATCATGCAGTATTTAGGCATCTCATTATGAAATGAAGCACGCACCCAAGCTCGACAAGACCTTCATTCCGTTCGGCGTCTGGCGCGAGGCCTACCTCGCCGGCGCAGAGCAGCCCATTGCCATCGCCGTGGAGCGCGAGGGCGGCAAGGTTTCCGTCCATCATACCAAGATCTACGGCACAAAGGAAATGCTTGACGCCGATTACCGTTATGTGGAGCGCTACGTCAAGTTCCTGCTCTGGTCCATCGGCGGTTTCCGCGTGAGCATCTGCGGCTGCAGCGACATCGCCGCAAAGCTCAAGGCCGCCTATACGCCTGAGGGCGAACGGCACTTTGACCATGAATTCGTCGGCCAGCTCTACGAGCGCGAGCTTGAGGTTCTCGATCTGCCGCTTGAAGCCTGCCCCGCCGCCAACGAGTGTGCCCAGCCCATGGGCGGCCACACCGATGGCTGCCGCATCGGCTTTGACGCCGGCGGCTCCGACCGCAAGGTTTCCGCCGTGATCGACGGCGAGTGCGTCTATTCTGAAGAAGTTGTCTGGTTCCCGAAGCTGCAGGAGGATCCGGATTATCACTACGGCCACATCGTCGAGGCATTCAAGACCGCCGCAAGCAAGATGCCGCGCGTGGACGCGATCGGCGACGTGCCGATCGTCGTGGCCAACGACGGCGACGTGTCTGCGCTCGCCGGCGCGATGGGCCTTGGCGTTGGCAATATCATGGGCATTGCCATGGGCACCAGCGAAGCTGTCGGCTATGTCGACAGGGACAAGAACGTTCTGGGCTGGCTCAACGAGCTGGCGTTCGCCCCGGTCGATCTGCAGGCGGGCGCGATGCAGGACGAGTGGTCCACCGACTATGGCGTGGGCTGCAAGTATTTCTCTCAGGATGCTGTCATCAAGCTCGCTCCGTTTGCCGGCATCGAGCTTGACCCTGCGCTTAGCCCGGCGGAGAAGCTCAAGGTCGTACAGAGCCTGATGGCCGAGGACGATCCGCGCGCCGCTGCGATCTACGAGACCATCGGCGCATATCTGGCGTATACCGTCGTGCTCTACAACCAATTCTACGATATTGAACACATGATGATGCTCGGCCGCGTGATGAGCGGCAAGGGCGGCGATATCATCCTGAGCGTGTGCAACGACATCCTCAAGGATGAATTCCCGGCGCTGGCGAAGAAGCTCGAAGTCATGCTCCCGGACGAAAAGACCCGCCGCGTGGGCCAGTCCGTCGCTGCAGCGACGCTGCCGGAAATCAAGAAATAAGGAGAAAGAATATGTTCTACAAAAATGCCCGAATTTTTACCGGTGATTTTACGTTCAAGACCGGCGCCTTTGAGGTCGTGGATGGCAAGTTCGGCTCGATCCTGCCGGAAAACGTACCCGAGGACGCCATTGACCTTGAGGGCGCGACCGTCATCCCCGGCCTGATCGAAGTACACAGCCATGGCAATTCCGGCTATGACTTCTCCGACGGCAATTACGAGGGTTTGGTCGAGATGGCGAAGTTCTATCTGAGCTGCGGCGTCACATCCTTTGCCCCTGCGTCCATGACGCTGCCCTACGATGTGCTCGAAAAGGCCTTTGCCACGGCGGTGAAGCTCGCTCAGGAAAAGCCCGAGGGCTGCGCCGTCCTGCGCGGCATCCAGATGGAAGGCCCGTACTTCTCCTACAAGAAGCGCGGCGCGCAGAATCCGGACTACCTCAAGGGGCCGGACTTCGAAGGCTTCAAGAAGCTCTATGACGACTGCAGCGGCCTGATCCGCATTGTGGATGTCGCACCGGAGCTGCCGGGCGCTGCAGAGTTCGTCGCCAAGGCGAAGGAGCTGTGCACGGTTTCCATTGCGCATACCGATTCCGATTATGACCACGCGAAGGCTGCGGTCGACGCCGGCGTGACCCATCTGACCCACCTGTATAACGCCATGCCGGGCATCCACCATCGCAACCCGGGCGTGATCCCCGCCGCTGTGGAAAACAAGAACGTCCGCGCGGAGATCATCTGCGACGGCATGCACATCCATCCGGCGTCCGTGCGCCTCGCCTTCTCGATGTTCGGCGGCGAGCGCATGATCATCGTCTCTGACTCCGGCCGCTGCGCCGGTCAGCCGGATGGCACGACCTTTGACATCGGCGGTCAGATCGCGCAGCTGGTGGGCGGCGTGGCCAAGCTCGTTGCAGACGGCACCATCGCCTGCTCTGCGTCCAACATGTGGCACTGCCTGACCAACGTCCTCTCCTGGAACATCGCTGAGGAGGACGCCATCCGCGCCGCGACCTACAACCCGGCCTGCGCGATCGGCGCACAGGACGTTGTCGGCTCCATCGAGACCGGCAAGCAGGCGGACTTCATCATCTGCTCCGAGGGCTACGCGAGCAAGCGCGTGTTCCTCGCCGGCAAGGAAGTATAATCATCCATTCAGCAGGTATAATCAAGCAGGGGCCTCCCAAACGGGAGACCCCTGCAATTTTTCTGTCTTTATTCTTCTTTTCGGCCTTTATTCTTCCTGCCCGCGGTGCGCCCTCCAGTATCTTGCGCTCATCCTGCCCGCAGCAGCCAGAAGCACGACGGACGCCATTCCTGCCGCCGCCCATGTGCCATAGAGCGTATTCCTGCCCAGCGTCTCGTAGATGCCGCCGCCCACCACGCCTGAAAACGCCGAGCCGGCATAGATCACGCTGTCGATCAATCCGGCGGTCATGCCCGTCTTGCCGACGCAGTTGTATTCCAGCGGAATCAGCGCGGTGAGCATGGTGTTCGCACCGTACATGCCCGCGCAGATCAGCCCCAGCAGCACCGCCGTCCTGAGCATGCCGGAGGTGAGCATCAGCGCCGGCGCACAGACCACGGAAAGCGCCATCAGCGCCGCCGCCACACCGTGCGGCCTTACACCGCGGCGGCACAGGGTAAAGCCCGTCACCACGCCGCTGATGTTGATCACCGGCAGAATCAGGCTGAACGCCGTGGACGTCACAGCCTCGCCTCCGCCGATCTGATTGAGGATCGTCGGCGTCCATGTGACCACACCGTCACGGATGAAGCCATAGAGCAGGCAGGTTGCCAGCACAAGGAAAAAGCCCGTGGAGGCAAGCACGCTGACCGTCCTGACGCCGGCAAGCGCCGCCGCGCCGCCCTGCGCGCTGCGTTCGTAGCGGCAAAGGCCGCTTCTTGTAAGGACATGCGCACTGACAGAAAAAACAAGCAGCGCAACCACACCCGGCGCGATAAACGCATACCGCCAGCCCACGCGCGCGCAGAGGAACCCGGAAATCGCCCACGCCAGAAAATGACCCACGATCAGCGTCAGCGCAAGCGTCATGTTCGCGCGCTCGCGAACGCGGACGTCCTTGAAATGGAGCGCAACCAGACGCATGATCGGCGTCCACATCATCGACTGGAACGCCGCATTGAGCGCCCAGACCGCGATCAGCGCCGGATATGCGCTGCAAAGGCCCATCGCTAGATTGCACAGCGCCGAGCCGAGGATGCCCGTCAGCATATACTTTGCCGGATTGACGCGATCGACGATCGTACCGTTGATGAGCTGCCCTGCGGCATAGACGGCGGCGAACACCGTCTGCAGCGCGCCTGCCTGCGCCATGGACAGGGACAGATTCCCCATGATGCCGCCCAGCGCGGCGGACGCATTCAGGCGGCAGATATATGCTGCCGTGTAGATAACCGTGCAGGTGATCAGAAGCGTCCTCTGCAGCGGTGAAAACGACTTTTTCATATGCCTTTTGTCACACTCAATCCTGTCTGATATCGCCCGGTCAATCTTTCATCCAACCCAGACCGCCGATTCTGCGCCCCTGCATGTATGCATCCATGGCATACGCAACCCTTTTGGCCTGCGCCACCGCCTCCACAACGGAACTCGCGTTGGCCACCGTATCGCTGCAGGCAAACACGCCGTCGCGGCTCGTCCTGCCATATTCATCCACGGCAATCAGGCCGCGGCGGTTGCCCTGCAGGCCTTCCGTGGTGCCCACCAGGCGGGAACGCGGCCCCTGGCTGATGGAGATGATGGTGCTGTCCGCCTCATACAGGCGGCGGGAACCGGGCACCGTTTCATATGTGCCATCCGCGTATTCGACGATGTCATCAAAGATGACACCCTCATCCACAATCTGAATCGGCTTTTTGTTCAAGAAGAACTTCACGCCCTCCAGCTTTGCATAGTCATACTCATGCCGCGACGCTGCAATTTTCCCATTGGGGGAGAAGCAGTTCACATGGCGCACGCCTTTGCGCAGCGCCGTGCGGCATACGTCCATCGCGGCGTTGCCCGCGCCGATGACATTGATCGTCTCGCCCAGATGGTAGCTGTCCGGGTTGTAGAGATAGTTGATGCCAAAATGCACATTTCCAAGCGTTTCGCCCGGGATATGCAGCGTATTGGGCTGCCACATACCCGTTCCGACGAAGATGGCCTTATAGCCGTCGGAAAGCAGATCCTCAATGCTGATGGCCGCGCCGATGGTCGTATTCGGGCGGATCCTGATGCCCTTGAGGATGAGATGATGATACTCAAACTCGCTGAGCAGCGCCTTGGGCAGACGGAATTCCGGAATGCCATAGCGCAGCACGCCGCCAATCTGATCCCGGCTTTCAAAGATCGTCACCTGATAGCCCTTGCGCGCAAGCACAACCGCGATGGTCAGGCCCGCCGGGCCGGAACCGATGATCGCGGCGCGCATGCCGTTGCGCGGCACGGGGCCTTCGCTTGCCTTGCTGGTGTATGCCGTGGAGAGGTAATTCTCAATATCCGAAAAACGGACGGGCATGTCCTTGCTGCCCAGCACGCAGTGCCCCTCGCACTGCTTCTCATGATCGCAGATCAGCGAACAGATTGCCGTAAGCGGGTTGTTTTCAAAAAGAATCTTTCCTGCTTCGTTGGGATCTCCGTCCAGCATTGTACGGATGACCTTGGGAATCGGCGTATGAATCGGGCATCCGCTCTGGCACAGGGGCACGCTGCAGTTCAGGCAGCGGCGCGCTTCCGCAAGAATATGTACAGACATACGTTTCGTCCTTTCCATGGCGTTAAGATGGCTGTTTATGATCATTATACGCTTTTTTCGCCCTGGAATAAAGCCTTATCTCCCGGATATCGCCATCTTACTGACCGCAGACAGGATTTTAGCACTCTCAACCAGAGAGTGCTAAAATCATCTTGACATTCCCTGACATTCGCGCTACAATACGCTGTGTTACAAGCTGAATATGACTTTTTTCAGGAGGTCTTTGATATGAATCCGATTCAGGGCAACGTTTCGATCGATGCGCAGAACATCATGCCGATCATCAAAAAGTGGCTCTATTCCGATAAGGATATTTTTATCCGCGAGGTCGTCTCCAACGCCTGCGACGCGATCACCAAGCTGCGCATGGTCGACTATAAGCTGGCCGAGGGCTGCAGCGTGCGCGTTCAGGTCGACAAGGCGGCGAAGGTGCTGCGCTTCATCGACGACGGCGTGGGCATGACGCAGGAAGAAGTGGAGCGCAACATCAATCAGGTCGCCTTCTCCGGCGCGAAATCCTTCCTGGAGGAATACGCCAAGGAAGAGGACCAGGAGAATTCCGGCATCATCGGCCATTTCGGCCTGGGCTTTTATTCTGTGTTCATGATCGCGGACAAGGTGGAGATCGATACCCTTTCCTTCCGCGACGGCGCGCAGGCCGTTCACTGGGAGAGCGAGGATGGCATGGCGTTCACCATGACCGAAGGCCAGCGCGCTGCCCGCGGCACGACCATCACCCTGCACGTGAACGACGCGGAGGAGGAATTCCTGAACGTCTGGCGCGTGCGCGAGGTGCTTGAGCGCTACTGCTCCTTCATGGCCTTCCCGATCTACCTTGACGAGATCAAGGAGGAGGATGTGAAGGTCTCCGGCGAGGGCGGGGAGAACGCAGCAGAAGAAAAGACCGAAACCCCGATCAACGATACCCATCCGCTCTACGCCAAGGCCCCGCAGGACTGCACGGACGAGGACTACAAGGCCTTCTACCGCAAGGTATTCAACGGGTACGACGATCCGCTGTTCTGGATTCACCTGAACGTGGACTACCCCTTCAAGCTCAAGGGTATTCTCTACTTCCCCAGGCTCAAGGAGCAGTTCGGCGGCATCGAGGGCCAGATCAAGCTGTACTCCGGTCAGGTCTTTGTCGCCGACAACATCAAGGAGGTCATTCCGGAGTTCCTGATGCTGCTCAAGGGCGTGATCGACTGCGCAGATTTCCCGCTCAACGTCTCCCGCTCCTTCCTGCAGAACGACGGCTACGTCCGCCGCATCTCCACGCACATCACCAAGAAGGTTGCCGACAAGCTCACCGGTATGTTCAAGACCGAGCGCGAAACCTACGAGGGCTTCTGGCCGGATATCCATCCGTTCATCAAGTACGGCATGATGCGCGACGAGAAATTCGCCGAGCGCATGAAGGACTGCCTGCTGTTTAAGACCACCGAGGGCAAGTATGTCACGCTCGAGGAATACAAGCGCGCAAACGGCGAAAAGCTGGAAAACAAGATGGTCTACACCTCCGACGCTGCGCGTCAGGATGCGGCCATCCGCCTGTTCACCGAGCGCGGCATCGACGTTGCCGTACTCGATCAGGCGATCGACGTGAACTTCGTCTCCTACATGGAATACAGCGCGGGCGCGGACAGCAAGTTCAGGTTCTGCCGCGTGGACGCGGAGCTCGACAGCCTGACCAGCGAAGAGGACGCCGAGGCGCTTGACAGCGACAAGCTGACCGGCCTCATCCGCGAGGCCGCCGGCAAGGACGACCTGACCGTCGAAATCAAGCCGCTGGCCAACGAGAGCATTCCGCTGATGCTCATCGAGGATGAGCAGACCCGCCGCTTTGGCGATATGGCGCGCATCTACGGCCGCAGCGAGTTCGCCATGCCGGCGAAATACTCCGTGGTCATGAACAGCCGCAGCAAGACCATCCGCAAGCTCGCCGGCCGCGAGAAGGACGAGCGCAGCCTGCTGCTCGCCCGCCAGCTGTATGATCTGGCTGAGCTGTCCCGCCAGCCGCTTGAGGCCGAGCAGATGACGGCGTTTATCCGCCGCTCGATGGAGATCGTCGATCTCGCCGCGCAGCTGTAAGCGTTCTTCCTCCTGCTCTTCGCATGCAGGCAGAAGAGTCTTGACATAGAAAGCAAACCTGCCGTATAATATATGGGTATCCTGATTGGGATGCCCATTTTAAGGAGAGTTGTCCGAGCGGTCGAAGGTGCAGCACTCGAAATGCTGTGAGGGTAAAACCTCCTAGGGTTCGAATCCCTAACTCTCCGCCAAATCTTGCCATCCCATCAAGGGATGGCTTTTTGTTGCAATCAAAGAGTTAGGGATGAGAACCGGTCCGCAGTGAATGACAGCCCTGTGGGCTGACAGAGCGGACCGGACCGACGCGCGGCGAGCGCGGAGAACCGAATCCCTAACTCTCCGCCAAATCTTGCCATCCCATCAAGGGATGGCTTTTTCCTTACCATTTTTTACCAGCGCAACCAGCAAAGGAGGAATACACGATGAAAAATATCGCGATTCTCGGCTGCGGTCATATCGCCCATAAAATGGCGAAAACGCTCGCTGCCATGCGCCAAAATGGTGAGCCGGTTTGCCTTTATGCCGCTGCATCCCGCGACATCGCAAAAGCCGAAGCGTTCTGCCGCGAGGAAGGCTTTGAAAAGGCCTACGGATCCTATGAAGAACTGGCTGCCGATCCATCCGTCGATCTGGTGTACGTCGCCTCTCCGCATTCCCATCATGCAGAGCATATGAAGCTCTGCATCGAAAACGGCAAGGCGGTTCTGTGCGAAAAGTCGTTCACGGCAAATGCAGCACAGGCCAAAGAAGTCCTCGCGCTGGCAAAAGAAAAGAACGTCCTTGTCGCCGAGGCCATCTGGACGCGCTATATGCCCTCCCGTGCGATCATCGACGAGCTGATTGCCTCCGGCGCGATCGGCAAGCCGCGCGTGCTGACCGCCAATCTGCATTATCCGATCGAACAGGTGCATCGCATCCGCGTGCCGGAACTGGCCGGCGGCGCACTGCTGGATGTGGGCGTGTATCCGCTGAACTTCTGTTCGATGTTCTTTGGCAACGACTATGCGCGCATGGAATCGACCGTGGAGCTGATGGACACGGGCGTTGACCGCCAGGAGAGCTTCAGCCTGTATTATCCGGACGGCCGCGCCGCCCATATGCACGCGGGCACGGCCTGCCGCAGCGACAGACGATGCACCATCTGCGGCACGCAGGGCTATATCACCGTGGACAACGTCAACAATCCGCTGCGCATCACGCTGAACAAGGCGGAGGAAGATTTTGAAATTGAACACGATATCCCCGTGCCCAAGCAGATCTCCGGCTACGAATATCAGGTACGCGCATGCCTTGACGCGCTGGCCGCAGGCGCCATCGAATGCCCGCAGATGCCGCACAGCGAAACCATCCGCGTGATGGAAATTATGGATGCGCTGCGCGCGCAGTGGGGCGTCCGCTATCCGTTTGAATGAGCGCATCTGCCCGTTATCCAACCATAAAAAACACTCTCCTGCCGCAATGCCACGCGGCGGGAGAGTGTTTTTTCATGCTGTTATGACAGTCCGGCCTTATCCGCCGGAATGGCTGGCTTTATTGGCCGAAGCTCTCGTCCGCCAGCAGTTCCCTGAGCTTTCTGTCCGGCGCGGTCTCGTCCGTATCAGGGATGCTCAGGTCGATGTGATCGCCCGGCTCCTCGAGCGCAACGATCTTGGTGTGCTTCGTTTCGCCTGTAAGCGCAAAGCGCATCGCCACATCGCCGCGGCCCTGAAAGTGCATCGGAATCATGATCTTCGGCTTGACGGTCATGACGAAATAGCCCGCGCCCGCGTCGTACATGCTGCCCTGCCGCGGATCGACCGGGAAGAACGCCAGGTCGATGGCGCCGGCTGGAATGGGCGCGACGCAATCATAAAACGCGCGCTCCGCCGCCTCGATCTCCGTGATGGAGGATTCCTCCCGCCAGTGCCAGAGATTGAGATCGCCCGCATGGAAAATCTGAATGCCGGCGTATTCCACAAGGAAGGAAACGCCCTCATCCGTAGAGCCGAAGGCGCGGACATTCACGGCGCCGAAGCCGCGCTCCTCGCCGGGCTGCATGCGCACGCCGCGATGCGGCTGCGGCAGATCGTAGCCCACGATATAAATCGCATTCTCTCCGCACAGGTCGTAGACCTTTTCAGAGAAATGATCCTCGTGGCGATGACTAATGAACACATAGCACTTCTTGTAGGGTGCAAGTGCATCCTTCTCAGGCAAAAGGCGCCTGTCCGGGCCTTTTTCGCTCGCATCAAAGAGCAGACAGGTCTCACCGATGGCAACCAGAAAACCGCTGCCGCCCAGATAGTCAATTGAGATATCCTTCATATTCAGCAAGCGCTCCTTTCTGAAACATCATACGGATTCAGTCAGATCGGTTCTGATTGGATCTATCTCCATTTTAACCATTTTTTACCACTTGTCAATCTTTTACTCCCGTTTTCCTCCATCATCACACCATTTATCTCGAAAATCAATTAAAAATACCATGTCATTCCACCACTTTTATACAAAAATCGACACATATCCGCTTAAATCAATCCATTTTCAAGGAGCACGACGCTGCGCGTACACACCTGAGAGATGAACATGGCGTCATGGGATACGGCGATGATACAGCCCGGATACTGCGAAAACAATTCACGCACCACAGGCCCTGACAGTGGGGAGAGGTTTCTTGTGGGCTCGTCGAGCAGGAGCACATCCGCGCCGGACTGAGCCATCGCCAGAAACATCAGCTTGGCCTTCTGCCCGCCGGACAGGCCGCGGCAGGGGTGGTTCATCTCGTCCTGCGTGAATTTCATCGAGCCCAGCGCCACGCAGATGCGCACGTTTTCTTCCTTCCCACCCTTGTCCGTGAGGATCTCCACAGGTGTTTTGTCCATATCAAGCAGATCGCCCGGATCCTGCGGCATATAGAAAACGCGAAGATCGCTCCGCGCGCGGAGCGTATCGCGGATGACGCGCAGCAGCGTCGACTTGCCCGCGCCGTTTTTTCCTGTGATGCAGACCTTTTCCCCGCCGCGCACGGTCAGGCGGATATCGCGGCAGAGAACGCGGCCCTCGACGCTCAGCTCCGGCAGATCAAGATCGAGCACAACCTTTGACGGCGGCAGCGGCGTACAGGTCAGCTTGGCGAAGATGGCCTCCTCGCTCTCGGGCATGCCGGTCATCTCCTGCGCTTCGCGCTCAAAGCGCTTGCCCATGGATGTGACAGCGTGCATCTTTTTCTTCAGCAGGCGGCCTCCCTGCGGATCCTGACGGGAGATGGTGTTTTGAGCATGTTCGACTTTCTGCCTAATCTGGTTGTAGCGCTGCATCTTCTTGCAAAGCTCCTCGCGCTCCTTGCGGGCAACCTGCTCCTGATGGGCGAAAAGGTCCGCGCGCGTGCTGACAAACGCATCATACCCGAGCCGGTAAACGGCTGCGCGCGGCACCTGCCGCCTGCGCAGGCGCTCAATGAGCACGACGCCCGTCGCCGCGCGGCGCAGCAGCGTCTCATCATGGGAGACAAACAGCACCGCAAGGCCGCAGGAAACGAGGAATTCCTCCAGCCAGCGCACGGTATCAAGATCCAGATCGTTGCTGGGCTCGTCGAGCAGGAGCAGCTGCGGGGCGCACATCAGCAGCCGCGCAAGCTGCAGCTTGACGCGCTCGCCGCCGGAGAAGGTCTCCATCGTCTGCTCGCTGTAAAACACATCGCCCGGCAGACGGAGCCTTGACGCAAGCTCGCCCAGCTCGCGCGGGGTCTGGTCAAAGAAATCCGCGCTCTCGCAGAAGTATTCATATGCGCTCCTGCTTCTGTCCTGCGCAGGCAGCTCCTGCGGGAGATAGCCGGTCTTGAAGGTATTGACAATCCTGCCGGTCATTTCGATATAGGCGTCTATGGCGTCATCACCCATGAGCGCGCGCAGCAATGTGGACTTTCCATTCCCCTCCTCGCCGATGAGCGCAATGCGTTCGCCGGGATTGACGGTAAAGGAGAGATTCTCAATCAGCGTCGTCAGGTCTTTTTTGTGGGTCAGCGTCAGATTTTGAATGGTCAGCATGATACTCCCTCAGAATTGGTCAGCCGCAGAGAAAATATGAGTGAATCTGGGCGTATGATAGCATTGCCCATAACCCGTGTCAAGGAACGCGCAGGGAAGAGAATGAATATGAACTTTTTGTGATATTCGTTGACATCATATGGTATGCACGATATAATGTCTCACAGTGTGAGTAAAAAGAGGGTGAGAATATGTATGAAATGCTCGCAAAAGAACTGATGGACGCCATTGAACAAAATGGGCCTGTACCGCCGAAGGACAAGATCAGCGAATCCATCCGGGGCGAGATGGCGGTGCTCCGCCTGCTCGGCAGGGAAAACCGGCAGATCGCCGCAGGCGAAATCAGCAGGCTGCTGAACATGACGACCTCCCGCATCGCCGCCGTGCTCGGCAGCCTTGAAAAGAAGGCGTTCATCACAAGAAGGACCGATCCGGAGGATAAGCGCCGCGTTCTGGTGGCGCTGACCGAAAAGGGACGCGCCTTTTATGCCGAACGGAAAGAAGAGGTACGCCGCCACGTCAAGATGATGCTGATGAGGCTGGGCGAAGACGACGCGCGCGAATACGTGCGGCTGATGAAGCGGATCTCAGAGATCTTGCCGGAGATCGCGCCGCAGCAGAATACGACGGAAGAAACGCAATAAAGCATCGCACCAAAAAGCATAGAAGGAGGACTCTGCCTTGCAGAAAGAAAAAAAGACGGGCAAAATCGCCATGGTCAGGCAGCTGGTCGGGTATGTCGGCGCATATAAGCGCAACGCGCTTCTTTCGCCGCTGTTCACCATCGGCTGCGTAATCCTTGAAATCCTGATTCCCTACCTCACAGCTTCGATCATCGACGACGGCATCTCCGCCGGCAACATGGGGCATGTCGTGAAAATCGGCCTGATCATGACGGTCATGGCGCTTCTGGCCATGCTCTGCGGCGTGCGCGCCAACCTCCACAGCGCAAAGGCGAGCACCGGCTTCGCCGCGAATCTGCGCGGCGCAATGTTTGAAAATATCCAGACGTTTTCCTTTTCCAACATCGATAAATTCTCCACCGCCGGTCTCGTTACGCGCCTGACCACGGATGTGGGGCATATTCAGATGGCGTTTCAGATGATCCTGATGGTCTGCACGCGCGCGCCGGCGACGCTGATCGTGTCGCTGGTGATGGCGCTGTCCATCAACGCCCGGCTGTCTTTGGTCTTCCTTGGCGTGATGGTCGTGCTGATGGCCGCGCTGTTCATCCTTGTGCCGATGTCCATGCGCTATTTCCGGCAGATGTTCAAAAAGTACGACGTACTCAACGGAACGATCAAGGAAAACGTCGGCGCGATGCGCGTGGTGAAGGCATTTGTGCGCGAGGAGCACGAGCATGAGAAATTCACAAAGGCAGCGCAGGACGTCTTTCACAATTCCGTCTCCGCAGAGAAGATCATCTCCCTCAACGGCCCGATCATGACGTCCTGCGTCTATGCCTGCATCCTGCTGATCAGCTGGTTCGGCGCGCAGATGATCGTCCACAAGACCGGCCTGACCACGGGCGAGCTGACGAGCCTTCTGTCCTATATCATGCATCTGCTCATGAGCCTGATGATGCTGTCCATGATCTTCGTGATGCTCACCAACTCCATCGCCGCAGCGCAGCGCGTTCAGGAGGTTCTTTGCGAAACGACGGACATCGCGTCGCCGGAGGACGCGGTCATGCAGGTTGCGGACGGCTCGATCGATTTTGAGCATGTGACATTCTCCTACCGGCAGACCGGAGAGGGTAAGCCCGTCCTCTCGGATATCGATCTGCATATCCGTTCCGGCGAGACGATCGGCATCATCGGCGGCACGGGCTCCAGCAAATCCAGCCTTGTCAATCTGATTTCCCGCCTGTACGATGTGGATAGCGGCTGCGTCCGGGTCGGCGGCGTGGACGTACGGGCATACGACGTTGAAACGCTTCGCAGCGAGGTATCCGTCGTCCTGCAGAAGAACGTTCTCTTCTCCGGCACCGTGATGGACAACCTGCGCTGGGGCGACAAAAACGCGACCGAAGCGCAGTGCCGTGAGGCCTGCCGCCTCGCCTGCGCGGATGACTTCATCTCCCGCATGCCCGAAGGATACAACACAAAGATCGAGCGCGGCGGCACGAACGTCTCCGGCGGACAGAAGCAGCGCCTGTGCATCGCGCGCGCCCTGCTGAAAAAACCGAAGGTGCTCATCCTCGACGATTCCACCAGCGCGGTGGATACGGCGACGGACGCGAAGATCCGCGCGGCGCTGCGCGAGCATATCCCCGGAACAACCAAGATCATCATCGCCCAGCGCATCGCCTCCGTCGAGGACGCCGACCGCGTGCTGGTGATGGACGAAGGCCGCGTAAGCGCCTTTGACACGCCGGAAAATCTGCTTGAAAACAACGCCATCTACCGCGAGGTCTACGAAAGCCAGAATCAGGGCGGCAGCGGCGACTTTGACGAGGCAGCCAAACGGGATATGCCGGATGCGAAGGGAGGTGCGCGCGTATGATGAGAGGACATGGACCAAAAGGGCCCAAAGGCCCCATGGGCAAACGACCGGGCGCCAAAGATCCGAAAAAGACGCTCAAGCGCATCCTTTCCGAGGTCATCAGGCATTACAAGTATCACTATCTGCTGGTGCTTTTGTGCATCGTCGTCTCAACGCTGGCCAGCGTCCGCGGCACGCTGTTTACGCAGTCGCTGATTGACGATTACATCCTCCCGCTCTCCGCGCAGGATAATCCCGACTTCGGCCCGCTGGGCCGCGCGATGCTCGGCGTGGCGCTGTTTTATGCGCTGGGCGCCTTTGCGTCGTGGCTGCAGAATTACACGATGATCTTCGTCACACAGGGCACGCTGCGGAATCTGCGGCTCAGGCTCTATGAAAAGATGCAGAGCCTGCCGGTCAAATACTTCGACACGCACGCCCACGGCGACATCATGAGCGTGTACACCAACGACATCGACACCATGCGCCAGATGGTTTCCCAGTCGCTGACGCAGCTGATCACCAGCGTGGTGACGATCGTCAGCGTATTGATCTCCATGATCACGCTCAGCGTACCGCTGACGCTGATCACCCTTTCGATGGTCGCGCTGATGCTGCGCATCTCCATGGGACGCATGCAAAAATCCGGCGGCCTGTTCATGAAGCAGCAGGAAGCGCTGGGCAAAATGAACGGCTATATCGAGGAGATGATGGACGGACAGAAGGTCGTCAAGGTCTTCTGCCACGAGGAGGAGACGCTGGGCGAATTCAAAAAGCTGAACGAGAGCCTGCGCGAAAACGCTTGCGCCGCCAACAGCATTTCGGGCACGATCATGCCGGTGAACATTGCCATCGGCAATGTGAGCTATGTGCTGTGCGCCATTGCCGGCGGCCTGCTCGCCGCCAACGGCTATCTCGGGCTGACCATCGGCGTGCTGGTTTCCTTCCTGACGCTCAACAAGAGCTTTGGCCATCCGATCAATCAGGTCTCCCAGCAGGCCAATTCCATCGTCATGGCGCTGGCCGGCGCGGAGCGCGTGTTCGCGCTGCTGGATGAGGAGCCGGAGGTGGACGACGGCTATGTGCGCCTTGTCAACATCCGCAAGTACAGCGACGGACAGGTGACCGAGTGCGAGGAACGCACAGGCCTTTGGGCATGGAAGCACACGCACCGGGATACGGGAAAGACCGATTACGTGGAGCTCCGGGGCGAAATCGTCATGGACGGCGTGGACTTTGGCTATACGGATGAAAAGATGGTGCTGCACGATGTGAAGCTCTATGCCAAGCCCGGACAGAAGATCGCGTTTGTCGGCTCCACCGGCGCAGGCAAGACGACCATCACCAACCTGATCAACCGCTTCTACGACATCCAGGACGGCAAGATCCGCTACGACGGCATCAACATCACCAAGATCAGAAAGGCGGATCTGCGGCGCTCTCTGGGCATCGTCCTGCAGGAGACGCACCTGTTCACCGGAACGGTCATGGAGAATATCCGCTACGGGCGGCTTGACGCCAGCGATGCGGACTGCATCGCCGCGGCGAAGCTCGCCAACGCGGACGGCTTCATCAGCCGCCTGCCGGAGGGCTACAACACCATGCTCACCGGCGACGGCGCGAACCTCTCGCAGGGGCAGCGCCAGCTGCTGGCCATCGCCCGCGCGGCGGTCGCCGACCCGCCCGTGCTGATCCTTGACGAGGCAACGTCCTCCATCGACACCCGCACGGAAGCGCTGGTGCAGGCCGGCATGGACAGCCTGATGAAGGGACGAACGACCTTCGTCATCGCGCACAGGCTTTCCACGGTCAAAAACAGCGACTGCATCATGGTGCTCGAGCAGGGCCGCATCATCGAGCGCGGCACGCATGACGAGCTGGTCGCTGCCAAGGGCAAGTACTATCAGCTCTACACCGGCGACTTCGATTGAGCATGCACGCCGCTTGCTTTCAGAATTCCGACATACCAAAAAGGGATCACCGGCGGGTGATCCTTTTTTGATGCGCTCAGACCTGATCCATCCTTTTGACGTTGCCGCCCACGGCGGTCAGCTTTTCCTCAATACATTCGTATCCGCGGCCGATATGACCGCCTGTGTCGTCGATGACCGTCTCGCCCTCCGCGCACAGGCCCGCGAGAATCAGCGCCGCGCCCGCGCGCAGGTCGGTCGCCGTAACGTTTGCGCCTGTCAGATAGGGCGTGCCCTCCACGACGGCGACGCGGTTCTCCACCCGGATATGCGCGCCCAGACGCTGAAGCTCCGCCGCATGCATAAACCGGTTTTCAAAGATGGTTTCAAGGAATACGCTGGTGCCGCCCGTCTTGCAGGCAACCGCCATCATGGGCGCCTGCAGGTCGGTCGGGAAGCCCGGATAGACCATCGTGCGGATTTCAAAGGGCTGCTTCGCGCGGCCAAAGACGAGCAGGCCGCCCGGCGTATCCTTGATATGTACGCCCGCCTCGCTGAGCTTGAAGAGCAGGCTGCGCAGGTGATCGGCGCGCGCCCCGCGAAGGAACAATTCGCCGCCGGTGATCGCGCAGGCGCAGGCCATGGTGCCCGCCTCCACGCGGTCGCTGATGGGCTTCCATGTCGTCCCATGCAGCTCGCAAACGCCCTCGATGACGATGGTCGACGTGCCTGCGCCGGTGATTTTCGCGCCCATGGACGTCAGGAACGCGGCAAGGTCGACAATCTCCGGTTCCTTGGCGGCGTTTTCGATGCGGGTTGTGCCATCGGCGAGCGTCGCTGCCATCATCAGGTTTTCTGTCGCGCCGACGGATGGCATATCCAGATAGATCGTCGCGCCGCGCAGCCGGCCGGAAAGCGTCACGCCGCCGTGATCAAAATGCACCTTTGCGCCCAGCGCGCTCATGCCCTTGAGATGCTGATCGATCGGACGCTGGCCGATGGCGCAGCCGCCGGGCAGAGGGATCCTCGCCTCGCCCAGCCGGGCAAGCAGCGGACCCAGCACAAGCACGGACGCGCGCATTTTGCGCACATCCTCCTCATCCTGTGGGTTTTTAAAATCCTTGGCTCCGATATCAAGCGCGCCGTTTTCCCGATGAATCCGCGCGCCGCAGGCCTCCAGCAGGGAACAGAGCGTCGTCACATCGGTCAGGTCCGGCGGATTTTCGATGCGCACGTCTCCGCGCGTCAGCAGCGCGCCGCACATGATGGGCAGCACGGCATTTTTCGACGTGCTGATCGGTATTTCTCCCCGCAGGGGCGGGCTTTCGCGTACCGCATAGTGCGCCATGAGAATCCCTCCGATTTTTTCGGCTTTGCGGCGGCGAACCCGCCTGATGGCAGAATATGCCGCGTCGCGGCGATGTGTCCGCCCGGCCGCACGAGGATTTTCCCCGGAGCCGGCCTCAAGCATCCCGCGGCAGGAATCCTGCGGACGCAGGCTTTTTGCTTTTCCGCTGGAAACCGGCGGCGAAAAAGCGCAGGCAGCTATGCAGACGCGAGGGCAGCATCTGACAGGAGAAAACCGCTGGCAGCGCTGACAGCTTCCGCAAAAAGAAAAGCAATTTGGCAAAAATACCAATGAAACCCAAGCAAACCGGCACGAAATTTATATCTGATTGCATTTGAAAGGCTCATGGTGTATTGCATTATGGCATTGATGCGCAGAAGGTCATCGCGTCCGTCAGCCCGAAGCAGGAATATTTCATCGTCGATCGCGAAACCTACTTAAAGTGCAAGGATCTGATCTTCACCGGCGCACGCCCCTTGGCGCGACGCCGCCCAAGAGACAGGCGATGGAGGATCATTGCTTCGGCGCGAATAAGGCGCGCGCAGCCCATTATATGCGCGGCCTCGACGCTGAGCTCTGGAAGCTGGAGATCCCGGCCAAGGCGGAGCACAACGAAGCCGCGCCCGCCCAGCACGAGCTGATTTACAACACGGCAAACCTGGCGACGAGTGAGAACATGCTCATCATGAACGTCATGAAGAAGGTTGCCCTGCGGCATGGCCCGATATGCCTGCTGCATGAAAAGCCATTTGCCGGCATGAACGGCAGCGGCAAGCACAACCGCCTCTTCCTGCTGATGCTCGCCGCAAGATTTTTGCGTAATTTCTCACCAAGCAAAAAATCTCCGTCCCGGTTTTCCGGAACGGAGTTTTTATCTGTAAAGAATTGCTCAAATCATCGTGCTTTGGACACAACCCGCTTACAGACAGAACATGAAGAAGCGCAGCACCTCGTAATACGCATCGGAAGAGAACATCACCGTGCGCGGACCGGTCTGACGGACGCCCGGATAGAAGCTCGCGCGGCGGGCCTTCATGTGCTTGACGAACTCGACCTCGACATCAAACTTGTTGGGCATTTCAATTCGGAACTTGTCCGGATTGGCGATACCCTCGCGGACAGCCTTCTCCGCTGTCTCGCGGATGCGGCGCACCGCCTCGGCAGGATGGATGGAAACCGTACCGCTGCCGCGGCCATACTGCGTCTGCACGGTATAGATGTTCGGGTTAATCCGCTTGGCCTGCTCGCACACGCCGGCATCACCCGCGACCATCAGCAGCGGCACATCGTACATCGCGCAGACCAGCGCGTTCATGAACATCTCGCTGGTCTGAATGCCGTTGATCCTGATGGAGCAGTTCTGCAGGTTCATGGTGTGGGCCAGGGGACTGGTATCCATGTTGGAGGAGGAATGATAGCCGGTGAACATCGCGCCGGCGAAGCTCGCGTCAATGCCCGACATCATGGAATGAATGTCGCTGCCCCAGCCGCGGAATATCTGGATATTCTGCGGCAGCTCGGAGGGGATCAGGTTGCGCGCGCTGTCGTGCGCATCCTTGATGTAAAGATCATCGCTTCCGCCGGCCGTCGCGCCCTCGCAGGCCGCGGAGACCTCCGCCGTCATCTGGCGGCGGAAGGGTTCGTATTCACCCTTGCCCAGCTGCGTCTCGTCCCAGTCGCAGATGCCGCAGGTACCTTCGATATCGGCAGAAATAAAGATTCTGTTCAGCATAATCGTATATCTCCTTTTCATCAGGAAACAGGCGGGGAAAAGTTCCCCCGTCCACCAGCCTTCGTTACTTCGTTACGTCAACCCAACCTTCGCATTCGCTGGCGCGCTCAAGCTCTTCAATCGTCAGATACACGGCGCTGGCGCTCGTGCCTGCGGCGGGATAGACATAGTCAAACTTTCTCAGCGATTCATCCAGATACACCGGCACGCCCGCGTTCACGCCGAAGGGGCATACGCCGCCGATGGCGTGGCCGATGAGCGGCTCAACTTTGTCGGCACTGAGCATTCTGGCTTTCACGCCAAATCGCTGTTTGAATTTCGGGTTGTCAATTCTCGCGTCGCCCGCGGCAAGGACGAGGATCGCGCCCTCTCCGTTTTCAAAGGAGAGCGTCTTGGCAATGCGCGCCGGCTCGCAGCCAAGCGCCTCCGCCGCCAGCGCAACGGTCGCACTGGATACGGTCAGCTCCTTGATTCTCTCCTCAAGCCCATGCTTTTTCAGGTGGGCTCTTGCCCGCTCCATGCTCATCTCAGGCGATCTCCAGCGCGATTTCCATCATCTTCGTAAAGCCAATCTGGCGCTCCTCGGCCGGAAGGGATTCACCGGAGAAGATATGATCGGAAATCGTGCAGATGGCCAGCGCGTTCTTGCCCGCGCGCGCCGCGTTCAGGTACAGCGCAGCGGCCTCCATCTCCACCGCCAGCACGCCAAGCTTCTTGAGCTTGCCCGCGCCGCCGGCCTCGTCGTAGAAGATATCGGAGGAATACAGCGCGCCGACGTTGGGCTCGATGCCCATTTTGCGCGCGGTGGAGACGGCGGCGTCCAGCAGCTTGAACGAGCAGCAGGGCGCAACGTTGCCGTCGAACCACTGGCGGCCGAAGTTCGAGTTGGTATAGGCGCTCATGCCGATGACGATATCGCGTACCTTGACATTGTCGCCGATGCCGCCGGCGGTGCCCACGCGGATGATGTTCTCCACGCCGTAATAATTGAACAGCTCATAGGAATAGATACCAATGGACGGCATGCCCATACCGGAAGCCATCACAGAAACGCGCTTGCCCTTATAGTATCCGGTGTAACCCTGCACGCCGCGGACATTGTTAACCAGCACGGCGTTCTCAAGGAAGGTCTCAGCGATGAACTTTGCGCGCAGCGGATCACCGGGCATCAGCACGGTACGGGCGAAATCGCCCTCCTTCGCAGTGATATGGGGGGTCGGGATGTTGGAATTGGACATGTAAACAGCCCCTTTCTGCTGATTTTTGCAAACTATATGATCTATTATACCTTGCAGGGCGGAAAAAGCCAACAGGATTTTACGCATGACTGACGGCGCGTATCCTGCGCTTGACTGTTTTTTCATGTTGCCGTATAATGATAGTGGTCTAAAAGGAGGCTGATTCTGTTGATCATCGATCGCATTGAAGAACAGGAACGCTATTACGCGCTCCATCCTGATATGGAACTGGCTTTTGCGTTCCTCGCCGAAGCCGCAGACCTGGAGCCGGGCCGCTATGAGCTGGAAAACGGCCTGTTTGCCTCGATCACCGAGGGCGACACCATCCAGATCGATCAGGCAAGGATCGAGGCGCACAAGAACTACATCGACCTGCAGTACTGCATTTCCGGCGGCGAGCGCATGGCGTGGGCGCACATTCAGGAGCTGAACCTTGAAGAGAGCCTTGAGGAGCGCGACTGCTACTTCTACACCGGCAAGTCCACCGCGCTGTCCATCCGTCCGGGTATGTTCTACATCATGTTCCCCAGCGACGGCCACAAGCCCGGCTGCCATCAGGAATACCCCAAGCACTACCGCAAGGTCGTCGTGAAGATCCCGGTCGTCAACAAGTAATCGCACAAAAGCCGCAGTTTTTTGCGGCTTTTTGTCTTCTGCAATCCGTCTGCGGGAGAAGGGCTCGCGCTTTCCTTTGATAAAGCCTTCCCCAAGGAAAAGATTTGGCTTGAAAGATTTGACTTGTCTGGAGGAACTGCCCCTTGTTTGATATCGCTGTTATCGGCGCCGGCCCTGCGGGCTACAGCGCCGCCCTCAATGCGCGCAAGCGCGAAAAATCCGTCGTCGTCATCGGCCAGAACACAGGCTGGCTGACAAAAGCGGAATTAATCGAAAACTACCCCGGCATGCCCGCCATATCCGGGCAGGAAATGCTCTGCATCATGCGCAGGCAGGCGCAGGACATGGGCGCCCAGCTGCGCCCGGGCGTCGTGCATCAGATCATCGCCATGGACGAGAGCTTCGCCATGTCCCTCGGCGCAGATTTCATCGAAGCGAAGAAGGTCATCCTCTGCACCGGCGCCAAGCAGCCCCGCCTGCTCCCCGGAGAAGAAAAGCTCCTCGGGCGCGGCGTGAGCTACTGCGGCACATGCGACGGCATGCTCTACCGCGGCAAGCACGTCGCCGTTATCGCGCAGGGGCCGGAGGCCGTGCATGAGGCGAATTTCCTTGCGTCCCTGTGCGCATCCGTCACGTATTTCGGCAGCAAAGACGAGGCGCTCGATCCCCGCGTGACTGTGCGCAGCGAGAAGGTCGAGTCGATCCTCGGCGACATGCATGTCTCCGGCCTTACGGCAGGCGGCGAAGATCTCCCATTTGACGGCGTGTTCATCTTCCGGGAGACGATGGCGCTCTCCTCGCTGATCCCCGGGCTTGAGATGGACGGCGCGTTCATCCGCGTCGACCGCCAGATGAAGACCAGTATCCCGGGCGTATACGCCGCGGGCGACTGCACGGGGCTTCCGCTGCAGGTGGCCAAGGCTGTGGGCGAAGGCTGCATCGCTGCGCTTGCCGCCGCCAAGGAGCTGAAATAAACCGGGACAAGACCCGAAGGATTGCTGAAAAAATCTGGTAAATCCCCGGATTTTGTTGATGATCAATTTGCTATATGTTATAATCAACATATCAGTAGAAATATGCACTTTTGCGAAAGGAGGGAAAGCGGATGCGCACCATAGAATCCGATCGGGCGATTGTGGATATCGTCGCCTGGCCGGAGGACAGGCCCTGGACGGGCCGCTACCAGACATCCAGCCAGATTGACGGAGGAACTTGTACGCTCACGCTTTCCCCCGCCGTATTCCACGATGCGGCCAAGGCCAACACGGCATACCGCCGCTTTGCCCAGAAGATCCGCAAGGAAGGCATGGAGCCGCCCAACGTCGTCTTCCGCACAATGCTCTCGCGCGCCTCGCGCAATGTATTCTGCATCCTGACGACGACGGAATCCGTCTTTAACTCCGGCTGCAGCATCGGGCGGATGTATATCGTGGAATCCGGCATCGACGAAAAGCGCCGTCTTTGCGCCGTGCGCATCGACCGCCAGGAATACGAACAACCTGAACAAGAGGCTTTATAAAACCCTATGAATCAACTGCCTGAAGCATTTATCATCCAGATGAAACGCCTGCTCGGTGAAGCAGGCTTTTTTGCGTATGAAAAGGCGCTGCACGAACCCGTGACCCGCGCGCTGCGCGTCAATCTGCTCCTCTGGCCGGACGGTACGCCGCCGTGTAAGATTGAGGGACTCGGCGAGGCTGTGCCGTGGGCGAAGGGCGCATATTTCGTGGAGGGCGACGCGCGCCCCGGCCTTTCCCCGCTGCACGAGGGCGGCGCATTTTACCTGCAGGAGCCCAGTGCCCTGACCGCCGTAAGCGCGCTTGATCCTAAGCCCGGCGAGCGCATCCTCGACCTGTGCGCCGCGCCGGGCGGCAAGAGCACGCAGATCGCCGCGCTGATGCAGGGCAGGGGCCTGCTCGTGTGCAACGAACCCGTGCCCTCCCGCGCGCAGATTCTCTCGCGCAACGTTGAGCGCATGGGCGTACGAAACGCGGTCGTCGTCAGCGGCATGCCCGATCAGCTCGCGCCGCACTTTCCTGCGTTCTTTGACCGGATTCTGGTGGACGCGCCCTGCTCCGGCGAGGGCATGTTCCGCCGGCAGATCGAGGCACGGGACGAATGGAGCGAAAACAGCCCGCGCGGCTGTGCCGACCGTCAGATGGAGATCCTCGAGGAGGCGGCAAAGATGCTCGCCCCCGGCGGAAAGCTGGTCTATTCCACCTGCACGTTCAACGACACGGAAAACGAGGGCGTGCTTGCGCGGTTTACCTCGCTGCATCCGGAGTTCTCCCTGCTGCCGATCACGCTTCCCGGCCTGCCCGACGGCAGCAAGGGCTATATCCACCTGTATCCGCATGAGATCCGGGGCGAGGGGCATTTTGTTTCCCTGCTTCAGAAATCCCCGGACGCGCCCGCTTCTGAGACGATCTCCTTCACCGAGGAGAAACCCCGCAGAGGCGCAAAGCCCGCCCGCAGCAAAGCGCCCGCCAAAGCAAAGATCGATCTGCCGGACGTGCTTTTCAAGGGCGTGTCCTTTGACCGCCTGCATATGGCCGGCGACAGCCTCTGGGCGCTGCCGGATGGGCTTGACGACATCCGCAGGCTCGACGGCCTGCGCGTACTGCGCACGGGGCTGCTGCTTTGCCACGCGGAGGGCAGGCGCACAGAGCCTGACCACGCGCTGGCGATGGCGCTGCGTCCCTGCGAAGCCGCACGCACCGCGCAGCTGACCCATGAGCAGGCGCTCGCCTATCAGGCGGGCGAGGCGCTCGATCTGGGCGACCTGCCTGCAGGCTATACGCTGCTGACGCTTGACGGCGTATCCCTCGGCTTTGGCAAGCAGGCGGGCGGCATCATGAAGAACCATTACCCCAAGGGACTGAGAAGGCGATAAACCATATTGCTCAGGGGCGCAAACCATGCGCCCCTGCATCATTTGCGGTGTTTCTTTTTCTCTTCCGTTCGTGTATAATGAAATATTGGGAGGGGATCGCTATGTTTACGCCAAACGCCTACGGCCTGTTTTCCATGCCGACGCTCGAAACGGAGCGGCTCATCCTTCGCAGGATCACCATGCGTGACGCGAAGGATATTTTTGCGTACAGCAAAGACCCGGAGGTCGCCCGTCATGTGCTCTGGTCGGCGCAGAAGGAGCTGGGCGAGGCGAAGGATTACTGCCGCTTCATGCTCCGGCGGTATCACCACGATCAGCCCTCCAGCTGGGGCATCATCGAAAAGGCGACAAACCGCCTCGTAGGCACCATCGGCTACATGGACTATAACGAGGACAACAACAGCGTGGAAATCGGCTATTCGCTCGCCCGCTGGCTCTGGAACGGCGGATACATGACCGAAGCGCTTCGCCGCGTCATTGAATATACCTTTACTGCGATGGATATCAACCGCATCGAGGCGCAGCACGAGATCACCAACCCTTCCTCCGGCCGCGTGATGGAGAAATGCGGCATGACCCGGGAGGGCATTCTGCGTCAGCGGCTGTTTAACAAGGGAAAGTATGTCGACGTCGTGCTCTATGCGATCCTCCAATCCGATTTTGACAAGATGAAGGACGGGAAATAAAGCGCTATGATCAAACTGATTGCCACCGATATGGACGGCACACTGCTGACCACCGACAAGCGCATGCCGGAGGACATTCTGTCCGTTGTGCGCAGGCTGAAAGAAAAGGGCGCGGCCTTTGTCATCGCCAGCGGACGCCAGTATGCATCGCTGCGCCGCGACCTCATGGCGATGATCGGCGATGTGATCTTTATCGCCGAGAACGGCGCGCTGATCGTAGAAAACGACGAGCGGCTATTCATCGATCCGCTCCCTGCGGATACGCTCAAGGATATCCTGATCGCCGCCCGTGGCCTTCAGGGCGTTCACGCCGTCGTCTGCTGCGCGGACTGTGCGCTGGTCAGCGCGGACGCGCCGGCATCCTTCATCCGCGACGTGCGCATGTATTACCAGAGCGCAAGAACCGTGCCTGACCTGATCGCCGCCTGCGAGGGACTTGAGGATGTATGCAAGATTGCGTTCTGCTCGATGGGCAACGCAGCGACCAACGCGCTGCCGCCGCTTGAAAACGCGCTTGGCGACCGCCTCGCCGTGATCCTCTCCGGTCAGGACTGGGTCGACGTCATGAAAAAGGGCGTACACAAGGGCAGCGCCATGCGCATGCTGCAAAGCCTTCGCGGCGTATCGCCCGAGGAATGCATGGCCTTCGGCGATTATCTCAACGATTATGAGCTGCTTGAAAGCGTAACCGAAAGCTACGCGATGGAAAACGCCCTGCCGGCGCTCAAGCGCATTGCCAAGCACATCGCGCCCAGCAATGACGACAACGGCGTGATGCGCGTAATCAAGGCGCGCTTTGATCTGTAAACCCTTTACAACAGAAGAAGTAATCAACATGAAAAGCATTTCTGTGGACAAATCATGGGACGGCCGCAGGCTGACCCGTTTTCTTCAAAAGACCATGCCCTCGGCGACGATGGGCCAGATCCGCAAGTTCCTGCGCCTTGGTCGCATCAAGGTGGACGGCAGAAAGGGCACGGAGGAAACGACGCTCACCGAAGGCGCCGTGGTGGATCTTTATGTGGAGGATGCGTTCTTTGAGGACGTTGAGCGCGAGGATCCATTCTATTCCAAAATCCGCCCGAAGCTGACCATCCTTTACGAGGATGAACACATCATGCTGCTTGACAAGCGCGCCGGCCTGATCTGCCACCCGGACGAGGGGGAAAAGGTCAATACCCTGCTCACCCATGCGCAGGCATACCTGTATCAGAAGGGCGCGTGGCATCCAAAGCGCGACTTTGCGCCGGCGCTGTGCAACCGCATCGACCGCTTCACCGCGGGCATCGTCATCCTCGCCAAGACGCAGGAGGCCCTGCGCGCGATGGATGAAAAAATTCGCACGCATGAGGTGCAGAAATACTACCTGTGCATCGTGCATGGCAAAATGAAATATACGGATGGAACGCTGCGCCATTTCCTGATGAAAAAGCCGGAGCAGAAAAAGGTCGCCGTCCTTCGCAAAAACGAGCCCGGCAGCAAAGAAGCGATCACCTATTATCAAGCGATCGACGAGGCAAACGGCCTCACGCTGTGCGAATGCCTGCTGGGCACCGGGCGCACGCATCAGATCCGCGCGCAGTTTGCCGCGATCGGGCATCCGCTGCTGGGCGACAACCAGTACGGCCATGCCAAGCAAAACGAGAAATACGGCCGGATGAACGGCCAGGCGCTTTGCGCCTACCGGCTGATCTTCGACTTTGAAGGCGACGCGGGCTGCCTGAACACGCTCAACGGGCTGACCGTACAGGTACGCGACGTTCCGTTCGTGCGGGAATACTTCCCGGAGGTCGTCATCCCCGCGCCATAATGCATATCGACACTTTACACAAGGAGGCACACGGCATGGATAAAACCACCCCGCCCGCACGCAGCCGTTCGCTTTCCCAAAGGGGATGCGAAGCGCTGGCCGCGCTGGCGATGGCCGTCGTCTTTTCGCTGATTTTCTTCACCTGCAACACGCCGCTTGGCCCTGCCGTGGGCAGCGACAACGCCATGTACCTGACGATGGGCACGGCGATCGCCAAAGGCTTTGCGCCCTATCGCGATATCTTTGACCACAAGGGGCCGCTGCTGTTCATCCTGCAGACGATTCCGCAGCTGTTTACCGGTGGGTACTCGACGCTCTCGGTCTTTGCTCAGGAGGTACTCTTCCTCTGGGCCAGTCTGCTCATCCTCGGGCGGATCGCCCGGCGCGCAGGCACGCTGCCCGTTCTCGTTCAGCTGGCGTATCTTGCCATCCTCTCTCCGGTTCTGGACGGCGGCAACCTGACGGAAGAATACGCCAACCTCTTTACGCTCCTCGGCCTTGACACGATGCTCGCCGTCTTTGACAAAGGGGATGGCCTCGGCGCAGACCAAAGCGGCGGCAGGACGCTTCTTCTCCCCGCCGGCCTGATGGGCGTCATGGCGACGCTCGCCTTTATGACCCGCGCCAACAACATGCTGCCGCTGTGCGCGTGCGTCGGCGCGCTGGCGCTGTGTCTGCTTGTATGCAGGCGCTTTTCCGCGCTTTCCTGGTGCGCTGGCGGGTTTATGCTCGGCTGTGCAATCGCCGCGCTGCCGATTGCCTTGTGGCTCCATCATTACGGCGCAATCGGCGACGCCATCTACGGCGCAATCACGCACAACATGATGTACGCCGAAACGGGCTCCTCCAGCCGCGTACAGATGCTCCTCTTTCATTTCTACGGCCATTATGCGATCTTCATGGCGGCGCTTTCCTGCCTCGGCGCGGCGGCATACGCGATCCGCACGCGCCGCATCCCGCCGGCGCTGGCGATGGTTCTTGGCGCGGCGGGCGGCGGCCTGTCGGGCTTCATCTCCCATAAATTCTACAACCATTATCTGATGGTCAGCGTACCGCTGGCCGCGCTGGGCGCGGCGCAGATCCTCGCGCTGCTTGAAAATTGGCTCCGGAGCCGGAAAGCGCTTGTATACGGCGTCTGTACAATGCTGTGCGCCGCAATGCTGATCCATACCGGCATGCGCGTCAATGCCCTGCGGGAAGGCGACTATGCCGCGATGCAGGCGCTCACGCCGGACGCTGTCGCGCTGTATGAACAGGTGCCTGAGGAGGACCGCGATCGCTTCCTCGCCTACCGCGTGGAACCCAAATGGTACGTCGCAACCGAGGCGCTGCCGTGCATCCGGTTTTACTTCCTGCAGGAGATCCTCGCCGACGCCGATCCGGCTGTCATGGATGAGATCGTGGACCGCTTTGAAACCGAGCCGCCGCTGTGGGTCGTGATCTTCTACAACCGGCCCTTTAGCCCGCCGTACGACGCGCGCATGCAGGAGATTCTCGATACGCGCTACGAATTCATCGACGCCAGAGGAGAGTATCAGCTGCTCCGGTATAAGGAGGAGCCATGAAAACGGACAAGCGGCAGTTTCTTCTGCGCGCAGGCATGGGATTCTTCCTCTTTGCCGCCGCAGCTGTGCTGATCAACATCCTGATTTTCCCCTACGCGCGCACCTATCACGGATATCCGCCGCTGTTGGTCTTTGCGTCCTTCGGCGCCGCGGCGCTGCTGTTTGCCTTTACCGGGCGGAAGCTGCGCGCCGCGCCGGAAGCGCGGCTGCTGCGCATTCGCAGCGCTGCCGTGCCTGTTTATCTGATCGCGCTGTTTTGCCTGCATCTGCTGCTGGGCTATCTGATGGAATACATCCCCGCGGGCGACAATTTCATGCTCTACAACGGAGCTCAGGCGCTGGCTCGTGACGGGGACTTTCATGTTTATCCGGATTTCGGGCTGTACCTCGCGCGCTTTTCCAATCAGTGGGGCTTTCTGATGATGCTCACGTGCTTTTTTAAGCTGCTTTTCGCGCTGGGCATGGAAAGCTGCTTTATGCCGCTGGTTCTCGTTCAGGCCATGCTGTACACCGTGGGCGTGCTTTGCGCGCTTTCCATTGTCCGCCGTTTCCGCGGCGTGCGCGGCGAACTGATGCTGCTTGTGATGTTTGCGCTCTGCCTGCCGCTGTATCTGGCGGCGGCCGTGCTGTATACGGATACGTTTTCCCTGCCCTTTGTGCTGCTCGCGCTGGAGCTTGCGCTGCGCGCCGGGGAGGCGAAAACCCTGAAGGGGCAGCTGCTTTATGCGCTCTCCTGCGGCGTGATGACATTCATCGGCGGACAGATCAAGATGACGGTCGCCATCGCGATGATCGCCGCCATCATCTATTGGCTGCTGACGCTGAAGCCGCTGCGCGCCGCGCTGTGCAGCGCGCTGTGCATCCTGACGCTGACGCTCGGCACAACGGCCGTCCAGCAGGCGATGCTTGGGCCGGTCATCGACCCTGCTGTCTACGCGCAGCAGAACACGCCGGTCATCCACTGGATCATGATGTCCATCCCTTCAAGCAAAAACCTCTATGGCAACGCCACCGGCGACTACGGCATCACATGGGGCATGATGGACGAGGGCGCCTCCCACGAGGAGGTTATGGATTCCATCTATACCCGCATGAAGGACCGCATCTACACGCTGCGCTATCCCAACCGGCTGCTGACCGCCATGCTGCGCAAGAACGCCGCCGCCATGGGCGACGGCACGTTTGGCCTGAGCGAGATGCTCGACGACAAGCCCGTACGCGAAAACGCAGTATCATCCTTCGTGCTTGCGGGCAGACCGCATTATTCCCTCTACAGCGCCATATGCACCGGCATCTACCTTGCCGAGCTCCTGATCGCGCTCCTTGGCTGCGCGCGCGATCTGCGCAGGCGCGACACGAGGGCTGCGATGCTGTATATCGCCGCTTTCGGCGTCATGCTGTTTCTGCTGATCTGGGAGGCAAGAAGCCGGTACCTGTTTAACTTTGTTCCGGTGTTTGTGATGCTTGCCGCCCTGTCCGCAGCATGCGGCGAAAAGGAGGAGACGCGATGATTGCAAAGTCCCGCAAGGTCTTGATGGGCCTTCTGCTTACAGGCATGGGGCTGATGATCCCGTGCTATCTGTTTACCGCGCTCAATACGCTTTTCTCTCCGTGGGAACTGTACAGCCGCAATCACGGTATCCTGCTTGCGCTGACCGCGCTGTGCATGGCAGGGCTCGTAGCTGCCCTGCGCGCAGCGGACAGGCACGAGGCGTTTTTCGCCCGGCATGAAAAGAAGATCCTGATCGCAGCCGCCGTGCTTTATTTCTCCGTGCAGATGATCATGGCGCACGTGCTTCGCTTCATCCCCAAGACGGACGCGGAGCAGTGCTTCACCGCGGCGCAGCTGCTGGTGGATACCGGAACCTTCGGCAATAACGAGCGCTCATGGATCTACTTCACCCGCTGCTCCAACAACATCGGGTTCATCTATGTACTCGCCTCCATCTTCCGCTTCTTCGGCATGATCGGCTGGCACGACCGGTTCTTGCAGGCGGCACTTGTCTGCACACTCCTGTTTACGGTCGGCCTTTTGTGCAGCGCGCGCATCTTAAGGCGCCTGGGCGGCGTCAAAGCGCAGGCCAGGCTGCTGATTCTGTTTTCTTCCTGCCTGCCCTTCCTTTACTGCACCACAGAACTGTATACCGACGCGTTCTCCCTCGCCTTCCCGTCGATGATTCTCTACTGCGCGCTGCGCATCAAGGAGAGTCCATCTTTCAGGCTGCGTGTGCTGTGGGCGATTCTCTTTGCGCTCTCGTCCTTTATTGGCGCGCAGATGCGCTTCACCGCGGTCATCGCGAGCATTGCCTGCCTGATCGTCTGGCTGTTCGCCGGAAGAATCTCCCTGACAGCGCTGTGTGCGGCGGCGCTGTGCGGCGCATTTATGCTGGGCGGCGCGCTGACCGACGCAGAAACCGCCCGCCATCTCAATCCCGAGGACGTTGAGCGCCGCTCCCTGCCGCTGATGCATTATATCGCAATGGGCCTCCCCGTTCAGGTCGACGAGGGCTATGGGCAATACGGAGAAGGCGGATGGTACATCTTTACCACATCCTTTGAGGATCCGAAGGAGCGCGATGCAGCGCTGCTTGAGGAGGTCATCGATCGGATTTACTATCTGCGCTATCCAAGCCGCCTGCTTCACATGATGTCAAGAAAGAACCTTTCCACGTTCGGCAACGGCACGTTCATGCTCAACGAGGTCATCGAGGCCGACGAGCCCACGCCGGACAATCCGATCAAGCAGATCATCTTTGAAACCGGCGCAGGATATCCTGCCTATTATCACCTGACCACAGCGCTGCTTGTCGCGCAGATGCTTCTCGCCTGCCTCGCCTGCCTTCAGGCCATCCGGCGCAGGGATACCTCCTGTGCGGCGATCATGATTGCCCTTGTCGGCGCGTTCATGCTGCTGTGCATCTGGGAGACCCGGGGCCGCTATTTCTTCCAGTTCCAGATGCTCCTGCTCTGCGCAGCGGCGCTGTACGCGCCCCGCATGAGGAAAGCATGACGCATCACCGCATCCTTCGTATACGATAAAAGCGCCTCCGGCTACAATGAAGCCGGAGGCGCTTTTTCAATGCGTTTCATTTTCCCGATGAGGGAGCGTTTCTTTCGTCCACAATCTTCTGCTGACGGTTAAACAGCAGAATCATCAGCGCTGTAATCGTCAGAGAGAATACCGGCAGAATCCCATAGCCCAGCACATCCGCTATCCAGCCGAAAACCGTAGGCATCACCAGCGAGCCCATATACGCAAAGGCCATCTGCACGCCGATGACCGCCTGCGAATTCTCCGCGCCGAAATTGCGCGGCGTGTCCTGCACGATATTGGGATACACCGGCGCGCAGCCCAGACCCATGAACAGCAGGCCAAAGACCGCCACGCCCTGCCCCGGCACAAGGAGCAGCAGGCATCCCAGCACCATCATCATCTGTCCCAGACGCACCATCTGTTTGGGCCTGAGCTTCATGGCAATAAAGCCCGATACGCCGCGTCCAATCGTCATGCCGATAAAGAACAGGCCGCCC
Source organism: Clostridia bacterium (assembly GCA_017521565.1). Classification (GTDB taxonomy): domain Bacteria; phylum Bacillota; class Clostridia; order Christensenellales; family Aristaeellaceae; genus Ventricola. Next base: position 53,515 of record JAFXCE010000002.1, on the reverse strand, counting down.
ATCGACGACGCCGTCGCCGCATCCAGTCCACGCGCCATAACCAGATAGGTTGCGCTCCAGAGCATGAACGTGGATTCCGCCGCGCAGTAGCAGGTGAAGCCGAAAAGTCCCTGCTTCGCGCCCGGCAGCGCGAGCACCTGCCTAACAGAGAGCACCTTCGCGCCGCGCTCCTCCTCCTTTGTCTTTTCGCCGCCCCAAAGCCGCAGCGTCATCAGCAGCACGACCGCCAGCGCAAACTGCATCGCGCTCACCGCCCGATAGCCCGCCGTCCAGCGCATCCCGCTGGAAAGCGCCGCGCTCATGACAAACGGGCTGATCACCGTGCCGACGCCCCAGAAGCAATGCAGCCAGTTCATATGCTTGGCCTCGCAGTGCAGCGCGACATAGTTGTTGATCGCTGCATCCACCGCGCCCGCGCCAAAGCCCAGCGGAACAGCCAGCAGCAGCAGGAACGCATAATGCGGTGCAAGCGACATACCCAAAAGGGCCGCCGCCGTCATCAGTCCGGAAAACGCCGTCAGCCTGCCCGTGCCGAAGCGGCGGATCAGGCGCGCGCTGTTGATCGAGGACGCGATCGTGCACAGGGATACCGTCATCGAGATCAGGCCTGCGCCCCACATCGGCGCGTTCAGATCCGATACCATCGTCGGCCATGCGCTGCCCAGCAGCGAATCCGGCAGGCCGAGGCTGATAAACGACAGATAGATGATCACAAGCAGCGAAGTCGTTACCATATGAATAAGCGCTCACTTTCACAGATGAATTGCCCTGATTATAGGAAGGATCCACACGATTTGTAAAGCCGAAAAAGCAACAAAAAACGCCCGGCTGCTTCTATCAGCTCCGGGGATGCATGAAGGGGCCGAAGCCCCTTCATATGTAATCCGCAGCGGCGGCATGTACGGCGCGAGGGAGCGGAGGCTGTCACGCCCAGTGGGCGAAACAGACAGCCGAAGCTCGGAACTGTAAAGGAGCAACCCCTGTTGCGACTATTACAGTTCCCGGACGAGCTGCAAGCCGCATCCGATATCATTTTCCGGCCGTGCGCGCAGCGCACAGGAAAATGATGTTCACCCGGACGACAAAAAGTTGTCGTCCGGATAAAAAAACGCCCGGCTGCGTACGTCAGCCGGACGAGTTTGAACTAATGAAATTGAGATTAGTTCGCGGAAGCGGCTTCAGCTTCCATGTTGATGACCTGCTTGCCATCATAGTAGCCGCAGTGCTTGCAGACACGGTGGGCAAGCTTCATCTGCTGGCAGCGCGGGCACTTGACGATACCGGGCGCAGACAGCTTCCAGTTCGCACGGCGCATACGGCCGCGAGACTTAGAGATTTTTCCCTTCGGACAAGCCATTGTTTACACCTCCTCATCCTCGTTCAGCAAAGATGCTAATGCCGAAAAAGGATTTCTGTGGGTCAGATCCTTCTGGCACGAACACTCATTTATGTTCAGGTTGGCGCCGCACTGGCAGCACAGTCCCTTGCAGTCCTCCTTGCAGAAGACGCGGGAGGGAAGTTCCAGCAGAAGCGATGTGCGCACCGCTTCGTCCAGCTCAAGCACATGACCCGAATACATGTATTGATCGTCGTCCGCATCGCGCTCCTGACCTCTGTCGCGGACAAAGGCTTCTTCCACCTCCGCCTCGACGGCAGTTTCCGTCGGCGCGAGGCAGCGGGCGCATCGGGACTCAATCACCGCGCGGGCGTTGCCGCGCACGATGACGGTCTCATCGGCGAGTATATACGTGCCGGAAAAGGAGACCGGACGGACAAACGAAATCGTATCTCCGTTCCAATGATCCTCGCCCCAGGAGTCAGTCAGGTCGAAAGGAACATCAACGCCCTTTCTCTGAATGCCTTTGGTGATATCCAGCTTCATCATGTCACCTCAAAATTGACCGTCCCCTATTATACGCACTTTACAAGGGGTTGTCAAGCGTAAATATTACAGCTTGGAAACAATTTCCAGCGTGTCACGCGCGATCGGCAGCTCCTCGTTGGTCGGGATGCGCAGGACCTTGACGGTGGAATCGTCGGTGGAGATGATGCCGCAGCAGCCGCGGACATTCTTCGCCGGATCGATCTTGATGCCCATCCACTCGAAGCCCTCGATCACCTTAGCGATCGCCTCGGTGTCGTTTTCGCCGATGCCGGCGGTGAAGACGATGGCGTCCGCGCCCTGCACAGCGGCCATGTAGGAGCCGATGTACTTCTGCAGGCGGTAAGTCCAGATGTCCACCGCGGTCTGCGCCTGCTCGTCGCCGGCGGCAGCAGCAGCCTTGACGTCGCGCATGTCGGAGGAGACGGACAGGCCAGCGTAGCCGGACTTCTTGTTCAGGGTATTGAGCATCTGATGGATGTCCATGCCGGTGTTGTCCATGATGTACTCAAGGACGGCCGGATCCAGATCGCCGGAGCGGGTGCCCATGACGATGCCCTCAAGCGGCGTGAGGCCCATAGAGGTATCGACAACCTTGCCGCCGACAATCGCGCTCAGGGAAGAGCCGTTGCCCAGGTGGCAGATGATGAACTTGCAGTCTTCCGGATTCTTGCCCAGGAACTTCGGGGTCTCGCCCGCGATGAAGCGGTGGGAGGTGCCGTGGAAGCCGTAGCGGCGAACCTTCAGATTCTTATAGTACTCATACGGAATCGCGTAGAGGAAGGCCTTGGGCGGCATGGTCTGATGGAACGCGGTGTCGAACACGGCGACGTTCGGCTTGCCCGGCATAACCGCCTGGCAGGCCTTGATGCCGGCGATGTTCGGCGGCTGATGCAGCGGTCCGAGCGGCACGAGGTCTTCGATCGCCTTCATGCTCTCTTCGGTCACGAGGGCAGACGCCTTGAAGGTCTCGCCGCCGTGGAGCACGCGATGGCCGCAGGCGCCGATCTCGTCCAGAGACTCGATCGCGCCGTTCTCCTTGTCGGTAAGCGCTTCGAGAACAGCCGCGATGGCCTCGGTGTGGTCAGCCATGTTGCGGGTAAACTCGATGACCTTGTTGCCCTCGGTAACGGTCTGCTTGAAGTGGGTGCCCTCAATGCCGATGCGCTCGACAAGGCCCTTCGCCTTGACGGACTCATCATCCATGTCGATCAGCTGGAACTTCAGGGAAGAAGAGCCAGCATTGATGACCAGAATCTTCATGGGAATCTACCTCCGTTTATGTTTGTAAATCGCGCTTTGCATGCTATAATAGGCTTATCCCGAAAAATAAGCCTAATAACAAAATGACTCAAAATGATTATACCGCATTTTTCCCATTTTGAAAAGGTTACACGGGAATTTTATATCCAAACTATCCATATTCTGTCAAGATTGATTGAGGTGCTTCATGCAGGTCTGCGGCGTTATCTGCGAATATAATCCCTTCCATCACGGCCATGCGCTGCATCTTAGGCGCGCCCGGGCGCTCAGCGGCGCGGAATATATCGTCTGCGTCATGAGCGGCAGCGTTACCCAGCGCGGCACATTCGCCCGGCACGACAAATGGACCCGGGCGCGCATGGCGCTTGAACACGGCGCGGATCTCGTCCTCGAGCTGCCGGTGCGCTTTGCCTGCGCGGGCGCGGAGGAATTCGCGCGCGGCGGGGTATCGCTGCTCGCCGCGCTCGGTGTTGTGACGCATCTCTCCTTTGGCTGCGAGGCGGATTCCATCCCCCATCTTGCGCGGCTTTCCTCGCTGCTTGATGAGGAGACGCCCGAATACCGGCGTATGCTTCGCGAATCTCTTGACAGCGGCCTGCCTTATCCCCGCGCCCGTGCGCTCGCCATGCAGCGCATCAGCGGGATTGACGCGCTGGATACAATCATCGCCCAGCCGAATACGGCGCTCGCGCTTGAATACCTGCGCGCCCTCCGTTCCCTCGCGCCGGAGATTTCTCCCGTGCCCGTCATCCGCGAGGGCGCGGGCTATCACGATGAATCCCTCGTCCCGCTTGCAAGCGCCACCGCTGTGCGCGCGGCAATCTCCCGCGGCGATCTGACCGGCGCGCTGCTCGCCGTGCCCTCGCCCGGCCTGCTTGAATCAAGCGAGGCGCGCGGGGACTTCCATAACGAAGAAGCGCTCACGCAGGCGCTGCTTTATCTCCTGCGCACAGCGTCTGAAGATTCGCTTGCCCGGATCGCCGGAATCGGCGAAGGACTTGAGCATCTGTTTATCCGCGCGGGACGCACCGCGCAGACCCGGGATGAACTCATCATGGCCATCAAGAGCAAACGCTATACCTATGCACGCCTGTCCCGCATCTGCGCCTGCGCGCTGCTTGGCATAACGCAGTCCTTTGCTGCAAATCACGCCGCGCCGACCTATGCGCGCGTGCTCGGCTTCCGCCGGGACGCCCAGCCCCTGCTTTCCGCCATCAAAAAAAGCAGCGCCATTCCGCTGATCGTCAAGGCCGCCGACCATGACCGCAGCGATCCGCTCTTTGCGCTCGATCTGCGCGCGCAGGATCTCTGGTCCCTCGGCTGCGCGTCGCCCGCGCTGCGCCAAAGCGGACGCGATTTCACCACCAGTCCGATCATCGTATAACCAGAATCAGCCTCCTGAGGGAGGCAGCACGGCATCTGTCGTGACGGAAGGAGTCCCATGCGCATTCTTGCTCTGCCTGCTGCGGCGCTGCTTGCCGCCTTTCTCTATCCCGTTCTGCCCGGAACTGCCGCCCGGATTCATCCTGCGCTTGATCGCCTGTATGCCCATGTGCTGCGTGCGTTCACCCGAAAATCCGGCAAGACAGATGAAGACCCGGCGCTTTGGACCTTTATCCTGCTTCTCTCCGGCGTGGCCGCGCTGCTGGCGGCTGTCCATCCGCTCGCCGAAGCGCTTCTGATTGCGCCGCTGATGACCGGATTTTCCGTGTTCCCCGGCTGTGCCTCGGTGAAAAAGGATCTGGATTCCGGCAAATATGCCCGGGATATCCCAGCCTACGAAGCCTGCGTCCGCAAGGCCTGCGCATCCATCACGCCCGCGTTTGTCTCCGGCATCTGTGCGCCGATGATATTCTGCGCCGCCGGCATGCCGCTGCATCTGGGCGCGGCGCTTGGCTGGGCGCTCCTTGCCCTGCGCAGCAGACAGGCTGTCCATCCCCTTGCGCAGCGCATCTGCGCCCGCGCCGATCGCTTCTGCGATGCTGTATTCTGCGCTTTCCTGATTCTCTGCAGCGGCGTGTGCGGGCGCAGTCCCTTCCGCACACGCGGCAGGGGCGCGCAGGAACGAATGATGAACATCCTCGGCATTGCAGGCAATGGATCCGACACCCACGCGCCCATGGCAGGCGATATCTCTCAAGCTGCATTCCTGTGCTGCTTTGCCTTCGCGCTGCTGCTGATCACGCTTACGCTTATCGGCTTTGTGCTGTGCTGATCCAATCGAATATCTCCAATAAATCTCAACAGGACTCCGACTAATGCCGGAGTCCTGTTTCTTCTCTATCGGTTTCTGATATTTCTTCGCATCTTTACAGCGTCATCAGCTGCGCCACCACACTTTCGGCCCAGCTCTCAAATCCATCCGGATTCATGTCGTAGAGCACGCCGGTCATGTCCTGCGCGTTTTTCGTCAGGGCCGCAATGCTGCTGCCCAGTGTCCCGCCAACGGGAGAAACGACGCCCTCCTGTGCCAGCAGCTCCGCGATAAACGAGACGGCAGCCGCACTGCGCGCATCGTCCTGCCAACAGGCACGCGTAACCGCCACGCCGAACATCGGCGTACCGGCCAGCATCGTGCGCGCCTGTCCGTCCTTGGGCGGCAGCGAAACGACCACGACACTGTCCGCGCGCTCCTCCGGGATCATCTGCGCCAGCCCGTCCGCGTCGATGCGCATCGCCGCTTCGCCGGAGATGAATTTTTCTTCCGCGTCCATGTCGGTCAGATTCCACGGATCGCCGCCGAACGCGCCCACCTGTGTGAGCGTCGTCAGCACATCCTGCGCGCCGGAAAGGGACGCTTCCGTGCCGTATGCCGCCTCGTCTGCGCCCGAAAGCGCCGCGCAGTCCAGCACGATTTCGCTCCATTCGCACAGCGCATTCGCCATCGGCAATACGCCGTTCATGCCAAGCATCACGCATACGGTCAAAAGCTCTTCATACGTCTGAGGGACGGAGAGGCCGAACTGCGCAAGCACGTCGGTATTGACATAGAGTGCTTCCCAGTTCAGGCGCACAGGCGCGAGCAGAACGCTGCCGTCCGCCTCCTTCATCGCCTCAAACCGCTTGGTGCCCGCCTCCGGCGCAGCGGCGATCAGTTCATTCACCGTCACCAGCTCACCCACCGTCAGGCCAGAATGCAGCGGCAGCACAACCACATCCGCTTCGCCGCGGCGGATCATCTCCTGCATCTGAAGAAGCCATTCCTCATCCTGCGCACCGGAGTAATCCTCAACCATATTGCCGGTTTTGCTCTCCCAGCCGGTGATCATATCCATATAGCGCTGCGCGGCGAAGTCCATATCCGCAAACGGCGTAAACGTACGGATCGTCACGCCCGCGGCAAGCGCCGGCGCCGCCGCACACAGCAGCACACACAGGGAAAGAAGCATTGCAATCAGTCTACGCATTTTTCAGTCCTCCTCATCCTCTTAAAGCCCGAGATTAATGGCCTTCTGCAGTGTCCTTCGCGCCAACGGCGCAGCCACGCCGCCGCCGGAACCGCCGTTTTCCACCAGCACACAGATGGCATACGGCGCGTTGTCATTGGTGATGTATCCGACAAACCACGCGTGGGTTTCGATGCTCTTGTCGTTGCTCGCCTCGGCGGAACCCGTCTTTCCCGCGACGACATAGCCATCAGAGAGCGCAGCGCGCCCGCCCGTACCGGTTTTGATGACGCGGATCATTTCCTTTTCCAGCCGCTTTGCCACGCTCTCCTCCAGCACGCGCGTGCCGATAAAGCTGCCGGGCAGCTTGCGCGTCCCGCCCTGCGCGGTCGTGATCGCCCTGAGCAGGTGCGGCTCGTTCATCACGCCGCCGTTGGCGATCATGGAGGCGATCAGCGCCATGTGCATCGGCGTCGCCAGCACACGGCCCTGACCGATCGAGGACCACGCCAGATCCTCTGCGCTCAGGTCATCGATGGGATAGCTGGAATTGTAGACGATCAGATCGCCAAACATGAAATTTTCGTTGAAGCCGAGCTTTTCCGCCGTCTGCCCAAGCATCGTATAGCCAAGATCCTGCGAAAGCGCGGCGAACGTCGTATTGCAGGAATTGGCAAACGCATCTGACAGGCTCTGCACGCCATGGCCGGAGGACTCCGTCACGGAGTAGTTGCCCACCGGATAATAGCCCGTGCAGTCAAAAGCGAAGTTTTCAAGATCCGGCAGGTTTTCAAGCGCAGACGCCATCGTCACAATCTTGAACGTAGAGCCTGGCGGATACAGGCCCTGCGTCGCGCGGTTGATCAGCGCGCCGGCCGCCTCATCCGACAGCGCAGAGGATAGATTCACCGGATCAAACTGCGGCATGGAGACCATGGACAGGATCTCACCCGTCTTATAATTGAGCACCACGACCGCACCGCGCTTCCCCTTGGGGAACTGCTCGCTGATATAGCGCGAGAGGCGCTCGGAAATCGTGAGCGTAATATCGTCGCCGCGCTGAGGCGTATTCGTGATCGCGTCGCCCACGCGCTCAAAGATGCTCGAGCGGAAACCCAGCATATACTGCGCATGGAACGTATCTACGCCGGTGGAAACCTTGCCGCCGCTGTCGCCGACAACCTGCGACACCGCCAAGCGCGTATCGCGGCTATTATGGTATCGCCGTGCGCCCGTCCCGTCTGTATAGGCCAGCACGGTGCCGTCGCGGTCCCGCACGGTACCCATGATCACCTCCTGCTTCTGGCTGGAGATGCGCGGATTATGCGGATTGGCCACCCAGCGCCCGCCATAAAAGTATACCGAATAGCAGCAGTATGCGATCATGAGCGCAAAGAGCGCCAGCATCAGCATCGTCAGCATCCGGATACGCCGTTTGATCACCTTGATAATATCACTTCCTTTCGGGGGCGCCGCCCCCGAACCCCGGGCAGGGACATTGTCCCTGCACCCATTTTCGCTTCGCGCCCGCTTTAAGCACCTCTGAAGGAGAGGGGCTCTGTTCCTCCCTTATTCCATTATCCGCATACAAGATCCCTGTAGGGGAGGGGCTCTGCTCCTCCCTTACGCCATCATCCCCTGCGGGAAAGCACGTCCTCCTCCATGTTTTCCTGCGCCCTTGCGCTGATGCCGTGCAGAATGCCGACCATCATCAGGCAGGAAATGAGGGACGAACCGCCATAGCTGAGCATCGGCATGGTCACGCCCGTCAGCGGCAGCATCTTGATCACGCCGCCCACGATCATGAACATCTGAATGACCAGCATCGCCAGCACGCCGCACCCCAGCAGCATATCAAACGAACGCCTTGAGCGCGAAATCACCGATACGCCGCGCAGCGCCAGCAGGACATACACCGCAATGATCAGAAGGCCGAACACCAGCCCCAGCTGTTCACAGATGACAGCAAAGATAAAGTCGTTATAATAGGCCGGAATCTTTTCCGGCGTACCCTGACCGATCCCGAGGCCGAAAAGGCCGCCTGAGCCGATCGCCAGCAGCGCCTGAATGATCTGATAGCCCTTGTCGAGCGGATCGCTCCACGGGTTGCGCCACATGGCCACGCGCACCTTGACATGCGCGAACATTTTATAGCCCAGCATGGCGGCCGCCGCGCCGCCGCCCAGGCCAATGACCGTCAGCGGAACATTGCCGCAGGCGACGTAGAACATCACCAGCGTCGCGGCATAGTAGATCAGCGCTGTGCCAAGGTCGCGCTGGAGCATGAGCAGCAGCAGGCATGCGCCGGCAAAGAGGATCGCCGGCATCATCTGCAGCACGGTACGGTGCGCGCTGAAATAATACGCCATCGCCAGCACGAGCGAGAGCTTGACCAGCTCGCTGGGCTGAAAGGAGCCCAGAAGCGGCAGCTCGACCCAGTTTTTCGCGCCATTGTTCCACTCGCCAAAGACCAGCGGCATCACCAGCGCACCAATGCCCAGTATCATCGCCAGCCATGTCAGCCCCCGGAATCTTCTCATTTTTGAGACGATCATGCTGACCATAATCATCGCCGCGAGGCCCATGATGTAAAAATTCGTCTGCCGCACGCCGCGCTCGGGCGATACGGTATACAGAATCACCACGCCAACGCTGCAAAGGAAGTTGCTCAGCGCCATCATCAGCGGTTCAATGGGCAAAAACCGAGGCAGAACGAGCGTCGTCATCAGCGTCAGCGGCGCCATCGCTGCCAGCAGACGGAGCGCACGCATATCGACGCTTCCTTCCACGCGGACGGCGCACAGCAGCAGTCCGCCAGCAAGGAACAGCGCCGTCAGCAGCGCGATGAGCGTTACGGACATATCGATTCCACGGCTGACCGCCCGCCTGCGGTCGCGCATGGCGGCCTCGGCGCGCGCCCTGTCGCGGCGCATGCGCACGGGGGTCTGACGGCTTTCGCGCTTTGCCCGGTTCGCCGTCTTGGGGTCTGCCATCACGGCGCGGCGCACGGTCGCCTTTTTCGCGGCTGTTTTCTTTTCCTCCGCCTTTTTCGCGGCAGGCTTTTGCTTTTCAGGATTATTTATTCTTTTTTCTGCAGAGATCTTAGACGCGGTTTTCTTCTCTGTATTTTTCTTCTCTAAAGCATTCTTTTCTAAGAATCTCTTTTCTGAAGATTTCTTTTCCGCAGGCTCTTTTTCCGGCGCCGCCCGTTTATATTTCGCGCTCACCGCGCCGTCGGATGTGCGCTTTGGCCTCGCCTTAAAGGTTTCCTGTTTGAAGGCCATTTCGTCACCTCCGGCCCTTCTCTGCTTCTTTGCCCCTTGCGCGGCGCTTATCGGTCTTCTCTTCCTGAAGATGTTTCAGCTTCTTTTCCCGGCGCATCTCGCCCCTGCCCGGCGCGCCGATGCCGTCGCCCTTGCCCTGCTGGGCCTTGCTGCGGCGTGCGCTGGTCACATACGGCCCGTTGCCGTCGCTGCCCACGGTCTTGTAAAGGCGCAGCGCCAGCTTGGCCTCGCCCACGCGCAGGATTGCGCCGTCGCCCAGCACGGCTTCATCGCCGGGCTCGACGGGAACATCATCCACCTCAAAGCCGTCCCTGTGCAGGGCGACCATGTGAAGCCCGTCCTTCTCCATCCAGAAAAACGCAGAACGCAGATGCACCCTGCGCACGGGAATATGCACATCACAGCTGTGGCTTGAACCCATCGTGCCCTCATATGGCACGCGAATCTCCTGCCCTGCCGCAATCCTGCGCCCGCCGCCGGCCATCACCTTGAATACGCCTGCTGCGCCCGCCTGCGGCAGATCCCTGCGCACACGCCGCCAGAGCGCGCGGTCGGAAGCGGACTTGCGCAAAGAGAGCAGCACCACCGCCGCGATGATCGCCGCGCTGATATAGCCAAAGCCCAGTGACAGCACCTGATACCATGCCCGCGTCATTCCTTTGCGCCTCCTTCCCGCTTTTTCTCCCGGGCGTGCGCCCTGCAAAAATCCGATAGTTGTACCGATTATACCACAGAAACGGACCGGCCCGCCATTTTCATCCCGAAAAAACCTGTTTTTGTCAGAATATGAGAGATCGCCCTTTTTGTCTTCAGGGGCGATCTCTCATCCTCATATTCATATTTATGGCAATATCCTGTATGGCATACCCTTTTTCTTGGCATATGCCTGCGCGCCGCTGCCCTCCGGGCAAAGGAACAGCACATTGCTGCTGCCTTCAAACGCATCCTCCGCGATGTCAATTTCCCCGTCCGGGAAGGTGATCATCCGCAGCTTTCCGCAGTCCGCAAAGGCGCGGCTGCCGATGCTTTTTATGCCCTCAGGCAGAATAAACTCCTCCACCGCCGAGCCGGCAAACGCCTCCTCCTTGATCACATCCAGCGATTCCGGCAGCATCACGCTGTCCTTGGGATGAATGATCACCAGACAGGTATCCATTGGCTCGCTCAAATCGCTTCCGCAGGCTGTAAAGTTCATCACATCCGGCCCCATGATATAAAACATCTCCCTGTACAGGGTATATCCGCTTTTCCGGAGCGCATCCATGTCATACTCGTCGCAGAAGGCTAAGCCGTATCCATACGCATCCATCATCCAGTCTATCCCGCCGTATCGCTGATAGTATCCCTCGGGATCCGCGCATTCGATCTGTGCGTCAAGATATACGTACTCATCATCGACAGAAAAATGGTATACGTCTTTCAGGCTTCGGATTCCCGTAATCGGCTCGCGTACCTGCACCTCCAGCTCGCACTGCAAAAGACCGCGCCAATCCGCACGAATATAGGTGATGCCATCGCTGACAGCGGTGATCAATCCGTTTTCGTCCACAGAAGCGACGGAAGGATCATCGCTCGTCCACGTGATGCCCGTATCCGCCATCAGCAGATATTCACTGCAGCCGGATACATCGATCGACTGCGTCGTTTCTCCCCTGCGCAGGCCGATGCGCGTGGAATAATTGCCCGCCGTCACCCAGAATCCCAGCTGGTCAATCTCATACACCCATACGGAAAGCACGTATTTCAGCCCGTTTGCGCTGATTTCAACGCTGCCCCCTCCGGTGCCCACCGCCGTCAGCAGGCCGCTGTCCGTCACGTTCAGCACGGATTCATTCAGGCTCCTGTAGGTCACCTCTGCGCCCGCAGGCTCCGTAACCGGACGAAGCTGCACGCTGTATCCCGGGTACATGCGCGTATAGAGTGCGCTCTCGTTGACGCCCTCCAGCACGATGGACGTCACAGGCGTTTCATCCGGATAAAAAACATACTCAAGCCCATAGGGATATACGGTCTGCGCCCGCATCTGCACGCGTCCCGCAACGCTCCAGTCTGTCTTTGCGCTGAGGATGGCGCTGATCATGATCTGATCCCGCGTATCCCACGCCGCCGTTGTCGTCAGCGCGCCCGAGTATATGCCCGCTGTGATGCGCTCCTCCACGGCGCTGCTCAGTTCATCGAGCGTTTCGCTGTAAAGCCCTTCCCTGTATTTGTAGTTGGCCTTAAAGCCGTTGCAGTAGAGGTTGTTGTGCGTCTCCTTGTCGTGCAGGAGATCAAACGCCTCTTCATTCAGGCCAAAGTAATGATGCCATTCTCCATCGCCCGCCTGATCCCATGTCGGGTCAAACAGATGCCATTCGCCTTCGACCTTTGCCGCGACCCATGCATGTCCGCCGCCGTATACGCCGCCGCCCCAGCCGACCACCTTCTCCGCCGGAATGCCCGACAGTTCCAGCATCAGCTCATACGCCTCGGCATATCCTTCGCAGACCGCCCATCCGCCAAGAAGCGCGCCGGCCAGATCTACGCCATATTCGCTGGAGCAGTTTCCCGTGGAGATATAGTGATCGTCATAATCCACATGGGCGCAAAGCCAATCGTACAGCGTCAGGGCGATGTCGTATTCGCTCATGTCCTGCGTCACAAGCTCGGAGACGAGCTGCGCCGCGCGCGCTTTTGCCGCAGGACGAAACGCCTCGTCGTTAATCCTCTCCGCAGCCGCGCCGGAACACAACGCCGTTACGATCATCACCAGCATCCCTGCCAGCATCAAACGCAAGATCGTCCGTTTCATAAACATCCCTCTTTACGCTTTTGCTTAAAATCCTATTGTTATTATAAATTATAGTGCCGTCCCTTTCTTCTGTCAATCCTGCCTGTCCATCCCTGTATTTTCTGTCATCCTGCGTTCCCGCTTGCCAAAGAGACGCTGTCCGTGTATAATATATGCGTTAAACTACGCTTATTGTCCCCCAAACGGGGGAAGAGGAGGACACGCATGGCAGAAGAAAGAATGCTCATTACCGGTGGGCAGCGGCTGGAAGGTACCGTCCGCGTAAGCGGCGGCAAGAACACCGCCGTCGCCATTATTCCGGCTGCGATCCTGAGCGAAACGCCCTGCGTGATTGAGAACCTGCCGAGCATCGAGGACGTTCACGTTTCGGTGGAAACGCTGCAGCATCTGGGCGCAAAGGTCAATTGGGATCCCAAAGCAGGCGTCATGGAAGTGGACGCCAGCACGATCAACCGTACAGACGTACCGCTGGAGCTTTGCCGCAGGATGCGCGCCTCTTCCTATTATATTGGCGCGCTGCTGGCGCGCTTTGGCGAGGCGTCCGTTCCGCTGCCCGGCGGCTGCAACATCGGCCGCCGCCCGATCGACCAGCACATCAAGGGCATGAGAATGATCGGCGCAGACGTTGAAACGCCCGGCGGCACCGTCGTCGCCCGCGCGAAAGAAGGCCTTGCCGGCGGAGACGTGTTTATGGACATGGTCACGGTCGGCGGCACGATCAACGTCATGCTCGCCGCCTCCCGCGCGCAGGGCACCACCACCATCTACAACGCGGCGAAGGAGCCGCATATCGTCGATACGGCGAACTTCCTCAACTCCATGGGCTGCAAGGTCAAGGGCGCGGGCACGGACGTCATCCGCATCCGCGGCATGCAAAGCCTGCGCGCCCGCCGCCCCTACGCCGTCATTCCGGATCAGATTGAGACCGGCACGCTGATGATCGCCGCCGCCGCAACGCATGGCGACGTAACCATCACCGGCTGCATCCCGACCCACATGGAAGCGCTGACCGCCAAGCTGCTGGAGATGGGCGCGCGCGTAGACGAGCGCGACGACTCCATCCGCGTGCGTTCCAATGGCGCGCACCGCGCGGTCACATTCAAGACGCAGGTTTATCCGGGCTTCCCGACCGACCTGCAGCAGCCGATGAGCGCGCTGCTGTGCACGTCGGTGGGCACCTCTACCGTGGTTGAAAATATCTTTGAATCCCGCTTCCGCCATCTGATGGAGATGGAGCGCATGGGCGCGCGCGTGCGCCTGTTCGAGCAGACGGCCATCATCGAGGGCGTATCCCAGCTGCATGGCGCGGCGGTTCAGGCAAGCGACCTGCGCGCCGGCGCGGCGCTGGTCGTTGCGGGACTTATGGCGCAGGGAACCACCGAAATCTCCGGCACGCATTTTATCGACCGTGGCTATGAGCATCTTGAGGACAAGCTCTCCTCCCTCGGCGCGAAGATTTCCCGCGTTTTCTACTGACCACGGAACAATTTAACATTTTTAAGGCGGCTTTTGCCGCTTTTTTTGATAATTGTGCCGTTTTCTGAGCAGAATAACGAAATAATCCTTATTCTGCAAGGATTTTTCTTGCCACCCAAATTCTTCTATGCTATAATGGACGCTGGTTGCCCTTAAACGGGCGTTTGCATAGATGAAGAATCATAAACAAAGCGCGGAGATACCGCCGCGCTGAAACCTTTAGGAGGGTTTAAACCTATGCCTCTGTTCACCGAATACAACAAGGACACGATCAAGGAGTCCATCCTCAACAAGCTGCTGCGCTACTATGGCACGACCATTGAGGAAGCGACCCCGAAGCAGATCTACGCTGCTGTAGCCGGTACCGTCCGCGACCAGATCATGCTGAAGTGGCGCTTTGAGAAGGAAGCCCGCCGCGAGAGCAAGGCCAAGCGCCTTTACTACCTCTCCATCGAGTTCCTCACCGGCCGCTGGCTGCACAACAACCTGCTCAACCTCTGCTCCACCAAGGAGTATGAAGATGCGTTCAATGAGCTGGGCCTGACGCTGCGCGGCGTGCTGCACGAGGAGCCGGAACCGGCGCTGGGCAACGGCGGCCTGGGCCGTCTGGCTGCCTGCTTCCTTGACTCTCTGGCTACGCTGGATCTGCCGGCCATGGGCTGCACCATCCGCTACGAATACGGCCTGTTCCGTCAGCGTATCGTCGACGGCCAGCAGGTTGAGGTGCCGGATGAGTGGCTGACCTACGGCAACGCGTGGGAGATTCCGACCCAGCGCGACGCCGTGACCGTCCGTTTCGGCGGTCAGATCGAGGAAAACTGGATGGGCGGCAAGCACTATGTCTCCCTGACCAACACCGAGGACGTCATCGCTGTGCCGTATGATCTGCCGATCGTCGGCTACAACAACGAGGTCGTCGACCGCCTGCGCATGTGGAGCGCCGTTCTGCCCAAGAACTTCAACCTGCAGAAGTTCTCCGCCGGCGACTATAACGGCTCCACCGAGGAGAGCGACTCCATCGCCGCGCAGATTTCCAAGGTTCTCTATCCGGAAGACAACACCTACAACGGCAAGAAGCTGCGCCTGATGCAGGAGTACTTCCTCGTCTCCTCCACGCTGCAGTACGCCATCAAGGACTTCAAGCGCGTGCATGGCAACAACATGAGCCAGCTGCCGGAGAAGGTCGCCTTCCACATCAACGATACGCACCCGGCGATGGTCATTCCGGAGCTGATGCGCATCCTGGTGGACGAGGAGCACCTGCCGTGGGAGGTTTCCGAGCGCATCGTTCAGGGCACCGTCGCCTACACCAACCACACCATCATGGCCGAGGCCCTGGAGAAGTGGCCGGAGAACATGATGCGCGAGACCCTGCCGCGTATCTATCAGATCATGCAGGAGCTCAACCGCCGCCTGTGCCAGAAGCTGTTTGACCGCTTCCCGGGCGAGTGGGACCGCATCGGTCACATGGCCATCCTTGCTTATGATCAGGCGCACATGGCCAACATGTGCATCGCCTACAGTCACGCTGTCAACGGCGTTTCCCAGCTGCACGGCGACATCCTCAAGCGCTCCACCTTCTCTGACTACTACAAGCTCATGCCGGAGAAGTTCTGCGCCATCACCAACGGCATCACCCCGCGCCGCTGGCTGATGCTGGCCAACCCGGCCCTCTCTGCCCTGCTGGATGAGTCCATCGGCCAGGGCTGGCGCAAGGACACCATGGAGCTTGAAAAGCTGCTCCCGCTGGCGGATGACGCCGCCTTCCAGGAGGCTTTTGCCAAGATCAAGTACGAGAACAAGGCGCGTTTCTCCCGCTGGATCAACCGCCATCAGGGTCTGGAGCTCAATCCGGACACCATGTTCGACGTGCAGGTCAAGCGTCTGCATGAGTACAAGCGTCAGCTGCTCAACGCGCTGCACATCCTTGTCCTCTACAACCGCATCTGCGACGATCCGAACTACACCATGGCGCCGCGCACCTTCATCTTCGGCGCGAAGGCCGCCCCGGGCTACCGCCGTGCGAAGGAGATCATCCACTTCATCAACGTGCTCGCCGACAAGATCGCCAAGCATCCGCGCGCGAGCAAGATGATCAAGATCGCCTTCCTGCAGAACTACAACGTCTCCACCGCGGAGATGCTCATGCCGGCTTCCGAGGTCAGCGAGCAGCTGTCCACCGCCTCCAAGGAGGCCTCCGGCACCGGCAACATGAAGTTCATGATGAACGGCGCTGTGACCATCGGTACCCTCGACGGCGCGAACGTTGAGATCGCCGAGCTGGTGGGCGAGGAGAACTGCTATATCTTCGGCATGCGCTCCAAGGAAGTCGAGGCGCTCTACGCGGCCGGCACCTACCGCAGCCTGGATATCTACGAGACCAATGCTGAGCTGCGCCGTGCGCTCAACATGCTCTTCGACGGCAGCCTGACCCCGGATAACCCGAAGATGTTCGAAGGCCTCTTCCGCGCCCTCGTCTTCTCCGACAATGGCGGCCTCGCCGATCCGTATCTCGTGCTTAAGGACTTCGGCTCCTATCAGGCCGCGCAGAACCGCCTGGGCAACGACTACCTGAACACCAAGGCGTGGACCAAGAAGGAGATCATCAACGTTGCCAAGTCCGGCGTGTTCTCCTCCGACCGCACCATTCAGGAGTATAATGATCTGATCTGGCATCTGCCGACCCTGACCAAGAAGAACTAAGATTGATTTCATCTATGCAGCCCCTCCGGGAAACCGGAGGGGTTTTTGTCTGCTCTGAGGTCTGTGATTCAGATTCTTTTCCCAAAAAAGCAAAACTGCGCACCTTCAGCAGATGCGCAGCTTTTCATATTTTACAGTCTTACAACGCCCTTGCGGATAATGATGTTGCCGTAGAGCGCCGTTTCGCCCGTCTGCACGACGGCGTAGGCGTTTCTTGCGCGCTCGATGAACGCATCGTGCTCCATCATGTCAAACTCTGCGCTGGGCATGTCCAGATCGGCCGCCTCGCGGAACTTTTCCCAGATGGGCGCCTTGTTTCCTTCAAACATGCCGTCCGGCACTTCCATCACGGCCATGGGCTTTTTCACAAAATCATCCAGCGGGAACAGCTGTACGACAGCCTTCATCACCTCTGCCGCGCCATGTCCGTCGCAGCGGACGCAGCGTTTGCCAATGGACGTTCCGGGAAAGTTGCCGTCAGAAATCACGAGTTCGTCGCCGTGACCCATTTCGGCAATGATTTTGAGCAGTTCGGGGCTGAGAATCGGAGAAATTCCTTTGAGCATCGGGATACCTCGCTTTCTGTTTTCTTCTGATTTTGTTTCTTCTGATTTTTTTGCGGCCTGTCGCATTTCTTCTGCCTGCATTATAGCATGCGTCAAACAGGCACACAAGAGCAAAAACCCCGCAGCCGAAGCTGCGGGGTCGTTATGCATATACGGCGAATTACTTCGCGATGTACGCAGCAGCGTTCTGAGCCGCGATACGGCCGTAAACGATGATATCGCAAACGGCGTTGCCGCCCAGGCGGTTCGCACCGTGCACGCCGCCGGTGACTTCGCCAGCCGCATACAGGCCCGGGATCGCCTCGCCAGCCTCGGTCAGAACCTCAGCCGCGGTGTTGATCGCGACGCCGCCCATGGTGTGATGGATGCCCGGGGCAACCTTCACAGCGTAGTACGGAGCGGTATCCAGCGGGTTAGCGAAGGACATACGGCCGAACTCAGCGTCAGACTGAGCCGCAACAGCCGCATTCCAGGTGTTCAGGGTCTCGGTCAGGACAGCCGCATCGGTGCCCATCGCAGCAGCCAGCTCCTCGATGGTGTTGCCCATCACAGCGAAGCCCTTGGTGTAGTAGCCGTTGTAGGTGGAGGAAGCGTCCATCATCTTCTGATCGACGACAGTCCAGGCGTAGCCGCCCTCCTGAGCGAGCTCAGCAGCGGACACGACGTCACGGGTCTCCAGCTCGTTGACGAAGCGCTTGCCGCCCTGGTTGACCAGGATCGCGCCGTCGCCGCGGATGCCTTCGGTGATCAGAGCGGAGGTGGCGGTGTAGACGGACGGATGGATCTGGATCTGCTCCATATCCACGGTCGCCGCGCCGATGGCCACGGCCATGTCGATGCCGTCGCCGGTGATGCCGGTGGAGTTGGTGGTCACGAAGCCCTCGAGGTTCGGCTGATAAGCCGCAACGCGCTCAAGGTCCGCACCGAAGCCGCCGGAGGCCAGGATGACCGCCTTGGCGTTGATGGTGTAGTCGCCATTCTCAGAGGTAACCTTCACGCCGGTCACCTTGCCATCGGTGACGATGAGCTCGGTCGCGGCGGTGTTCATGCGCAGGTCGATCTTCTCAACGTTGCCGACCTCAGCAGTCAGGGTCTTGACGAGGTACGCGCCGACCGGAGTGGTCTTGCCCTCAGCGGTCAGGGCGCGGTGGATACGCATAACGGACGCGCCGCCGAAGGAACCGACGGACACGAGGTTCGCGTTCTTGGTCGCCAGCCAGTCGATGGCCTCGGCAGAGCCGTTGACCATGGTCATGACCAGATCCAGGTTGTTGATGCCCTTGCCGCCAACCATGGTGTCAAGCGCAAACAGCTCGATGGAATCGAAGTAGCCGGTCGGGTTCGCCTTGTAGGCGTTGAACTGCTCCTCAACCTTGGCGGTCAGGTCAGCCAGCTCCGGATAGTTCGCCTTCGCGCCCGCGATGGTCTTTTCAACCGCAGCGGTGGTGGCGTCCTTCCACTCGTTGCCGTCCTGCGCAGCGGTCTTCGCAGCATTCATGCCGCCCGTCGCGCGGGAGGTGTTGCCGCCGGTAGAACCGGTCTTTTCCAGCAGGATGACGCTCTCCACGCCGCTGTCAACCAGCTGCAGAGCGGCAGCCATGCCAGCGCCGCCGGCGCCAACGACGACGACATCACAGGTCGCGTCTTCAACAACCACAACCTCGGCAGCCATCAGGCCGGCCGCGATCATGGCTTCCTCGGTGGCCGCGATAACAGCGTTGCTGGTCACGGTCACGCCGGAGATCACGTCAATATCAGCGCCCTGGGCAGCCACGATCGCCTCGGCATACTTGCCTTCGTAGATCGGCTCATAGCCAAAGCCCTTGGTCTCGCCTTCGCCGGTAACTTCGGCGGCGGTGATCTTGCCGTCCTCAACAGTCAGGGTAACGGTGACCGGGCCAATGCCCGCGTCCTCGCCGGTAAAGGTCTCCGCGGACACGCCGGCGATCATGCTGACGATCATCAGCATGGAAAGAATAATCGATGCAAGCTTTTTCATGATGAAAAATACCTCCTTCTTGCAAGTCCATCCTATTGTATAATTTTGTGAATGCATTGTCAATCACTTTCCTCTTTTTTCATTTTTTTCTGTATATGCTTCACACCTGCCCCGGGCGGACGCAGAAAAACCGCTGCAGCGTCTGCAGCGGTTTCCCTGTAAGAGAAGAGGAGGTATCTATATGAAAGCGTCTTGCTCTGCGCCGTTTCAGCCATGCTCTGCCGCATTGGCAAGGGAGTCCAGGCCCGTCATGCGGGAAAACATCTCCGCCGCGCCTTCCATGCTCATATTCCCCCGGCGCGCCATCATCAGCACGCCGTACAGCATCACGCCGGACATCTGCTGCGCATGCGCGTCGTCCATGCCGCGCTCGCGCATCGCCTGCGCAGCAATCAGGTGAAGGGCTGGGCCAATGTGATTGACCACCCGGTCGCACATATCGCTGTACAGCGCCGCATGCTGCGGCAGGCACAGATCCGCCAGCATCGGCTGGGTGAAGCACTCCGCCCACATATCATGCTGCTTCAGCCGCAGAAGCTTCTCCTTTGCCGTGCCCTCGCCTTCGGCAATCTCCTGCGCCTGTGCGCCCAGATAGCTGCAATACCCTTCCACGACGGCCTTGACCATGTCATCCTTCGTCGTAAAATAATAATAAAACAGTCCCTTGGCCACATCCACCGCGGTCACAATCTCCGCTACGGACGTTTTCACAAAGCCCTGCTGTGCAAACAGTTTCGACGCAGCGGCCACCATTTCCGCCTTGCGTTCCTCCGGTTTCTTGACGATGCGCATCGCGTTTCCTCCCTGTACGATGTCATGCTGAGAGATATACGATCATCCCGCATTCCATTTCTGTCGATGGTATGATTTTATCAGGGTGCGGATTGCTTCTCAACAGATAACCGTTCAACGATACGCCTGCATGTCCCAAATGTCACTTTGCGCGGTTTCCCTTATACCATGAGATAATCCTTTTCAGCTGCTCAGGCTCTCCAGATATCCCTCAAGCGCCTGCACATCGTCAAACATTCTTCCCTGAAGCAGCGCCGCAAGATCGTCCTCCGGCGCGTCCCGCGTGAATACCTCCGTCTTTCGCACCACCTCAAGCGCTTCCCCGCTTACATTCTGCATCACGACAAGCATGCCGTCCTCCCCGCCGCGCAGCACCCAGTGCAGCGGACAGGGAATCTCCGTGCTGAGCGCAATATCCACCTCCGACGCGGAAAAGCCCGTTACCGCCGCGCCGGGAATCACCCCGGCAATCTGCGCCTCGAGCGCTTCGCGAGAGAGGCCGACAAGCTGAGCGGGCATCTTATCCCTGCGCTGTACGCTGTGCCCGCAGGGCGCATAATACAGCGTCCTGTGCAGGTAGCATCCGCTGCCCGTGCGCTCGGAGAGATCCGCGCCGGCAGGCAGCCCGGGCAGAACCGGCGTGTTCGTTCCCTGCGGAAACAGCGTCTCTACAGGCGCAGCGCCGATTTCCGTCTGCGCAGAAGCGACGTTCTGCTCTTCCATCTTCATCTCCTGCGGTTCCTCCACCCTCGCAGGGAACAGGCACAAAAGCGCCGCCAGAACGCCCGCCATAATCAAAAAACGATACGGTCTGCCCAAGAATTCCGAAAACAAAACCCTCATCTCCTTTTCCATCACAGTGTGCGCTGCTTTTGAAAAAGAAATGAGGGTAAATTTTTCTTTGATTGCCTTTGGGAGGAGCAGAGCCCCTCCCCTACATAGGGGGATATAAAGCTTCAATAGAACGAAAATCAAATCGGTCGCGGCGGGAAAAAGGTTCCCCCGTCCACCAGCCTGTCTTATGCCAGCGGCTTTTTATTCGGCGTTCCCGCCTTGCGCGGATAAGCCTTCGGGGTTTTTCCGGTCTTGTCGGTGATCAGCAGGCAATGCGCCCAATCGTCCCTGCGCGGAACGGGCGCGCTTTCTACGCCGCGCACCGTGCCGCCCAGCACAAACGCCGCGCGCTTCGCCGCGACCATCTCATCCTGCACGCCCGGGCCCTTCCATGCAATCGCTGTTCCGCCCTGCCTGACAAAGGGCAGCGTCAGCTCCTGCAGCACGGCAGCCGACGCCACCGCGCGGGAAACCGCCGCATCGTACATCTCGCGATGCGCCGGCATTCTGGCTGCATCCTCGGCGCGCGCATGGAGCGTTTCAGCCTTGAGGCCAAGCCGCCTGAGCGCGTCCTCGAGGAAGAGGATGCGCTTGTTCAGTGCGTCCAGAAACGTCATCTTCAGATCCGGGCGCAGAATCAGCAGCGGCATACCCGGGAAGCCCGCGCCTGTCCCCACGTCGATGACCTTGCTGTCCGGCAGCAGCAGCCCCTTTGCCAGCGGCGCGGCGCTGTCCAGATCATGACGGTCAATGCGCTCATCCTCATCAAGAACGGCCGTCAGGTCCATCTTCTGATTGTATTCATCCAGAATCGCATGAAACGCCTCAAAGCGCTCAATGGCCGTCTGGTCAAAGGCGACGCCCATCATTTCAAGGCCGCTTGTCAGTCTCTCTCTGTTCATCATCTGCTTTCCAGCCAGAACTTGATCCAGCTGAGCCCCTCTCTGAAGTGGTTTTTGATGAAATACTCGGGCTTTGACGGGCTGCCCTTTCCTACGGCGGAAATGCCCACCTGACCGCATAGCGCCAGCGCCCGCGCGACGTGATAATCGCTGGTCACAATCAGCGCGTTTTCAAGGCCCCGGTGCTCCATGATTGCCTTTGCATAGGTCAGGTTTTCCCTGGTGTTGAACGACGCGGTCTCCGCCACGACGTCGCCTTCCGGTACGCCGCGCGCAACCAGCCAGTCGCGCATCACATCGCCCTCGGCTCTGGGTTCGTTTGATCCCTGCGCGCCGCAGACGATGATCAGCTGTCTGTCCGCCTGATAGCTTTCAAGCGCTGCGGTCAGCCTGCGCTCAAGCGCCACGCTGGGCGTGCCGTCCGCCTTCACCTGCGCGCCAAGGACGATGATCACATCCGAATCGCCGACAGGCGGCAGATGCGTTTCCTTATAGTAGACAAAGCCCATCAACCCCGCTGCGCAGAAAACGCCCAGCAGCAAAAGCGCCACAAAGCCCATCAGCAGCCTCCTTACTATGGCCTGTTTCAATGCAGCATTCTCCTTTTTCCCTCATCAGAAATCCCCGGCAGTCAGATAGATCCATCCATCCTGAATTTCTCGCAGTCTTCCGCGTTCGCCCGGCACGCTCCGGCTCTTGAGAATGTAGGAAACATCCTCCGCCTGCGCCATATCGCCATAGATGCTCGAGCGGATCATTGAATACGATTCACCGCCGGCAAAAATCAGATGATCCACCAGCTTGATCCCGATGGCGGAAAGCGCCGCCACCACGGCGCATGTGGAATCCATATCCGCCTGTGAAGGATAGATCATGCCGCTGGGATGATTATGCGCCAGAAGCACCGCAAATGCATTGTAGCGCAGCGCCGTCTTGGCAATCAGCTGCGGATAGATCGCCACCTCATCCGCCGTTCCGCTGTGCATGAGCGACAAATGCTGCACGCGCCCGCCCTGATCCATGCAGACCATGTAAAGATGCTCCTGACTGGCGCCAAGAAACAGCGGCTCGCAGTATGCCCTTGCATCCGACAGATTGAGGATCACAGGTTTATTCCCCAGCGTATTAAGCTGATAATAGCGCATCAGCTGCGGCATCATGCTCAGCAGCAGCGCGGCGTTTTTGCCAACGCCGCCGACGCGAAGAAGCTCTTCCTCCTCGGCATTGAGCACGTTGCTCAGGCTGCCGAAACGGGCAATCAGCTCATGCGCCAGCGGATTGACGTCCCGCTGCGGGATTGCATAGGTCAAAAGCAGCTCCAATACCTCATGCTCGGAAAACGACGCAAGCCCTTCCCTGCGCATCCGCTCACGCAGGCGCTCTCTGTGTCCTGCGTGGATGGATTTCTTTTCATTCTTTTCCAGCATGAATCTTCCTCCATCCACCATTGTTTTTTGTAGGGGAGGGGCTTTGCCCCTCCATAACCATTTATCGCATCTGCGCGAGCATCTTTATCAGTTCTTCGCAGCTGCGCGCCACGTCCCGTCCCGTTGCCGCAAGGCGGGCTTCATCATTATGCCCCCACGGCACCAGAATACAGCCGACGCCCAGCACGCCGGCGAGCTCGCTGTCGGCCACCATGTCGCCGATGAGCACCGTCTCCCGTCCTTCAAGGCCGAGCTGCGCCATCTGCTTCCTGCCGATATCGGTCTTTTTCTGTGCGCTCTCGTCGCCAAGCCCGCCGATCGCTTCCATATACGGCACAAGCCCCAGCGCCGTGCACTGCTCCAGCAGCGATTTTTCATACGATGCGGAGAGGATCGACTGCGTATATCCCAGCGCCTTTGCCTGCGCAATCACATGAAGCACGCCCGGCACGAGCCCCACATCCACCGCATGCTGATTGAACATATCCAGCCAGATCCGGCTGATCGTCTCATATTTATATATGTTCAGATCCACGCCCAGCGCCGTATAAAAATCGCGCACGGGCATGGTCATATGCCTGCGGTAATCCGAAATCGTGATCCGCGGCAGACCGAGCGTGTCAAAGACATGATTATCGCATTCAACGCCCAGCTGCGCATCACACAGCAGTGTACCGTTAAAATCCCAGATGATGTGCTTCATGCCGCAAACTCCTTGTCATTTGGTTCATTATACGATACCTATGCAGAATACGTCAACAGCCCTCAGGGATGCTTGAAGGGGCCGCAGCCCCTTCAAATATAATCCGCAGCAGCGACATGCGCGGTGCGAGGGAGCGAATACTGTCGCGCCCAGTGGGCGAAACAGACAGTCGAAGCTCAGAACTGTAAAGGAGCAACATTGTTGCGACTATTACTGTTTCCGGAACGGCTGTAAGCCGTTTCCTATATCATTTTCCGGTCGTGCGCACTGCGCACAGGAAAATGATGTAAATCGATGCAAGAATGCGAAGCAGGCTTGCATCGTTCTCATTCAAACAGCGCGCGGATATCCTCCTGCGAAAGCTGCGTGGGCATGGCTTCGCCCGCGGTGATCATCTGATCAAACATTTCCCGCTTGCGCTCGCCCAGCTTGACCACCTGTTCCTCGATGCTGCCGCGCGTGATCAGGCGGATGACGTTGACCGTATTCTTTTGACCGATGCGGTGCGCGCGGTCGGTCGCCTGATCCTCCGCAGCGGGATTCCACCATGGATCAAAGTGAATGACCGTATCCGCGCCGACGAGGTTGAGGCCTGAGCCGCCCGCCTTCAGCGAGATCAGGAAAACCTGGCCCTCGCCGCCGTTGAACTGGTCAACCATCTCAATGCGGCGCTTGGCGGGCGTTTCGCCGTCCAGATACATACACCTGACGCCCACAGCCTCCAGACGGCGCTGAAGAATCTTGAGCATGCGCGTAAACTGAGAGAAGATC
Source organism: Clostridia bacterium (assembly GCA_017521565.1). Lineage (GTDB taxonomy): Bacteria > Bacillota > Clostridia > Christensenellales > Aristaeellaceae > Ventricola. The sequence goes on along the minus strand of JAFXCE010000002.1, from coordinate 28,736 downwards.
AGCGCGCGGTGCCCCGCCTCCAGCGAGCCGGGGAGAATATCCAGCAGCAGATCGAGCTTGCCGCTTGACGCCGCATAATCCGGCAGCACCAGGGACGGATGACCGCAGATCTGGCGCAGCTCCGTGATTGCGGCAAGCACCTCGATGCGGTTTCTGCCGAGCATGCCCTCCACCTGCGGCTTAAGGCGCAGCAGGCTCGCCTGATAGACGCGCCTCTGCTCCTCGGTCATGTCCGCCATCATTTGGATCTCATTCTTCTCCGGCAGCTCCTTGAGCACGTCGCCCTTGAGGCGGCGCAGCAGGAACGGGCGGATGCGCCTGCGCAGGACATCCGTCTCCTCGCCCGTGCCGAAGCGATGCATGAACTGCGCAAAGGAGAGCAGATAACCCGGCAGCGCATAGTCAAAAATCGACCAGAGCTCGCCCGGGTGGTTTTCCATCGGCGTGCCGGTGAGCGCAAAGCGCGTCTGCGCCTTGAGCTGCTTGACCGCGCCCGCGCCGACGCTCATGGCATTCTTGATATACTGCGCTTCATCGAGAATCGAGAACCGGAAGGAGATATTTGACAGCGCAGCGATGTCGCGCCGGATGAGCGGATAGGATGTGATGTATACGTCGACGCCGCAATCCGGCTTCATCAGCTGCGCAATCATCTGCGCGCGGGCGGACTGCGTGCCTTCGCTGGCGATGACGCGCAGTTCCGGCGCAAAGCGTCTGATCTCGCTCATCCAGTTATACACCAGTGACGTCGGCGCAACGACGATCGACGGGCGCGCATCGCCGCCGCGGCGCTTGGCCCAAAGCAGCAGCGCGATGACCTGCAGCGTCTTGCCAAGGCCCATATCGTCGGCGAGCACGCCGCCCATATGCAGCCTGTCAAGTGCCTGCATCCACATAAAGCCGCGCATCTGATAGGGACGCAGCATTGTATCAAGCGGAGCAGGGCAGGGTTCCCCCTCTGCCTCCATCCCGGATACAAAATTCCTGACCGACGTATCCGCCGCAACGGGCAGACGGCCGCCCTCCAGCAGGCTCATCATATACGCCGCGCGGAAGGACTCAATTTCAAGCAGCCCCCGCCCGAAATCCACATCGTCCTCCGCCTGCTCCTGCGCGCCTGCGGCGGCCTCCGCCAGCTCGCGCCATTCCTCCATGTCCGTCAGATCGAGGAATGTGCCGTCCTTCAGGCGGAAATAGCGCTTCTGATCGCGCAGCGCCTGAAGAATCGCCAGAATCTCCGGCTGAGGTTCTCCATTTTCCTCCATCTGAAGCTGCAGCGCACCATCCTGCATGCGCAGCATGCCGGTGAAATGCGGCTTGCGCGGGGTCAGCTTGCGGAACTCATCCGAGCAATAGACCTCCGCCGTATTCTGCAGGGCATATATACCCTCCGTCAGGAAGCGGTACAGCGGTTCCTGACCGCTGAGCACGACGCGCCCCTTCTGCATCCGAAAGCCCGCCTGCGCCAGCAGATCGAGCGCCGCGCGCTCGCCCGCGGCGTCGCGCAGCATCAGCACGCGCTCGTCATCCGCGCTCTTTTGCACAGCGGGCGCAAACGGATCGATCTCCTCATCGCCATACTGGAAAACAAGCCGGGCAAACACCGTTCGATCCTCCCGGTCAAAATATGCCTTGACCTTGAGCGGCCGGCGGATGATGCGCTCGGCAAGCACGCCGTCGATCGTGACCGCACCCGCCCTTTCCAGCGCAGGCAGCAGTTCCGAAATGACGCGCGTGCTCTGCGCCGCATCAAATCGGAAAGACGTCACGCCGTCCCTGGCGCTCCCCAGCATCACGCGGACAATTTCCCGCTGCGCCGCAGGCAGACGCAGCACGTCGCCCTCGCAGAAGACAAACTGACCGTCCGGGCTCATGGGCCTGAGCGAGCCGGGCATCTGCGCGCGGATTTCCAGCTCGCGCCCGCTGAGCGTCACGCCGAACAAAAGCTCCGCCTGACCATCGAATACGCCGGTGATTGGAACAACTTCCTCCCCGAAGGAGAGCTTGAAGGGCTTTGCCATCAGCAGCTGAAGCAGTCTCGTCACAAAGCGTTCCGGGATCGTCAGATACTTCGCCTCAACGCCCGTCTGCACCAGCTTTCCTTCCAGCTGGCAGACATAGGCCGCATCCTGCAGAAGGCGGATGATCTTTTTATCCACGCCGACAAAGTCCATCCACGCCGGCTCGAGCACAAAGCCCTTGCCAAAGGCCATGCTCTCCTTCGCCTGCAGGGCATGAAGAAACTGCGCCATGGACTTAACGACATACATCCGTTCCTGCCCCACGCGAAGGGATACGCGCACCGGCTGGCTGCCGATGAGCTGCAGTGTGATTTCAAGCTCGAGCGGCGTCTCCATCGGCAGCGCGCTCTGCAGCGTATTCATCAGCCTGCCCGCATTCTCCCTGGCCCGGCGGCGGCGGATTTCCTCAATCGCGCCGGAGGCAATCGCCATCATCATCGCCGCAGCGAGATGACGGCAGGGTTTATGCACATTTCCGAAAAAATCGCATGAGCAACGGCCCGAGAGCTTGCCGCTCGTGCCCACGCGCACCACGCGCCGCGGATTGTCGTCTACGACATAGCGCAGCATACCGCTTTCTTCTTCCATCGGGTGTACGCCGCCCGCGCGATAAAGCGACTGCCCCGCCAGATATTCCTCCTCCGGCGTAATCCGCCGGAGCATATCCATTTCCTGATGATTCAAATTTCTTCCCCATTCCAAAGCTGCATGGATTTCACGCAGCGTTTACATCTTATTTTTTAAATCCACCCCTGACAACGTAAAGGATGGAAATCATGAAAAAATGTGTAATCAAGATTATTTCTCTGCTGCGCATGTATTTCCTTCCTTCTTTTTTTTATAATTTTTTTCAGAATTTGGGATTGCGAAGCGTAAATTGCTGCATTATACTGGATATGTATAATAAGGAGAGATTATCGATGAAACGCATTCTTGATTGCCACGCATCCGATTTTTCAACCATGTCTGCCCGTGATCTGCTGGCGGCTATCGCCGGTTCGGAAGGCCGCGTGATCGCCTGTGAGACCATCGGCGCGATTCAGCCCATGCTGGGCGATATCACCAATGCGGAGTTTGCCGCGTCAATGGGCGCGGATATTCTCCTTTTGAACCTCTTTGACGTGCAGAATCCCGTAATCCGCGCGCTGCCAAAGACGGAGCCGGAACATGTCATCAGAAAACTCAAACAGCTGACCGGCCGCCCCGTGGGCATCAACCTTGAGCCCATCGAAGAGGAAATTGCCGGTCAGTACGAGGGCATGTGGGCGATGACCGGCGGCCGCGTTGCGACGGTTGATAACGCGAAAAAGGCTGCCGATATGGGCGTTGACATGATTCTTCTGACCGGGAACCCCGGCATGGGCGTCAAAAACACCGCCATCATAAACACCCTGCGTCTTTATAAAAGGGAACTGGGCGACAGGCTCATCCTTGCCGCGGGAAAAATGCACGCCTCCGGCGTGCTGACGGAAGGCGCGGAAAAGATCATCACCAAAGACGACATTGAAGCTTTTGCGAAGGCGGGCGCGGACATCATCCTTCTCCCCGCGCCGGGCACCGTTCCCGGCATTACCATGGAGTATATTCGCGAGCTGGTCAGCTATGCCCACAGCCTCGGCTGCCTGACCATCACCGCCATCGGCACATCGCAGGAGGGCGCGGATACCGCAACCATCCGGCAGATTGCGCTGATGTGCAAGATGACCGGCACCGATATCCATCACCTCGGCGACGCCGGTTACGGCGGAATGGCCCTTCCGGAAAACATCATGGCGTATTCCATTGCCGTTCGCGGCATCCGTCATACCTATCATCGCATGGCCGACTCGATCAACCGCTGACTTTTCTGCCTTGCTGCGTTTTTCTCCCTGCCGAAAGGATATGTTTTTTTATGTTTTACCAATCACTTAAACGATTCACATCCGTTTTTATCCTGTTTGCACTTCTTCTCATTCTCCCCGTCTGTGCTTCCGGCGAGGAAGATACGCTTTTCTCCGGTCACGTCGAGTTGTTCTCCGAAGGCTATATGCCCGCCGTATCAACGCTTGGCACCGATATCACACGCGGCTCCACGTTTAACAGCTATATCATGGCCGAGCTGGAAAAACAAACCAAGGAAATCAATCTGAAAAACTTCAATCTGACCATAAACGCGTTCGCCAACGCATACTGGGCGCTGCTCAACGCCCATCCTGAAATGTTCTATGTCTCCGGCGGATTCAGCTACCGCGCTTACGGCAATCAAATTGTCAGCGTTCTTCCGAACTATAAATATTCCGGAAACAACCTCAAAATACGCATCAAAGCCTTTAATACATCTCTTCAGAAAATTGTTTCCTATGCCAGTCAGGCCGATACGCCCATCGGCAAACTGCTGCTGGCCAACGACTATATCTGTGTCAACTACGAATATGATACGACGTACAGCATCTACAGCCCGGACGAAATGCTTAGCGAAGGCAAGGGCGTCTGTCAGGCATACATGCTGCTTTACCGCGCCGTACTCAACGAGCTGGGCTTCAAAAGCGACTACGTCACCAGCGAAGCCATGAACCACACCTGGAACATGGTCTACCTCGATGGAAGCTGGTATCACATCGACGTCACATGGAATGACCCGGTTCGCGATATTCCGCTCGGCGCATGCCACAGCGACTTCCTGCTCAGCGACGCAGGGCTGAAAAAAGCGGAACACTACGGATGGCTGTCCTACTTCAGCGCAACGAACACCCAGTATGACAATTTCTTCTGGAAGGACATTACCAATCCGATCCCCGTCATCGACGATGTGATCTACTATGTTCAGATGAGCACAGATCGTGAGAATCGATATATCCGTTCCTATGACATCAGCAGCGGCGAAATCAAATCCGAGCATTCCTTCAGCGGCGTGGCCAATGGAAAAGTGGTCTATCCCGAGCCGCTCTGGGCGGACCGTGAGCACTTCTATTATTCTGTGCAGAATAAACTCTACATTCTGGACCGCGCAGCAAAATTTGTCCAGGCTGCATACGACACAGACGATGATGACGAGTATATCACCCGCCTGTTTTTCAAGGGCAATGATCTGCTGATGTACATCAAGGAAAACAACGAAAAATACGGCGAGATCGAATCCTTGGAAATCAGAGAGATTACGCCCTTTGTTCTTCCCAGCCGCATGCTCACCATCCAGGAAGAAGCCTTTACCCATATTTTCTGTACGGATCTCATCCTGCCGGACGGCATCCGCTCTATCGAAAAACGCGCCTTTGCGGACTGCGAAGCGCTTACAAACGTCTATCTCCCCGAAAGCCTGAAATACATCGCAGACGATGCCTTTGACGGCTGCAAAAACGGCCTCACACTCATCGCACCGGATGACAGTTATGCTGAAGATTATGCCGACGATCACGATTTCAACTTTATCGTGACGGATTGATGCCTATTCTTTATCCACGCTTGATCCCCTCTCTATACGCATAAAACCGGAGGACGATGCTGCATCGTCCTCCGGTTTTCTTTATCATTTTTCATTCCTTGATATTCTCAATTTCCGTCACCGTCAGCACGCCGTCCTTCACCATGAATTTGACATTATGCTGTGCAAATCGAACGCCGTATACGCGCTGCGGATCATTCTGATAGGAAGGTCTTGGATCGTTTTCAAGCACGCCTCTAAGCGCAGCGCGCTTATCCGTCTCAATTTTCTCTTCAAGCTCCGACGGAAAGACCACATAAAGCGCATATCCTGCCTTTTCTGCCCCAAAGCCGCCCCGCGCCTCGGGATGGCTGTCCACATAGGGCAGATAGGGCTTGATGTCATAGATGGGCGTGCCGTCCATCAGGTCCGCGCCGCCTACAATCAATACCGGTCCCTGCGGCGTATGCAGCTGTACATCCTCAAGGGTTACGCTTGAAAGGCCGATTGCATTGGGGCGAAACGGCGACCGCGTGGCAAAGACGCCCACGCGCGTATTTCCGCCCAGCCGCGGCGGACGCACCGTCGGCGACCATGTATCCCTCTCCGCCTTGGAAAACGCCCAGATCAGCCAGAGATGGGAATAGCCGTCGATACCACGCAGCGCATCCGGATTGCGGTATTCCGGCTCAAAGACGATCCTTGCCCGCGTCTGCGGAACAAGGCCGCTCTGACGCGGAATTCCGAATTTCTCCTTAAAGTCGCAATGAATGTGCGCAATGGTTTTCATTTCAGCAGCACCCCAGGCACCTCAACGCAGGAATCGTTCATGGTCTGCATCATATGGCGCTGCGCCGCGTGACGGGCACGCTCGCTGTCCTGCTCCGCAATGCCGCGATACATCTCCAGATGACACTGGCTCGCGCGCTGATAGCTGCCCTCCACGCGCTTGGTATGCTGATAGCCCGCCTGAATGGACTCGTGAATCGTCGGCAGGAGGCGCTTGAGAACGTCGTTGCCTGTGCACTGCGCGATAACAGAATGAAACTCAAAGTCAAACGGCGTATAATCCTCGCCATGCAGATAAGCATTATCCATTTTATCCAGCAGATTCTTCATCTCGACAAGATGGCTCTCCTGACGTCGCATCGCAGCCAGCGCTGCGACGGTCGGCTCGATGATCAGGCGGGTTTCCAGCAGATCGGCAATCAGCTTTTCCTGATTGGCAAAGCGCAGCCCCAGCGGATCATCCGCCAGACCCGGCATGGCGCACAGGAACGTTCCCTGTCCCTGACGGATATCCACAATGCGCTCCGTCTGCAGGATTTTGACCGCCTCGCGCACAGTTGAGCGGCTCACACCGAAGCGAACCATCAATTCGCTCTCGGCCGGAAGCTTGCTGCCGGTCTTCATGCCTTCCTGAATGATCATCTCCCGGAGCTTATCCGCAATCTGCTCCGGAAGCTTACGCGCCTTTCTGACACTCTCCATATATTTTTTCCATCCTTCCCTGTTGATCCGGCATCATGTGCCGACTGCCGGACAAGGTTTCTTCTATTCCATAAGCCAATGATTTTCCCGATTGGTTTTCTTTTGATTTATAAGATCTGTCGTCTGACCATTATACCACAGAATTGACGAATTATCAACCTCCTTATCGTGCAATCTAACTTATTGCATCGACAAAAAATCAACTATTATTAGAATACTTGACATTCTGCATGTACACTTTTATAATAATCAGGTATTTTTTCAAATACGTTGTCCCGATGGCTTTTATTTTTTCACAATCAGTCAGGAGGAATATCATGGAAATTCAGGCACTCAAGTCTCAGTGCACTGTAATCCGCCGCGATATCGTTTCGATGCTGACGATGGCCGGTTCCGGTCATCCGGGCGGATCTCTGTCCGCCGTTGAAATCCTTGCGGCGCTGTATGGCTATAAAATGAACGTCGATCCGACGAAGCCCGACATGCCCGAGCGCGACCGCTTTGTTCTGAGCAAGGGCCATGCCGCGCCGGCGCTGTATGCTGTGCTGGCGAACAACGGCTTCTTCTCCAAGGAAGAATATAACGGTCTGCGCAAGCTCGGCGGCATGCTGCAGGGTCACCCGGACCGCAACAAGTGCCCGGGCGTGGACGCTTCCACCGGCTCCCTGGGTCACGGCGTGTCCGTGGCTGTTGGCATGGCGCTTGGCGCCAAGACCATGGGCGGCAAGCAGCATATCTACACCCTGCTTGGCGACGGCGAGAGCCAGGAAGGCATGGTCTGGGAGGCGCTGATGGCTTCCGCGCATTATAAGCTCGACAACCTGACCGTCATCTTTGACTGGAACGGTCTGCAGATCGACGGCCCGAACGACGAGGTCATGAGCCTTGGCGATTTCCCGGCGAAGCTGCGCGCGTTTGGTCTGGATCTGATCGAGGTTATGGACGGCAACGACATTGAGCAGGTTATCGCCGCGCTGGACGTCCCGGCATGCCCGGGCAAGCCGCGCTGCATTCTCTGCCACACCACCAAGGGCAAGGGCGTTTCCTTCATGGAAAACCAGGCCGGCTGGCACGGCAAGGCCCCGAATAAGGAACAGGGCGCCGCTGCGCTTAAGGAACTGGAGGGCTGAAACCATGAGTGAAAAGAAGGCAACGCGCGTAGGCTACGGCGAGGAACTCGCCGCCCTCGGCTTTGAAAACGACAAGATCGTCGCGCTGGATGCGGACCTTTCCTGCTCCACGATGACCCAGTACTTTGCCAAGGCGCATCCGGACCGCTTCTTCAACAGCGGCATCGCCGAGGCGAACATGATCACCATGGCTGCGGGTCTTTCGAGCATGGGCTACATCCCGTTCTGCTCCACGTTCGCCGTGTTTGCGAGCCGCTGCTTTGAGCAGATCCGCAACGGCGTATGCTATCCGAACCTGAACGTCAAGATCGCGTTCTCCCATGCCGGCATCACCGTCGGCGAGGACGGCGCGACCCATCAGGCAATTGAGGATATCGCGCTGATGCGCGTTCTCCCGGGGATGACCATCCTCTGCCCGTGCGACGCGGAGGAGGCCAAGCGCGCCGTTCGCGCCGCTGCCGCGATCAACGGCCCGGTCTATCTGCGTCTGGCCCGCCTGGCGACCCCTGTATTCTCCGAGGGCATGCCCTTTGAGGTTGGCAAGGCGAACATCCTGCGCAAGGGCGAGCGCGCCGCGCTGATCACCTGCGGCCTGATGGTCGAAAGCTGCATGAAGGCGGCTGAGATCCTCGCTGCCAAGGGCATCGAAGTGACCGTCGTGAACATGCATACGATCAAGCCGCTCGACGAGGAAATCGTCAAGACCCTCGCCAAGGACATGAAGATCTTCACCGTCGAGGAGCATTCCACCATCGGCGGTCTGGGCGACGCTGTCGCCGCGGTCATCGCCGAGCATGGCGGACGCCTGACCAAGCTGGGCATGCCGGATTGCTTCGGCCAGTCCGCTTCTCCGGCGGAGCTGCTCGACTTCTACGGCCTGAGCCCGGAGAAGATCGCCGCCACCGTTGAAAACGGCATCTGATTACAGAAGTTTATCAAAGAGCGCTTCATTTGAAACGCTCTTTTTTCATATCATTATTCTATCTGTATATGAAGGATTTCACAGGGAAAAAGCGAATACTGAATATGAATGAATTTGCCTTTTTATGCGACTTTTTCGCCCTCGGTAAAACGGCTTAAAGTTATCCCCAATACTGTGGAAAAGGCGTGGATATTTTTCACGGTTTTACCCCGGTTTTCCACAGCCAAAAAGTCAGTTCTGTTTTGGCTTTTTGGGACTTATCCCAGTTATCCACCGCACTACGGCTACTCCTGCTGAATCCATATACTGCTACTACTCCATGGAGGTTGAAGATATGCGTTTTTCCTGCGATACAAACGACCTGAATACAAGCCTTTCCATCGTCAGCCGCGCACTGGCTGTCCGCTCTCCCAAGCCCATTTTGGAGGGCATCCTCTTTGAATCCTGCGAACAGGGCCTGCGCCTCATCTGTACGGATCTTGCGCTGGGCATTGAAACCATCATTCCCGCTACCTTTATTGAAGAAGGACGCGCTGTCCTGCCCGGAAAGCTGCTTTGCGAAATCGTGCGCAAGCTGCCGGGCGGCCTGTGCGACATCACGGTTTCCGACCGCATGCAGGCAACCATCCGCTGCGCGAGCGTCCGCACGACGATTTCCGGCTTTGATCCGGTCGAGTATCCGGAGCTGCCGCAGGTTGCAGGCAGCAGCTTTGCCATGCCGCAGAGCACGCTGCGCGATATGATCGGCCGCACGCTGTTCGCCATTGCGGTGGACGAGAGCCGCCCCATCCTCACCGGCTGCCTGATGGAGATTGAAAAGAGCGAGATGCGCGTGGTTGCGCTTGACGGCTTCCGCCTCGCGCTGCGCAAGGAAAATATCGAGGGTCCGGAACAGCCGGTTTCCGCTGTTGTGGGCGGCAAGGTGCTCGGCGATATCGCCAAGATCCTCTCCGATGTGGAGGAGCGCGTCAGCCTGACCTTCAGCCGCAGCCATGTGCAGCTTGATATGGGCGCGACGCATATCGTCGCCCGTCTGCTTGAGGGCGAGTTTATTCGCTATCGCCAGATTCTGCCGCAGGAGTGGCAGACCCGCGTGGCCGTTCGCCGCAGCGAGCTGGGCAGCGCGATTGACCGCGCGAGCCTGATTGCGCGCGAGGGCAAGAGCAATCTGGTATGTTTCAAAATTGACGGCGAGATGCTGGTTGTCACCTCCAATTCCGAAAACGGCGATATGGAGGAAAAGATCGCCGTGACGACCGAGGGCAAGGATCTGACCATCGCCTTTAACGTCCGCTATATCACCGATGTGCTCAAGGCGCTTTCTGACGATGAGGTCTTTATGCGCTTTAATTCCAACGTCAGCCCGTGCGTGATCTGCCCGACGGAAGGCGACGGCTATCTGTATCTGGTACTGCCGGTCCGCGTGTTCAACAGCTAACAAGCAAAAGAAAAAGGATATTGATTCTATGCGCGTCAAATCGCTGAGTCTCAAAAATTTCAGAAACTACGAGCAGGCGATCATCACGCCTGACAGCGGCGTGACCGTATTCACCGGGCCGAACGCGCAGGGAAAGACCAACATCCTCGAGGCGCTGCACCTGTGCTGCCTGGGCCGCAGCCACAGGACGTCGCGCGATGAGGAGCTGATCCGCTGGGGCGAGAAGAGCGCCCGGGTACAGATTCAGACCGAGCAGCAGGACGGCACGCATGAGGTGACGATCCTGCTGGATAAAGCGCAGAAGAAGAAAAAAACCGTGCGCATCGGCGCGCGGCAGGCGGAGCGCATCGGCGAGCTGCTGGGGCATGTCTGCGGCGTGCTCTTTTCTCCGGAGGATCTGAGCATCGTCAAAAGCGGCCCCGCGGAGCGGCGCCGCTTCATCGATATGCAGCTCTCTCAGCTGCGCCCATCCTATTTCTATGCGCTGCAGCGCGCTGTGCGCACGCTGAACCAGCGAAACGCCCTGCTCAAGGAGATTGCAAAGCATCCGTCCCTGCTGCCGACGCTGGACATGTGGGACGAGCAGCTTGCCATCGTGGGCGCGCAGATCGCGCAGAACAGGCGCGAGGCGATCGAGCAGCTCTCTCAGGACGCCAGAGCGGCGCATGCCTCCCTGACGGACGGACGGGAGGAACTGCGCCTGTGGTATATCTCCCAGACGGCGGAAAGCGGCGACATTGCGCAGGAGCTGCTTGCGCGGATTCAGGCCGCAAGAAATGAGGATCTGCGCCGGATGACGACGACGGTGGGCATTCACCGCGACGATATCGGCGTGACAATCAACGGCAAGGAGGCGCGCACGTTTGCCTCGCAGGGGCAGCAGCGCAGCGCCGTGCTCTCGCTCAAGCTGGCGCAGCTGGAAATGGCCGCACGGGAAACGGGCGAAGCGCCGATTCTGATGCTGGACGACGTGATGAGCGAGCTTGACCCCGGCAGAAGGCGCCAACTGATCGAGAGGATTGACCGCGTGCAGACGTTTGTGACCTGCACAGACCTTTCCGACCTCGCAGGCGCGCGCCAAGGCGCGGTGTATCACGTTGAAAACGGTGTGCTGCATGCTTAAAGCGCGCTCGCTTACTCTTTTGGGGAAAAGACGATTTTCTGAGCAGATAAAGGAAAAAACAGACTTTTCAAAGGGTTGTCCACAATAATCCACAAATTATCCACAGTTATCCACAAAAGTGTGGAAAAGTATGTGGAAAACCTGAGGATAAGCTGGGGATAATCCCAAAAGGGCGCGGATGGATGGCGGCGTGACAGCGCCAAAAAGAGAGATAAATCAAAGATTTTTTGGGAGTATAAATCCCGAAGATTTTGGAGCGGTTTTGGGATAGCTCCAAAAGTGGAAAAGTGATCAAAGGGGAACGTACATGGAACGCAAAAAGAAGCGTGTGACGTATATGAGCGGCGCGAACGCGACGCTGGCCGGATATCATATGGGCGAGAACGCCAAAAAGAAAAAGAAGAAGAATCCTGTGAGCGATAAAGTCAGAATGCTTGTCGCGCTGCTGGCGCTGGCGGGTATGGTGATGGTCGTGATCAGCTATGCGCTGAGCGGAACGGGGCGAGAGGGAATCGGCAGGGTGACGCGCATCGGCGCGACGCTCTCCCAGCATGTCATGCCCTTTGGCGACAGCGTGATCTTCTACGACGGCACGACGCTGCACTGCGTGGCGGCAACCGGCGGCAACGAGTGGAGCTATCAGATCGGCACGAACGCCGATTATGATGCGACGCAGGAAAAGATTGTCGCCTGGTCGGGCAATGACCTGTACATCCTCAACAGCCGCGGCCGGCTGATTTACAACAACAAAATGTCGGATATGATCCAGTTCGCCAGCGCGGGCGATGAATATGTCGCGGTGTTCGTGGGCGAGGCGGACAATGGCGTCGTCTCGGTCATCAATTCCGCCGGACAGGTCGTGGACAATGTGACGATTGAGGATCAGACGCTGCTGGATATCGGCTTCTTCCGGGCGCTGACCTCCTCAAGCGCGCAGGAAGCGGAGCTGATGTGGGTGCTTGGTCTGGACACGACGGGCACCGTTATCTCCACCGAGCTGCAGACCTTCCAGCCGGGCAAGCTTTCCACGGGCAAGAGCTCCCTGGGCGAGCATATCGCGTATATGATTTACGATCAGGACGGTCAGCTGAATGTCGTGACTACGCGCCAGATCATGCATTACAACTATCGCGTGCTGGAAGAGAGCAACCCGACGCTGATCTATGGCTATACCGTCGAGGACGTAAAGGAAAACAAGGAAATCACCTATCAGCTGCTGATCCCGGCGCAGGAGAGCCGCGAGGGCATCAGCATCAGCAACGTGCGCCTGATGTACGGCAATGTAGACCGCGTGCTGCATCTGCCCAGCCCGTGTCTGGCGGCGAAGCTCGGCACGCGCGCGGTGTATGGCTTTGCGCAGAATGCGCTGTACGTATGCCCGTTTGAGGAGACGACCTTTACCGCCTATGCGCTGCCGGTCAATATCACGGCGATGCTGGGCATGATTTCAGACAACCGCGCTGTGGTTGCCTCCGGCTCGGAAATCTACGTGATTGAGCTTCCGGGCTGATTGACCTCCTGATGGAAAGGAGAAATTATGAACATCATCGATATCATCATCCTTGTCGTGCTGGGCGTGAGCGTCCTGTTTGGCATGTACAGGGGGTTCATCAGCGGCGTGCTCAGCCTGGCGGGGCTCATCGGCTCTGCGGCGCTGGCGTTTATCATGAGCGGCGAGCTGGCGGCATGGCTGAAGAGCAACGAGACGCTGGTGCAGACGCTGCTGTATTATACCGATGCGGGCAGCCGCATCACCAACCTCGACCTGTCGCTGCTTTCCGTGGCGCAGGTGAGCGAGAGCGCGCTGGCGCAGATTCTCAAAAGCGCGAACCTACCCTCTGCGTTTGAAAGCGCATTCATTTCCGGCCTTCAAAGCGCGTCCGGCTCGATGACGATCGCGCAGCTGATGAGCGAGACGATTGTCAGCGTATCGCTGTCGATTCTCAGCTTCCTGATCTGCTTCCTGATTGCCTATGTCGTGGTGACGTTTGTGATTCACCTGATCCAGTATGTCTTTGAGCTGCCCGTGCTTCGCCATCTGGATGCGCTCATTGGCGGCGCGTTCGGTCTGCTGCGCGGCGTGATGCTGCTGTTCATCTTCTTTGCGTTGGTGCCGATTGTGCTGGCGGTTGCGCCGGTGGAGATGATCAGCGACCTGATTGCGGCGTCGAAGTTTGCGCCGATGTTTGACAGCCAGCTCATTCTTTCAATCCTCAGGCAGACGGTATAAAAAATCAGATTTGGACATGCATAAGGGAGGAGCAGAGCCCCTCCCCTACAATTCCCCTTGAACAGCGCACGCAATGGAGGAAGATACGATGGAAGTATTCTATTATCGCTGCAGGGTCTGCGGTTATGTGCATCAGGTGCCCTGCTACTGGATGGGCTTTGCTGCGGAGGATGAGCACGAGCAGATGCATTTTGATCCGAGGACGCAGACGGTCTGCATGAACCAGACGCTTGATTTCAGCGGCGAAGGAAATACGGACTAAGAGGAGCGGATCCTATGGATTATTTGGCATTTCTTTCCCATATCACGGCCATCCCCGGCACGAGCGGCTATGAACAGCAGGCGGCCGGGGAATTTGCGCGCGCGTTTGCGCCGTATTGCGACAGCGTGTCCGTCGATGAGATGGGCAGCGTGGTGGCAATTCAGCGCGCAAACAGCGGCAGGCAGGGCCCGCGCGTGATGCTCTGCGCGCATATCGACGAGATCGGCCTGATGACCACGGGCGTGGAGGAGGACGGCAGCGTCCGCTTGATGTCCATGGGCGTGGCGGCGCAGACCCTGCCCGCGCAGGAGGTCACGATCCTCGCCAAGGACGGCCCGATCTATGGCGTGATCGGCGCGACGCCGCCGCATCTGACCAGCGGCGCAGAGCGCGACGCGGTGACGCCGGCGGACAAGCTCTTTATCGATACCGGCCTTGCGCCGGAGACGGTAAAGCGCCTTGTGCCTGCGGGCACGCCGGTGCAGCTGACGGGCCGCACGACGGCGCTTGAAAACGGGATGGTGGCCAGCAAGACGCTTGATGACCGCGCCTGTGCGGCAATCCTGCTTGATTGTGCGCAGCAGATGCGCGCCCGCCTGCACGATGCGGAGATTCTCTACGTTCTGTCCGCGAGGGAAGAATTTGATTCCCTCGGCGCGATGACCAGCGCGGAGACGCTTTATCCGGATCTGGCGGTGATTCTCGATGTGACGCACGGCACGATGGAGGGCTGCGCGCCGGGAGAGACGTATCCGCTCGATGTGACGGCGCTCTCCTGCGGGCCGAATACCCACAGGAAGCTGACAGAGCACCTGAAAAAGCATGCGGACAGGCTGAATATGAAGACGCAGGCCGAGGTTGCGCCGGGAAGCACGTGGACGGACGCGTGGGAGGTGCAGGTCGCCTGCGAGGGCATCCCCTGCGTGGTGATGAGCCTGCCGATCAAGTACATGCATACGACGGTAGAGCTGGGCAGCATGGAGCTGATGCGCAGCCAGGCGAGGCTGCTGTGCGACGCGGTAGCCGCGATGGACAAGGGCTGGGAGGAGACGCTATGCTACTAAAGGAGATCACGGATCTGCGCGGCCCCTCCGGCTGGGAGGATGAGGCGCGGGAGGCCATCCGCCGCGAGGCGGAGGAAATCCTCTCCGCGCGTGAAGGCCGTGTATATGGCGATACGATGGGCAGCCTTTACGCCTTCCGCAAGGGCACGGACAGCGCAAAGCCGCATGTGATGCTCGCCGCGCATATGGACGAGGTGGGCTTCATCATCCGCTTTGCGACGGAGGACGGTCTGCTGCATTTTGACTGTGTGGGCGGCGTGGATCCGCGCTGCTGCGTTTCAAAGCGCGTGATTGTCGGCGAAAAGAAGATTCCGGGCGTGATCGGCATCAAGGCGATCCACCTGATGAGCCCGGCGGACAGAAAAAAAGCGCCGGATTACGAATCGATGCTTATCGACATCGGCGCAAAGGACAAGGAAGAGGCGGAGCGTCTCTGCCCGCCGGGCAGCTATGCGACGTTTGAAAGCGAGTACCGCGAGTTTGGCGATGGCTTTGTCAAGGCGAAGGCGCTTGACGACCGTGCGGGCTGCATGATCCTTCTTAACGTCCTCAGAAACAGCGATTATGCGGGCGACATCACCTGCGTATTCACCGTACAGGAGGAAGTTGGCCTGCGCGGCGCGAAGGTGGCCGCGAGGAAGGTCATGCCGGATCGGGCGATCATCATCGATACGACGACCGCCAACGACATGGACATGATCGACAGCCACAAGCAGGTGACGCGCTGCGGCGACGGCCCTGCCCTGACATTCATGGACAGGCGCGCGATCATCCCGCAGGCAATGCGCGAGCTGGCGCTTGATGCGGCGAAGAAAAACGGAATTCCCGTGCAGATCAAGCGCGGAAACAGCGGCGGCACCGACGCCGGGGCAATTCATCTCACCGGGTCGGGAATTCCATGTCTGGTGATCGTGATTCCCTGCCGCTATTGCCATAGCCCGGTGAGCGTGTGCAGCCTGTCGGATATCGAGCATGCGAAGAAGCTGGCGTTTGCTGTGCTGAACGAGTTTTAAATTAAGGAGCGAAATGTCATGAACATGCAGCTTTTACATGATATTCTGACCTGTTACGGACCTTCCGGCAGCGAGGGCCGCGTTGCGGGCGTGATTGCCCGCGCGCTTGAAGGACATGCGGACAGCGTGACGACGGATGTGATGGGCAACCTGATCGCCGTGAAGAAGGGCAAAGCGGGCGGAAAAAGGATCATGTTTTCCGCGCACATGGATCATATCGCGCTGGCGGTGATTGACGCGGACAAAAACGGATTTCTGCGCGTGTGCAATGTCGGAGGCATCTATGCCGGGGAAATGCCGTATAATCATGTGGCCTTTGGAAACGGCGTATGCGGCGTGATCGGCGCGGATGAGGATGTCAAGGGCGATCTGACCGTGTCCGACCTGTATATCGACATCGGCGCGGCAAGCCGCGAGGAGGCGCTCTCCATGGTCGCCCTCGGCGATATGTGCGTCGTCATGCCGCGGGTGACGAAGCTCGGCGAGCATCGTCTGTCCGCGCCGGCGATGGACGACCGCATTGCCTGCTATGTGCTCCTTGAGGCGATGCTCGCGCTGGGGGAGACGGACAACGAAATCGCTGCGGTTTTCTCCGTTCAGGAGGAGGTCGGCCTGCGCGGCGCGACGACGGCGGCGTATACGATCAACCCGGATATGGGCATCGCCATTGACGTGACAGGCACGGGCGATGTACCCAAGGCAAAGACGAAGCTGGCGGTGGAGCTTGGCAAGGGCGCTGCGGTCAAGATCATGGACCGCTCCCTGATCTGCACGCCTGCGGTTGTGGAGAGGATGGAAAAGCTCGCCAGAGAAAAAAGCATCCCCGTGCAGCGCGAGGTGCTGCCCTATGGCGGCACGGACGCGGGCGCGATCCAGAAAACCCGCGGCGGAGTTCCCTCCGGCGCAATCTCCATCCCCTGCCGTTACATCCACAGCGGCGCGGAGACGGTCGATCTGCGCGATGTGAAGGCCTGTATTGACCTGACGAAGGCATTCATGGAGCATTCTGCGTAATATCATCGATTTTGACAGGAGTTTTGACGATGAACGAACCCATTCGCCTGACGAACAAGACGGCCATTGCCCTGCGCAGGAATGCGCGAAAGGTGCGTGCGGCATACCGCATTGCGGCCTGCGCGCTCAGCGCCGTGCTGGCTGTTGCGGGGATCTGGCTTGGCCTGAGCAATCTGCTTGCGGTGCCGGTGATGGTGGCTGTGATTGTGCTGATGGACTGCGTCATCATCCTGCATTCGCGCAGCCGGTATCTGTCGCTGCTCGGTCAGGCGATCTGCACCGAGGCCGCCGCGCAGGAAATCCGCGTGGGCAGCAGCGAAAAATCGCGCCGCGAACGCGCAATCAGCGATCTGATGGGCATGAAGGCGGACCTGCAGCGCGCGGAAAGCAGGCGTGAGCCGGGCGTGCAGCCCTTCTTTGAGCAAGGGGAGCAGCAGGATGGCGAGGAAGAGGACGAGGATCTTCTGCCTGTCCGCGCGGCGCCCCGCAGGCGCAGGAGGACGGGCGGAAGCCTGCAGCTGATTAAGAACGAGGCAAAGTGAGGCTCCAGCCATGGCGGCAATCCTGTATACGATTTTGTTTATTCTGGGCGGCGCGGCGATCATTCGCGCGCAGCTGCCGGGGAAGAGCCCGCTTGTGCGGGCTTTTCTGGGTTTGGCGCTGGGTCTGCTGCTGGAGATGCAGCTGCCGGCGCTGTGCGCCTATGCGTTTGATTTTACGCTCAAGGCGCATTACGTTGCGGCGGTGCTGATGATGGCGCTGGTGGGCGTGAGCTTTGCCCTGCGCGATAAGACGCCGGCAAAGGGCATGACCTATGAGGACAGGCGCCAGCTGGCGGCGATGGCGCTGGTCGTCATTCCGCTGACGGTGCTTTCCGCCTATCTGCAGCATACGCACATGATCATGCCCGAAGGCGACGGCTCCTACTGGTGCGGTCAGTCGACCTACGGCGATCTGTGCATGCATCTGTCCTTCATCACGTCCATGCGGGATATGACCTTCCCGCCGGCGTACAATCTGCTGTATGATACGCCGCTCAATTATCCCTATCTGGCGGATTCGCTGAGCACAACGATGCTGATGCTGGGCATGGATATCCAGATGGCGGTGGTTTTTCCCGGCACGCTGCTGATGGCGCTGACCTACGCGGGCTATATGCTCCTGGCGCAGCAGATTCTCGGCGGGCGGAACAAGGCGGTTGCCGTGGCGGCGCTTTTGTTCTTCTTCAACGGCGGTTTGGGTTTCCTGTATGATTTTGATCTTGCAGGCAGGGACGGCTTTGAAAAGGTGCGGGAGATCTTTACGGGATACTATAAGACGCCGGCCAATCAGCCGGAGCTCAATCTGCGCTTTTCAAACGTCATTGCCGATCTGCTCGTTCCGCAGCGTGCGCTGATGGGCGGATGGGCGATGGGCATTCCCGCGCTGATGCTGCTGATTTCCTCGCTTCGCGAGCGCAGCATGCGCCAGACGCTGGTGCTTGCCCTGTGGGCATGCTGCCTGCCGATGGTGCATACGCACACGTTCCTTGCGCTGGGCCTTTTTTCCGGCGGCATGGTGCTCGCGCATCTCATTTCAGATGGGGACGACCGCAAGGGCGTGCTGCTGCGCGCAGGCGCGTATCTGGGGATTGTGCTTGCGCTGGCGCTGCCGCAGGTGATCGGAACGGCTGTGGAGCAGACCATCGAGGGCGGCTCCCTGCGCTTCCAGTTCAACTGGGTGAATAATTCCGGCGGGCGCGGCATGATCGACGGCTATCTCTGGTTCTGGATCAAGAATGCGGGACTGCCGTTCATCCTGATGCTCTGTGCGGCGCTCGAGTCCCGCAGGCGCGGATACGGCGACATTGTGATGGGCATGGCGGCGATCTTCATCGTCGCGGAGACGATTCTCTTCCAGCCCAATGAATATGACAACAACAAGCTCTTTTATATCTGGTACATGTTTGCGGCGATTCTCGCGGCGGATTACGGCTCCGTGATCATGCAGCGCCTTGCCGGGCTGCGCGGGCGATATGTGCTGTGCGCGCTGTTTCTCTTTGTCAGCGTGTTTTCCGGCGCGCTGTCCATCGCGCGGGAGGTTGTATCCGGTTATCAGCTCTTCTCCCGCACGGCCGTGGAGGCGGGCGCGTGGATCGAAGAAAACACGGACAGGGATGCGGTCTTTATGACCGGGCAGCAGCATATCAATCCGGTTTGTTCGCTGGCAGGCCGGCAGATCATCTGCGGAAGCGACCTGTATGTGTTCTTCCATGGGCTTGATTACCGCGCGCATGCGGGCGCATGTCAGGCGTTTTACGAGCATCCCGACCTGAATGCGCATGTGCTTGAGCGCTATGAGGTGGATTACATCTATGTCAGCGATTACGAGCGGGCGGAGTTTGAGGTCGATCTCACGTATATCGACGAGCATTATGATCTGGTGTATCAGAATCCGGATGTGCGGATTTATGAGGTGGATCGATGATCAGCCGTTTTCTCAAATACTCGCTGGAGCGGGAGAAGAAAATCTGCGCCGTGCTGATGGCGGATGGGAAGATGAAAAAAACCAACCTGACGGTGACGGAGATTGACGAGGACGGACAGGGCTTTTCTGCGCGGCTGCCGGGCAGAAAAAAGCAGACGCATTACGCGATGAGCGATGTGCTGACCTGCGCCTATGCGCGCGGGGATCAGGGCGAGCTGGAAAGCCTGAATGAGTATTGAGCCATGAAGAGTGAAGAGTTGATCGCGGAAATTGCGCGGCGTGTGGATGGACTCGGCGGGCAGGCGCTGCTGGTGGGCGGATGCGTGCGCGATGGGCTGTTGGGAATTCCCTGCTACGATATCGACTGCGAGGTACACGGCGTTGAGCGCGATGCGCTGCTGCCGCTTTTGCGCGAGTTCGGCGAAATTGACGCCAGCGGAGAGCAATATGGCATCTTCACGATCAAAGGCGTGGGGATCGACATTGCCCTGCCGCGGCGGGAAAAGAGAACGGGCCCGGGTCACAGGGATTTTGCCGTGGAGGTCAATCCGCAGCTTACGCCCGACCAGGCGGCGGCGAGACGGGATTTTACGGTCAATGCGATCATGCGCGATGCGCTGACGGGGGAATACATCGACCCCTATGGCGGCATGAAGGATCTTCAGGACGGCGTGCTCCGCGCGATGCCGGGCGCGCATTTTGAGGAGGATCCGCTGCGCGTTCTGCGTGGGGCGCAGTTTGCCGCAAGGTTTCACCTGACGCCGGATGCAAAGACGATTGAGCGGATGAAGAACATGCCGCTTGACCGCCTGTCCGCTGCGCGCGTGTTGGATGAGACGAAGAAGGCGCTGCTGAAGGCGGACTGCCCGGATGTGTTCTTCCGCGTGCTGCGGGATGCTGATGCGCTTGAGCCATGGTTTCATGAGCTGGCTGCGCTTGACGGCGTGCCGCAGAATCCCCGTTATCACCCCGAGGGGGATGCGTTTGAGCATACGATGCTGGTGCTCCGCGCTGCGGCAGAAGTCCGCTGCCGGATGCGTGATCCGCTCGAGTTTATGCTGGCATGCCTTACGCATGACCTCGGAAAGGCGGTTTCCACACGCAAAAACGAAAAGGGCGCATGGCAATCCATTGGACACGAGCGCACGGGCGTGCCGCTTGTTTACAATCTGCTGCTGAGGCTGGGGCTTTCCAAGGCCATGATCGCCTATGCGCAGAATATGTGCGCGCTTCATATGCGCCTGCATACCTGTTACCATGGAACGGCGCGCGTGTCGCGCAGCAATATCCTCTTTGACGAGTCGACGAGTCCTGAGGAACTGGGCTGGCTGGTCGTGTGCGATTCCCGCGGGACGGGAAAGCCGCGAGGCGAGGCGGACGCGGAGGAAGCGTTTATCAGGGCGCGGCTTGATGCATACGCGGAGGCTGTAAAGCGGCCGATGCCGGATGCGAAAATGCTGATGGATGCGGGCGCTATGCCGGGGCCAGCCCTTGGGCGCGCGCTGCGCGAGGCGAGGCGGCTGGTGCTTTCAGGCGAGACGGCCGAGCGGGCCGCGGCGCGGGCAGCGAAGCAAACGAAAACAAACACAGATAACGCATGAATAAAAGAAAAACCGTCTGTCGGCCTGAAAAGCTGACAGACGGTTTTTAGCTTCTTTGAAGAGTATGGTTTGATTGTGCGTTATGCGCGCTTCTTTCTTCTCGGCGATCCTTTGAAGGAACGAATGGTGCGGAAGGAGCGGCGCATCCGCCATGCCTGAATAAAGCAGAGCACCACGAGCAGAACCGTGACAACCACGAGAATATCCGTGCGGGCAAAGCCGGTGAGCGCGCAGATGAGGGTGATGACTGCGCTCAGGATAGTAATGATGAGAAGACCGAACGCGTTGAGTTTGCGCCTGAGAAGAAAGGCTTTCAAACGCTCGCGGTTGATTGTGCTGGCCATAAGGCGCCTCCTAAAAAAAGCAAACTAAGTTCTAAATAATATTCGTGATTCCGGATGAGATTCCTGTTAAGAAACTGATAAGGTTAGAATGAGGACCGGTCAAGCAAAATATGTGAAAACGTACAGGATTATCCACAGTTCTGCGAAAAACTGTGGATAATTTACGTTTATCCGATCAGCCCTGCAAAGAGGGATGCGCCTGCAACGGTCAAAAGACCGGAGACGACGATGGACAGGCTGCTCATGGCACCTTCAACCTGACCGATTTCCATGGCCTTCGTCGTGCCGATTGCATGGGACGAGGAGCCGATGGCGATGCCTTTGGCGATCGGCTCGGTGATGCGGAACATGCGAAGAACGGTTTCTGCCGTGGCGTTGCCGATGATGCCTGTGATGATGATGACGGCGACGGTGACAGAGACGTGTCCGCCGAGCTCGCCGCTTACGCCCATGCCGATGGCGCTGGTGATGGACTTAGGCAGCAGGGTGACATAATCCGTATGGCTGAGGCCAAAGAGCAGGGCAAGGACAAACACACAGCACAAACTAGTGATGACGCCGGAGGCAATGCCGGCGAGGATGGCCTTTTTGTATCGGATGAGCAGCTGAAGCTGTTCATACAGCGGGACAGCAAGGCAGATGGTCGCAGGGGTCAGCAGCGCGCTGAGCATCCTGGCGCTCTGGTTGTAGGTTTCATAGTCGATGCCGCAGGCAGAAAGCAGCGCAATGACGAGCACAACGGCGATGAGAATGGGATTCATGAGCGCGAGTCCCGTTTTTCTGCGGATGCCGAGCCCGATGAAATAGGCGGTCAGGCTGATGATGACGCCGAAAAAGACGGAGGAAGTAATCATCTCATACATGCTTGCTGTCCTCCTTCGTGCGGCGGATGACGGCCTGTGCGACGCGGCCGGAAACGATCATGACGGCAAAGGTGGAAACCACGGTGATGACGGCATATGCCGGAAGGGACGGAAGCAAAAGACCAAAGGATTCCATCAGGCCGACGGTCGCGGGGATGAACATGACCGGCATGATTTCAATAAAGAAAGAAGAGATCTCCTTGACGGATTCAACCTTCAGGATGCCGGTGATCAGCGTCAGGAAGAGAATGACCATACCGTAAATGCTTGCGGGAATGGGCAGGGGAATCACATAGTTCAGGATTTCGCCGGTCAGGGAAATGAGCAGAATGATGGTGAATTGTCTCAGATATCGCATGCACCAATCCTCCATGGTGTTTTGATAGAATTTGCAACGCTATTGTATCATTTAACGATGGGATTGACAAGAAAGTTGACAGCACAGAACTGGGGATTTATAATTCAAAACAGAATACTCTAAGCGGAAAAGCGCAAGGAGGAATGAAGATGGGAAGAATTTACGCATCGGCAGAGGAGCTGATCGGCGGCACGCCGCTGCTCCATGCGGCGAATATTGAAAAGCAGGAAGGGCTTTCGGCGCGGCTGCTGCTTAAGCTGGAGGGATTCAACCCCGGCGGCTCGAGCAAGGATCGCGTGGCGAAGGCGATGATTGACGACGCAGAAAGGCGGGGGCTGATTGCCCCGGGGAGCGTCATTATCGAGCCGACCAGCGGCAACACGGGCATCGGCCTTTGCGCTGTTGCGGCGGCAAGAGGATATCGTGCGATTATCGTGATGCCGGACAGCATGAGTATGGAGAGAAGACTCCTGATGACGGCTTATGGCGCGCAGCTGGTATTGACCCCGGGCAGCGAGGGCATGGCAGGCGCCATCCGGAAAGCGGAAGAACTAAACAAAGAGATTCCCGGCAGCTTTATTCCCGGGCAGTTTGACAATCCGGCCAATCCTCAGGCGCATATCGGCAGCACCGGGCCGGAAATATGGGCGGACACGGACGGAGAGATCGATATTTTCGTTGCAGGCGTGGGCACTGGCGGCACGATCACGGGCGTTGGGCGGTATCTCAGGGAAAAGAAGCCCGGCGTAAAGATTGTCGCGGTGGAGCCGGCGTCTTCGCCGCTGCTCAGCGGCGGCAAGGCCGGGCCGCATGGCATTCAGGGGATCGGCGCGAATTTTGTGCCGTCCGTGCTGGAGCGCAGCGTGATCGATGAGATTATTCCCGTTACGGAGGAAGAGGCCTATGCCGCCGGCAGGATGGCCGGCAGGATGGAAGGCGTGCTGGTGGGGATATCCTCCGGCGCATGCCTGCATGCAGCGATGGAACTGGCAAAGCGGGAAGAAAATAAGGGAAAGACCATTGTGGCGCTGATGCCCGATGCGGGGGACAGGTATCTGTCCACAGCGCTTTATCAGGAATAAGAGACTTAACAGGTGCGAAGCGAAGACGGGGTTTGGGGACGGCGTCCCCAAGAAAGGAATGGCCAATGAACTACCGCTTTGAAACCATGCAGCTCCATGTGGGTCAGGAGCAGGCGGACCCGGCAACCGGCGCGCGCGCCGTGCCGATTTATCAGACGACGAGCTATGTCTTTGACAGCGCTGCGCATGCGACTGCGCTGTTTGATCTCTCCGAGGAGGGCAATATCTACGGCCGAATGAACAACCCGACGCAGGATGTGCTGGAAAAGCGCATTGCTGCGCTGGAGGGCGGCGCAGCTGCGCTCGCCACGGCGAGCGGTGCGGCAGCGATCGCCTATGCGCTTCAGGCGCTGTGCAAAATGGGCGATCATATCGTTGCGCAGACGACGATCTACGGCGGCACATACAATTTTCTGGCGCATACCTTTGAGGAGAGCGGCGTCAAGACCACGTTTGTCAATGCGCGCAATCCGGAAGAGGTTGAACAGGCGATTCAGGAAAACACGAAATGTGTGTATCTGGAGACGCTCGGCAACCCCAACTGCGACATTCCGGATATTGACGCCATTGCAGAGATTGCGCATCGCCACGGGATTCCGCTGGTGATTGACAATACATTCGGCACGCCGTATCTCATCCGCCCCATTGAGCATGGCGCAGATATCGTCGTGCATTCTGCGACGAAGTTTATCGGTGGTCATGGTACGTCTCTGGGCGGCATCATCGTTGACTCGGGAAAGTTTGACTGGAAGGCGAGCGGAAAGTTCCCGCAGATCTGCGAACCAAACCCAAGCTATCACGGCGCATCGTTTACGAATGTATACGGTGCGGCGGCGTATGCAGCGTATATCCGCTGCGTGCTGCTGCGCGATACGGGCGCGTGCATTTCCCCGTTCAATTGCTTTATGCTGCTGATGGGCGTGGAGACGCTGTCCCTGAGGCTGGAGCGCCATGCATACAATGCTGCAAAGGTTGTGGATTTCTTAAGCCGCCATCCGCAGGTGGAGAAGGTCAATCATCCCTCCCTGCCGGAACATCCGGATCATGCGCTGTATACGCGCTATTTTCCCAATGGCGGCGCATCGATCTTCACCATTGAAATCAGGGGCGGGCGCGAGGCTGCGCAGAAGTTCTGCGATCAGCTCAAGGTGTTCTCCCTGCTGGCGAACGTCGCGGACGTCAAGAGCCTCGTCATTCATCCGGCAACGACAACCCATGGCCAGCTGACGGATGAGGAGCTTTTGCAGCAGAATATCATGCCCAGCACCATCCGCCTGTCCATCGGCTGCGAGCATATCGACGACATCCTTGCAGACCTTGATCAGGCGCTCAATGCGCTGTAAGACATAGCGGGCGCAGATCAAAAGCAAAGGAGAATCGTTATGGCAGTGCTTCAGGTCAACTATATGTCTCAGGCGCTTTGGCGCATTGTGCCGCTGCAGGTGATCCTTCCGGCGGATAAGGCGGATAGGCAGGGCAATCTGCTGCCGATGAAGCCGCTAAAGACGCTGTATCTGCTGGGTGGTCTGCATGGCACCTGTACGGATTGGGTGGTCAATACGCGCATCCGCCGCTGGGCGGAGCTGTATAACCTTGCGGTCGTCATGCCCGCGGGTGACAATTCTTTTTATGTGGATCGTGAGGATTCCAACAACCGCTACGGCGAATTTGTCGGCAAAGAGCTGGTGGAGATCACCCGCAGGATGTTCAATCTCTCGCACAGGCGCGAGGATACGTTCATCGGCGGATTGTCGATGGGCGGCTTCGGCGCAATACGAAACGGTCTTAAGTACCACGAGAGCTTCAGTGCGATCATCAGCCTGTCCGGTGCCATGCATATTTTTGAAGGACGCGAGGATATCACAGGACAGGATGAAAAGTTTGGCGCGTGCCTTTTCGGCGACATGGACGAGGCTGCCAAATCGGACAAGAATCCGCGCGTAGCGGCTGAAAAGCTGATTCAACTAAAAAAAGAGAAGCCGGACACGGCGCTGCCGAAGATCTATATGGCGACTGGCGAGGAGGATTCCCTGCTGCCGAGCAACCGTGTGTACAGGAAGATCTTTGAGGACGGAGGATTCGATCTGACGTATATCGAGGCGCCCGGCAATCACAACTGGGATTTCTGGGATGAGTATATCAAGAAAGCGATTGAGTGGCTGCCGCTGGGAGAGGGAAGCGAAGGCATGGGCAGCGGCAATATCGCTGCGAAAAAGTAAGCATCAGAAAAGGCGCTCATGACGAGCGCCTTTATCATTTGCTGTATTTAGGCAGATCCACCACGATGGGCATATGGTTGACGGCAGGAAGAAACTTTTCAAGGACATCCTTTGTCGTCATCCTGATGCTGGATGTATTCACGCAGGGATGGCAGCCAAAGAGAGGCCCATTGAGCACATCGCGATCAATGAGCAGCTGAACACGGTTGTTCTTATCGTTCATCAGGCCCATTACCGATACGGCGCCGGGCGTGATGTCAAGGAATTCTTCCATGTACTGCGGCGCGGCAAAGGAGAGGCGTGACGTCTCAAGCTGACCGGAGAGGTCGCGGGTTTTAAAAACCTTGTCGCCGGGCATCATCAGCAGGTAGAAGTGCGTGTTCTGGCGGTTGCATAGAAAGAGATTCTTGCAGATGACAATCTCAAGAATCCGATCAATTTCCTGACAGTCCTCCATGGTTATCGCCGCCTCATGATCGGTGCGGTCATAGGGAATGCCGAGGCTGTCGAGAAGATCGTATACCCGCATCTCCTTTTGAAGCCTTCCTGTATTGCTTTCGGGTCTGCCGTGATAGAGTATCATTGTCAATCCTCCAGATCCAGTATCATGTGTTCGCCGTCCCGACAGATTCTTTCCATTCTGCCATCGCGGATGCGGTAGCCTTCGCCCCAGAGTGTATAGATGTCATCTTTGCGCATGACGTAGCTGCCATCGACAAGGACATAAAACGAGCGGCCGAAGCTGTCGCCGAACGTGATGTCCTCAAACAGACGTTTGCCATCGAGGAGATTGTCTTTTACCATCTGGTAATGCGGCAGAATCTGGATTTTAGAAAGGCCGAGCCCCGGGATGAAGCGGCTGTAATCCGGGTCGATGGATTCGCCCGGCAGCTCCGGCTGCGCATAGACGGGATTTGTACAGTTCATCGATCCGGCGCTCACGCCCATGATCACGCCGGTGTATTCCCTAAGGAGCGCACGCAGGCCGATGCGCGAAAAGAATTCGTTCTGCGTGGGCACATGACCGCCGCCAAGCAGGACGACGTCGCTGAGCGCAATGATCCGGCTTGCGTCACGCTCATTGCGGCTGTCGAGCATGGTGCTGGAGGAAACAGTCAGACCATGATAGTGGAAGCATTTTGTGAACGTATCGCACATCTCATCGTTGAGCGGATGATTATGCGCATCCGAACAGATGACGACGAGCCGGCTATCCGGTTTCCAGCAGGCGCGAAGGTTTTTTACAAAATCATTCTTTTCAAAGAAAATGCATGGCAGATGCACGCCGGAGGGGACATTGTCATCGCAGGGGCTGCTGGTCATCAGCAGAATCATGGAATCAATCCTTTTCAGAAGCTTTGAAAAGTATTATATCGTGGTTTTCTCCGGCTGTAAATAAGAAGAAAATAAGGAGAAAAAGCGCTCTTTGCAAAAACACGAACGTTCGGTCAGGAAATTTTCAAGATTTATTTACATCACTGTGAGCCACATGATAAAATATGTTCCGTAAATCATTCATCTTTCGAGTCATACAGGAGTGATGATCATGAATAGCAATATCCGTCCCGAATCTATGGAACGTATTACGACATTTGAACTGGCCAACGCGTTCATCGAGGAGCAGGTTGCTGCCGTCCGTGCGCAGGTTGGCGATAAGAAGGTGCTGCTGGCGCTGTCCGGCGGTGTGGACAGCTCTGTTGTCGCTGCACTGCTGATCAAAGCAATCGGCAAGCAGCTGGTCTGCGTGCATGTCAATCATGGCCTGATGCGCAAGGACGAATCTGAAGGCGTCATTAAGATGTTCAAGGATGGTCTTAACGCCAACCTGATCTATGTGGATGCTACGGATCATTTCCTTAATCTGCTGGCCGGCGTTTCCGAGCCGGAGCGCAAGCGCAAGATCATCGGCAAGGAATTCATCACCGTCTTTGCGGAGGAAGCCCGCAAGCTGGAGGGCATCTCCTTCCTGGCGCAGGGCACCATCTATCCGGACATCCTCGAGTCCATGAAGGCTGCCGAGGGCAAGAAGGCCGTCAAGTCTCACCACAATGTCGGCGGTCTGCCGGAGGATCTGCAGTTTGAACTGGTGGAGCCGCTCAAGCTTCTGTTCAAGGATGAGGTCCGCGTGGTTGGCGAGGCGCTGGGCCTGCCGCACGCCATGGTCTACCGTCAGCCGTTCCCGGGCCCGGGTCTGGGCGTTCGCTGCCTCGGCGCGATCACCCGCGACCGCCTGCATGCGCTGCGCGAGGCCGATGCGATCCTGCGTGAGGAGTTTGAAATCAATGGTCTGAGCGAGAAGGTCTGGCAGTACTTCATCGCCGTGCCGGATATCAAGAGCGTCGGCGTGAAGGATGAGAGCCGCTACGAGGGCTGGCCGGCCATTATCCGCGCGGTCAATACCAAGGATGCGATGACCGCTACCATTGAGGAGATTCCGTATGCGATCCTGCACAAGATCACCTATCGCATCACCCATGAGGTCGAAGGCATCAACCGCGTGCTGCTGGATCTGACCCCGAAG
This sequence comes from Clostridia bacterium, assembly GCA_017521565.1. Classification (GTDB taxonomy): domain Bacteria; phylum Bacillota; class Clostridia; order Christensenellales; family Aristaeellaceae; genus Ventricola. The sequence continues at coordinate 174 of JAFXCE010000002.1, read as the reverse complement.
CCCATCGGCACCATTGAGTGGGAGTAAGAAATTTGTCGCGGAGCACCCCTTTTGTTCCTATTCGGAGCAATTTGGTTGATCCTCCAGCAAAAAAGTATGAGCCTTGAGAGAGCAATCTCCCAAGGCTTTCTTTTTACCTTCATAGAGCGAAAAACCTTGCAATATCAGGCTTTT
>JAFXCE010000040.1 GCA_017521565.1 Clostridia bacterium | reverse complement strand
CAGTATGATCAACAAGCAGCAGAAGGAGCCGAAGTTCTCTACTCGCGCTTACACCCGCTGCCGCCTGTGCGGCCGTCCGCACTCCGTGCTTCGCAAGTACGGCGTCTGCCGCATTTGTTTCCGCGAACTGGCGTACAAGGGACAGATTCCCGGTGTCCGCAAGGCCAGCTGGTAAGGAGGGTATAAAATGCTCGTTAACGATCCCATTGCAGATATGCTCACTCGCATTCGCAATGCTCAAATCGCCAAGCATGACTCTGTGGTGGTTCCGGCTTCCAACATGAAGAAGTCCATCGCCAAGATCCTGCTCGACGAAGGCTATATCAAGAGCGTCGACCTGATCGACGACGGCCTGTCCGGCCAGATCAAGATCGGCCTGAAGTACACCGACAAGAAGCAGAGCGTCATTGTTGGCCTCAAGCGCATCAGCAAGCCGGGCCTGCGCGTTTACGCGCAGTGCGAGGAGCTGCCGAAGGTGCTGGGCGGCCTGGGCATTGCGATCGTCTCCACCTCCAAGGGTGTGATGACCGATAAGCAGGCCCGTGCGGCCAAGGTCGGCGGCGAAGTGCTCGCCTACGTCTGGTAATCGACGACGCTGAAACGGAGGAAAGAACAATGTCTCGAATCGGAAGAGCTCCGATTGCCATCCCGGCCGGCGTCACGGTTACCGTCTCCAATGACAATATCGTCACCGTGAAGGGCCCGAAGGGCACGCTGTCCCAGGACGTCAATAAGAACATCACCGTCAAGGTTGAGGGCAACACCGTTGTCGTCACCCGCCCGAATGATGAGAAGCAGAACCGTGCTTTCCATGGCCTGTATCGCTCCCTGATCGCGAACATGGTCACCGGCGTGAGCACCGGCTTCACCAAGACCCTGAACCTGGTCGGTACTGGTTACCGCGCCGAGGCCAAGGGCGACACCCTGAACATCACCATTGGCTACAGCCATCCGGTCATCTTCAAGGCGGATGCGGACATCGCGTTCGCGACCCCGAACCAGACGACCATCACTGTCAGCGGCGCTGACAAGCAGAAGGTTGGCAACATCGCCGCCGACATCCGCGCGGTGCGCAAGCCGGAGCCGTACCATGGCAAGGGTATTAAGTATGATACTGAGGTCGTCCGCCGCAAGGAAGGCAAGACCGGTAAGAAGTAAGAAAGGGAGTGAGCGCTAATGTTCACCAAGCGTGATCGTAATGAGGTCCGTGTGATCCGTCATGAGCGTGTGCGTAAGAAGATCAGCGGCACGCCCGAGATGCCGCGTCTGTGCGTGTATCGCAGCCTCAACCACATTTACACCCAGGTGATCGACGACGTCGCCGGCAAGACCCTGGTTTCCTGCTCCACCCTCGATCCGCAGATCAAGGGCCAGCTCGCCGAGCTGGACAAGAAGGGCGCTGCGAAGCTGGTTGGCAAGACCGTTGCTGAGCGTGCGATGCAGGCTGGCATCAAGCAGGTCGTCTTCGACCGCGGCGGCTATGTGTACACTGGCCGCGTGGCGGAGGTCGCCGCAGGCGCCCGTGAAGCGGGCCTGGACTTCTAAGTCAAGGGAGGATACAAAGAATGCCTCAGGATATGGAAAAGAAGCCGTTCGAGCGCGGTGAGCGCGGCGAGCGCGGCCCGCGCCGTGAGCGCCGTGAGCGCCGTGAGCCGAGCGAGTTCCAGGAGAAGATGGTTTCCATCAACCGCGTTTCTAAGACCGTTAAGGGCGGCCGCAACATGCGCTTTGCCGTTCTGATGGTTGTCGGCGACGGCAAGGGCCGCGTCGGCTGCGGCATTGGCAAGGCGACCGAGATTCCGGAAGCTGCGCGCAAGGCCACCGAGGACGCGAAGAAGCATCTCGTGCATGTGTCCATGAAGGGCACTTCCATCCCGCACGAGACCGTCGGCCGCTTCGGCACCGGCGAAGTCGTGCTCATGCCTGCCCCGGCTGGTACCGGTGTTATCGCCGGCGGCCCGGCCCGTGCTGTGCTTGAGCTGTGCGGCGTCAAGGACATCCGCACCAAGAGCTACGGCTCCAACAACCCGATTAACATGGTGAAGGCGACTATCGAGGGTCTGGCTTCCCTGCGCACCGCTGAAGAAGTGGCGAAGATGCGCGGCAAGACCGTCGAAGAGCTGCTCGGCTAATAAGGAGGAAAGAGACTATGAAAGTACAGGTTACGCTTGTGAAGTCTCCGGTCTCCAGCAAGCCCAACCACATCAAGGTTGTGAAGGCTCTGGGCCTGAACAAGATCCGCGCCACCAAGGTGTTTGAGGATACCCCGTCTATCCGCGGTATGATCTTCAAGGTAAAGCATCTGGTGTCCGTGGTCGAAATCGCCGACTAAGGAGGATTCACCATGAAGCTGAATGAGCTGAAGCCCGCTGAGGGCTCCACTACTAGCGCGCGCCGTCTTGGCCGCGGCACCGGCTCCGGCCTGGGCAAGACGTCCGGCAAGGGCCACAAGGGCGCCAAGGCCCGCTCCGGCGGCGGCAAGCGCCCGGGCTTCGAGGGCGGCCAGATGCCTCTGTACCGCCAGCTGCCCAAGCGTGGTTTCACCAATATCTTTGCTAAGGAATACGCGACCGTGAATGTTTCCGAACTCGAAGTCTTCGAGAACGGTACCGAAGTCACCGTCGAGCTGCTCGTGGCCAAGAAGATCGTCCGCAAGGAGCTGGACGGCCTGAAGGTTCTGGGCAATGGCGAGCTGACCAAGAAGCTGACCGTCAAGGCGGTTAAGTTCACCGGTTCTGCGAAGGAGAAGATCGAGGCTGTCGGTGGCGTTGCCGAGGTGATCTGATATGCTGGAAAAGATGAAGAATGCCTGGCGCATTCCCGAGCTCCGCAAGAAGATTACTTACACCCTTGGCATGCTGCTGGTTTACCGCCTGCTGAGCGTCATCCCGGTTCCGGGCATGGACCTCAGCGTGGTCGGTGAGGCCATCAACCAGTTCTCTATCCTCGGATTCATGAACATGATGACCGGTGGCTCCTTCTCCCAGATGTCCATCATGGCGATGGGTATCACCCCGTACATCAACGCCAGCATTATCCTTCAGCTGCTGACCGTCGCCATTCCGGCGCTCGAGAAGCTGGCGAAGGAAGGTCCGGAAGGCCGTAAGAAGATCCAGGAGTACACCCGCTACCTGACCGTCATTCTGGCGTTCGTGCAGGCGATTGGTCTGGTCTTCGCGATGCGCGCGACCTCCAAGGGTGGTCTGTGGTACGTCGTGATCGGTATTTCCATGGCTGCTGGTACTGCTCTGGCCATGTGGATCGGTGAGCGCATCACCGAGAACGGCCTGGGCAACGGTATCTCCCTGCTGATCATGTCCGGCGTTGTGTCCAACATGTTCAACTGGGCGGTTTCCGCCGTGAGCGGCATGGCTGCTGGCACCGTCAGCTTCCTGCCGGTGATCGTCGTGATCGTTGCCATGCTGGCGATGATCGTGGCCATCACGTTTGTGGATATGGGCGAGCGCCGCGTTCCGGTTCAGTATGCCAAGCGCATGGTGGGCCGCAAGATGTACGGTGGCCAGTCCACCCACATCCCGATGAAGATCAACTCTACCGGCGTTATGCCGCTGATTTTCGGCTTCGCGATTCTGCAGTTCCCTGCGACGATCTTCGCGTTCTTCCCGGCCAGCGGCATCAACCAGTGGTGGATGAGCTTCCAGAACAGTGTCTGGTATCAGTTCGTGCTCGCGCTGCTGATCATCGCGTTCACCTACTTCTATACCAGCATCACCTTCAACGCTGTTGACATCAGCAAGAACATGCAGCAGAACGGCGGCATCATCCCGGGCATCCGCCAGGGCCGTGCCACCAGCGATTACCTCGCCAAGGTTTCCAGCCGTCTGACGCTGTTCAGCGCTCTGTTCCTCGCCGTCCTGGCGACCATCCCGACCATGCTGACCCAGATTTTCGGCATCCAGGCTCCGTTCGCTGCGAGCTCCGTGCTGATCGCGGTGTCCGTTGGTATCGAGACGATCCGTCAGATCGAGGCGCAGATGGTTATGCGTCACCACAAGGGCTTCCTGTAAGAAGATCCTTGGGGGAGAGGTGCTCACATGAATGTGATTTTTCTCGGCCCGCCCGGTGCGGGCAAGGGTACCCAGGCCGTTCGCGTATGCGAGCGGCTGGGGATCCCCCAGATTTCTACGGGCGACATCCTGCGCCGAGCCATTAAGGATCAGACGCCGACGGGCCTTGCTGCCAAGTCTTACATCGACAAGGGTCAGCTTGTTCCGGACAGCGTGGTGATCGACATCGTACGCGAGCGTCTTGAGCATGATGACTGCAAGAACGGTTATCTGCTGGACGGCTTCCCGCGCACGGTGCAGCAGGCGGAAGCGCTGGAAACCTTCGCCAAGATCGACGCCGTGGTAGACATCGACGTCAGCGATGAAAAGCTGGTTGAGCGTCTGAGCGGGCGTCGCGTTTGTCTGTCTTGCGGCGGTACGTATCATGTCTCCCGCCTGAACGGCTCCACGACGTGCGAAAAGTGCGGCGAGCAGCTGATCCAGCGCGACGACGACAAGGCTGAGACGGTGCTGAGCCGCCTGAGCGTGTACCATGCGCAGACGGAGCCGCTCATCGACTTTTATACGCAGCGCGGCCTGATCAAGAAGGTTGACGGTGCGCAGCCGATGGACGAATGCTACGCAGCGATTCTTGCGGTTCTGGGAGTCTGATCATGATCACGATCAAGAATTCTGCCCAGATCGCTAAGATGCGTGAGGCCGGAGCGATGCTCCATGAGGTGCTCACGCAGCTGAGAGGGAAGATTCAGCCCGGAGTGACCACATATGAGCTTGATCAGTTCGCTGAGAAGCTCATCCGGTCCTTCGGGGCTATCCCTTCCTTCCTCAATTATGAAGGGTTTCCTGCCTCGATCTGTGCGTCTGTGGACAACCAGGTCGTGCACGGCATCCCGTCGAAGAACACTGTGCTCAAGGAGGGTCAGATCGTGTCGATTGACTGCGGTCTGATTCTTGGCGGATGGCAGTCCGACAGCGCCTTTACGGCGGGCGTCGGCAAGATCTCGCAGGAAGCGCAGCGTCTGATTGATGTCACAGAAGAGAGTTTCTTCGAGGCGCTCAAGGTCGCGCGCGAAGGAAACCGAGTCAGTGATATCGGCCATGCGGTTCAGCAGTATGTCGAGGAGCGTGGTTTTTCCACAGTCCGCGCGCTCTGCGGCCATGGCATTGGGCGGGAGATGCACGAAGATCCCCAAGTGCCGAACTACGGCATTCCGGGCCACGGCGTGCGGCTTCGTCGCGGTATGACGATCTGCATCGAGCCGATGATTGCAGCGGGTGATTATCATGTCAAGACGCTGCGCGACGGCTGGACGGTCGTCACGACCGATGGCAGCCTCTGCTCCCATTATGAACACACCATCCTGATTACGGATGGCGAGCCCGAGCTGCTTTCCTACCCGGGCTATCATGAGGAGGAGAAGCGATGAATTCGTTTCCCATGGAGGTTGGCCGCGTGGTTTTCTCTCGCGCGGGCCGCGATCAGGGACATGTGTTCGTGATCGTGGACGTGATTGATGAGGAGTATGTGGCCATTGCAAATGGCTGCCAAAGGAAAGTGGACAATCCCAAGAAGAAGAAGATTAAGCATCTGGTGGCAAAACCCGAACTTCTTGAAGAAATTCGTAAAAAAATTTTTGCAAAAAAGAGGATTTTTGACTCTGAAGTGCGAAATAAACTGGATGCAATCGGCTATCAAGAGGCTTTGTTGCCGCGTAAGGAGGGTTAACGTTGCCCAAGAGCGACAATATCGAGGTTGAAGGCGTCGTCGTCGAAGCGCTGCCGAACGCGAACTTCCGCGTTGAGGTGGCTGGCGGGCATAAAGTCATGGCTCAGATCTCCGGAAAGATTCGTATGAATTTCATCCGCATCTACCCGGGCGATAAGGTCAAAGTCGAAATTTCTCCCTATGATCTGACCAGGGGCCGCATTACCTGGCGCAGCAAGGGTTGAGAAAACAAATTCGAGGAGGAACGGACAAATGAAGGTTAGACCGTCTGTCAAGCCTATCTGCGAAAAGTGCAAGATCATCAAGCGCAAGGGCCGCATCATGGTCATTTGCGAGAACCCGAAGCACAAGCAGAAGCAGGGCTAATCGCGTTTTTCTGAGGGGAAGGATCGCGTGGGCGGCTGCGCAGGCTGTGCCTGCGGACCATGCGGCTTTTTCATAAAGAAATCAAGCAGAGTACCAATTTACGGAATTGATAATTCGGAGGTAAATCATGGCACGTATTTCTGGCGTTGACCTGCCTCGTGAGAAGCGGGTCGAAATCGGACTCACGTATATCTATGGCATCGGCCTGAAGACCTCTCAGGACATCCTGGCCGGCACCGGCGTGAACCCGGACACCCGCGTTAAGGATCTCACCGAGAAGGACGTCAACAAGATTCGTGAATACATCGAGCACAACCTGAAGGTCGAGGGCGATCTGCGCCGCGATGTCGGTCTGGACATCAAGCGTCTGATGGAAATCGGCTGCTACCGTGGCGTCCGCCATCGTAAGGGTCTGCCGGTTCGCGGTCAGAACACCAAGCAGAACGCTCGTACCCGCAAGGGCCCGAAGCGCACCATTGCTGGCAAGAAGAAGGCTAAGTAAGAGGAGTGATTGACAATGGCACCCAAGAAGTCGCTGAAGAAAGTCGTCCGTAAGCGCCGCGAGCGCAAGGTCGTGGAGCGCGGCGCGGCGCACATCCGCTCCTCCTTCAACAACACCATCGTTACCCTGACGGATACTCAGGGCAACGCGCTGAGCTGGGCTTCTGCCGGCGGCCTCGGTTTCCGTGGCTCCAAGAAGTCTACTCCGTTCGCTGCGCAGACTGCGGCGGAGACCGCTGCTAAGGCTGCGATGGAGTACGGCCTGAAGACCGTTGAAGTCTACGTGAAGGGCCCGGGCTCCGGCCGTGAGGCTGCGATCCGTTCCCTGCAGGCCGCTGGTCTGGAGGTCAACATGATCAAGGACGTAACGCCGATTCCGCACAACGGCTGCCGTCCGCCGAAGCGCCGTCGCGTGTAAGGTTTTGTAAGGAGGACTAAAGTAATGGCTAACAATAAGGAGCCGATCGCCAAGAAGTGCCGCAGCCTCGGCGTTTCCCCGGCGGTCATGGGCTATGGCAATAAGAAGTCTACTCGCAATCCGGGCGGCAACAAGCGCAAGAAGGTTTCCGAGTACGGCACCCAGCTGAAGGAAAAGCAGAAGGTCAAGTTCGTCTACGGCGTGCTTGAGAAGCAGTTCCACAAGTACTACCTCAAGGCCGCCAACATGAAGGGCATCACCGGTGAGAACCTGCTGAAGCTCCTTGAGCTGCGTCTTGACAACGTCATCTATCGCCTCGGTCTGGCCAAGACCCGCCGCATGGCGCGTCAGGTCATCGTGCATGGTCACATCCTGGTCAACGGCCAGAAGGTGGACATCCCGTCCTACTCTGTGAAGGTTGGCGACGTGATCACCCTGCGCGAGCGTTCCAAGGATCAGGCGAACTTCAAGGCCCTGCGTGAGGGCACTGGCGTCGTGACCCCGAAGTGGCTCACCTTTGACGCTCAGAACCTGACCGGCAAGGTTGCCGCTATGCCGGCCCGCGAGGACATCGATTGCCCGATCGAGGAGCACCTCATCGTCGAGCTCTATTCTCGTTAATAGATTGCTTACGAATTTGCTACGGTTTTTTCACGGCAACTGTGAGGAGGAATCTGCCTAATGATCGAAATCGAAAAGCCCCGCATCGAACGCGTGGAATCTGGCGAGAGCTACGGCAAGTT
>JAFXCE010000039.1 GCA_017521565.1 Clostridia bacterium | reverse complement strand
GACAAGGGCGTGGATGCCATCTGCATCTCCTCTGTCGACGCGACTGGCCTTGATGAGAAGCTCATGGAAGCTCAGGACGCCGGCATCTATGTCAGCACCTGGGACTCTGACGTCTCCCCGAACGCCCGCGCCCTGATGATCTCTCAGGGTACCGCCGACGTCCTTGGACCGATGCTCGTCGAAATGGGCGTTGAGTCCCTGAAGGAGCGCGGCGTGGATGTTGCCGGCGAAGTCAAGTACGTCTGGCACTTCTCCAACCCGTCCGTTGCCGACCAGAACTCCTGGTACGTCGCTGGCGACGAGTACATCAAGGCGAACTATCCGTCTTGGGTTGCCGTCAACGAGCCGTTCTACTCCAACCAGGATCCGGCGCAGTCCGTGTCCGTCGGCGAGTCCATCTTTGAGGCTTATCCGGACATCGACCTCATCATCTGCAATGACTCCACCGCTCTGCCGGGTCAGTGCGGCGCTGCCCAGAACAAGGGCCTGACCGCTGAGAACGTCACCATCACCGGCTTCTGCCCGCCGTCCGGCATGACCACCTACCTCGAGAACGGCATCTGCACCCGTTGGGGTCTGTGGGATTGCGGCATCCAGGGCGCTCTGGGCTGCTACCTGGCCGCCTATGTGTCCGCTGGCAACACCGTTAAGGTCGGCGACGTCGTGAACGTCCCGGGCATCGGCGATGTGACCATCCTTGCCAATGGCGACCTCGTCGCGGGCCAGGAGACTGCTGCTGAGAACAACGGCGTCGTGCTGCTGCCGGAGCGCGTTGTCTTCACCGCTGAGAACGTTGCGAACTATCCGTTCTAATCGTCTCAAAATCACAAGAGGAGCCCTTCGGGGCCCCTCTTCTTATGGTGGCGGCTGCGGCAGGACGCAGCCACCGCCACCGGCCCGTATCGGGCACAAGTATCAGATAATGAAGATTCATGATAGAAAAGGAGATTGATCACCATGGCTGATAAGGATGGACTGAAGGTTGCAAAGGATTATCATGTGGATACCGAGTTTGCCAATCAGGGCAGCTTCCATGTGAAGGGGGCGAACAACCTCGACTGGGGCATGAAGAAGCACCTGTCCAACATCTTTGACCCGGTCAGCGGCAACACCGTCATGTTCGCCTTTGACCACGGCTATTTCATGGGCTCCACTGCGGGCCTTGAGCGTCTGGATCTGGTGATCCCGAAGCTTCAGGAGCAGGTTGACGTATTCATGGGCACCCGCGGCGCGCTGCGCACCTGTGTGAGCCCGTCTTTCAAGAAGGGCATCGCCCTGCGTGTGACCTCCGGCTCCTCCATGCTCAACGACGACCTGAGCCACGAGGTTGTGGCGGTGGATATCGAGGATGCGATCCGCATGAACGCGGACTGCATCGCTGTGCAGACCTTTATCGGTGCGGACGGCCAGCTCTCTTCCATTGACAACCTTTCCAAGTGCATCAACGCTGGCATGCGCTACAGCATCCCGACGCTGGGCGTTGTGGCTGTCGGCAAGCAGATGGAGCGCACCCCGCGCTTCTTCAAGCTGGCGACCCGTATCGTGGCCGAGATGGGCGCGAATCTGGTCAAGACCTATTACTGCGACGATTTCGAGGAGATCGTGGCGGCTTGCCCGGTGCCGATCGTTGTCGCTGGCGGCAAGAAGCTGCCTGAGCCGGAAGCGCTCGAGATGGCGTATCGCTCCATGCAGGGCGGCGCGCGTGGTCTGGATATGGGCCGCAACATCTTCCAGAGCGAGCATCCGGTTGAGATGGCCAAGGCGATCCGCATGATCGTGCATCACAAGGCGACCGACAAGGAAGCGTACGAGTTCTACCTCGACGCCACCAAGTCCGGAAAGTAAGGGAACCGTATGGGGACGCCGTCCCCATGCCCCTGGCAGGGACATTGTCCCTGCACCCATCCTCGCTGCGCGATGCGCAGCGTAGGTGAACATCTTTATGCTGTCGCGAAGCGAACATGGGACTGAAGCCTGCCGCTGCCAGTGGCGGAAACAGGCAGGCGGAACGTCGGGAATCGCAAGGAGCGATGGAACATCGCGACTATGCGAGTTCCCCGGGAGTCTGAGGGATGAAATCCCTCAGGCGGGTCCGGGCGGCAGCCCGGCGTAACTCTACAAAATAAAAGGCTGCGTATCCCGCAGCCTTTTTTGAAGAAAACGAGGCGATATCCTATGATTACACAAATCCTTTCGATGGTGCTGCCGGTGCTGGTGATGATCCTGCTTGGCCGCCTGTGTGCGACGAAGGGCATCCTCAACGATGAAAGGCATGCGGGCCTGAAGGCGATCATCGGCGATATCCTGCTGCCGGTGGTGCTGTTCAATGCGTTCTTCACCGCGCAGTATGACGGCAAGCTGCTGCTGGTGTTTGCGCTGGTGTTTTCAAGCTGTCTGCTTGCGCTGGTCGCGGGCTTTGCGCTCAAAAAGTTTGTAAAGCCTTATGACAAGTTCATGCCCCTGCTGATGACCAGCTTCGAGGGAGGCATGCTCGGCTATGCGCTCTATGCGCTGGTCGCCGGTCAGGACCAGACGGCAACCTACGCGATGGTCGATATCGGCCAGACGATGTTTGCCTATACGGTGTTCCTTGCTGCGCTCAAGGGCGCGGAGGGCGGCAGGATGTCGCCCAAAGCCATGGTGATGAACATGGTGACGAATAAGGCCTGCATCGGCATGACGCTGGGCATTGTGCTCGGTGCGCTGGGCGTGCATAAGGCCATCGCGCCGACAGCCTTCGGCGTTGTGCTCACGGAGCTGATTGCGTTTATCACCGCTCCGACGTCTGCGCTGATTCTGCTGGTGGTCGGCTATCAGCTCAACTTCAGCAAGCGGCTGATGAAGCCGGTCGCCATCACGCTGGCGCTGCGCACGGTTGTGATGCTGGTGGTTTTCGGTATCGTGTCGGCGATCCTGTTTGCGATTATCGAGTATGATAAGCTGCTGATGCTCGCGCTGATGCTGCAGTATACGCTGCCGGCGCCGTTCATCATCCCGCTGTTTGCGGATCTTGGCGAGGATGGCGAATATGTCTCTACGTCGCTGTCCATGGGCACGCTGCTTTCTGTGGCGCTGTTTGTGTTCGTGGCGGCGTTCAGCCTGCTGTAATCATGCGGCATACAACAAAGAATCCCCGGCTGATGATCAGCCGGGGATTTTGTGCTGCAAAGTAAAATCAATAGAAGATGATGAACAGACCTACGAGCATGCCGAAGATGGCAGAGAAGGCCGGCAGCTTGCTGTGGTACATCAGGATGGCCTGCGGCAGAATCTCGCCAAAGACGACATACAGCATCGCGCCGCTGGCAAAGCCGAGGCTCAGCGCAAGGCCAAGCGCGCCGATGTCGCCGATCATGTAGCCCAGCAGCGCGCCAAGAATGGTGGACACGCCGGAAAGCGCCGTGATCAGGACCGCTTTGGGTTTGCTCATGCCGCCGCTGATGAGCGGAACGGAGATCGCCATGCCCTCGGGGATGTTGTGCAGACCGATGAGGATCGCCAGAACGAGCGCGGCGCTGCCCATGACGCCGCCGTTGCTGATGTAGGACGCGCCGATGGTCATGCCCTCCGGCACGTTGTGCAGCGCGATAGCGCCAGCCATCACGACGCCGGCGATGAAAAGCTCCATCTTGTTGTCCTGATTGGCGATGTGCTGCTCAAGATGGTTGCTGTGGATCAGCTCGTCGAGGTCATCCGCGGTCTGAGGATGATTGGCGTCGATGTGCGGAACCTGCGGGTTGGTTCTGCGGTCGATCCAGTTGTTGAGCGCGTAGATGACCGCCACGCCGATGGCAATGGAGGCGATGACAGTCAGCACGCCGACATGGGTCTCAATGGCTTCGGTGACCAGATCAAAGCTGACGACGCTGAGCATCACGCCGCCGGCAAAGCTCAAAAGCAGGCTAACGGCGCGGTTGGAGTCCTTTTGAAGCATGGCGCCGATCAGGCCGCCCAGGCCGGTGCCGACAACGCCGGCAATAAATGTGGTTAAAATCAGAGTTTCGATAACGCCCATATGAATGATTCTCCGCTTCTGTATATAGAGATATGCTTTGAAAAAACGAAGTGTTTTCCGAATCAAATGGTAGCATAGAACAGATGAAAATACAACAAAAATGTTTGATGACAATAACATTTGTGCAAACTGCTGTTAAATGAAGATAAACTCTCCGCTTGGGAAGTATCGCGGAATTGCTCATCGTCACCTGTATCAATGCAGACGATATGGTGCGATTTCATTCCGGGTACAGGAGGATTTGTTTGATGCGGGTATAGGTAGAATTGAATATCTTTTTTGATGGGTTTGCATTTCGGGGGAGAAAATGAGCATTTCAGGCCGGACGACAAAATGAACGGGTATATTGGGATATAATCTCTGTATTATAAATGATGCAGATCATTTTGAAAGGGGAAAACATATGAAGAAAATCATTGCATTGATGATGCTGTGTCTATTGCTGTGCGCGATGGGTGCGACGGCGATTGCTGCGACCCTTTCTTATTTTGATGAGGCGGGTCAGTATAAGGAGATTACGGTCAGCGAAGGTACATATACGCTTCCACAATATGCTGACGTAGGTTTCACACTGCCAGCGGGAAAAACCTTCTATGGCTGGAGCGTTATTGGTATCGAGGCGTATTATAAGCCGGGCGCCAAGATGGATATCACACGTGACAGGGATATTCGGGCCATTTATGTCGAGACGAGCGATCTGGACAAAATCTTTAACGTGAAGATTGTCTCGGAAAAACACAATAAATATGGTGTCGTGGAATACCTCCCCTGCACTTATGATCAGATTATGAGAATTAACTATCCGTATCAATACGGATTTGGAACCGATTCGGAGAATCTGAATGAGTTCCTCTATTGGGAAGTGACGGGATCGTATAAAGAATTTGATGATTCGTACTATCCTGATGGACCGGACGTGGGCTGGCTGGTTGCTCGCGCACTTGCGGATCAAACTGGTACTTTGAGTCAGGGAGACCAATTCTACGTTCAGGGTGAACTCACCATTAAGGCAATTTGGAGGGATGGTACGGATCAGGACGGCGGTCAGGGCGGCAACGGCGGCCCGGGCGGCAACGGCGGCCCGGGCGGAACCGGCGGCCAGGGCGGCAACGGCGGCCAGGGCGGAATCGGCGGCCCGGGCGGAACCGGCGG
>JAFXCE010000038.1 GCA_017521565.1 Clostridia bacterium | reverse complement strand
GGAGGCAAGACCGGAGTGAATTTCGGAGGCTATAAGAATATGCTCGGAACGATCCGCCAGCCGGAGTTCACATACATATGCCCGCAGGTGCTGGAAAGCCTTCCTATGGAGGCGTTCCAGGCAGGTGCTGCTGAGATGCTGAAGACATTCGTCATAGAGGATAATGACAATTACAGACCTGCTGTCCAGCTTCTTGCAGAGCTGGCTTCAGAGTTCATAGCGGCAGCAGAAGGTAATACATTCAGCTACAGCATGGAGAAATGGCCGGAGATACTCTCGGAGAGGCTGTCGGAGCTGACGCCGTTCATAGCGGCCGCTGCGAAGGTGAAGGCCGGCGTGGTGTCGCGCGACCAGTTCGAGGGCGGGGAGCGACGCAAGCTCAACCTGGGCCACACGTTCGCCCATGCGATCGAGGCCCTGGCACATAAGCAGCACAATGACATAGACCATGGCCATGCAGTGGCCCTGGGAATGGTATATGCGGCACGTCTGGCGGAGAAGCTCGGTATGGCGGAGGAAGGGTTTGCGACCATGATAGAGAAGGACCTGGACAGCTGCCTGCTGCTGGTGATGAGTCCATACAGCGTGCGCGAGATGGCAGACGCGATGGGCAAGGACAAGAAGGCGGAAGGCGGCAAGGTGCATTTCGTCCTGCCGCGTGCAGTCGGCGACGTGGTGATTCACGACATGACAGTGGAGGAGGCGGTTGCACTCTTGGCATAAATACGCCGCTCAAAACGACGAGAATATGATTTGTACAACAATACAGAACAGGAACGCAGAGCAGATACTTCAGGCTCTGGAGCAGTGTGAGATGGCGGAGATCCGCCTGGACAGGTGTGAGCTGTCGGCAAGAGAGGTCGAGGATGTGTTCACATCCGATGTGCCTCTTGTGGCGACCTGCCGCATAGCTGATGTGATGCGTACGGAGCCGTCGCTCCAGGATGAGTCCATGACGGCGCAGAGCCGCGAGGTGAAGGCGATGCAGATCGCCGAGCGCAGGCTCGTCAGGGCCATAGAGGCCGGAGCCCGTTATGTGGATGTGGAGCTCGAAGCGCCGAAGCAGATGTCCAAGAGGGTGCGCAATGCAGCCCATGAGAGCGGCACCATATTCATACGTTCATATCATGATTTCGAGGGCACGGACTCTCTGGAGGCCCTCAAGGCCATAGTGGAGAAGTGCATATATCATGGAGCGGACATGGTCAAGATTGTGACCACGGCACGCAGCCAGGAGGATGTGCAGAGGGTGATGTCGCTCTACGAGTGGTTCCGCCGCGAAGTGAAGGACCTTCCGGAAGGCTCACTGATAGCATTCTGCATGGGAGAAGAGGGGCGTCAGTCCCGTCTGGACTGCCTGAAATATGGCGCTCCATATACATATGCTGCATTGTCGGAAGAAGAATCTGCGGCACCGGGCCAGTGGCCTGCAGCGGAGCTCGGCAAGGCGGTATATGGTGATTTCGGATTCATAGACAGCGAGGCATTGCAGATGCCTGTGTCCAAGAGTTTTGCGCAGAGAGCCATAATCGCTGCGGCATTGGCAGATGGCACATCACATCTGAAAGGATATACCCCATG
>JAFXCE010000037.1 GCA_017521565.1 Clostridia bacterium | reverse complement strand
GATCGGCGCCAACGGAGATAATGGCAAACAGACAGCAAAGCGCCTTGGTGTCGAGCCGCAGATGACGTGGGTTGAGGCGGCGAAGAAGCTGAATCGCAAATTGTACTCGGTCTTTGCATTCCTTGAAGTTCCCGCTGAAATTGACAGTGGCTGCGCCATGGGAGATTTCCTTTATAACGAGGATGGTAGCGTGGTCTATTTCAGCATGCCGCAGCTGAACGGAAAAGCCTTTGGCGAAAAGATCGATATGCAACTGTTCATGAAGGTGATGGAGATCGAACTTGATTCTGGAAGTGAAAGCAATGTGCTGACGGATCGCAAGCCGCTGAGCGTTTTCCTTGAAGCGCCGATTGAAGAACATGTTTATGCCTGTAACGGTGACTTTATCGCAGACGGTTACAAGCTGACAGGCGTCAGGGCAGAACTGAGCGCAGCTGGTCTTTACATCTATTCGACTTTTGTTGTGCCAGAAGGCGTGACTGCCGACGATGTGAACGCACGTGATTATCCGCTTTGGCTCGATGCAGAAGGAAACCCGCTGCCCAGCGGAATCAATCTGAGTGCGAGCGTCAACGTGGAGAACCTGCCGGAAATCACGTACGAGCAGATGATTTCCAGCGACATCATTCCTGAGAAGATGATCATGCAGATGTCGGATACGCCGTCTGCTGCGGCAGATGAAATCAATCCGGGCTATCAGCGATTGATTCTGACCAAGTAACCGATGTTTTGAAGAAATACATTCATAAGTGGACAAGTTGAAACAGCGCCTGCCCTGAAAAAGCAGGCGCAAATTCTAAATCATTGCGAAACACACTAACTTTTTCCGCTTCTATTCCGTTATATAAGTGAGATCTCAAAAAACCGGAGGATAACCAATGGATGAAGCAACTTATATTGCAGTGAGCGAGCAACACATGGCGTCTTTTTTCAGAACGGCTTACAGCATTCTGAAGAAGCGGCATGATGCTGAAGATGCTGTTCAGCAGGCTTTGCTCAATGCATGGAAATCCCGCGACAAAGTGCGCGAAGGGGCGGAACGAGCATGGATGATGCGTATTCTGATTAACGAATGCTACAATATTCTTCGCCAGCGCAAGCGCAGCGCTGGATTTGAAGAAATACCAGATATCGCAGTTCCTTTTGCTTCTTCGCTTGATACGGGCCTGTATGACGCAATTCAATCCTTGCCGGAAGAACTGAGAACGTCATTCCTTCTGAAGTACATGGAAGGCATGACAGAAAAGGAAGTGGCGACAGCTATGAGTATGCCACTTCCTAGCGTGAAATATAGATTGCTCCGGGCAAGGAGAATACTTCAAAAAGAGCTTAAAGAGGAGGTGGTCCTGTGATTCAGCTTGATCAGAATAAACTTCGGAATATGTATCCTGAAATGACTGAAGAATTCTCTGACAGGATGCATCGCATGGTTCATGCACTGCCTCTGCAAAAGGAGGAAAAACAAGTGAAGCACATTAGTTTTTGTACTGTTGTGACTGCGGTTCTCATCTGTGTAAGTATTACCACAGCGATGGCTGCCGGATTGGTTTTTAGTCCCAGAATGGACGCTGTGATGGTAGCTGAGGATGCACTTGAACTTGAGTATGGTATTACACAGGAGATGCTGACGTATTTCCACAGAGAGACGGAAAAACTTCCGGATGGCAGCTATCTGGTCACTTATGAGGGAATTGAACAGATGGATGTTGTTCTTGGTAAGTACAGCATCATTGTTCGCGACAAAAACGCTGCTGTGCAGTGGAGCCATGATGGCATGGACACTGCAGGCGGTCTGGACGCACTCGCCTGGGGCAGCGATCAGCTCAATGAAATGATCCGCATCCATAAGGAGACGCACAGTTCTACGGAATACGTTGCGAAGGCGCAAGAGATCGCAGAAAAGCAAGGTGCTCAGCCTGCTGAAAGCATGGCTGTCAACGTGCTGACCGAGCAGGAGTATGAAGCAGAGCAGACAGCGCTCGCGTCTGAAAGTAAGCTGTCTGTCCCGGAGATGGAAGTTCTGGCACGGGAAGCTGTTCAGATGGTCTATGCGCTCAGCGATGATCAGGTGAAGATGATGGTATATGTGCCGGAAATGAGCTGTTTCAATCGCCTAGCTGATGGTAAGCTTTGTTACGCTGTAAATCTGCAGCTTGTTCAGGCGCAGTCTGAAGATCCGACAGAGTTTGCTGAATATACGCAGGGGGATGGAATCTATACCATCACGGTAAATGCAGAGAGTGGAGAGATTGAAAGCATTCTGTATGAATCCAACCTCTATGGTAACGGATGACGCAGAAAAGTAATATTTCGTGTGCCAATGACAGAGCGGTAAAGGCAAAGAGATAATCCATAAGGGGATGAATGAGTGGTAGAGGAACAGACAGCACTTTGGATCAGATGCTCGCAATGCGGAGCAAAGACACGGACGATGGTCTATGAGGATACGGTTCTTCTGAACTTCCCGCTGTTCTGTCCAAAGTGCAAAAAGGAAAACAAGGTCAACGTCATAAAACTGAAAATGGTTGAAAGCAAAGAGCCAGACGTCTAAACGCAGAGCCTGCTTCCAGATTACTTCTGGAGGCAGGCTCTGTTTTTATTTATTTGATGACAACGCTGTCTTTGGCACGGATGGTTTCAAGAACGGATTCGATGATAGGCAGAAGGGTTTGAAGCTCTTCTTCACTGCATGCGTCAATGACGGCCAGCAAACGAGCCTTAATTTCAGACAAAGGATTAGCATTTGTACACTCGGACACGATGATCACCTCGGTCTTATTTTACCGCAAGTGTGTTCATTCGTATAGAGAACCGTAATTCACGTTGAATCTGCACTGCATTTCATGGACATTTATATGCCCTTTTGAAACGGGTTTCTGAAAGAAAAACAGCAGAATACGAGGTGGGTACAAGGTTGGGCAGACAAAACCCGTCTGCCGGATGGCAGCGATTTTTGAACAGCTTTTCAAACTTCGCTGCCAACTGGGCCTCTGCTGTAGCCGCCTGTTTCCCATGCGCTCAAAGCCTTTGTGCTTTGGGCGTTTTTTGCTTGCTGCGATGCCGAAGCCCTCCGGCTCCTTTTCGCTGCTGATGACTTTGTGACGAAAAGGAGTAAGGAATATGACGATGATCAACCTGAAGGATCACTATCCCTTCTGCCGGGAGGACTGCTGCATGGACGTGTCTGAGGAACTGGCTGAGCTGTTTGCTGCATGTGATCGACGAGAAGCAGCGTATCGTAGTCGCGTACGCTACCATAAGGCGTATTACTCGCTGGATCGCGGCGATGGAGTCGAGCATATGGCGCTGCATGTAGGTGAGTCTCCTGAAGAGATCTGCGTGCAGAACGAGGCGAAGCGGGAACTGTATGCGGCAATGCGAAAGCTGCCGGGTAAGCAGCAGAGACGGATATACGCCTATTTCTTTATGGGCATGAGCATGACGGAAATTGCCGCTGCGGAGGGCGTCGGCTGCGCGACGATTTCTCAGAGCATCCATGCAGGTATCAGAAACTTAGAAAAAAGCTTAGGAAATGCTGAGAAAGGAAGAAAAGGATAGTGTAATTGAACCTGTTACTTAAACTGTGATAGAATCGTCTATGACGTCGGGTCGGAGATACACGGAAGACTTTCAATACAAGTATTGAATTCAATTTGGGAAGATGAAGAAATGAGAGTGATTATTTGAGTATGATTATCAACAAAAGAAACTTGTTTTGTGATGAACTAAATGCTATTACGCTTTATGAGTATAAGCATGAGTTGTCATTGCTGAGGCGGTTAATTAAGATGGCCGAGAGTGCAGTGAACCAAATGGAATGCAGCGATGTATGGAGTTACAATGGCATATGCCAAATGTTTGCAGAATCCATTGTTTCTTATGCAAAGATGGCGCATGACAATATGATTCTAGGCCATCTAAACGCCGCAAATATGGTTTTAAGAGTTGTTATTGAGAATAGCGTATTCTTCGAACTTATATTTGATCATGAAAAAGAGGAGCTCTGGAAGTACTACTTGGTACAAACTTATCGGGATAGTGTTATTCTCAGTAAGGAAGAAGTATCTCAGCAGGATATGGAATTCTTTAAAGATATGTGTCAGCGATATGGAATAGATGATGTCTTTCTTGAAAAAGGCAATAGAAAAAAGCCTTATATCGACGAGAATTATGGCTGGACCTATAAATTGAATAAAAAGGAGTACTTTAACTTCAAAGGCGTATGTAATCTCGTTGATAAGAGTGAGTATTTGGGTTTTGAATTAATGAGTCCTTATTCACATGGAACAGCGATCACAACAAAGCTGAGCAGTTCGGCGACGATGGATAGGATCATGAGCATGATTGTTACCATCTACATTGCACTGTATCGGCTTGTGACGCTCTATTGCTGGGATGCTGTGGATGATGGTTTTGATGGAGTAACTGAAAGTATAGAAAGCATCATTTACAATTATATTGAAGAAAATGAATAAGAAGTACGGAAGGCCTGACTATTCGGGTCTTCCGTACTTCTTATTGCTTAGAGTATTCACGCCGGTATCAGGAATCTTGAAAAAAGTTTGAAAACCTCCGAAAAAGGGGCCAAATATAAGCGATAAATTCTCCTGATTGATGAAGAGCCTTTGCTGGCTTTGACGCTCATGGGAAACGTGATCTTTGACAAGTGAATACGCTGCTGCGGGAACAGTTCCCCGTGATGCGGAGCGGCTTGTGAGACGGCGCGAGGATGGCACTGCCGGAGCGATCAACGGCTCACAGACCCTGCTGTGGCAGGAGGGGCGCGACGATGCACACGGGTATCATGAGACTTCCTCACGGCCCCTCATGGACTGGAGGGGAGTTCTGCTGCGAACGGGAATCGGTGCGGCGGAGCTATGCGGCTTTGCTAAAGCTGTCCGCAGCGCGATGAAAATGAAAACAGCGGGCTTCGGATTTGCCCGGAGCCTGCCGTATCCTTGCGGCTGCGTGTGTGCTGTTCTACAATGGTGGCGCAAGGCATCACAGCACACACCGGCTGTACATACAGAAAGGAGTATGCCATGGAACACAGAATGGTCGGTGAAAGCGAAATGATCCCATGTCCGACGCCCAAGACATACCGGGTGGAGGACATCGCCAGGATTCTCGGTATCGGCAGATCGTCTGCCTACAATCTGGTGAAGGCGGGGCATTTCAGGACGATACGCATTGGTTCTTCTATCCGGATTTCAAGGAAGTCCTTCGATGAGTGGTTGGAGCAGAAAGAAGCATAATCACAATCGGGAGGAGACCATATGGCAACGATCATCAAGCGCGGAAAGAAGTATTCCGTCGTATACAATTATGTGAATGACAAGGGCGAAACCAAGCAGAAATGGGAGAGCTTTGAGTCGGAAAAGGCGGCGAAGAAACGAAAGGCGGAGGTCGAGTATCAGGCGGATCAGGGGACGTTTATTCCGCCGAGCAAGCAGACGGTAAGGGAATTCCTTGCGGACTTTGTGTCGCTCTACGGTGAGAAGCGATGGGGCGTGTCGATGTACGGCAACAGCTGCGCACTGATTGAGAATTACATCAATCCGATCATTGGCGATCTGCAGGTGCAATCCATCACGACGCGCACGGTGGACAAGTACATCCAGACGCTTCAGAAGACGCACTCCGTCTCCACAAAGACACGCAAGCCCACGACGAATCTGCTGACGGATGCGAACATCGGCAGGATCATCAAGCTCCTGCGCTGCGCGTTTAAGCAGGCTGTGCGCTGGGAGCTCATCGCTCGGAATCCCTTTGACAATGCCATTGTGCCGAAGGTGCGTGGCAAGAAGCGCGAGATCTGGGACGCAGAGACGATCCGAAAGGCGTTGGACGCCTGTAAGGATGGCCGATTGTATGTGGCGATGAATCTGGCGTTTGCCTGCTCGCTGCGCATGGGTGAGATTCTGGGGCTGACATGGACGAACGTGAACATCACAGATGCGGCGATTGCTGCGGACGATGCGTGGGTGTATATAGACCGTGAGCTGGTGCGCGCCTCGCGGCAGGCGATTGAGATGCTGGGCGAAAAGGACATCTACCACATCTTTGATGCGACGATGAAGGGGACGACGACGCGGCTGATCATCAAGCGGCCGAAGACGGAATCAAGCATCCGCAAGATCTGGCTGCCCAAGACGTTGGCGTACATCCTGCGCGAATGGCGCAAGAGCCAGCAGGAGGCGAAGGAGTTCCTCGGCGAGGAGTATCAGGACTTTGACCTCGTGCTGGCCCAGCCGAACGGCAGGCCGTGCGACGGGCGGGTGATGGAGAAGCTCTTTAACAGCCTCAAGAAGGAAGCGGATCTGCCGGACGTGGTATTCCACTCCCTGCGCCATTCGAGCACGACGTACAAGCTGAAGCTCAACCACGGCGACCTGAAGGCGACACAGGGCGACACGGGACACGCGGAGATTGACATGATCACGCGGGTTTACGCGCACATCCTCGACGAGGATCGAAAGCTCAATGCCCAGAAGTTTGAAACGGCGTTCTACGGCAATCCGGATCTGCGCAATGTCTGCGCGCCGGAGGAAGCAGGACCGCAGACGCCGCCTGCACAGGCGCAGGACTTGGCTTCGCTGATCGTGCAGCTGCAGCAGTCGCCGGAGCTGGTGGCGCTGCTTTCGCAGCTGGTGAGTGCCAGGGCGAACGGGCTTCGCTGAGGATAGCCGGAAAGCTCTTAGCAGGATTTTCAAAATTCTTAGCAGAGCCGTGGAAACGGTTCGTATACCGATTAGCAAAACTTGCAGATGATCTGCAAGCGCGGCGCGAAAGCAGTTGAGAGAAAGAAGGTGAGCGTAAATCATTTGAGGTAAAAAGAAAAACGCCATCATGGTGGGCCATGACAGCGTTTTCTGGCGCATCCAAGAGGGTTCGAACCTCCGGCCTGCCGCTTAGGAGGCGGCCGCTCTATCCAGCTGAGCTATGGATGCGTATGAAAGATGAGGGCTTGTGACCCTCACCTAAATGAAGGATGAATTCTCAGAGGCGGGCGAACCTGTTCCGATTAGGAGGCGGCCGCTCTGTCCAGCTGAGCTACAGATGCAGATTTTCCGGTTTCGCCGTGCAAAACCATCAATACGATATTATAGTCGAAACCGGAGAAAAAGTCAATTCAAACGGGAAATTTCATACGCATTCCGCATAGAAAAGCACATGATGACCAAACACAGACGGGTGATCTGCTGCCTGCTCAGGCTGCGCAGCGCAGTGCACCGGGCAGCATGCAATCGATGATCAGCGTGGTGATCGAATTGGGCTTGAGCGGCGCGATGACGACGCTGCCTTCCGCTGTGATTCCGTCCACCGGCGACCAGTGCTCGCCGTCTGCTATGGAGCCGCTGGTGCGATATGCCTGTACAGCGCTGCTGTTTATGTCAAAAGCAGAGAGGTTCAGGGAGATCGTTTTGTCTTTCTCCGAAGGATTGAGCAGGACGACGGTGAGCGTCTGTTGTTCAGCGTTATAGGCGGCCAGCGCATCCTTGCTGCAGGGGATGAGCGTGCTGCCGGGGCGGATATAGCGCGTGAACTGGCCGAAGCCGTAGTATTTCTGGGTGAGGATGATCTCTTCCTTATCGTGATCGGCGACGGCCGTGCCCCAGAAGCCGCCGCTTACGTCCACCATGCCGGTGTCGCGGTTGCCGTTATAGCCATCGCGGGAAATGTGGCTGTCGATCACTTGCCATATCACCCATGCAGACGGGGAAAGCGCGGTGATGTCGGAGATGATCTTTTGCCCCAGCCATAGCGCAGAAGCCATTTCGCCCGCTCGCTTGCCGGCTGTTCCTGCGCCGTCCACCTCGCTCATCCAGAGGTTGATGCTGTCTTTGGCGACAAGCTTGGAAAGCGCCCTTGCGCCTTTGTCGGAATAGGTGTGGGTATTCACGCGACCGAGGGCTTGCTTTGCTTTTGTGGAGTAGCTTTTATAGGCCTCGGCCTGCAGCTGCGGATTGGTTTCGTCGCTGGCGGCGAGGAGTACGTCGCTCAGACCATAGCGCGCCATGGCGTCGGCAGCAGCCTCCAAAATGGCAGACTGGCTTTTGCCGCTGTCCACGTGGCAGCCCTCCTGCTTATTGCTGTAGGCCTTCCAGTAGTCTGTGTTCGGCTCGTTCATCGGCGAGAGGCTGACAATGGGCATTCCCAGCTCGTCTTTGAGGTATGCCGTCACATGCGCGAGGTATTCGGCAAAATCCTCTACGCAGTCCTCGCGCAGATTGTTCCGGGATGCTTTTTCTGCGCCGGAGGAGCAGCCGCTTTCCGTCATGAAATACGGCGGAGAATTGGAAAAGACCTCAACCAGAGCGTCTTTTCCTGCCGCCCGGACTGCGCGCTGCATGGTGTTCAGTTGATTGGCGTCGGCGGTGTAATCGTACGCGTACGCCTGAGCAGACTCGTCCCAATCAAGCCAACCCGGTACGGCGGAATCCGTACGGGTGATGTGATGATGATCAGGGTGATCGCCGCCGCCGATGTTGTAGCGCATGATGTTCAGATGCAGACCGTCCGGGCCGAATACGGCGTCGGCGGCGAGCTGGGCGAGCGTATCCGAATAGCCCAGGCGGTTTGCCCACCAGCACAGGCTGGTTCCCCAGCCCTCAAACACGCCGCCGTTGGTCATGATTGCCTTGTCGGGATTTACTTTGATGGCTGTATCAATGCGCTGGGCCTGCGCAGGAAAAGCGGCCATGCACAGGGTGAGCGCCAGCGCAGGAATGCGCTGCAGGAAGCTGTAATTCATGGAAACGTCCGTCCTTCGTCATGATGATCTGCACGAGTGCTTATCTGTATTGTAGCGCAATGGTCTGCGGTTTACAATCTCATCGGAAAAAGAACCTGCAGCGCAGCCGGTATAAAATAGCCGCCCCCTTGAAGGAGAAGCAGCTGATTCTGCAAGGCGCTCCATAAGCACAAAAAACGCCCCGATCATTCGCCGATCGAGGCGTTTTGCCTGACGTACCTGTTGGGATGTGAGGTTGCGGCCTTCCAATCGGGAGGCGGATGCTCTGCCATAGTGAACTGCAGATTTCCCCGGCTTTGCGGCGCAAAGCCGGGGAAAAATCGATTCAAACGGTTAAATCCGGATAGAATAGCGGATCACTTGCGCTTGTCGCCCATGGAGATGCCCATGGCGCGCGCGGCGCGGATCTCGTGTCCATCGATCGGGACGAACTTGGTCTTTCCGGCGACGGCGGAAAGCGGGTTATGGGAGACGACATTGTTCATCATGCCGACCGCCTGACCGTACTGCTCGCTGGCGATGAGCTGCGCAGCGTGCACGCCGAAGTTGGTGGAGAGCATGCGGTCGTATGCGCTCGGGCTGCCGCCGCGCTGCATGTGACCCGGGATGACGGCGCGCGCCTCGATCTCCGGCATCTTTTCCTGGATTTCCTTGGCGAGACGATTGGCGATGCCGCTGAAGCCCTGCTCCGCGCGATAGGCGGCGCGCTCCTTCTTCTTCATTTTGGCTTCCTGCACGGTCATCGCGCCTTCGGCGACGGCGATGATGGAGAAGGTCTTTCCGTGCTCGGCACGATCACGCAGCGCGTCGCAGACCACATCCAGATCATACGGAATCTCCGGCAGGAGGATGATGTCCGCGCCGCCGGCAACGCCGGAATAGAGCGTCAGCCAGCCTGCTTTGTTGCCCATGATTTCGATGACCATGACGCGGCCATGGCTGGCGGCGGTGGTGTGGACGCGGTCGATGACGTCGGTGGCGATGTCAACTGCGGAATGGAAGCCAAAGGTGACGTCCGTTCCCCAGATGTCATTGTCGATTGTCTTGGGCAGGCCGATGATGTTGAGGCCCTCCTCGGAGAGCAGGTTGGCGGTCTTGTGCGTGCCATTGCCGCCCAGGCACACGAGGCAGTCGAGCTTCGCCTTTTTGTAGGTCTGCTTCATCGCCTTGACCTTGTCGACCTGGTCATCGCCGATGACGCGCATCTCGGAGAACGGGGTGCGGCGGGTGCCGAGGATGGTGCCGCCCAGAGTGAGGATGCCGGAGAAGTCGCTCTGCTTCATCTCGCGATAGTTGCCTTCGATCAGACCGGCATAGCCGTCCTGAATACCGACGATTTCGGTGTCAAAGAGGGAATAGCTGGCGCGTGCCACGCCGCGGATACAGGCGTTCAGGCCGGGGCAGTCGCCGCCGGCGGTGAGGATGCCGATGCGTCTTTTCATGTCGTAAAACCTCCCGCGTGATGATGGTGCCCTTTCCGGGCTTTTCGAAATGATATTAACAATATTTTACCACCGATGACAATGGGTTACAAGCGCAATTGAGCGTGATCTTTCCTTTTTTCACTGGAAACCGGGCGGAATGGATGGTCGGATGACTTATACATCCCCTACAAAATTCGAAGCTCGCTTTTGCCTCGAATCTTGACGGAGAACAAAGGCGGTGCTATACTGTTTATAGAAATCATGAAAGACGGATACGACTGTCCATCCGCCTCCGGAAAGCTTCCGGTCAGGCGGGTTTCGGTGTGTCTAAAGTATATTTGACAGCAATATTTGGGAGGTTTTTCACATGGTTCAGCTTAACGCTTCTACGCTCCCCTCTGTGAATATGGCGCGCGGCGTCGCGCCGAAGACCGAACGCGTCATTCAGTTTGGTGAAGGCGGCTTCCTGCGCGCATTCTGTGACTGGATGATCGACAAGGCCAACGAGGTCGGCATGGACGCTGGCGTCGTGATCGTGCAGCCCATTGAGCGCGGCATGATTGGCATGCTGAATGAACAGGATGGCCTGTACACCCAGATCCTGCGCGGTCAGGTGGATGGCGAGGCCATGAAGGATACCCGCATCATCCAGTGCGTGAAGCGCGGCCTCTCTCCCTATGAGGATTTTGAGGGCTATCTCGCGCTGGCGCACAACAAGGATATGCGTTTCATTATCTCTAACACCACAGAGGCGGGCATCGTCTACACCGGGAAGGACCAGTTTGACGACAAGCCGCAGGCCTCTTTCCCGGGCAAGCTGACCCGCTTGCTCTATGAGCGCTTTACCGCGTTCGGCGGTGCAAAGGGCACCGGTTTCATCCTGCTGCCCTGTGAGCTGATCGACTACAACGGCCGCAACCTCAAGGAGTGCTGCCTGAAGACCGCCGATCAGTGGGGGCTTTCCAGCGAGTTCAAGGCATGGATCGAGGAAGAGAACGTCTTCACCTCCACGCTGGTGGACCGCATCGTCACCGGCTATCCGCGCGGCGAGGCCGAGGCGATCTGGGAAGAGCTTGGCTACAAGGACAACATGCTCAACACCGCCGAGCCGTTCGGCCTGTGGGTCATCGAAGGCCCGGCCTGGATCGAGGATGAGCTGCCCTTCAAGAAGGCCGGCTGCAACGTGATCTTCACGCAGGACGTCTCCCCGTACAAGCTGCGCAAGGTGCGCATGCTCAACGGTGCGCATACCTCCATGGTTCTGGGCGCGTATCTGGCCGGCCATGAGATCGTGGGCGACTGCATGGCCGATCCGAATACCCGTAAGTACATGTCCGACGCGCTGTTTAACGAGATCATGCCGACGCTCGACCTGCCGAAGGATGAGCTGGAGGCGTTTGCTGCTGCGATCTTTGAGCGCTTCTCCAATCCGTTCAACCGCCACCTGCTGCTCTCCATCGCCCTCAACAGCCAGTCTAAGTTCCGCGCCCGCGTGCTGCCGACCATCAAGGAATATGTGAAGCGCAAGGGCGAGCTGCCGAAGATTCTGACCTTCTCTATGGCGGCGTTCATCGCGTTCTACTGCGGCGCAAAGAAGGAAGACGGTTCCTTCGCCGGCGTGCGTGCGCTGGGCAACGAATATCCGATCGTCGATGACCAGTTTGTGCTTGACTTCTTCGCGGGTATGCAGGGCAAGTCCGCTGCGGAGATCGCCAAGGCCGTGCTTGAGAACGTCCAGTTCTGGGGCGAGGATCTGACTGCCGCTCTGCCGGGATTCGAGGCTTCCGTCGCCGCGTCCCTTGCGGAGATTCTGGCGGATGCGAAGGCTGCGATTGCGAAAGTAGTGGGCTGAGAAATGAGCAAGTATATCAAGATCACCGAGCGCGACAATGTCGCCGTCGCGCTTGAGCCTCTTTTAAAAGGCGAAGAGATCCTCGGCGCCAAACTGAACGAGGATGTGCCTGCGGGCCATAAGTTCGCGCTTGCCGATATCGCCGAAGGCGAAAACGTCATCAAGTATGCGTTCCCCATTGGCCATGCGACCAAGGCCATCGCCAAGGGCGACTGGGTGCATACCCATAATGTCAAAACTAACCTCTCCGGCCTGCTGGAGTACACCTATAATCCGCATGAATGCAGCGTAACGGTCGACCGCGAGGCGACGTTTGAGGGCTATGTCCGCGAGAACGGACGCGTCGGCATCCGCAACGAGGTCTGGATCGTCAATACTGTCGGCTGCGTGAACGGTACCTCCAAGACGCTTGAGAAGCTCGCGCAAAAGGCCTACGGCGATCGCGTCGAGGGCATCCACTGCTTCGTGCATCCCTACGGCTGCAGCCAGCTGGGCGAGGATCACAAGAACACGCAGAAGCTACTCGCGGCGATGGTCAATCATCCCAACGCCGGCGCGGTTCTGGTGCTCTCTCTGGGCTGCGAGAACAACAATGTAAACGAATTCAAGAAGGTGCTGGGCGAATACAACCCCGACCGCGTCAAGTTCCTGATCACGCAGGAGCACGAAGACGAGATCGAGGAAGGCATGAAGCTCCTTGATGAGCTGACGGCATATGCTTCCCAGTTTAAGCGCGAGACCGTTCCGGCATCCGAACTGATCATCGGTCTCAAGTGCGGCGGCAGCGATGGCCTGTCCGGTATCACGGCGAACCCGCTGCTGGGCGCCGCCTCCGATCTGCTGGCGCGCCACGGCGGCACCACGCTGCTGACCGAGGTGCCGGAGATGTTCGGCGCGGAGACGATCCTCATGGACCGCTGCAAGGACGAGGAAACCTTCAACAAGGCCGTTGCGCTGATCAACGACTTCAAGGCGTACTTCATCCGCTACAATCAGGAAGTTTACGAAAATCCGTCCCCGGGCAACAAGGCCGGCGGCATCACAACGCTGGAGGATAAGTCCCTCGGCTGCACGCAGAAGGGCGGCACGGCGGAGGTTCGCGGGGTTCTTAAGTACTGCGAGCCGGTTGTCGAGAAGGGCCTCAACCTCGTGCAGGGTCCGGGCAACGACATCTGCGCGATCACCGCGCTGATGGGCTCCGGCGCGCAGATGGTGCTCTTCACCACGGGCCGCGGCACGCCGGTCGGCGCGCCGATTCCGACGGTGAAGGTGGCGACTAATACCCCGCTGGCTACGAAGAAGCATGGCTGGATCGACTTCAACGCGGGCGTTCTGGTGCAGGGCGCGACGATGGAGGAAACCAGCGAGGCATTCTTTAAGGAGCTGCTGGCGATCGCTTCGGGCAAGCAGACCAAGAGCGAAATGCACGATTATCGTGAGATCGCGATCTTTAAGGATGGCGTGACGCTGTAACCGCAGATAAACCTGCAGAGGAGGGGCTCTGCTCCTCCCGCGATTCCGCGAATGTTGGGCGGAGCAGAGCTTCGCCTCTACAGTGGATTGCAAATCGATGCAACGATACCTGCTATAGCAGGGTGAGATATTTGCATGTATATTCAGAAGGAGGACGATTCCCATGAAAAAGTTTATGGACGCCGATTTCCTGCTTGAGAATGATGTGGCGAAAAAGCTGTATCATGACTACGCGGAAAAGATGCCGATCTACGACTATCATTGCCACATTCCGCCGGCACAGATCGCTGAGAACCATCAGTTCGCCAACATCGGTGAGCTCATGCTTGGCGGCGACCATTACAAGTGGCGCGTGATGCTCTCCAACGGTATCGATGACAAGTACATCCGCGGCGAGGGCACCTGGCTGGAGAAGTGGAAGGCGTTCGCCGCCTCCCTCAAGTACTGCGTCGGCAACCCGATGTATCACTGGACCCACCTCGAGCTCCAGCGTGTGTTCGGCATTTATGACGTCCTGAACGAGGACACCGCCGAGGATATCTGGAACCGCGCCAACGAGCTGCTGGCCAAGGAAGAATACCGCTG
The DNA here is from genome assembly GCA_017521565.1 of Clostridia bacterium. GTDB lineage: Bacteria > Bacillota > Clostridia > Christensenellales > Aristaeellaceae > Ventricola. Next base: position 81,525 of record JAFXCE010000037.1, on the reverse strand, counting down.
CCATGGCCTGATCGAGAAGTTCGGCGTGAAGCTCGTGTGCACCACCGACGATCCGATCGACGACCTGCGCTTCCATCAGGAGATCGCGAAGCAGGACACCTCCTTCAAGGTGTATCCGGCCTGGCGCCCGGACAAGCTGCTCAACATCGACCGTGCGGGCTTCGTAGAGTACATGAACACCCTGTCTCAGGTGTCCGGCGTGGACTGCCTGAACATTGAGAACGTCCTTAAGGCGCTGGAGATCCGTCTGGATTACTTCCATGCCAACGGCGCGCGCGTTTCCGACCACGGCATGGACACCGTTCCGTATGCTGTGACCGACGCTGCGAAGGCTGACGCCGCCCTGAAGAAGGGCCTGGCGGGCGAGACCCTGACCGCTGAGGAAATCGATCAGTACAAGACCTACCTGCTCGTTAACCTGGGCCGCATGTACAAGGCGCGTGGCTGGGTGCAGCAGTATCATATGGGCGCGCTGCGCAACAACAACCCGGCGATGTTCAAGAAGTACGGCGCGGACGTCGGCTTCGACTCCATCAACGATCAGAACATCGCGTACAACCTGTCCCACCTGATGGCGGATCAGGAGGCCACCGGCGATCTGCCGAAGACCATCCTCTACTGCCTCAACCCGAAGGACAACTACGTGCTGGGCACCATGCTGGGCAACTTCCAGGGCGATTGCATCCCGGGAAAGATCCAGTTCGGTTCCGGCTGGTGGTTCTGCGATCAGCAGTTTGGCATGATCGAGCAGATGAAGTCCCTGGCCTCTCTGGGCCTGCTGGGCCGCTTCGTCGGCATGCTGACCGACTCCCGCTCCTTCATCTCTTATACCCGTCACGAGTACTTCCGCCGCATCATGTGCAACCTGATCGGCAAGTGGGTCGAGAACGGCGAGTATCCGGAGGATTACAAGGTGCTGGGCGAGCTCGTCGAGGGCATCAGCTACAACAACGCCGTCGCCTACTTCGGCATGGACGTGAAGTGATTCGAATCTGAATAAAACCGGAGGAAACATATGCAGACGTTTGTCAGAGAAGCTGAAGGCCGGTGGCAGGAGCTGGGCGGCGGCACAAAGCGCCGTATCCGCGCCTATAACGATCAGATGATGACCGTGGAGGTCGCCTTTGAAAGCGGCGCTGCGGGCAGTGATCACAGTCATCCGCATACGCAGGTTTCCTATGTGCTCTCCGGTGAATTTACCTACCACATCGAGGGTAATGCGCGCACGATGCGTCCCGGTGATTCCATCGTCGTGGACAGCGGCAAAGTGCACGGCTGCACCTGCATAAGCGCAGGCGTGCTGCTGGATATCTTTGCTCCGATGCGGGAGGATTTTGTCGGATAAACGCCTTTTATGCGGGCGCGGTCCCGTGTGAAACATAAGCAAACAATCAATGGATTTGAGGAGGTTTTTCCCATGGACGTTATGAAGGAGCTTTCTAAGATCGGTATTGTTCCGGTTATCGCGATCAACGATGCCGCCGACGCGGTGCCGATGGCCAAGGCCCTGATCGAGGGCGGCCTGCCGGCCGCTGAGGTCACCTTCCGTACTCCGTGCGCTGCCGAGGCCATCAAAGCCATGGCTGATGCGTTCCCGGAGATGATCGTTGGCGCGGGCACCGTCCTGACCACCGAGCAGGTTGACAAGGCTGTCGCTGCGGGCGCGAAGTTCATCGTTTCCCCGGGCCTCAACCCGACCACCGTTAAGTACTGCCAGGAGATCGGCGTGCCGGTCTGCCCGGGCACTGCGAACCCCTCCGACATCGAGCTGGCGCTCTCCCTGGGCCTGAAGTCCGTTAAGTTCTTCCCGGCCGAGGCGGCTGGCGGCCTGAAGTACATCAAGTCCATCGCGGCTCCCTACGGCGATGTGACCTTCATGCCCACCGGCGGCGTCAATGAGAAGAACCTGCTGGATTACCTGTCCTTCGGCAAGATCCTCTGCTGCGGCGGCACCTGGATGGTTCCGGGCGATGCTGTCAAGGCCAAGGATTGGGACAAGATCAAGGCGCTGACCGCTTCCGCCGTTCAGCTGATGCTGGGTCTGGAGATCGCTCACGTGGGCATCAACTCCGCTGACGAGGCCGAGGCGATGGACACCGCCACCAAGCTGTGCAAGCTGCTGGGCTGGACCATGAAGGTCGGCAACAGCTCCATCTTCGCCGGCACCGGCATCGAAGTCATGAAGACTCCGTTCCGCGGCGCGAAGGGCCACATCGGCATCAAGACCAACTTCATCGAGCGCGCCAAGGCGTACATGGAGCGTCAGGGCTTCGAGTTTGACGAGTCCTCCGCCAACTATAAGGATGGCAAGCTGAAGGCCATCTACTTCAAGGACGAGATTGCCGGCTTCGCGCTGCACCTGGTCCAGAAGTAATCTGTGCATAAAAGGGGCATCTTCGGATGCTCCTTTCTTTTACGAATGTTTTCAAGTGCTGCTTGAAACACAGGATGCATGTTCAAGGCGGGTATGCTGTACGTCCGGACAGATCGATGCTATCATGTGGACATACGGAAGAAACGGAGGGATGCACATGGGAACGTTTGCGCAGAGACTTTCTCAGGCACGCAGGCAATGCGGGCTGACGCAGGCAGAAGTGGCGGAAAAGCTGAATGTCTCCTTTCAGGCGGTCAGCCTGTGGGAGCGGGCGGAGACACAGCCGGAAATTGGAAAGCTCACGGAGATTGCAAGGCTTCTCGGGGTAACGACGGACTGGCTGCTCACGGATGAGCCGGTGGATCAGGCCGTTCTGGATATCCGCGAAAAACTCTCGGACAGGCTCTTCAGCGAAGAGAAGATGTACACGTACATCAAGACCTATGCCACGGTCAAAGGGCTGCACCAGACGGTCGGTGTGCTGCCCTATGCCAAGGCCATGCACAAGGGGCAATACCGCCGGGGAAAAGACCATGTGCCCTACATCTATCATCCGCTGCTCGTGGCCTGCCATGCGCTGGCGCTCGGGCTGGACGATGATGATTTGATTTCTGCCGCGCTGCTGCATGACGTCTGTGAGGACTGCGGCGTGATGCCGGATGAACTGCCGGTCAATGAGCGGACGAGGCGCGCAGTCGTGCTGCTGACCAAGGATGAAGGCTGCTGCGCAGATGAAGAGGCGGCACAGGAGCGGTACTATCGCGGGATTGCCGCTGACCCCGTCGCGTCGATGGTCAAGCTGCTGGATCGCTGCTGCAACATCTCGGAAATGAGCAGCGGATTTGGGCGCGACCGGATTGTCGGCTATGTGAGCAGCACGGAAAAATGGATTTATCCGCTGATGAACGAGACGCGCACCCGCTATCCGGGCTATGCCAATCAGGTTTTTCTGATCAAGTATCACATGACGAGTGTGATGGAAGCGATCAAGCATCAGCTGTAAAGCGGCATTTATAGCAGAACATGCAGGAGCATTCTTTTACGCGGAAGGATGCTCTGTTTTATGCGGTCTGCTTGACAAATTGCTTGAAATTCGTTACCATATGAACAGCTAAATATCGTTTCCGTGCCGTATGTCCTAAGGCGAATATGCTATGGACTGCGGATTGACCTTCGGGGTCACGGGGTTGCGCGGGAAACGGCGCAGCCTTCCAGTGTGAGAAGGAAACAAACCATGCCGGAATAGGGCGCATTGGGTATATTGTATCCACATGGGATATGTGGCATATCGGGCGCTTTTCGGGATGCTTTGTGCTGACTCACAGAGCATCCCGTTTTATTTTGCCGTGAGGAGTTTTTGCAGATGGAGAAGAACAAAAAGCGTCCGCCGTATGCTGCGGTGATTGCGGTTTTGATGGTCTTGCTGGCGCTTTGTATCGTGGGCTCTGTAACGCTGGGCCGATATCCGATTGGCTTTCGCGAGATGTGCGGCATCATCGGCTCAAGATTTATGGACATCGAGCCCTTCTGGAAGCCGGTGCAGGAATCGCTGCTGCTGAATCATCGTCTTCCGCGCATTCTGCTTGCATGTCTGGTGGGCTGCTGTCTATCCGCTGCCGGCGCGGCGTATCAGGGCGTGTTTCAAAACCCCATGGCTGCGCCGGATATTCTGGGCGCGTCCAACGGCGCGGCGTTTGGCGCGGCGCTGGCGATCCTGCTGGGCCTTGGCGGCGGGATGATTACCGGGTTTGCTTTTGCGGCGAGCCTTGCGACCGTGGGCGCGGTGATCTATGTCGGCGGAAAGGCGCGGGGAAAGCGCGTGCTGGGCCTGGTGCTTTCGGGCATCATGATTGGCTCGCTGGTCTCCTCCGGCACATCGTTCATCAAGCTTGTCGCCGATCCGCAGGATCAGCTGCCAGCGATTACCTATTGGCTCATGGGCAGCCTGAACGGCGCGATGCCCAAGGATCTGATTTTTGCGCTTCTTCCCATGGCGCTGGGACTTGTTCCGCTGCATCTGCTGCGCTGGCGCATCAATATCCTGACCCTCGGCGACGAGGAGGCGCAGACCATGGGCGTAAACGCGAAGCGAATTCGCACGGCAGTGATCTTCTGCGCGACGCTGGTTACCGCTGCGAGCGTGTCAGTGAGCGGCGTGATTGGCTGGGTCGGGCTGGTTATTCCTCATCTGACGCGCCGCATGGTCGGCAACAATTATAAATATCTGATGCCCGCTTCGATGCTTTTCGGCGCGATTTTTCTGCTGCTGGTGGATAATCTTTCCCGCAGTCTGTTCGCTACGGAGATTCCGCTGGGCATCCTGACTTCCCTGATCGGAGCGCCCTTCTTTATCTATCTCATTACGAGGGACGGTGAACGGCATTGAGTATGAACGTGGAAAACCTGTCGTTTGCTTATGGCGAACACGGGGTACTGCATGACGTCAGCTTCTCAGTGGATTATGGCGAGTTTCTTTCCGTACTCGGCCCCAACGGCGTGGGCAAGAGCACGCTGTTTCGCTGTATGCTGGGGCTGCTTACGCCGTCCTCCGGTGCGGCATATGTCGATGGACGCAGGGTGGCGGAGATGAGCGCGCGCGAACTGGCGTATGCGATTGCCTACATTCCCCAATCCCACAGCCCGGTGTTCAATTACAGCGTGTATGACATGGTGCTCATGGGAACGACGGCGCAGACGGGCGGCTTTGCCTCCCCTGGAAAGCGCCAGCGCTCGCTGACGAACAAGGCCCTGAGGCGGCTGGGCATCGAGCATCTGGCCGACCGGGGCTATGGCAGCATCAGCGGCGGCGAGAGGCAGCTTGTGCTGATTGCCCGGGCGATTGCGCAGGAGGCAAAGATTCTGGTGATGGACGAGCCGTCCGCTAATCTGGATTATGGCAACCGTATGCGCGTGATGCAGACCGTGCAGGGCCTGACGCGGGACGGCTATGCGGTCATCCAGAGTACGCATGACCCGGATCAGGCATATCTGTATTCGGACAAAATCCTTGCCCTGCAGGGCGGGCGGGTGGCGGCGTTCGGCACGCCGAAGGAGACCGTCAGCAGCGCCCTCATCTCGGCGCTTTACGGCGTGGACGTCGAGGTTTGCAGCATGCGCGGGGACGAAATCCGCGTGTGCATTCCCGCTGATTCTCATTGATTTGCGAACAGACGAAAGGAGAAATCACCCATGAAAAAGATCGCTTCCCTGCTGCTTGCCGCGATGCTGCTGCTGTCCGCCTGCGCATGTGCGCAGACGAGGGCTTTTGTGGACGACGCCGGCCGCGAGGTGAATGTGCCGTCGGAGATTTCGCGTATCGCGGTTTCCGGTCCGGTGCCGCAGATTGTGCTGTATGCGCTTGCGCCGGATATGTTCGTGGGCACGGCGGATCGCTGGTATGAATCTGCCGGAGCGTATATCCCGAAGGAGCATCTCGATTGGCCCTACCTTGGAAAGCTCTATGGCTCGGCGGATCTGAATGTGGAACAGCTGGCGTTTTGCGATCCGCAGGTGATTATCGACATGGGCGAAGAAAAGAAGGGGCTTTCCGAGGATCTTGACAGCCTTCAGATGCAGACGTCGATTCCTTCGGTGTTCGTCCGCTTTATGCTTAAGGATGCGCCGCAGGCCTATCGCCGGCTGGGCGAGCTGCTCGGGCGAGAAGAGCAGGCGGAGGAGCTTGCTCAGTTTTGCGGGCGCGTCTATGCCCGTGCGGTGTCGATCATGGAGAATGTGGGCGATCATCGCAGAAAGGTGCTGTTCATCACGGGTGACAAGGGGCTCAATGTGCTGGCGAAAGGGGCTTATCAGGCGGAACTGATCGACATGCTGACGGATAACTGCGCCGTGGTGGACAACCCGATTTCAAAAGGCACCGGCAACGAGGTATCCATGGAGCAGATCATGCTCTGGGATCCGGAGTTCATCATCTTTGCGCCGGACAGTGTGTATGATGAGGTGGATACGGACGGCACATGGAGTCTGATGACCGCCGTGGCGAATGGCGATTATGTTCGTACGCCGCAGGGCCCGCACAACTGGCTGGGCAGCCCGCTTTCCGTGCAGCAGATTCTTGGACTCATCTGGCTGCCCGCCGTGCTCTATCCGGAGCATTGTGATTATGATGTGAAGGCGGAAATCAGGGAATATTACCGCCTGTTTTATCATTGCGAGCTGACGGATGAACAATACGACGCCCTGACTGCGGGCGCGTTTCTCAACGAATAACCAGGGAGAAGACCGCATATGAAAACACTGATCGTCAACGCTTCGCCAAGACCAAAAGGGAATACCGCCGCGCTGATTGAGGCGCTGAAGGAAGCGCTTAACGGCGAGGTGATCGAGCTTTCTGCTTTCCGCTCGGATATCGCACCCTGCATCGATTGCCGCGCCTGCTGGACGACGGCGCGCTGCATTGTGCGCGACGAGATGGACGTGATCTACGGCGACGATTTTGACAACGTGGTTGTGGCGTCGCCGGTGTATTTCTGTACGCTGCCGGGTAAGATGCTCAGCCTCATGAGCCGTATGCAGCCCTGGCATGTGGCGACGTTCTTTCTGAAAAAGCCGCTCGTCCTGAAGAAAAAGAAAGCCGCGGTCATATTGACCGCGGGCGGTAAGGGCAATGCGAGCGGCGCAAATCATCATCTGCGCGCCTTTTTCAGGATGCTCAATGCCGAGGGATGGGCGGAGCATACGGTCGTATCGCCCAGCACAGACACCATTCCCGCATGGGAGGACGAACAGGCGATGGCCGGCGTCCGGGAAATGGCGCTCTGGCTGAATGGGGATGAATCGCAGGGGGCTTAATTGCGCTTCGGCGCGAGGATGATCGTGTTGAAGCTCAGGCGCGGCAGCGCAATGCGCAGCTGTCCGCCGTCAACCGCGCCGCCTTTGCTTTCCTGAAGACGAACGTTTTCGGGCTGCAGCTCCGTGTTGACGGCGTTCACGTCGTCGTGATGCAGGTAGAGATGCTGCGCGACGGCGAGATCGCCGAAGCCGCGCAGGTCGGCGGTCAGCTCGATGTCCTCGGTCATGCTGCGGTTGATGGCGAAGATGGCGATGCTGCCATCCTCGCGCAGGACGGCGGTTGCGTCGACATAGGGCACATGGTCATAATCCGTGCAGGCGTATTCGGGGGACTTGACGACCGGACGAAGCGCCGTGCCGCGGCCGTATTTGGACACGCACAGGAGCGGCCAGTAGATCGTCTGCGCCCATACGCCGCCGCCGGTGCGCGTCATGATCGGCGCAATGACGTTGACCAGCTGCGCCATGCAGGCGATCTTCACGCGATCAGCGTTGCGCAGGAACGTGATGAGCAGCGCGCCCACCAGCAGCGCATCCTCAAAGTTATAAATATCCTCCAGCAGCGGCAGCGCGCGGCCCCAACGGTCGCGCTTTTTGATTTCCTCGTCCTGCTCGTTGGAATGATACCAGACGTTCCACTCGTCGAAGGAGAGGTTCAGCTTCTTTTTGCTGTGCTTTGTTCCGCCGACCGCGTCGCAGATGGAGACGACGGTCTTGATGAAGCCGTCCAGATCGAGGCTGCGGGCCAGAAAATCCGGCGTATTGCCGGCGCGGTTGTTGTAATAGCGGTGCAGGCTGACGTAGTCGACGTCCTCGTAGCATTCCATGAGCATCTGGTATTCCCATGTGCCGAAGGTCGGCATGTCATAGGCGGAGGAACCGCAGGCGACCAGCTCGATGGAGGGATCGACCCATTTCATCAGCTTGGCGGACTCGTGGGCTGCACGACCGTATTCATACGCCGTTTTGGCGCAGATCTGCCATGGGCCATCCATCTCGTTGCCAAGGCACCAGAGCTTAATGCCGAAGGGATCCTTTGCGCCGTTTTTGATGCGCAGATCGGAAAGCTGCGTGCCGGAGGGATGGTTGCAGTATTCCACGATGCTGCGCGCGGCGTCGGGGCCGCGCGTGCCGAGGTTGATGGCGTACATCGGCTCGGTTCCTGCCTCGCGGCACCAGCGGACGAACTCGTGCAGGCCGACTTCGTTGGTTTCCGTGGTGAACCACGCGAGATCCAGACGCTTTGGGCGGCTTTCGCGCGGGCCGATGGAATCCTCCCAGTTGAAGCCGGAGACAAAGTTGCCGCCGGGATAGCGCACAACCGGCACGTCCAGCCGACGCACCATCTCCATCACGTCGCGCCGGAAGCCATACTGATCGGCGGTCGGATGGCCCGGTTCATAGATGCCGCCGTACACGGCGCGGCCAAGATGCTCGATAAAGGAACCGAAGAGGCGTTTGTCGACTTCGCCAATGGCGTAGTCGCGATCGAGAATGAGCGTCGCTGTTTTCATCGTGTGTTCCTCCTTCATTAATCAATGGACACAGATGGGGTTACAGTCGGGTGAAGAGCATCACCGTCTCCACCGCGCCGGTCCAGCAGAACATGTCCACGCACTGCACCTTTTCAGCGCGGTAGCCGTTTTCGCAGAGGATTTTGGCGTCGCGCGCCAGCGTCGGCGCGCCGCAGGAGACATAGACCACGCGCCGGGGCTTTGCCTCGGCGATGGCCTGCAGGACAGCCTCCTCGCAGCCCTTGCGCGGCGGATCGACGACGATCACATCCGGACGCATGCCCTGTGAGACGAGGCGGGGAAGGACTTCTTCTGTCGCGCCGACGATGAATTCGGCGTTGCTGATGCCGTTGCGCGCAGCGTTTTCCCGCGCGTTGAGGATGGCGGGCTCGACGATTTCGATGCCGATGACCTTCTTTGCCCTGCGGGCGAGCATCAGGGAAATGGTGCCTGCGCCGCAGTAGGCATCCACGACGGTTTCGCCTCCGGTGAGGTCTGCGTAATCAAGGGCGAGCTGATAGAGCTTTTCGGTCTGTTCGGGGTTGACCTGGAAGAACGAGAGCGGAGAGACGGAGAACCTGAGCCCATGGAGCGTGTCTTCCATGACGCTTTCGCCCCAGAGGGTGTGAATCTCTTCGCCGAGGATGACGTTCGTGCGGCGGGCGTTGATGGACAGGCACAGGCTGACCAGCCCGGGTACGGCGGATTTCAGCGTGTCGATCAGCAGGTTCTTCTGCGGGATATCGCGCCTTGTGACGACGAGAACGACCATCAGGCCGCCTGCTGTTGTGGACCGGGTCATGATGTGGCGGACAAGGCCCTTGCCCGAGGCCTCGTCGTAGGCGCGTGCGCCGCTTTTTTTCATCCATGCGAGCACAGCCTGCGTGGCGTCACGGGAATCCTCGCGCTGAATACGGCAGCCCTGCGCGGGCAGGGGAATAAGGTCGTGGCTGCGCGGGGCGAAGAAGCCGCAGGCGGGCGCGCCGCTGACCTCGGCGACCGGATACGCGCCCTTGTTGCGATAGGCAAAGGGCGTGTCCATGCCCAGCACGGGCGGGACGGTGATACAAAGCCCGCCGACACGCGTGAGCAGCTGCTGCACCTGATCCTGCTTGAAGCGCAGGCTGGTGTCATAGGTCATATGCTGGCAGGAGCAGCCGCCGCAGCGCTTATACACCGGGCAGAAGGGCTCGGCGCGGTCGGGGCTTCTTTCAAGCAGCGCCTCGACGCGGCCAAAGGCGTAGCGCTTTTCGGGCTTGACGATGCGCACCATCGCGCGTTCGCCGGGCAACAGGCCGGGGACGAACACGGCCATACCGTCATAGCGGCAGACGCTCTGAGCGTCCTGTCCGAAGTTTTCACAAGTCATTTCAAAGATGTCGTTTCTGCGCAGCATAATGCCTCCGTGTTCCTGCATGCTCTTTCATGCTGTGGTAAAAAAGAAAGCGGGACGGCCGGGGAAAGCCCAGAAGTCCCTGCGGTGAATCAGAGATCGTTGATGGTGTTGTAGAGATTGAGGTTGAAGGGGCGCTTCTGGCGGAGGGCCTCGTCGATGGGCATGAAGAACACGCGGCTGTCCTTGACGCCAATGACCTGATTGCCGATGCCGTTGCGCAGCAGATTGACCGCAAGCACGCCCGCCTCAAAGGCGAAGCCGCTGTCGTATGCGGAGGGCTGACGGCCGCGCTGGGTATAGCCGAGGATCGTCGTGCGGGCCTCGCAGCCGGTCAGGCAGCGCAGCACGCGGGTGAGGAAGCGGGTGGAGATGGGATCGTCGTCGTGGACGAGCATGTTATGCTCGCGCAGGACGCGGCGCCAGTCGTAGGGCTCCATGGAATCCCATGCGCCCTCGGCGACGACGACGGTCGCGCGCAGGTTGCCGCCGGCAATCAGCCTGGACAGGCGCTCGGCGACGTCCGGGATGGACCAGGAAACCTCGGGCACGATGCAGATCTCTGCGCCGGTGCCCGCAGCGGCCTTGAGCGCGATATCGCCGCAGTGGCGGCCCATGACCTCCACGACGGCTGGACGGTCGTGGGAGCGGCTGGTCGCGCGGATGGCGCGGATGTCATCCACGCAGGAGTTGACGGCGGTATCGTAGCCGAGGGTCATCTCGGTATAGGCGAGGTCGTTGTCGATCGTGCCGGGGATGCCGATGCAGGGGATGCCCTGGCGGCACAGCGCCTGCGCGCCCTTATAGGAGCCGTCGCCGCCGATGACGACGATGCCCTCGACGCCCATTTCGCGGATGTTGTTGGCCGCGCGCAGCTGCATTTCGGGCTTGAGGAAATCGAGGCAGCGCGCCGTACGCAGGTAAGTGCCGGGCTGGTCGGCGATATCCAAAACGGTATCGAGATCCAATTCGACCATGTCGTCAGCGATGTTATTGCTGCGGCAGAGCGTGCCGTTATAGCCGCGCTTGATGCCGATGAGCGAAACGCCGTGGCGGCGGGCAGCCTGAGCTACAGCCATGACGGCGGCGTTCATGCCCGGTGCGTCTCCGCCGGAGGTGAGAACGCCGATTCTGCGCATATTATTCATCACGATACCTCCCATGTAAGCGTGTATAAAGTAGAATGGATTCTGATAGGTTTTTATTATACGATGCGCCGCGGGATGAAGTCAAGCTGCGCCGGGCTTTTGACACAGGGGCTCTGAATTTTACGAAAAGATTACGATTTTTAAAGCTTTGCCCGAAATTTCACTTGACTTCATCGCGGGGCGTGAAGTATACTATAATAGCTTTTGCATGGAACAACGTATCGACGACCGGTACGACCCAATTTTGTTCAGATTAACCTTTTATTATAAGGAGTGTGTATTTATGGCTTCTTCCGTCAGAACTTATCAGCCCAAGAAGCGCCAGCGCGCCAAGGTGCATGGCTTCCGTTCCCGTATGTCCACCAAGAACGGCCGCAAGGTTCTCGCCCGTCGCCGCGCCCGTGGCCGCGCGAGGCTGACCGTTTCCAACCCCGTCTGATTGATCAACCTTCAGTGACCGCTTGATAGCGGTCTCTGTTCCTGCGTGGGGCTTTTCTGCGCGGGCGTTCGGTCCGGCCCGGCAAAGACCGGGAACGGACCTTTTTTGTTTCATTGTGCAAGGGAGCAGAAGGCATTGCAGAGAACATACAGTCTCAAAAAGAACGCGCAGTTCAAGTACGTCTATCGCCGCGGCAATTCCGGCGGCTCGCATGAGATGGTCATGCTGTATGTGCGCGCCAATACGCTCAAAGTGGGCTTCTCCGTGGGTAAGAAGATCGGCTGCGCCGTACAGCGCAACCGTGTCAAGCGCCGCCTGCGTGCCGCCTGCGCGCCCTTGCTGCCCCGCATGAAGACGGGGCTCTACGTATTCATTGCTCGCCAGCCGGCGCTCACAGCGGATTTTGATAAGCTGTGCCGTTCCATGCAATACCTGCTGCGCAAGCAAAACTGTCTCCTGACCGACGGGAAAGAGCAGCCCGCGAAGGAGGAGAAAAAGAAGGCAGGCGATCCGGAATGATCAAAGCTGTCATGCTGGCCATGATCCGGTTTTACCGCAGATATCTGCGGCATGCTCCGTGCTGCCGGTTCTATCCCACCTGCTCGCAGTACGCGCTTGAGGCGATTGAAAAATACGGCGCGCTCAAGGGCGGCTATCTTGCTGTGCGGCGCATCCTGCGCTGCCATCCCTTTTACAAGGGCGATCTCAACGATCCTGTGCCCTGAAAGGGAACACATGACCCCGTACCGGGCGTTGGCGCCGGGTGCGCGGGCGGCTTATCGTAACGCAATATAGCGAATAGCAAGGAGGACGCTTCGTCCATGAATTTCCTTAATCCGATCCTGCTGTCCCTGATCAAGGGTATGCAGGCGATCATCAACAACTACGCTATCACCATCATCGTCTTCACGATCCTGATCAAGCTGGTGGTCATGCCGCTCAACCTCAAGAGCCGCCGCTCCACCATGAAGATGACCAAGGTGCAGCCGCAGCTGCAGGAGCTGCAGGAGAAGTACAAGAACGATCAGGAGAAGCTCAGCCAGAAGATGCAGGAGCTCTACCGCAAGGAGGGCGTCAGCCCGTTTGGCGGCTGCCTGCCGATGATTATCTCCATGTTCGTTCTGTTCGCGATGTTCTACGCCATGCGTACCTTCGCCAACGAGCAGCTCGTCACGCAGTTCCTCACCTTCTATCACAACCCGACCATCGATCCGTCCACGCTGACCGACGGCTTCCTGTGGATCAAGAACCTCTGGATGCCGGACAGCCCGTTTGCGACCTATATGCCGGATGTGCAGTCCCTGCGCATGATTGAGTTCGGGGTCTGGAATGACATCAGCGCGAAGCTGGCCGCCGCGGGCACCATTCCGCAGGCGCTCAACCTGGCTGACGCCGCTGCCGTCAATGAGTTTATCGAGACGGTTGTCACGCCGTTCATTGCCTCCGAAGCCTATGCGCCGTATGTGGCGCCTGTTGCCGGCCTGGGCAACCTGAGCGTTCTGGGCATCATCCGATTCACCATCTACAAGCATTTTAACGGCTGGTTTGTCCTGCCGGCTCTCTCCATCCTCTCTCAGCTGTTCATGCAGAAGCTGACCATGGGCCAGATGGAAGCCGCGCAGGCGGGCAATACGAAGACCATGATGTACGTCATGACCTTCATGTCCCTGTATTTCTGTGCGATTTACAATTCCGCGTTCGCGCTGTACTGGGTCATTTCCAACATCTACGCGATCGTCGAACATGTCGCCTTCGATAAGTATTTCAAGGCGCAGGACCGCAAGGCCGCCAAGGCTGAGGAAGTGGGTGTTCTCAAGTGAGGAGCCAGGAATTTACCGGAAAGACGACGCAGGAAGCCATTGACGCCGGCCTTGCCGCGCTGGGCGTAACCATTGCGGACGTTCATGTCGACGTCATTCAGGAGGGCGCGAAGGGCCTGTTTGGCCTGTTCGGCAGCAAGCCGGCGTGTGTCCGCCTGACCGTGCTGGATGATGAGAAGGAAGACGATCATGGCCTGAGCGATCTGCTCAGCTCCTTCAGCATCAACGAGCCGGTTCGCAAGAAGAGCGAGAAGAAGCCGGCCGAGAAGAAGGCTGAGGAGAAAAAGGCCGAAGAAAAGAAGGCCGAGAAGCCGGTCGAGAAGAAGGCCGAAGAAAAGAAGGCCGAGAAGCCGGCTGAGAAGAAGGCCGAAGAGAAGAAGGCCGAGAAGCCGGCTGAGAAGAAGGCCGAAGAGAAGAAGGCCGAGAAGCCGGTTGAGAAGAAGGCCGAAGAGAAGAAGGCCGAGAAGCCGGCAGAGAAGAAGAACGCGGAAAAGAAGGATGCGCCGAAGCAGGAAGCCAAGGAAGAGGCCGAGAAGAAGGCCGAAACCCCGAAGCAGCCCAAGCAGCCGCGCGAGAAGAAGCCGCGCGCGCCGAAGAAGGACGCGCCCAAGGCCGAGGCGAAGGCTGAGGAGGCCGTCGAAGAGCGCACCTATGCGCCGATGGTTCCGGCGAAGCCCTTCACCCCGACCGAGCCGCCCGTCATGCATGACGAGGAGACCCCGGCAGGCAAGGCGCAGCGCTTCCTGATGGATGTGACCAGCCTGATGAATGTGAAGGTGGACGTCTATGTGGACGACACCCGCGAGGATGGCCTGTACATCCACATGATCGGCGATACGCTGGGCATTCTGATTGGCCGCCGCGGTGAGACCCTGGATGCGCTGCAGTACCTCACCAGCCTGCAGGTCAACAAGGGCCGCGAGGGCTATATCCGCGTGACGCTGGATACCGAAAACTATCGCGCCAAGCGCGAGGACAGCCTGCGCCGCCTGGCGCAGCGCATGGCCAACCGCGCGACCAAGACCGGCCGCAAGGTTGTGCTGGAGCCGATGAATCCGTATGAGCGCCGTGTGCTGCATACTGCGCTGCAGAATCATCCGGCCGTGACCACGCATTCCGAGGGCGAGGAGCCGAACCGCCGCGTGGTGATCATGCTCAAGAATCAGCCGGTGCGCAGCGAACAGACGGAAAAGGCTGCCCGCGGCGAGCAGGGCGATAAGCCGTCCTCTTCCCGCCGCAGCAGGAACCGCCGTCGCGGCCGCCGCGGCCCGAAGCCGGAGGCAGCGCAGAACGTTGAGGCGCAGGAGACCGTCGCCGCCGAGGCGCCGGCTGCGGTCGACGTGCTGGGCGAGTAATTTTCCGGGGCGAGGGGGAGGAATCCTCTTCGCCCTTTTTCTTTCCCTGAGACCATGCGTTTAAAATGAGGAGGAGACAGCGTGATCAAAAAAGCTGTGAATACCCTGCACCGCGTGATGCTGCAGATTGCCGAAAATGAGAGCCTGTTTCTGTTCGTGGCATTTCTGGTGCTCGGCGTGCTTCCGACGGACCTGCTCAGATGGCATCAGACGGAGGTTGCGCTGCTGGAACGGTATGTGGTTGTCCCGTGGGGAATGGCGCTGTGCCTTTTGCGGCTGGAGCGCCGCAGCAGCCTGACGGACAGCTCGCTGCGCGTGGATCTGTGCGTGCTGGCGCTGCTCCTTGCGTGGGTGACCGTGCCGTTTGGCATTCGCTTCGGCCTGACGTTCAACAACATCTGCAGCTGGATCAGTCATTGCATTGTCTATTTCGGGATCTATGCCAAGCTGTCGGAGAAAGACGCGGCGCAGAGGGAAAAACTGTTCGATCAGGCGTGCATGCTCTTCATGCTGCTGGCGCTTTTGCTGGGTGGTGCACTGCTGTACTGTGCGGCGAAAGGGCTGTCGATCGGCGCGGACGTCGCTGCATTCCGGGAAAGCGGCGGCACAAGGGGCTTTGGCTTCGGCGTGTTCAACAGGGCGTATCTTTGCGCGGGCCTTCATTATAACAGTACGGGCATCATCGCATTGTGCACGGCTGCGTTCTGCATGGCGGGTCTCTGCCGCAGCCGCGGCGTGATGCGCGCGCTGTATTTTGCCGCATCGGCTGCGATGGTCGCTGTGGTCGTGCTCACGCAGAGCCGGACGGCGCGCTATGCTGTCATGATTGCGATGGCGGCGGGCACATACGGATATCTTTCCGCAAACCTGCGGTTTTCCCACGCGGTGGTTCGCCATGCTGCGGGCATGGCTGCTGCGGCGCTGGTGCTGGTGGTTTCCTACGCCGGTGCGTCGATGCTGACGGATGCGGCGCTCTCGCATTATGCGAAGATCGAAAATGGCGGCAGCGCTGCGATTGTGGCAGCTGCGAGGGCGGAGGAAAGCGAGAAAAAAGAGGTCAAGCCCAAGGCTGCGAGAGCGGCGGTGGATGCGACGATGTCTGGCAGAACGGATATCTGGAAGAATCTGTTCAAGCTCTGGAAGGCGGAACCCAAGAACCTGCTGATCGGCAATGGCATTGGCAGGACGGGCAGCAGGATTGTCGAAGGGACCATGCATGAAAGGAACGGCGCCGTCGCTGTCCATAATACCTATTTGCAGCATATTGCGGACTTCGGCCTGATTGGCTTTGGAATGATGTGCGCGTTTTTGCTGATCATCGCCGTGCCGGCGCTGCGCGTGTTTTATGCACGGGGAGACCGGCAGATTTCCGGTTATCGCGCGCTGTGCATGCTCGTGGTCGCCTGCCTGATGACCGGCATGATGGAGAGCGCGCCGCTTGGCGCGATGACGCCGATGAATATCGTGCTTTTCTATGCGTTCGCGCTGCTGACGGCAAGGGGATCTGACATCAAATCTTGTAAAGCCTGATGCCCCTGTGCTATAATCATCGTGATATTGAATGCATCCGGGCGGCTGCGCCCGTGATCCCCAGAAGGGAGAAACCATATGACTTGGAACAAAAAACGCGCTGCAGCGCTGCTGCTGGCTGCCGCTGCGCTGCTGGGCATGCCCGCTGCGCTGGCGCAGGAGGCGACATATGTATTTCCATATGAGGGCTTCCGCTATACGCAGAAGGACGGCGAGACCGTGCTGACGCAGACAAACCTTGACGAGCATACGGAGCTGATCGCTGCGCTGGGAACGACCCGTGAGGCGATTCTGGCGAGCTATATGGCTTCTGGGATCGTCATGGAGGTTATCCCCGAGGACGGCGGACAGATCGCCGTCAGCGTGACGGATGCGGGCGAGTTTGCGGACGTCATGCGCATGGAGAAGATCACCGATGAGCAGCTGGCGGCGTTTGAGCAGCAGTTTGCGGGAAGCGGCCTGTATGAGAGCTGTGGTCTGACACAGACGAACCCGGTCTGCGTCCGCCTGACCAGCTCTGCGATGTATGCGTCCATGCCGGTGTATACGCTGCGCTATGCGACGCTGCACCTGGGTAAGCTCTACATGATCACGCAGACGGTTGTGGGCCGTATGCCGGATGAGGCGGATGATGCGCGCATGGCGGAGGTGCTCTCCGGTATGCGTCTGCTTTCCTCGGTTTCCGATCCGACGCCTGCGCCGACGCCCGTGCCGACCCCGACCCCGGAGCCGACGCCCGAACCTACGCCCGGCGTGGCGGAGGTGATCGCCAGCGAAGGGCTGATGGAGGTTGAGGGCGTACCGGCGTATACGAAGGACGCAGAGCTGACGATCAACGGAAAGACTGATCCGGGCGCTGCGGTGACGGTTGCCGTGGGCGAAAAGACGCTCGGCAAGGCGACCGCTAAGCGAGACGGCACGTTCTCCATCCGCGTAAAGCTGCCGGAGGAGGGCGACCTCGTTCTGGCGGTGATGACGGATACCGCTGAGGCGATGCTCGCCACGCATTACGAGATGCCGTCTGCCAAGCTGATCATTACGGAGCCGCAGGAGAAGCGCTTTACGGGCGAGTTTGTCATGGTGCGCGGCGAAACGGAGCCGAATGCGACGGTCTACATCAACGGCAAGGGCATGAGCACCAACGTCAAGGCCAACAAAAACGGCGATTTCAGCGTCCGCGTCTTTATTGAGGACGAGGATACGCAGACGTACAGCCTGCGCGCGAAGAGCGCGGGGCTCAAGGAGAGCCGCACGGAGATCACGCTCACGCGCGTATTCACCGAGCGCGAGGGAATTGCCAAATTCCGCCAGAAGATGGGCGCTGTGGAGTATGCCGACCTGTTTAAGGCGCCGGAGAAATACGCCGGAAAGCAGTTCATGATGCGCGGAAGGGTGGAGGACTTTACCGACTATGACGGCAGAGCTTGCGCGCTGGTGTGCGTTGACAACATCGCTGTGGGCGAATGGAAGGATCCGGTATGGATTGTGCTGCCCCAGGGCGCGCAGCTTGAGGCGGGCGACATTGCATCGTTCTATCTTGTCGGCGAGGGTCTGACGCTTCCTGCGGACGGCGCCTATACCAAGGACGGCGCGGCGGCGGAAGCGCCGGTGACGAGCGCGGCGTATATCGTGGACGTCAGCAAGCCGGGCGCAAAGTGATCAAAAAGCCTTTAAAATCTTGAAAAATCAGGGGATGGAGCAAAAGCTCCGTCCCTTTTTCATTTATAGATGTTCTTTAAAACTGAACTTTGTGTTTAAATTTGGAAAACTTTTTTTCTGAAAACCTTGACATGAGGGGCAGAGTGTGGTTTAATCAACATCGTTGATATAACCTTAAAGTTTTGCAATACTAAACTAAAGGAGGGGTTTTCGTGGAAATCAATATCGGTGAAAAACTGCGAAGCCTTCGCCAGAAGAACAACCTGACGCAAAAAGAACTGGCCGACCGCTGCGAGCTGTCAAAGGGCTTTATCTCTCAGCTGGAAAGCAACCAGACGTCGCCTTCCCTTTCAACGCTGGAGGATATTCTGACGACGCTGGGCAGCTCGTTTCACGAGTTTTTCTCCGACGAGCAGAGCGATAACCCCGTCTGCCGCAAGGAGGATGTCTTTATCAAGGAAAATGAAGACGGCGTAACGATCCACTGGCTGATTCCCAACGCGCAGAAGAAGGACATGGAGCCCATTCTGGTGACGCTGGATCCCGGCGCCAAGACGGAGACCGACCTGCCGCATATGGGCGAGGAGTTTGGCCACGTGCTCTCCGGCGCGGTGACGCTGGTGATGGGTGAAAAGAGCTACCGCGTGCGCAAGGGGGACAGCTTCTCCTACAAGCCCTCCGTTCAGCATTATCTGCACAACACCGGCAAGACCCAGGCGACGGTGATCTGGGTCTCCACGCCGCCGAATTTCTGATGAGATTCACGAGCTGACGAGATGGCGTTCGTCCTTCAGGGAGGAGCAGAGCCCCTCCCCTATAGGCGGTTTGAAGGGGCAGTGTGTAGGGGCGGGGCTTTGCTCCGCCCGATAGACCGGCGTCTTTAAGCGGGCGCGAAGCGAAGATGGGGTCTGGGGATGGCGTCCCCAAGAAAATACAGGAGGACAGGCACATGGAAAACAATGTGATCCTTTCGGTCAAAGACCTTCGTGTGGTCTTTGAGGACGGCTTTGTCGCGCTGGGCGGCGTAAGCCTTGATATCGGCAAGAATGAATTTGTAACGCTGCTGGGTCCGTCCGGCTGCGGCAAGACGACGCTGCTGCGGTGCATCGGCGGCTTTGAAAAGCCCACGAGCGGCGAGATTCTCTACAAGGGCGAGGACATCATTCACCTGCCGCCCTACAAGCGCGCGATTAACACGGTGTTCCAGCGCTATGCACTCTTCCCGCATCTCAATGTGGCGCAGAACGTTGCCTTTGGCCCGGATCTGCGCGGCGAGGATAAGAAGAAGACCGCGCTGGAAGTATCGCGGATGCTGGAGATGGTCGGCCTTGCCGGCTATGAAAAGCGCAAGATCAGCTCGCTTTCCGGCGGACAGCAGCAGCGCGTGGCGATCGCGCGCGCGCTGATCAACAAGCCGGACGTGCTGCTGCTGGATGAGCCGCTGGCGGCGCTTGACCTCAAGCTCCGCCGCGAGATGCAGCTGGAGCTTAAGCGCATCCAGCGCGAGAGCGGCATCACGTTCATCTTCGTCACCCACGATCAGGAGGAGGCGCTCACGATGAGCGACCGCGTGGCCGTCATGCGCTCGGGCGAGATCCTGCAGCTGGGCACGCCGGAGGATATCTATAACGAGCCGCAGTCTGCGTTCGTTGCGGATTTCATCGGCGACAGCAACATCCTCGCCGGTACGATGGTGCGCGACAGGCTGGTGCGCTTCCTCAACTGCGAATTCCCGTGCGTGGACGGCGGCTTCGGCGAGCAGGCCGAGGTGGATATCGTCGTGCGTCCGGAGGACCTCAAGCTCCGCACGATGGAGGATCCGATCGAGGGCGTGCCGCAGGGCGTGGTCGAGTCGCTGCTGTTCAAGGGCGTACACTACGAGATGAAGGTGCGCTCCGGCGACAGCGTGCTGCTGGTGCATTCCACACATGCGCGTCCGGTCGGCACGCGGGTCAAGATGTTCGTCGCGCCGGAGGATATTCAGGTCATGCATAAGAGCGACTGCTCGCCGGACGTGCTCAAGAGGCACGCGGACCGCGCGAAATAAGGAGGGCCTGATGCGATGAAAAACAAGGCGTTGACCCTGCCGTTTGTGCTGTGGGCCATGATCTTTATCGTTGTGCCGCTGGTGATGATCGTGTGGTACGGCGTAACGATCGAGGAGCCGATTCCCTATACGGAGATCATTCAGCCGGATGGCAGCGTGATTTACGAGCTGGAGAACGGATCGCGTACGACGGAAAAACCCTGGCAGAAGCGGGCCGTCGTTTCGCTGAGCAACTTTAAGCGCATGCTGGAACCGACATATCTGAGGCTCCTGCTGCGCTCGCTCAAGGTGGCGGTGATCACCACGGTGATCTGCCTGGCGCTGGGCTATCCGGTGGCGCTGATCCTGACGGGCAGGGATTTCAAGCGGCCTGCGCTGTGGCTGATGCTGCTGATTCTGCCGATGTGGATGAACTTCCTGCTGAGAACCTATTCGTGGATGAGCATCCTGGAAAACTCCGGCATCCTCAACAGCTGGATTGCCAGGCTGCGCGAGGCGATTCCCGTGCTTGATGAATGGCTGCTCGCCCGCGGCGTCCGCCGCAGGATCATTTTCCTGTACAACGAGAACGCCGTTATCCTCGGTATGGTGTATAACTACCTGAGCTTCATGATCATGCCGATCTATACCGTCATTGAGAAGATCGACAGGAGTCTGCTGGAGGCGGCGGCCGACCTGGGTGCGAGCCCGGCCAAGAGCTTTATGCGCGTGACGCTGCCGTATTCCCTGCCCGGCGTGCTGGAGGGCATCACGATGGTGTTCGTTCCGGCGGTGACGACCTTCGTCATCAGCCAGCTGATGGGCGGCGGCAAGGTGCCGCTGATCGGCGATATTATTCAGAATCAGTTCGGCAAGTCGAGCGACTGGCACTTTGGCGCGACGCTGTCGCTGCTGGTCATGGTCGTCGTGCTCGCGTTCATGGGCGCGCTGGGCAGGATTGACAAGGAGGACGAACAGAGCAAGGAGGTGCGCATCCTCTGATGAACTGGAAAAGAAGAATCAGAAAAGCGTACATCGGCCTGATCATGGCGTTTCTGTATGCGCCGATCGTCATGCTGATCCTCTATTCGTTCAACAACAGCAAGTCCCGCGCGCAGTGGGGCGGCTTTACGCTCAAGTGGTATCGGGAACTGTTTACCGACGAGGCGATCATGGGCGCGCTGGGTACGACGCTTTCCGTCGGCTTCCTCGCGGCGGCGATCTCCACGGTGCTGGGCACGTTCGGTGCGATTGCGCTCTTCCAGATGAAGCGCCGCCCGCGTCAGGCGATGATGTCCATCGTCAACCTGCCGATGCTCAACTCCGAGGTCGTGACTGGCGTTTCGCTGATGCTGCTGTATGCCATGGCGCATATTCAGCTGGGCTATGTGACGCTGCTGCTGTCGCATATCGCGTTCTGTGTGCCGTATGTGGTGCTGAGCGTGATGCCCAAGCTGCGCCAGCTTGACCCGAACCTGGCCGAGGCGGCGCAGGATCTGGGCGCGACGCCCCTTCAGGGTTTCTTCCGCGTGATCCTGCCGGACATCATGCCCGGCGTGTTCTCGGGCTTCATCATGGCGCTGACGATGTCCATCGACGACTTCGTCGTCAGCTTCTTCACGACGGGCTCGGGCGTAAGCAATCTGTCCATCACCATCTACACCATGGCCAAGCGCGGCATTTCGCCGAAGATCAACGCGCTGTCCACGATCATCTTTGTCTGCGTGTTCGTCCTGCTCATCGGCATCAACCTGCAGGATCTGAAGAAGGACGACGGCAGCGGCAAGAAGGTCGAAAAGGTGAGGATTCCGTACTGATGGGAGGAACGCAATGAAAACCATTCTGAAGAAAAAGGGCTTCCTCGTCACGCTGGTCATTGTGCTGGCGCTGTTCTGCCTTGCCTTTGGCGGAAACGGAGAACCGGCAGACGAAGCGGAGGAAGAGGAGGAGGAGCGTGCGCCGTTTGCGGTGATGCCGGTGAATCCGGCGCCGATGACGGGCGAGACGATCTCCGTATACAACTGGGGCGATTACATTGACTCGGAAGTGATCGATATCTTTGAGGCGGAAACCGGTATCCGCGTGATCTACGAGACGTTTGAGACGAACGAGGATATGTATGCCAAGATCGCCAAGGGCGGTTCCAGCTACGACGTCATCGTGCCCAGCGACTATATGATCGAACGCATGATTCAGGAGGAACTGCTTCAGCCGGTGAACTGGAACAATGTGCCCAATGTAAAAAATATCGATCCGCGCTTCACGCACGAGAGCTACGATCCGGAATTCAAATACTCCGTGCCCTATACGTGGGGCACGATGGGCCTTCTGTATAATACGGAGACCGTGCTGGAAGCGCCCGACAGCTGGGATATCCTGCTTGATGAGGAGTACAAGATGGATATGTTCATGCTCAACGCACCGCGTGACACCACGGCGATCGCGCTGGTGATGAGCGGGCATGACCTTAACTCCATCAATCATGACGATCTGGCGGACGCGAAGAACCTGCTCATCCGCCAGAAGCCGCTGGTGCTGGCGTATGTCGTCGACGAGGTCAAGGATAAGATGATTGCGGGCGAGGCGTCCGTGGCGCTGGTCTGGAGCGGCGATGCGACATTCTGCATGAGCGAATCCGACACGCTGAATTACGTCGTGCCCAAGGAGGGCAGCAACATCTTCTACGATTCGATGTGCATTCCGCACAATGCGCGCAACGTCTCCGGTGCGGAGAAGTTCATCGACTTCATGTGCCGTGCGGATATCGCTGCGATGAACTACGAGTACGTCGGCTATGCGATTCCCAATACGGCGGCGATTGAGCTGTGGGGCGCGGAGGAATACAACGCTTCTCCGGTCAACAATCCGCCGCAGGAGACGCTTAATAAGTGTCAGGTATTCAAGTATCTGGGAGAAAACACGAAGCTCTATGATACGATCTGGACGGAGATCATTTCGGAGTTCTGATCTGTATGAGAGAAAAAAGGCTGTTCAGCTTGCATGCTGAACAGCCTTTTGTGTGATGGGATTATGGATTTTTCAGCACATCCTGCCAGTCCTCCGGGAAACCGCACAGCGCAAGGTCCGCCTTGGGAAACTCGTCCGAGAGCTGCGCGATACCGCGGATCATATCGCCATAGACGCGATGACCGCCGGCAACGGCGCGCAGCATCAGCACGACGGGAAAGACGAGATCGCTGTCATACTGCGTATACTTGGGCGGGAGGATAGGAGGATCCTCGATGGGCTGATTGTACAGGCGGGCATAATGCGCGCAGATATTGCGCACATCCACGGCTGCTGCGATGAGCGCGCTGAATTCCTCCGGCGTCAGGCGGTATTCGCGGCTGACGGCCCACTGGTCACTCTCGGTCATCATGGCGTAGAGCTGGGCGATCATGCCGAAGGAGAACAGCTCCAGCGCGGCCCAGATGGGAAACTTTCCGCCGTACTTGGCCTGATGATGACGGACGAACGCGAGATCGTCCTGCCGCTTGACCTCGATTTTGAATTTATTCATCAGGCTCTTGTGCGAGCCCTGAGATTGTTTGTCGAGGCGGAAATTGGCGCTGTTTATATAGCCTGTGGAGCCGTAGGTCATCGCCAGATGATAGGAGAGCTTGGCGCGCAGCTGCACCTCAAAAAACTCCAGCACGGGCAGCAGCTGATGGCGAAGGCCCATATCGAACTGGTACAGATCGTACAGATCGTCAAGCGTTACGCCGTCGATAAAGCGCTCCGGGTCATCCGGTCTGCGCAGGTGCTTGCCGTAGGTCGTCAGGCGGTAATAATTGACGGTGGAGAGAATGTGCTTGGCGCGGTCGGCATTGCCGACGTCAAGGTTGTGGACCTCAAACAGGCGTCTGGCCTGTTCGTCGTAGCTGCGCGCCGGTTTGACGGGCGCATAGGCGTTTGTATTTCCGGCGGGCTGGGTGTACGCGGGTGTTTTCTTCATGCGATCGGCTCCTGATCAAAAAAGCCGCAAAGCGATAGATGCTCTGCGGCCTTTGTGTGCGTTGGGTCAGTTGTTGTTGATTTCCAGCACCTTATCGCGCAGCTGCTTTTCGAGGCGGCCAAGCTCGATGGAGGCTTCGGCGCGTTTGAGCGCGCCTTCGCGCTGAATCTTCTGAACCTCGGTGAGGGTATCGACCAGCGCCGTATTGGCCGTGCGGATGGTGTCAAGATCCACCACGCCGCGCTCGGCTTCCTTCGCGGTTTCGATCGTGCCGACCTTCAGGCGCTCGGCGTTGGTGCGCAGCAGCTCGTTGGTCATGTCGGTGACAGCCTTCTGGGCGCTGAGCGCTTCTTCGGCGTGCTTCATGCCCAGGGAGATGACCATCTGACTCTTCCACAGCGGGATGGTGTTGGCGATGGTGGACTGGATGCGCTCGGCGAGCACATTGTCGTTGGTCTGCATCAGGCGGATCTGCGGGCCCATCTGCACGGAGACCATGCGGGTGAGCTTGAGGTCATGGATGCGCTTATCAAAGCGCTCGATGAGCTGGGAGAAGTCGCTGGCGGCCTGCGCGTCGGAGGGATCGGCGGTTTCCTGCGCCTTGGCCAGCAGCGGCGGGAGTTCCTCCTCGCGCAGCTTCCTGAGCTTGATTTCGCCGGCGATGATGTAAAGCGTCAGCTCGTGATAGTATTGCTCGTTCTGGCGGTAGAGCTCGTCGAGCATCGCAGCGTCGGCAATGAGCTGATTCTGATGGCCGGTCAGGGCGCTGACGATCTCCATCACGTTCTCTTCGACCTTGTCGTACTTGGCCTTGAGCTGCGTGAGATTGAGACCGGCCTTTTTGAACAGACCGAAGAATCCGCCGCGCTTGCCCTCGTCCACGTCAAAACCCTTGAGCTCGGCGACGAGGTCGGTCAGCATGTCAGAAATCGCGCCGGTATCCTTGGTCTTGACGTCCTCGAGAATCTTGTCGGAGAACTGGGAAATCTTCATCTGTGCGGCGTTGCCGTACTTGAGTACGGTTTCGCTGTTGCTGATGTCGATGCGCTCGACAAAGGCGAGCACGGCGGCCTGTTCCTGCGCGGAGAGGTTATCAAAATTGAGAGAATCCTCCTCAGCGGAGACGGGCTCCACTGGCGCAGCTTCGGCCTTGGGCGCAGATGAAACCTCCTGAACCGGCGCAGCCTGCACGGCAGCGGCAGCCGGAGCGGATTCGGCGGCAGGCGTGGCTTGCGGTTCTTCGCCCGGCAGCATCAGGTTCGGGATCTGGTTTTCCATAATGATCTCTCCTTTTATGGCGGCCTGCTGGCGCAGGCATTTTGTGCAAACGAATGGATATACAATCTTATCTTAGATGATACACCAAATCGGCGAGGGTGTAAAGCTTTTCTTTGGATGCGGGATGTGATAGAATAGGCGCTGAGCGCCCGGGAAACGCGATCCGGGCAGAGTGCAAGGGGTGACGCAAATGACAAAAAGAGAGCTGATTGCCGACGCCATTCTGGTCCTGACGGCCATGATCTGGGGCACCGGCTTTGTGG
The DNA here is from genome assembly GCA_017521565.1 of Clostridia bacterium. Taxonomy (GTDB): domain Bacteria; phylum Bacillota; class Clostridia; order Christensenellales; family Aristaeellaceae; genus Ventricola. Next base: position 55,962 of record JAFXCE010000037.1, on the reverse strand, counting down.
TGATGAAAAATACGCTGGACAGCGTTCCGCCGGCGGCGATTATCGCGATCCGGTATACGATTGCAGCGGGACTGACCGCGCTGATTTTCCGCAGGCATCTTGCCGGGCTGACCCGGCAGGATATTGCGCGGGGCGCGCTGGTGGGCCTGCTGCTCTCCGGTGCGTATATCGTGCAGACGATTGGCCTGAACATGACGACCGCAGGCAAGAATGCCTTCCTGACGACGGTGTATGTTCTGCTGGTGCCGTTTGGCTGCTGGCTGGTCTTCCGCCAGAAGCTGCGGACGGCGAATTTCGTGGCGGCAGGCCTGATGCTTGTGGGCATTGGCTGCCTGTCGCTGGACGGCGAGAGCGGCGGACTGAACATGGGCGACCTGATGACCCTGTGCGCCGGCGGCCTCTTTGCCGCGCATATCATGGCGGTGGAGCGCTGTCAGAAAAAGACGAATACCTATGCGCTGATCGTGCTGCAGTTTGCGTTTGCGGCGGTGTTTGCGCTGGGGTATCATCTGTGCCTTGAGCGTGGGATGCCGTTTTCCGTCCATGCGGCTACGGTGGGCGGCCTTCTGTATTTGTCCGTGTTCTCCACGACGATTGCAATGAGCCTGCAGAACATCGGACAGAGCATGGCGCCCGCGTCGCACGCGGCGATCCTGCTGTCGCTTGAATCGGTGTTCGGCGCGCTGGCATCGTGCATCTTTCTTGGCGAGGTGGTCACGCAGACGATGCTGCTGGGCTTTGCGGTGATATTTGCCGCGCTGGTGGTCAACGAAATGAAGAAGTGAAAAAGAGGTAAACATGAAGCTGCTTTTGACGGCGTTTGATCCCTTCGGCGGGGAGCGCATCAATCCTGCGCAGGAGGCGGTTCGTCTCGTGGCGGAGGAGATTGCCGGATGGGAGATCGTGAAGCTCGAGGTGCCGACGGTCTTTGGCGAGTCGGTTCGTGCGGCTGCGGAAGCGATCCGGCGCGAACGGCCCGATGCAGTGCTGTGCATCGGCCAGGCGGGCGGGCGCTGCGAGCTGACGCCTGAGCGCGTGGCGATCAACATCGACGACGCGCGAATCGCGGACAACGCGGGCAATCAGCCCATCGATGCGCCGATTGAAAAAGATGGCCCTGCCGCTTACTTTTCGACGCTGCCGGTGAAGGCGATGGCGGCGGCGATCCGCAAGGCGGGGCTGCCTGCAAGCGTATCCAACAGCGCAGGAACGTTTGTCTGCAACCATCTGATGTACGGCGTGCTGCATCTGCTTAAAAAGGAATATCCCGGCGTGCGAGGCGGCTTCATGCATGTGCCGTTTGTGCCGGAGCAGGTGACAAGCCGACCTGCGCCGTCGATGGCGCTGCAGGACATTGCGCGGGGGATCGAGGCGGCGATCGGGGCGATCGCGCAGCATAAAGAGGATATCGCTGCCATTGAAGGAACAATTTATTGACGAGCGATCAAGAAACCTCCGGCTGAATGGGCCGGAGGTTTCTTGAGGCTGCATATAAACAAAAAAGGAATCAAGCGATTGCCTGATTCCTGATCTGGTGCGGTAGATGGGACTTGAACCCATACGTCATACAACACACGCCCCTCAAACGTGCCTGTCTGCCAATTCCAGCACTACCGCGTATTCGATTGATGCATCCCGGATGCAACGGATATATTATATTCAATCTGCAGAGAATTGTCAATACCTGTTTTAAAAAAATTTGAGAATGTGCATTTTGACGTAAAAAGACTTCTGAAGAAGATCTGAGAGCGAAAGATCACGTTTCAGGAATAAAAAACCTTGCATACCGAAAGAAAATGAAGTATGATATAGGTTGAACGATTATTAGATGCTCGGGCAATGTGCCCGTTTGATATTGAAGGAGGCAGCAGGCAGTGTCTGAATATAGACCGCCTCACCGAAGAAGGAGACCGCAGGCCGCGCCTGTGATCCCGGAGGAAAAACAGAGCGTGCCGCAGGAAGAGCCGCGCCGCATCGTCATCTCTCACGATGACGACCAGCCGGACTGGATGGTATCGGCAAGCCAGGTATCCGGCGCAGCGCAGCGCCGGACGGGCGGCGAAAAAAACGTAAGGGCGTCCCTGAGAGCAGAAGGACAGGAAAATGCGCAGGGCGCCGGACTATCGGAAGAAGGCCGCGCGATCCTCAGCATGAAAAAAAGAGTGCAGGAGGATGGGCCGCCCGTGCCGCATGCGCCGCAAGAAGCCGGCGTGGACGGCGAAGACGCGCAGGCGGAGATGCCGCCCGCGGCGGCTTCCCCACGAAAGAAGACCAAACCGGCGGGCGCAGCCCGCGGAAAAAAGCCGCCGCGCAAGATGAGTAAAAAAGCGAAGGCCAGGCGCAGCGCCCAGATCAGGCGGACTGCTGCGTTCATTGTCCTGACTGCGCTTGTTGTGACGCTTGCCGCAGGCGCGGTGATCGGCGGCAGCAGGCTGATGGACATCAAGCGGACGCTTGACCGTGGAACGAACGTCTTTTATCCCAACATCTTTGTCAACGGCATTGCGCTGGAGGGAAAGACGCTGGATGAGGCGGCATATATCGTGACCCAGCAGGTGCAGAGCCTGGTTTCCCAGTGGAGAATCACGCTGCGCACGCAGGACGGGCGCAGCTGGGACATCACGGGCGACGACCTGAAGATGCAGTATGATGTGGCGGATCAGCTCGATCAGCTCTGGGCGATCGGCCATACGGGTTCGTCGTCCATGCGCTATGAGCAGGTGAAGGCGCTTGAAGAGACGCCGGCAATGCGCTATACGACGCTGACCTACGATCTCTCCCGCGTCAATCAGATCCTCATGCAGATCAAGGAAGAGATTGACCAGCCTGCAATCAGCGCAACGCGCATCAATGATGAAAACAACTGGCCGCCATACGCCTATACCGACGATGTGCCGGGCAAGGTGCTCGACATTACGGGCCTTAACGAGCGCATCGTGGGCATGGTTGACCGGCTTGAATCCGGCGTGGTGGATCTCGCACCGAAAGCCGTCGAGGCGGCGATCACCCGCGAATACCTCGAGGGACAGATCGTCAAGCTGGCCAGCTACGAGACGTCCATCGGTAAGACGGGCGATTATGTAGAGGCGAGAAGCGAGAATATCCGGATCGGTACGGAGCGGTTTGACCGGCTGATCATCAAGTCCGGCGAATCGGTGTCCTTCAATAAGGTCACAGGAAAGCGCACCGCTTCCAATGGCTATCAGCCTGCGCTGGAACTGGCCTACGGCGAATATGTCGAGGGCTACGGCGGCGGCATCTGTCAGGTGTCGAGCACGCTGTACAATGCGGTCGTCAACGCGGGCCTTGAGGTCAGGACGCGCTATCAGCATTCCCTGCCCTCCAACTATGTGGATCTGGGCATGGACGCGACCGTTCAGGACGGACGGCTTGATTTCGTATTCAAGAACAACACGAATGCGGACATCTTCATCTCCACCGAGTACTACAAGGGAAAGAACAACTACTATCGCTGCAAGTTTACCATCCATGGCAGGCCGGATCCCAACGGATACAGCTACAAGCTGGAATCTCAGGTCAGGGAGACCATCCCCGTACCGCAGCCGACCTATATCCCGGATGAGCATATGAAATATGTCGTCTATGACGACGAAACGCACCAGACGAGCAAGGGCGCGGAGGGCTACATCGTGGATGTATACCTGGTGACGATGGACGCCAAGGGCCTGACCGTCGCGCGTGAACTGAAGTATACCGATACGTACAAGGCGCAGATCCCCAGAATTTACGTCGGCGTGACGCCGAGGGAGACGCCTGTGCCGGAGATGATGCCGACAGACTGACGGCAGAGATACAGGGATAAGAGAGAAAGGGGCGCGTTACCGTGAACGCATACCAAAGCAAGAAAATGACCGCTGCAGCCATTGCGCTGTGCGCTGTATTGATGGCGGCTGCGCCGGCCGGTGCGCAGGCGATGGATACCGCTGCGCTTGTTCCCAACCAGCAGGCGCAGCAGCAGACGCAGGAGAAGATGCCGGTAACCAGCAGCCGCTGCGTTTTCCGCGGCATTGAGACCAGCAGCGAGTGGCTGCGTCAGGCGCGCATCAGCGGAATGCTGCTCAACCTGCGCGTGTTCAATGCGAATGGTTCTGGTGTGATCTTCAAGGAAAAGCTGGCTGGCGCGGAGGACGGCGGAATCTGCCTGTACATGCGCGCGCACAGCAACGCGGACAGCCTGATGCTGCAGATGGATCAGCGGGCGATTGACACGCTCAAACGCGTGGGCATTACGCAGGTCGCCGTGGCGGATGTTGATGGCTACGTGCGCATGCGCTATCTGGTGTCGGAGCTTGACGCCGTGCGCAGCGCGCTGGGCCTTGACGCCCGTGAGCAGCTGGGCGTCAGCGGCGAGAATGATCCGCTGACCGTTGTCAGCGAGGACGGCGTTCGCCGCAGGGCCACAAATTAAGTGAAGCAGTGCGGACAAACGCGGGCAGAGCATGCCCGGCGGTTTGTCCGCGCTTTTATTTATGCCAAGCGGGTTTTGAAACGCCTGCTGCGACAATGCAGACGGGGTCAACTTGCGGTGGGGGGACAAACATGGTATACTGAATGTCAAGAAGAGCATACAAATCATAGAATGAACAGCGTTTTTCAACCCGATAGGAGGATGGATGATGAAGAGGATTTGGGCGGCCGTGATCCTTGCGGCGCTTCTGTGTGCGGCAGCAGTCTGCGGCGCGGCGGAAGGGGAAGGCGTGGTTTCGCAGGCTACCTGCAGCATCGTGCCTTCCGGCGATTACTATCTGGTCTATTGCTTCGCGCAGGTGCATAATGCCTCCGACGAGGTCATCTGTCTTGACGAGGGCATGCTTTCCCTGATGAATGGGGAGCAGCTGCTCTCCACCAGCGATGTGGCGCAGATCTGGCCGTATTTTCTCTCCCCCGGGGAGGATGGCTATCTGTTTGACATCGTGGCCTTTGAGCCCAATGAGGATGGCATCGTCGTGCCGAGCGTTTCGGGAATCTCCTATGATCTTCAGTATATGACGATACCGAAGGAACATGCCAGCCATGTGCTTGAGGCGAGCGCGCGCATTGAACTCAATGAGGCGACGGAGGAGATGAGCGTCATCTGCGAGATCACCAATCCGACGGGAGCGGATGCGTACGATCCGACGATTTCCCTGGGACTGTATACACATTCCGGCGTGCTGATTTATACCGACGGCGTGACGCTGCAGCATGTGGGCATCCCGGCCGGGCAGACCATACTGACGCGCTTCCCCGTGGATTCGCTGTTTGTGCAGCAGTGGAAAACATATCAGGCCCTGCCGGAGGAAGCGCGCGTGAGCGCCGTATTCCGCATGGACGAGGACTGATGTGAGGATAGAGTTCGCTTGACTTGAGGAAGGACGGGCATAGGATGGAAAAAAAGACGATTCGTTCCGGCGCGCCGTTTGTGGTCGCGGGCGCTGCGGTGCTGCTGGTTGCGCTGCTTGTGGGACTCGGCTCGCTGCTTAGCTATGTGCTGGCGGCGGCGGTATTTGCGGCGGCATTCGCCGCGGGCAGGAAGGCATTTCCGGATCGCATGATCGAGGTCGAGCGCGCCCCCAGAAGCGGCAACGCCGAGGTGGATGCGCTGATCACCGAGGCGCGCGGGCAGCTTGATGCGATCGCAGCGGCGAACGATGCGATTGCCGACGGGCAGCTTTCCGCGCAGATCGAGGACATCGAGGCGACCTGCCGCAGGATCCTTGTGCGGCTGGAGGAACAGCCGGATATGCTCTCCTCGCTGCGCACGTTCCTGCGCTATTACCTGCCGGCGACGCTCAAGCTGCTGACCGCACGCGCATCGCTGGAAAGCGAAGTGACTGCGGGCAACAGTCTGCAGATCGCGGCGCGGATCCGCGAGGCGATGGGGCAGGTGCAGACGGCGTTTCACAAGCAGCTGGATGCGCTTGATCATTTCCGGTTTATCAATCTGGAAAGTGAAATGGATGTGCTGGCGGATATGCTCAGGAGCGACGGCCTGACGGGCGAGAGCGATATGCAGACGGAGGCAGGCGAGAGGGAACAGGCAGAGGATCCTTTTGTCGGTCTGTTTAAGCAGGGGGGCTGAGAAATGGGTGAGTTTTCCGGCTTTGCCCTTGTGCCCGAGCAGGGCGCAGCGCCGAAGATGGAACAGCTGGACGCCGCGATGCAGGCGAGGATTCGCGAGACGGCGGCCCGGCTTAACATCCATGACGGCGCGGCGGTGCTTGGCTTCGGCGCGCGCGCGCAGAAGGAGATGGGCGCGTTTTCCGATATTGCGCTGGCGCAGGTTCTGCGCAGGGACGTTGAGCCGCTGGGCAGCGCGATGCGGGAGCTGGCACAGCAGATCAAAAGCTGTTCGTTTTCTGCGGAGGCGAAGGGCTTTTTGCGCAGGATGTTCGGCGGTGCGGCGGGGCTTGAGGAGATCCGCGCCGCTTATGAAAAGGCCGTCCCGAGGATCAACGCCTGCGCGGACGAGATGACGGACAGGCGTGTGGCGCTGATGCGCGACAGCGCGCTGCTGGATCGGCTCTATGAGCGCAACGAGACGCTCTATCGCGAGCTTTGTTCGCTGATCGTCGTGGGCGATGAAATCATCCGGCAGGCAAGGGAGCGCGGCGAGGATGCGCAGATCATTGCGCGCATGGAGCGGCGCGTGCAGGATATCCGCGTGACGCAGCTGGCGAGCACGCAGCTGGCGGCGCAGATCCGCATGGTGCAGGCGAGCGACAGCGTGACCTGCGAAAAGCTGAAGACGGCGCTTGAGGTCACCATTCCGCTCTGGAAAGGCCAGATGGCGGCTGCGCTGGGCCTTGCAAGAGCGACGGACTCGCTGACCATGCAGCGCAGGATGAACAAAGAGGCGATGCGCGGCGTGCGCGCGGGCGCAAAGGAGCTGACCGCGCAGAAAAACGCATACGCCAAAGCGGACAGGGAAAGCGACCGCGAGCGCGCACAGCAGACGGCGCAGGACCTTTTGCGCGAACTGGAAAGCATTGAACAGGAACTCGGGAAGAAGGCCGGTTCTGGCCTTGAAGGAGGCAGGTAAACATGGAGAACAATCCGGGACGCATGGGCATGAAGGAGAAACTGCACCGCCTGCCGCTGGCGGCGGGGATCGTGATCATGGCGGCGATGCTGGTGGTTTCGCTCTTTGCCGGAAATTTCCGTGCGCTGCAGAATGCGACGCCGAAGGCCTTTATCCGTCAGGGGGATGTGGATTCGATCATAGAGGATCGCATCGACGCGGCGGAGAATATCCTGACGGTGGCTGCGCGCGCAGGCCTGAACGAGAACGCGATCCATGCGGCGGAAGGCGCAGCCAAAGCGCTGGAGGCGGCGAAGAGCGCGCAGGAAATCAGCCGTGCGGATCAGGAACTAACGGCTGCGGTCAGCGAGCTGACGACGGCGGAGCTTTCCGGCGAGGAGGCGCGCAATATGCTGAGCGCGGCGGATACATTTGCAGAGCTTGGCAGTTTCCTGCGTCAGGAGGCACGCGCCTACAACGACAAGGCGGAAAAAGCGGAAAAACTCTATGAGAAGCTGCCCACGAAATTTGTCCTGCCTGAGCCGGATTTGTACGAGGGCATCTGATCTGAATAGAAGGATACTCTGCGGGTTGTATTGAGAAGATTGGAGAAACGCTGAGGGAGAGGTGACGTGTAGAGTGTGTGTTTTAGGTGCACTTGCAGGTCTGGGAATTATGGCGCTTTGGGTTTATCATCCGGTTGTTGGGATGATTTTCACGTTCGGATGCCTGATATTCGCGCTCAGTGAAGGTGGATCAGGCGGCAGTTCCTATTCAGGCTCATCGGGGGGATATTCTTCCGGCGGCTACGGCGGATATAGCGGCTACGGCGGATACAGCAGTACGGGCAGCAGCAGGCGTGCTCGGGAACGCCGCGAAACAAGGCGCGCGCAGGCGGATGCGCAGCGGCAGGCACAGAGGGATTCGTTCAACGCTTATCGTTCGTCGATGAATAACGTTAGAAAGCGGGCGGCGGACAGTGGTGTAAGTTTTGCCGGAAGCAGAAACAGCAGTTCCAGAACATCACGGAGCAGCAACCGAAGCAGCTCGCGCAGTTCACGCAGCTCAAGCTTTGGCGGCGGGCGTTCCCGCGGGGGCGGCGGCGGACGCAGCTTCTGAACATGAAGACAGATGCGCAGAAATGCATGGAAAAGGAGTACGCCATGAAAAGATGGATTGCGGTTTGTATGATGCTTGTGCTCTTGATGAGCACGCTTGCGCTGGCTGACGTTCCGGATAAGCCGGATGCATTTGCCTATGCGTATGACTTTGGCGCGGATGTGCTGGATAGCGGCGATATTGCGGAAATTGCGCAGTATGGTCAGGCGCTGGAGGAGGCGACCGGCATACAGGCGATCGCCGTGGCGGTCAATTTCCTTGACGGCGAGGATCCGGCGGACTATGCGACGGATCTGATCAATACATGGGGCATCGGCCAGAAAGGCGAGGACAACGGCATCGTCGTCCTGCTTGCGCGCGGCGATCGCAAGATTCAGATCGGCACGGGCAAGGGCGTCGATCGCACGCTTACCGGCAGCAAATGCGGCGAGCTGATCGACAGGAACATCGATTATTTCGCCAATAACGACTTTGACGCGGGCATGATCGCCCTGTATCAGGATGTCTGTCAGTTCATGGCGAAGGCGCAGGGCAAGACGCTTTCCCTTGGCGAAAGCGCCGGCGCGGCAAGCATGGGGCTCGTAAGCGGATATGATGCAGGGGAAAGGAGAAGCGGCGGTTTGTTTGATGGAATTCTCAGCCTGCTGTTTACGTATATCGTTGCGAGTATCGTCATCAACACGCTTTTCAAGGGCAAGGGATGCTGTCTGCGTTTTTTGTTCCTTGGCTGGCTGTTTGACAAGCTCGGCGACAGCGGGAGAAACCGGCGCAATCCGCCGCGCCCGCCGATGGGCGGCTATGGCGGAGGCTGGGGCCACAGCGGCAGCTTCCGCAGCTTTGGCGGGGGCAGCTCCCGCAGCAGCTCCGGCGGCGGACGCAGCTTTGGCGGCGGACGGAGCTTCGGCGGCGGCCGTTCCCGCGGCGGCGGCGGCGGACGCAGCTTCTGATTGGAGAATGGGCCATATACAGGCGGCGGGATGCGTATCCCGCCGCCTGCCAATTTTTCCTGAGCGGCGGCATCCCTTGCGCGCACAGGAGGAATCCGATATAATAATTTTGCAGAAATTTTGATTTTCGCGGATGAAACCGGAGGGTTGATTCGTTGAATATGGTAAGAGGCAGGACATGAAACAGGGGACAGTACAAGTGGCTACAAAAGATTATGCGGCGCAGTTTGAGCAGCTGTATGCGCAATACGCGGACGATGTGCTGCGGATGGCGTATTTTTACCTGGCGGACAGGCATAAGGCTGAAGACGTCTGCCAGGAGGTGTTCGTCAAGCTCTATACGCACGGTCATACGATTGAGCCGGGGCGGGAGAAGGCATGGCTGCTGCGCGTGACGGTGAACAGCTGCCGCGATCTTTGGCGCAGCGCATGGCTGAAGCGCGTTGTACTCGGCGCGCCGACGCTGGAACTCATCCCCGCGCAGGACGAGACGATCGAGCAGCGCGAGGAGAAGGCGGAGCTGATGCGCGCCGTTCATAAGCTGCCGGCGGTTTTCCGCGAGGCAGTGCTGCTGCATTATTATCAGGGATTGGGAATTTCTGAAATCGCACAAATGCTGGATCTTCCGGAAGGGACGATCTCAAGCCGCCTTTCAAGGGCAAGGAAAAAACTGGAAGTCCTGTTAAAGGAGGAAGCAACAGGTGTCTGATTGGAAATCGCTCGATTATCTGGGGCCGATTGCAGATGAAATGCTGGGCGGGCTGCATGCCGATGAGCGCATGCGCCTGGCAGTCCGGCGCGCGGCTATGGAAGGCGCTGCGCCGAAGAAAAGAAAAATGCGCCTTGTGCCGGCGGTCTGCTGTGCGGCGCTGGCGCTCGTATGCGTGGGCGCGGCGGGAATGCGCACAGATGTGCCGGATATGCCGGACGAGGGCGCGGTTATGATCATGAAGCGCGGCACGGAGGAAACCGCGCAGCCGGTGGCGATCAGCGCGATTGCGGCGGGCGGCGGCGCGGCGTTTGCAGGAGATGCCGTCATGGTCGCGGACCTTGGCGACGGCGCGCGCATGCGCATGGCTGCGCCGGAGGAGTCGCTCTTTGCTGCGGGCAGCGGGGATATGCCGCTGATCGCTGTGGGCGGCGGCGTGTACCGGATGCTGGAAACGCCAAAGGATATCGAGAATCCGCTGCTGGATGATTCGCTGGGCGATGTGGCGCTGTTCAGCGATCAGCCGTCGCTCGCCTCGCGCGAGGAGATGAACAGGGGCCTTTCCAATGTTGCTCAGAAGGGCGCGGTCATCTACAGCATCAAGGGGCTGTCAGAATCGACAGTCGTGGCTGCCGAGGTGGACAATGATATGCGCCTGTTCCAGCGCGTGAGCTACGCGGGCAAGGGCCCGGCGGGAGGCAGCCTGGAGGATACGTTTGACGTGCGCGGCAAGGTGAGGAAGGCGGAACTGTCCGGCGTGGGCACAATCACGGGCGAGAAGGCGAATGAAGTGATTGCTGTGCTGTTGGATGAAGCAGTTCTCGCCAGCGCAGACGCGTCTGCGCGTGGACAATACCTGACGGTGACGCTTGAAAACGGGCTGCGGCTGCAGCTGGGCGTCTCGGGCGATATGCTCTGCGGCTGCGGCGGCTGGAGCTGCCCGGCGTTCTTTGAAGCGTTTGAAGCGGCGCTGTAAGCCCAATAAACCGGCAGAGTACGGTAATCCTGCATGTTTGCGGACGAGGTCGATGCTTCTCAAATCGATTTACATAACAAAAAACGGGCGGATCACTCCACCCGTTTTGTTGTATCAGGGAATTACGCCAGCAGGCTCTTGACGTAGGCGATGATGGCCTCGTCCTTCGCGTTGGCGAAGAAGAGCTCCTGGAACTTCTCGCCGGCGACGGCGCCGCGAACCAGCTCGCGGTCCTCGATGGCCTCCAGGCACTCGAGCAGCGGGCGGATCGTCTTGGCGCGCACGGCGTCAAGGATCTTCTTGTTGCGCTGCTCCGGCACGACGCGCTCGCGCGGATAGCCCAAGCCATGGCCAAAGCCGAAGAGCTTCTCGAAGATGTACTCGAGGTTCAGTTCACCGCCCCAGCCGAAGCCCTTGGCAAAGGGCAGGGAGATGGCGTTGCCGTCGTTGACATGGGCGAAGGTGTAGGCGTCAACCGGATCTTCCACATGGCCGCAGATGACGTTGGGGAAGCTGTTCATCGCCAGCATCGCGCCCTCGCCGGTGCCGCAGCCGGTGATGACATAGTCTGCTGCGCCGGAGTTCAGCAGAATCGCGCCCAGGATGCCGATCTGCACGTAGGTCAGCTGAGCTTCGTCCTGCGCGGTGTACATGCCGTAGTTATCGACCACATGGCCCATGGGCTCGACGACCTTCTTCAGGGAGGCGAGAATGAGCTCGTTCTTGGCGGCCTGGCTGTTTTCGTTGATCAAAGCAATGCGCATAGGGGTATCCTCCTTGCTTGTATACATGAACTTGATATGACTAGAGTACCGCATAAAGGAGGAAATGTCAATTGCATTTGTGGCCGGAAATCAGGATTCAAACAGCTCGTGCGGCAGCCTGCCGAGGACACGAAGGAGCATCGGTCCCAGAAGCATGCAGCTGACGGCTTCGCCCGCGGCGACAAAGACCATGCACAGGACGAGCGGGATGGCGGGCGCATAGGCAAGATGCACCACGGCGCCGACGATCACGCCGTTAAACAGAACGGGCATCGCCGAGGCGGGCAATATATGATGGCGCAGGCGGCGCGTACAGATCGCGGACAGCAGCGTGGCGAGTGTGCCAAGGACGATGTCCAGAATCGTGCAGCCGCCCAGAACGTTTGCAAGCAGGCAGCCTACCGCCAGCGCAGGAACGGCCTCGGGCAGCAGGACAGGCAGCAGCGTCAGCGCTTCGGAAAGGCGAATCTGCACCTCGCCGTAGCTGATGGGCGCGAGCACCAGGGTGATCGCTGCGTAGATGGCGGCGATCATCGCGCCACGGGCGAGAGATTTGTTGCGGTTCATTGTTGTCTCCTTCCAGGATAGCACGGCTTTGCGCCCAATAAAAAAACGGCGCAAGGCCGCATGAAGATAGACACAGCGTGTCTGTCTTCGGCCCATAGTTTTGTTTAAGGACTGGATGGTTTCGAACAGTCCATGCAATTGTGCAGTAGGGATTATAGCAGAAAACGGCGCGCGGTACAATCCCCTCCCGCCAAGGAAAATTCCGGATTGACGAATAGGTGAATGTGGTGTACATTGATAGGGAAAAAGATTCATCTCAGAAGATAAAAGATGAATGAAATTGATGAAAGATTGACAAGTGAAGGAGGTGCTGCGCATGACGCTGCTGGAATACCGGATTTTTCATACAGTCATTGAACAGGGCAGCTTTGCGCGCGCGGCGCAGGTGCTCCATCTGACGCCCAGCGCGATCAGCCATGCGGTCAGTTCCATGGAGGAGGCGTGCGGCTTTGCGCTGTTTGTGCGCGGAAAGGGCGGCGTATCGCTCACGCGCAGCGGCGAGGCGCTCTATCCCGTGATTCTGCAGGTGCTCAACGCCGACGAGGCGCTCTCCCAGACGGTGGACGAGCTCAAGGGCGTGCAGAGGGGTACGGTCAAGATCGGCGCGTTTAACTCCGTGTGCATGACATGGCTGCCGCAGATCGTGACGTCATATAAAAAACTGTATCCGGGGGTGGAGATTGAGATCAATCAGGGCACCTATGCGGACGTGATCAACTGGATCAAGACTGGCGTGGTCGATCTTGGCTTCCTGTCGACGAAATCCACGCGTGAGCTGCACGTTCACCCGCTCTATCGCGACCGGCTGATGGGCGTCGTGCCCAAGGGATTCAAGACGGCGGCGCCGGACTATATTACGCCGGAGGAGATGCGCACACAGACGTTTGTCGTGCAGGACGACTCCACCGATGCGGATATTCAGGCGTTTCTGGCGAAGTATCGCTTCAACGTCCGCGCGAGCTGCCGGGTGGTGGACGACCTTTCTACCATTGCGATGGTGGAGAGCGGCTTTGGCATATGCATTCTGCCCGGCCTGCTGCTTACGCGCGCACATGGCGATGTGGACGTGTATCCCATTGAGCCGATGGAGTATCGCGAGTTCGGCATTGCGATGCAGAATCCGCAGATGATCGCGCCCGCTGTGCGGCAGATGGCTGCGCACATCGAAGCGTTTGCCCGGGCCAAGCGCGAGGAGGATCCGCTGACCAACGCTGGCTTTGACCCTAAGCCCGTGTTCTGAATATAGAATCCGATGGAAAATTCTGACGATAAGGAGAAATCAAGATGGCAATGTTTTCTACACTGGATATGCATATTCTCGAAATCCTGTGCGAGGATGCACGCGTGACCCCGCGCGAGATGGCAGTGATGACCGGCACGGACGAAGCGCAGGTGAATGCCGCGCTGGAGGGCCTGCGCCGCGCAGGCGTGCTGGTGGGCTATCAGACGCTGATTAACTGGGAGCGCACGGAGCGCGAGTTTGTGCAGGCGGTCATCGAGGTGAACGTCGTGCCGCAGAGGGAGAAGGGCTTTGACGCGATCGCGCAGCGCATCGTGCAGTATGACGAGGTCAAGTCTGTCTACCTGATGAGCGGCGGATACGATCTGATGGTCCTGTGCGAGGCGCGCACGCTCAAGGAGCTGGCCTCCTTTGTGCACAGCCGCCTTTCGACCATCGAGGGTGTGACCGGCACGAGCACGCATTTCATGCTCAAGACCTACAAGTATGGCGGCATGATCTTTGACGGCGGCAAGGGTGACAGGAGACAGGCGGTGATGCCCTGATGCAGTATGACCGTGTGATCAACAGCCGCGTGGCGAGTGTTCCGCCCAGCGGCATCCGCAAGTTCTTTGACATCGTGCGGCAGATGCCTGACGCCATTTCTCTCGGTGTGGGCGAGCCGGATTTTGTGACGCCCTGGTCCATCCGCGATGCGGCGATTCAGTCCATCGAGGACGGACAGACGCAGTATACCTCCAACTGGGGCCTTGAGAGTCTGAGGGAGAAGATCTCGGCGTATCTGCGCATGCGCTACCGTGTGGCCTATAATCCGAAAAACGAGATCCTTGTCACGGTTGGCGCGAGCGAGGGCATCGATCTGGCGATGCGCGCGCTGGTCTGCCCCGGAGACGAGGTGCTCATTCCCGAGCCGAGCTATGTTTCCTATGCGCCGACGGTTACCTTTGCCGGCGGCACGGCTGTGCCCGTGAAAACGCGCGCGGAGGACTGCTTTGCGCTGACGCCCGAGGCGCTGCGCGAGGCGATCACGGAGAGAACCAAAGCGCTGATTCTGCCCTATCCCAACAACCCGACCGGCGGCGTGATGGACAAGCAGCAGTTGATGGACATTGCGCAGGTGCTCGAGGAGACGGATATCGTCGTCATTTCCGACGAAATCTACTCCGAACTGGTCTACAGCGGGCATGAGCATACGGCGTTTGCGTCGATCCCGGGCATGTGGGAGCGGACGATCACCCTGAACGGTTTCTCGAAGGCGTTTGCGATGACCGGCTGGCGCGTGGGCTATGCCTGTGCGCCGAAGGAGCTCCTCGCGCCGATGTTCAAGATTCACCAGTACACGATGCTCTGCGCATCGATTCAGGGCCAGATCGCGGCGGACCGCGCGCTGGGCCGCGCGTTTGAGACGGGCTTTGAGGATGTGCGCATGATGGTGCGATCCTACGACCGCCGCCGCAGGCTGATGGTGGAGAACCTCAACGACATGGGCCTTGAATGCTTCGAGCCGCGCGGCGCGTTCTATGTCTTCCCGTCCATCCGGAAAACCGGATTGACGAGCGAAGCGTTCTGCACGCGCCTGCTTGAAAGCAAGCAGGTTGCCTGCGTGCCGGGTACGGCCTTTGGCGGCTCGGGCGAGGGGCATATCCGCTGCTCGTATGCGACGAGCCTTGAAAACCTCACCGAAGCGCTGAAGCGCATCCGGGAATTCATTGAAGAGCTGTGAGCGCCAAATGTGACGGGAATGTGAATGACCATTGAATCATCCATGGCAATTTCTCGAAATCATTGCGTTTTTTCCGCATGACGGGTATAATGGTTGCCATGGCTTATACAGCAAAAATGGAGGGAATACGACCTATGAACATGAAAAAGCTGCTGGCTGCACTGCTCGCGCTGATGCTCATGATGAGCACGGTCTGCGCGGCTGTTGCCGAGGATGCTGACGTCGTGCTGGCGACTGCCTATGACGGCGAGGTGACGGTCATGATGTCCGATGTAAGGGACACGTTTGACAATAACCTGCAGGCGTATCTTCAGTACTATGCGCAGTACGGCTACCAGATGGACGAGTATGACGTCGAGTTCCAGGCGTCTGTTGCGACGGAAACCGTGCAGATGCAGATGAGCACGAACGTCGCGCAGCGCCACGCTGCGGATACCGGCTTCGTCGTGACGGAGGAGATGGACGCGGCATACAAGGCGCAGGCCGAAAAGGCGCTGGCCGATATGCGTGCGTACTATCAGGAGTATCTGGCCAGCTACGGCGTGGCCGAAGCGGAGATGGACGCGATCATCGATCAGGAGCTGACCGCTGCCGGCTATACCGCCAGCGCCCTGTATGAGAGCGCGAAGCTCGCCGGCGTGCTGGAGCATCTGTATGCGCTGGGCACGGAGGGCGTGACCATCACCGACGAGGAGGTCAAGGCGGCGTATGACGCGAAGATCTCCGCGCAGAAGGAAACCTACTCCGACGTGGACACCTTCATCAACGATTATCTCGGCGATGCGGAGATTCTCTACATCCCGGAGGGCGTCCGCCGCATGCACTGCATCTTTATCGCGCTGGAGGAGGGCGAGGCAACCCCGGCCGAGGCAACCCCGGCCGAGGCTGCTGCCGATGCGGATCCTGCTGAGCTGAGCGGCTATGCCAAGGCGCAGGCTGTGCTTGCCAAGATCAATGGCGGCATGGACTTCACCGAGGCGATGATCGCTTACAACGAGGACAGCTCCACCGCCGAGGAGATGGAAATCGGCTATCCGATCGCGGCAAACAGCGCGATGTACGGCGATGAATTTAAGAACGGCGCGATGGCGCTTGAGAACATCGGCGATGTGACCGATGTGATCGTGACCGATTACGGCTACTTCATCCTGCGCTATGCGGATGACTTCGTCTCCGGCGCGGCGGACTTTGAGACCCGCAAGGAGATCGAGACCGAGGAAGCCTTCACCAACAAGAAGAACGACGCGTATTCCGCCTATATCGACGCGATGATCGAGAAGGCCGGCGTGGTCATCAATGACCTGAGCCCGCTGTATCACATCTACGTGGCCGAGGTGGTGGAGGCGACCGTCGCCTATGCGGTGGTGACTGCTGATACCGATCTGACCGATATGCCGGCGGGCGACGCTGTTGCGAAGCTGGCGGTCGGTACCTCCCTCGACGTACTGGGCAGGATCGGTGTGGACGGCGAGGAGTATGCCTTCGTTGCCGTGCCGGGCACGAGCTTCAAGGGCTATGTGCATGTTTCTGCGACGACCGGTATGGATGCGGAGGATGCGCTGGCTGTAGATAACACCGCGCAGGTGACCGCTGTTCAGGCGGGCGACAAGCTGCCGACCTTCACCATCGTCATGAACGACGGCGCTGTGATCTATGGCGAGCTCTATCCGGACGTGACCCCGGAGAGCGTGGGCAACTTCGCTGCGCTGGCGAACGCGGGCTTCTATGACGGCCTGACCTTCCACCGCGTGATTCCGGGCTTCATGATTCAGGGCGGCGACCCGAACGGCGACGGCACCGGCGGTCCGGGCTATGCCATCAAGGGTGAGTTTAAGAATAACGGCGTGGAGAATGCGCTGTCCCATACCCGCGGCGTCCTGTCCATGGCGCGTTCCAGCGCGATGGATTCTGCCGGCAGCCAGTTCTTCATCATGCATGCCGACAGCACTTACCTCGACGGCGACTACGCGGCCTTCGGCCTCGTGCTCGGCGGCATCGAGACGGTCGACCTGATCGCCTCCCAGCCGACCAACAGCAGCGACAAGCCGATGAGCGATCAGGTGATGCGCACGGCGTATGTGGAGACCTACGGTCAGGAATACGCTTTCACCAAGCTCGAAGATTGATCAAAAATATCAGGAGCGGCTTTCGGGCCGCTCTTTTTCTATGCCGCCATGATATGCTATAATAAAGACGATAGAAAACGGATGAACAGGTTTCGGAGGAAAGCATGGAACGGACTGCATATGCGGCGCTTGCGCTGCTGGCGCTGATATACATCATTCTTGGCGGCTGGCTTGGCCGCGCGTGGGGGATCAATCCTTCCCGCAGCACGCCCCGCTGCGAACGGACGGGCGAAAAGCGCGGCGGCTGGCTGCTGCTTTTTGTCTGCTATGCGCTGGCGCTTGCTTTTCTGCAGGGCATGGCCTGCACAAGGCTGCTGCAGGCGCAGGGGGATCCCCTTGCGTTTGTTCCGGTGCTGGCGGCTGCGCTGCCGGGCGGCGTGATCAGCATGCTGGCGCTCTTCGTGTCCATTCGCCATGACGGGCAGAGTCTGCCGGAGATGGTATCGCAGCGGCACGGCGTGTGGCTGGGCAGGGGGATGTATGCGCTCTGTGCGCTGAGCATGGCGCTTTGCGCTGCGGCGCTGCTTGCGATGATGCCACAGGCGCCCAGCGACGGCTTTGGTGCGGTGATGCAGCCGGAACACATGGACGCGTATGCGCTTTTGATGCTGTATGCGCTTTGCGCGGCGTTTCCGTCCTTTGTCTGTGCGCCCCGCCTTCGCAGCGAAGGGCATATCCGCCGGGTGGGCCTCGGCGGCGTGTTGATGGGGCTGGCAGCTGCGGCGGCGTTTGCCTTGCCGGGTGTGCGCCATGCGCTGGCGCAGCGGATTGCGGAGGATGGATGGCAGATCGGGATGGTGCTTTGCGCCTGCACGGCGCTTTGCGCGGCGTATCTGGCCTGTGTGGCGGCAAAGGGGCTGTTTGCAAGAAAGCTGTTTATGATGCGGCGGAAGCCGAAGGCGGAGATTGCCGCGCCGCTTGGCACGCTGGCGCTTATTGCGCTGCTGACGCGTGCGGACTTTGGCTGCCTGATGGGCCTTGCAGGCGTAACCGGCGCCGTGTATGCGCTGCTTTCGCTGCTCGTCTGCATGCTGTGGCTGAATGCCGTCGGGCGCAGGCTGCTGTAAAACAAACCGCTGTATATCTTGTGTTTTTGCATACGCTGCTGATGGTCTGCGATCGGATTTACATCACAAAATGAACAGAAAAAGAACGCTTCCGCGTCGGATTTCCGATTCGGAAGCGTTCTTTGATGATCAAGTGTAAACGGATCTGGAGCTTACACGCCGTAGTGCGCGTTGAGCAGCTCGACAGTCTTCTTGGCGACGTCGGCAGCGAGGCAGGAGCAGCGGACGATGCGGCCCGGATCGCTCATAGAGGAGACGCCGGAAGCAGCAAAGAACTTGCTCAGGGAGTCGATGCAGTTCACGGAACCCGGAACGACCTGCGCCAGAGCCTTCTCGCCACGGTCATACACCGGCAGGTTGCTCTCCTTGTACCAGGTCATCAGCTCCTTAAGGAGCGCGCTGGAGGTCGCCTTGTCGCAGACGAGGCCGATCGCGCCGGCAGCGCCGCCCAGACAGCCACACAGGGAGTTCTGGCCATAGCCAGCGCCGCCGTTGGTCCAGATCTGAACCGGCACGCCATCGAACGGAGCGCCCACAACGTCAGCCAGCTGGCCGATGATGGCGTCGGCGACGGCCACGCAGCAGCCGCCCATCTGGGTGAAGGAAGCGTACGCACGATCGGCGGTGGCTTCCGGATCGAGGTGGACGTAGGTGAACGGATGGGCCGGCTTCTCAGCCAGAGCGCTCATCGGGACGACGGAAGCGACGGACGCGGCGACGGCGACCTTGCCGGCGTTCTTCAGGAAATCACGACGGGACTGAATCATGGAATAGTTCCTCCTTGAAGTACGATATAATCTGTGAATATTATATCAGACGCGACGTTATGCGTCAATGATTTCCAGAAATGTTAGAACGTGAAAACCGGGAGGCGCATCGCCGCGGATGCTTCCGCGGCGCTTTTTGTTGTGCTATAATGAACAAAGAGAATAATGGCGAGACGCCGACGGAGGGACAGATATGCCGAACTGGACACAGCAGCAGCTTGACGCGATCACAGACAGGGGGCATTCCCTGATCGTCTGTGCGGCAGCGGGATCAGGCAAGACCGCCGTGCTGGTGGAGCGCATTGTGCAGCTGGCGAAAGAGGGCTGCCCGGTGGATGAGATGCTGGTCGTCACGTTTACCAACGCGGCCGCAGGCGAGATGCGCCAGCGTATCGGCGAGGCGCTTTCCCGTGCGGCGCAGGAGAATCCCGCGCTCTCTGAGCAGGTGATGGCGCTGCAGCGCGCGAGCATTTCAACGCTGCATCGCTTTTGCGGAAATCTCCTGCGCGAGCATTTTGAAGCGCTGGGCATCGATCCGGCATTCCGCATCGGGGATGAGCAGGAATGCGGCGTGCTCGCCCGGCAGGCGATGGAGGATGCGCTCTATGCCTGTTACGACGTGGGGAGCGAGGCTTTTCTGGCGGCGGATAGCTGCTACACGCAGGAAGAACTGGCGGAGCTGGCGCAGGGCCTGCATCGCTTCATGATGACGCGGCCTGATCCCTGGGATTGGCTTGAGCAGGCGGAAAACGTCTGCGCAGGCGGCGCGGATGCGCTTGAGAGAAGCGGGGCGGTGCGCCTTCTGCTCTCGGATGCGGGCGAGCAGCTGGCGCAGCTGCATGCTGAGGCGGAAAAAACGCATGCACTCTGCTACGGTGAGGGCGGCCCGGCGCACTACGCTGCGGCCTGCGCGGAGGATCTGGCGCTGCTCGATACGCTCCTTGATGCGGCAGGGGCGGGCTACATGCCCCTGCGCACGGCGCTGCAGACTGCGGCATTCTGCACGCTGGGGCGCAAAAAGAAGGGCGACCTGTTCGATGAGGACGTCGCCGATCAGGTTAAAAAGCGCAGGGATGCGCTTAAAAAGGCGATCGCCGGATTGAAGGAGACCTTTGGCGCGACGATTGACGAGGCGGCGGAGGATATGCTGCTGACGCATCTGCCGCTGCGGGGCGTCGGCGAGCTGGTGCGCACGTACGATGCGCTGTATACGGCGGCAAAGCGGCAGCGCGGGGTGCTGGATTTTAACGATCTGGAGCACGGAGCGCTGGCTGCGCTGCAGCATGAAGGGGTGCAGCGGGCGCTTGGCGCGCAGTATCGCTATGTGTTTATCGACGAATATCAGGATTCAAGCGCCATTCAGGAGGCGATTATCGGGAGCTTTGCCAGAGAGGATGGGCTGTTCCTTGTCGGCGATGTGAAGCAGAGCATCTATCGCTTCCGTCAGGCGGAACCGTCGCTCTTCCTTGAAAAGGCGGCGAGGTATGACCGGGAGGAGGAGATCAGCGCGCGGCGCATTGACCTGCAGCGCAACTTCCGTTCCCGGGCGAATGTGCTAAGCAGCGTGAATGCCGTGTTTGCGCGCATCATGCGCGGCGATGTGACGGAGATTGAATACGATGCGCGTGAGGCGCTGATCCCGGGGCTTACGCTGCCGGGCGAGGACCCGCCGGCGGAGCTGCATCTGGTCTATTCCGGGGACACCCCGGAGACGGAGGAAGGCGGGCACGAGCCGGAGGACGGACAGGACAGCGAACGCGAGCTGGCGGCCATTGAGCGCGAGGCGCTCGTTGCGGCGCAGCGCATCAAGGAACTGGTGGGAACGCCGTTTTACGACAGCAAGGCCGGCGGAGAACGGCCGCTCGCCTATCGAGATATGGCGGTGCTCATGCGCGTGGCGCGCGCACAGGCTCCGCTGGCGGCGGAGGTGCTGCAGCGGGAGGGTATTCCTGTGTTCTGCGATGCGGGGGAGGGATACTTTGACATTCCCGAGATCCGCGCGATGACGGCGCTGCTGCAGGCGATTGAAAGCGGTGCGCAGGATGAGGCGCTGATTGCGGCGCTGCGCGGCCCTGCGATGGGCATGGACGAGGAGGAACTGGCGAGAATCCGCATCCATACGCCGGATGTGCATGTGCCGTATCATGAGGCTGTGCGCCGCTATCGCGAGGAGATGGACGATGCGCTTTCGGCGAGGCTTGGCGAATTCGAGAGAAAGATCGCCCGGTGGAGGCTGTGCGCGCGCCATCAGGGCGTGGACAGGCTGATTGAGCGGATCTATGCGGAGACGGATTTTCTCGCGGCTTCGGGCGCGCTGCCCGGCGGCGCGGCGCGTCAGGCAAATCTGAACCTGCTGATCTCCCGCGCGCGTGCGTTTATGCAGGCGCAGGGTGGTTCGCTGACGGCGTTCCTGCGCTACGCGGAGCGGCTGCGCGCCGGCGGGGATTCCATGAGCGCGAGCGCCATTAGCGAGAGCGAGGACGTCGTGCGCATCATGACGACGCACAAGAGCAAGGGACTTGAGTTTCCGGTGGTGTTTGTGCTGGGCATGGGCCGCAGGATGCGCAGGGGGAGCAAGCGCGACCGGCTGCTGCTGCATGCGCAGCTGGGCGTGGGGCTGCCGTGCATCGATACGGCGCTGGGCAGCGAACGCGACACGCTGCTGCGGCGTGCCATCCGCGTGGTCACGCAGCGGGAGCAGCTGGCCGAGGAGGTGCGCATTCTCTACGTCGCGATGACGCGCGCGAGGGAGCGGCTGATCCTTATCGGCGAAACAGCGGGCGATGCGCCGCAGCCGGGCTGGATGCAGGGCGATACGACAGCGGGCCTGCGCGCAATGCGCACGGGGCTGGATATGGTCTGCCCGGCGCTTGTGCAGGCAGGCGCGTGCCTGACGATCCGCGAGGAGGCAGTTTCGGTTGGGGAATCCCGCTGGCATGTGTATGCGCACACGGGAAAAGCGGTGATACAGGAGCGCAGGCGAAGCGACGAGTGCGTACAGCGTCTGCTTGCGCAGCTGGAAAGCACGGCGCTATGCGACGGTGAGCTGATCCGCCTGCTGGATTTTGCGCCGCAGGATGCGCGCAGCGCCGTACGCAAGACGAGCGTCAGCGCAGTCCTGCGCGACGAGAAGCGCGCAGCGCAGGCGGATATGGACGAGCCTGCAGCGCCAGGGACAGAAGGCCGGGAGACGGAAATCATCCGCCTGCCGCGGTTCATGCAGGAAAAGGCGATGACCGGCGCGCAGATCGGCACGGCGTTCCATAGAATGATGCGCATGCTCGATCTGAACGCTTTGCGGCGGACGACAAGCCTTGAAGCAGAGATTTACGCGCAGACGGCGCGGATGCGCGAGGACGGCGTGGTGACGCAGGCAGAGTACGACGCGGTGCCGCTGCGGATGCTGGTTGACTTTTTCGCGGCGCCGCTGGGCGTGCGTCTGCTGGCGAGCGCACGCGTGGAGCGGGAATGGGCATTTACCTTCCGCAGGACGGCGGAAAACGGCGAGATACAGCTCGTTCAGGGCGTGATCGACTGCTGCTTTGAGGAGGACGGCGGGTGGGTGCTCGTCGATTACAAGACGGATTCCCCTGCGGACGTTCCTGCGGTGATCGCGCGGCACAGGCCGCAGCTGGAGATGTATGCGGATGCGCTGGCAAGGATCACGAAACAGCCGGTCAGGGAGCGCGTGCTCTATCTGGTTCGCGCGGGGATCGGATATCAGGTTTGATGCCGTTATTTGGCGCGTGCGGGTTGACAAATGTGCAAAATCGGCGTATTGTTAAACGTGGATAAAGACAATATGGAGGTGAAAGACGTGGACGATTATCCCAGTAGCGTGGCGGGCAAACCCCGAGAACGCCGGGCGCATGCGCCGTCGGCTGCGTCTTTCTGCCGTTTATCGATTTAAAACCGAAGGGCAGAGCGCGCGCAGCCGGATGCTGTGCGCGTTTTTGCGCCGTTTTTGGGTATAGCCTGCATTTTCAGGGATCAAAATCTGAAAATGAAGGAGGGAATTCCCATGGAGGATGAATTCCGCAGAGATTTTCTGGAGCTGCTTTCGCTGATGGATGCGGGCAGGATTCAGGATTTTAAGAGAAAAGCGGCAGAGTGTCTGCCGGTGGATATTGCAGAGGGCCTTGAGGAGGTCGAGGACAGCCCGCGGGTGATCAAGCTCTTCCGTATGCTGCCCAAGGACATCTCCTCGGATGTGTTCTCCTACATGAACAGCGATCAGCAGCAGCTCATCGCGGAGAGCGCGACCAACGCCGAACTCAAGGCGCTGGTGGATGACATGTTCCTTGACGATACGGTTGACTTCCTTGAGGAGATGCCCGCCAACGTCGTCAAGAAGGTGCTTGCCAATGCGGACGAGAGCACCCGGAAGCTGATCAACCAGTTCCTCAATTATCCGGAGAACAGCGCCGGCACGCTGATGACGATCGAATACGTCGACCTGAGGGACTATTTCACCGTCCGCAAGGCGATGGATTATATCCGCCGCACCGGCATTGACAAGGAGACCGTCTATACCTGCTACGTCATCGACGAGCAGCGCAGGCTGGTCGGTCAGGTCTCCCTGCGCAAATTGATCATCGCGCCGGAGAGCACCTATATCCGCGATATCATGGATACCAACATCGTATCCGCCTATACGACGGACGATCAGGAGACCGTCGCGGACGATTTCCAGAAATACGACCTGACGAGTATCGCCGTCACCGACAAGGAAAACCGCCTGGTCGGTATCATCACCATCGACGATATCGTCGACGTCATTACCGAGGAGAACACCGAGGACATCAAGAAGATGGCGGCTATTATTCCTTCCGACGAGGAATATATGGACGCGGGCGTATTCCATCTGGTGGCGCACCGTCTGCCGTGGCTGATGATCATGATGCTCTCTGCGACGCTTTCCTCCACAATCATCACCAGCTTTGAAAGCGTGCTTGCCGGGGCCGTTGTGCTTACGGCGTTCATCCCGATGCTCACAGGCTCCGCCGGTAACTCGGGCAGCCAGACCTCGGTCACGATTATCCGCAACATGGCGCTGGGCGAGGTGGAGCTGCATAACTGGCTGCGCGTTCTTTGGAAGGAAGTGCGCGTGGCGGTCGTCTCCGGCGCGGCGCTGGCGGCGGTCAATATGGCGCGCATGATGCTCTTCTCTGGTACGAGCGTCATGATCTCCGCCGTGGTGTCCATCACGCTGCTCTTTGCGATCGTGCTGGCGGCGGCTGTGGGCTGTCTTCTGCCGATGGGCGCGAAGAAGCTGGGCCTTGACCCGGCCGTGATGGCGAGCCCGATGATCACGACCATCGTCGACGCGGCGGCGCTGCTGCTGTATTTCATGATTGCGACGGTTATGCTGGGACTGTAAATTCAAAATCGGATATAAGCAAACGAGGCTGACCGAAGTCAGCCTCGTTTTTTGCTATGAAAAGAAAATGGGACGGGCGATCATGCTGCGGGCATGGCCCGCGCTTATGCCACCAGCTGCTCGCAGGCGCTCTGCACGAGCGTCTGCAGCGCGGGGAAAAAGCCGGCGCCCAGATCGCCGATGTTGAGGATGGAGAGATAGAGAAACTGGATCACGGAGAGGACGGTTTCATCCGGCGCGGTGAAACAGATCTGTGCCTCGCGAAGGCTGTCAAAGATGCTTCTTGCGGAGGTCAGACAGTGCGCTCTGGCCTCGGGCTCCGGCAGGAAGGAACTCAGATAGGGGAGATCCTCGCGAAGGAAACGCGCGATGCCCAGCTGATGGATCGCCTCAAAGACGGCAAAGACAAACGCGGCTGCGCGGGCCTTGTTGCTCATGCCCTCCCGACGGCTCAGCGTCTTTGCGGCGGAGGAGAGGATCTGCGTTTCCCAGCTGGAGGCAACCTCAAGAAAGAGCTGCTCTTTGCTGCCGTAAAACTTGTAAAATGAGGACTTTGAGATGCCTGCGTCGGAGGTCAGCGCGTCCAGCGAGGTCTTTTGTATGCCGTCGCTCAGGGCACGGCGCTGCGCGCTTTCAAACAGCAGGGCGCGGATTTTTTGCCGCTGTTCGTCGGTGAAGGGAAGCGCCATGGTGTACACCTCCTGATGTGAGATGGGGTTATTCGCTGATGGTGACGGTCGCGTTCATGCCCGGCAGGACGGTGACGCCCTCGGGCGCCGTGATGCGCACATCAAAGTATGCGGCATTCTGGCGCGGGGAGCCGAGCGGGCGGATTTCCGTGATCGTACCGGAGAACGCCTTGTCAGCGTAAGCGTCGAGCGTATAGCTGAGCACGTCGCCCACGCGGATGCTGCTCAGATCCAGCTCGTCGACTTCGGCGCTCAGCTCAAGGGTTTCAAGGCTTGCGATTTCGCACAGGAGCATGCCGCGATAAACCTGCGCGCCGGAGGCGGCATACAGCGCCGTGACCGCGCCGGAAACGGGCGCAGCGATTTCGGGAGAGACGCCCTTCGCGCTCAGCGCATCAATGGTTTCAAAGAGCAGATCGCCCATGGCGACGGCGTCGCCCGGCTGCACATGAACCTTTGCCACGCGGCCCGCCGCGCTGACGTTTACGTCGTCATAGCGCTTGACCTTGCCGCGGCCGGTTTCGCTGTCGTTGGGCATCGCGCTCTCGCGGAAGCAGCGCACAAGGTCGTCGACCTCAAAATCGCCGGAGAGCACCTCGACGATGTACTTTTTGCCCATGACGCTGGTTACGCGGCCTTCGCCCTTTTCGTTGCCGCACTTCAGATAGAGCGTCTCGCCTGCGTGCAGATAGCGGTTCTCGTCGTCGTCATAAGCGTTGACGGTATCCGCATCGATGTACAGCGGATTCGTCGGCTCAATGACGGCCAGCGCGCCGTAGCGGCTCTGCACGCCGGAAGCGTCGTCGCCCTCGGCGGCGAACACGGCGGCCACCTTGCCGCTCTGCGCGGCATAGACGGGCGTGGTGTCCAGCTGAAAGAGCAGATCGCCTGCGGCGACAGCCTCGCCTGCTGTCAGGTCAAAGGGGAGGAGCGTGCCGGAAAACGGCGCGGTGATCTTGGTGGTGTCGGGCGCGACGATGGCGGCGTTGGCGGTGGCGCCCAGCGCGCATGCGGCGGCAAGCGTCAGGACCATGAGGAGCGCGGCAAAGACGGAGAGCTTGGTTTTCATGACGATGTTCCTTTCTGAAATTGGAGTGAGTATCCATTCGAGGGCGGATGATATCCGCCCCTACGCCGGGAGGAGCAGAGCCCCGCCCCTGCAGATCTGCCACGAAGCGGAATTGGGTCAAGGGACAATGTCCCCGGGCGGGTTTGGCACCGAAGCCGGGCGCGTCCAGTGGACGCAATGAGCGAGGCGGGCGTGGGAAATCGCAAGGAGCGCTTACGCGACCATGCGAGTTTCCCGGATCGGCGTCCCCATGCTACTCCACGGACTTGAGCGCTTCGACCATGTCGATCGTGCGTACCTTGCGGGTGAGCAGAAGCTGAATGAAGATCGAGAAGAAGAAGGAGATCAGGCAGGCGGTGATTACGGAATTGAGCGCGGGGACGCCGGGATAGAACGCGGCCTCCGGTTCGCAGGAATGCATGACCACGTCCGTGAGCAGGTATCCCGGATAAACGCCGCCCAGCACGCCGAGCACGGCGATGATCAGGTTCTCATTCAGGATCAGGCTGCGGATTTCCTTTTGATGATAGCCCAGTACCTTGAGCGTCGCATATTCGCGCACGCGCTCGACAAAGTTCATCAGGCCCATGTTGTAGCAGATGACAAACGCGAGCAGGAGCGCGATGACGGTCAGCAGGGAGAAGACGGAGGACAGCGCGTCGAGCATTTCGACCATGTCCGCGATCTGCTGGGGCGGATAATCAAGGCTGTCCACTTCGTCCATGTCCTCGAGCTCGGCGATGCAGCCCTCGCCCGGCCCGGCGATCTGGATGGCCGTCGGCGTGAAGGCACCCTTGCGCAGCGATTCCCATGTCGCCGTATCCATGTAGACGCCCTGCACGGTGTTGTTGTGCACGATCTGGGAGACGGTGATGGAAATGGCCTCGTCGTCGCCGGGGAGAAGGATGCGCACCGTATCGCCCGGGTGAATGTCAAGCGTATCGGCGAGCTTGTAGGTGACGGCGAGGAAGCCGGTATCAAGCGTGACAAAGGTTTCGTCCTTGCCCAGATGCTGGAGGGTCTGATCGCCGCGCAGGACGGTGAGCGTCGTGGTGCGCGCATCGGATGCGGCCCGGAGCGTGACGCCCTGTTCCATCAGGCATTCCACGCGGTCGGCGTTCAGCCTGCGCTCGTAGCTTTCTGCGGTGCCGGTCTGGCCTGTGAGGTTGGCGCGTACGTCGTAGCGCAGCGTACAGGTATAGTACCGGCGGGCCAGGCGCGTGACGGAATCCTGCAGGCCAAAGGACGTGATGATCAGCGACGTGCAGGTCAGCAGGCCGACAAAGGACATGAACGTGCGCATTTTATTGCGCATCAGGTTGCGGATGATCATCTTGCTGTTGAAGGAGAGACGCTTCCACAGCGGGGTGATGCGCTCAAAGAGAATGCGCTTGCCGTCCTTGGGCGGCTTCGGGCGAAGGAGAGCAGCGGTTGTCTCCTTGGCGGATTTGCGGTAGGTGAGATAGCAGATGGCGACGCTCATGACGACCGTCAGCGCGACCATGCTCCATGCGGGGATGGAGATTGGCGGGCGCAGGCGATAGGGCATTTCGCTCTGCATCATCAGCGCATCCCACAGAAGCGGCGGCAGCGTGACATGGCCGATGACCGTGCCCAGCAGCGCGCCGATGAAGGAGGGGACGACGGCGTAGGAGAGATAATGCCCGCGGATCTGCCGGGCGGAAAAGCCCAGTGCCTTGAGCGTGCCCATCTGCAGGCGCTGATTGTCGATCATGCGCGAGAGCGTCGTCATGACGATCAGGCCCGCGACGGCGTAAGCCAGAATCGGGAAGATGAGCGTCATGTTTTCAAACATCGCCGCGTCGTTGTCGCAGCGGGCGGTGCTGGTGTGCGCGCTGCGACCCAGCACCAGCGCGTCGGGCAGGGCAGCCTCGATGGCAGCCTGAACAGCGCCGGGGTTTGCGCCCTCGGCCAGGGTGACGACGGCCTGCGTCAGCGGCAGCATGGGCAGCGCGCGCGCGTTGATGAGGATGAAGCCGTATTTTTCCGGATCCGCCGCGACGCCGCGAGAGAGCGCGACATATTCCGGGCTGACAGCGACGCCGCGGATAACGAAGGTGTGTTCCTCGCCGCCGAGCTTGACGCTGATGCGGTCGCCGACGGACAGCCCCTGTACGGCGGCAAAGCGCTCCTGAATCAGGCAGCCGCGCAGGTCGGCGGGATCGAGGCGCTCGCCCGTGCGCAGCAGCGGCGTGTTGATGGTCATGGCGCCGTCGTAAGCGGTGACGTTCACGTTGATGTTGTTGCCCAGCGTTGTTTCAAGGTCCGTGACCGAGCGGGCGATGACCTCCTCTACGCCTTCGACAGCGTTGAGCTTGTCAAGCGCCGTCCGGTCGATGCCCGAGGGGAGCGTCACCCAGAAATTGGCGAGGTTGTTTTCCTCAAAATAGGTGTCAATTGTCGTGCGGGTCATGCGCGCCATGCCGTCGAGCGCGGCAAAAGCGAACGTACCCAGCATGCACAGGACGATGATGGAGAGAAACTGCATCGCAGCACGGCGCATGTCGCGGTAGAGTTTCTTTTTGAGCGTGTTGCCCGCCCGTCTGCTTACCATACGATATCACCCACATCCGCAGGATGCTCATTGAGCTCGATGGAAGCGATGGCGCCGTTCTTGACACGGATGACGCGGTCGCCCAGCGGGGCGATCAGCGCGTTGTGCGTGATGATGACGACCGTAGCGTTGTAGGTTTTGCAGACGTCCTTGAGGAGCGAGAGTACCTGTACGCCGGTCTTGGAATCCAGCGCGCCGGTCGGCTCGTCGCACAAAAGAAGCGCGGGATTCTTGCACAGCGCGCGCGCAATGGACACGCGCTGCTGCTCGCCGCCGGAGAGCTGCGCCGGGAAATTGCTCAGGCGCTCGCCAAGGCCGACCTGCTCCATGACGGTTCTGGGATCGAGCGCGTGCTGGCGGCAGACCTGACGCGCGAGCTCGACGTTTTCAAGCGCGGTCAGGTTGGGCATGAGGTTGTAGAACTGGAAGACGAAGCCTACGTCGTGGCGGCGGTACTGCGTCAGCTGCGGACCGCGCATGCCGGTGATTTCTTTGCCGTCGACGGTGATTTTTCCGCTTGTTGCCTTATCCATGCCGCCAAGCAGGTTGAGCACGGTCGTCTTGCCCGCGCCGGAAGGCCCGAGCACCACGCAGAACTCGCCTTTCTCGATGGTGAAGTTGACGTTGTCCACCGCCTTCACGACGGTATCGCCCGTCTGATAATACTTACAGACGTTTTCAAAGGTGATGTAGCCCACGGAAAATGCCTCCTTGATTGCGAGGGTAAAAACATGAAAACGATTTCGTTTTTATGTTTTTATTATATGGCGCTGCGGGAAATGATGTCAATATTATCCGCGTTAAAATGTATTGACTGCCGGGAAAAAAGATACGCCCCTTTACACCGGGAAGCGATGTAGGGTATAATGCTATATAAGGATACTCTGCATCACACAATCTGTATATACACAGGAGGTTAACCGGTATGCAGCCCAACATCAAGTGGCTCGACGATCCGCGCATGTTCCGCGTCGGTCAGGTTGATGCCCACAGCGATCATCTCTACTATGAAACCGAGGCGGACGCCAAGGCCGGCAAGCAGACGCTCTGCCAGTCCCTCAACGGCGTATGGAAGTTCGCGTATTCCGTGAACGCTGCTTCCCGTCCGGCGAATTTCTACGAAGAGGGCTTTGACGTCTCTGCGTTTGACGACATTGCCGTTCCGTGCCACATTGAAATGGCCGGCTATGACAAGATTCACTACATCAACACGATGTATCCGTGGGAGGGACATTATTATCGCCGTCCGGCGTTCTCCGGCGTGCCGGGCGTTGTGATGGAGGGTCAGTTCTCCGAGGCGGATTATAACCCGGTCGGCTCTTATGTCTGCAAATTCGACCTTGACGAGGCGCTGCGCGGCAAGCGCGTGGTGGTCCGCTTCGAGGGCGTGGAGCAGGCGATGTACGTCTGGCTCAACGGCGTGTTCCTGGGCTATGCCGAGGATACCTTTACGCCGTCCGAGTTCGATCTGACGGACGCGATCCGCGAGACCGGCAATACCCTTTGCGTCGAGGTGCATAAGCGCTCTACCGCTGCGTATCTCGAGGATCAGGATTTCTTCCGCTTCTTCGGCATCTTCAGAAGCGTAAGCCTTCTGGCCAAGCCGAAGGCGCACGTGGAGGACCTGTGGGCCAAGCCGACGGTCAACCTCAAAAACCTTGAGGGCAAGGTTTCGGTTGATCTCAAGATCAGCGGCTGCGCCGTGAAGGTTGCTGCCTGCGTCAAGGACGGCGATACGGTGCTCGCCTCTGCCGAGGACTACGCCGAGGAAAAGCTGACCCTTGCCATGGACATGCCGGGTCAGGTCAAGCTCTGGCACAACCATCATCCGAATCTGTATACCCTTGAGATCCGCCTGCTGGGCGAAAACGGCGAGGTCATCGAGATTGTGCCGCAGCCCATCGGCTTCCGCAAGATCGAGATTGTGAACAAGGTCATGATGTTCAACGGCGAGCGCCTGGTCATCAACGGCGTGAACCGCCACGAGTGGAACTGCCGCTCCGGCCGCGTGATCACCGATGAGGACGAAATCTGGGATATCAACTGCATGCTGCGCAACAACATCAACGCTGTGCGCACCTGCCATTATCCGGACCGCCTGTCCTTCTATCGCCGCTGCGACGAGGCCGGCATCTACATGATGTCGGAGACCAACCTTGAAACGCATGGTTCCTGGCAGAAGGCCGGCGGTATTGAGCCGAGCTGGAACGTGCCGGGCAGCCTGCCGGAGTGGGAGGCCGTCGTGCTCGACCGCGCAAAGACCAACTTTGAAACCTTCAAGAATCACGCGTCCATCCTGTTCTGGTCCCTGGGCAATGAGTCCTATGCGGGCGAGGTGCTGGTGAAGATGAACAAGTTCTTCAAGGAGACGGATCCGAGCCGTCTGGTGCATTACGAGGGCGTGTTCAACGCGCCGGCGTATAAGGATCGCATCTCCGACATGGAGAGCCACATGTATACCCCGCCGGCGAAGGTCAAGGCGTATCTGGACAACGATCCGCCCAAGCCGTTCATCCTGTGCGAATACATGCACGACATGGGCAACTCCCTCGGTGGCCTGAAGTCCTACTATGATCTGGTGGACAGCTACCCGATGATGCAGGGCGGCTATATCTGGGACTATATCGACCAGGCCATCATGGTCAAGGATGAAGTGACCGGCCGTGAAGTGATCCGCTACGGCGGCGACTTTGACGATCGTCCGGCGGACTATGAGTTCTCCGGCAACGGCATCGTCTTTGCGGACAGAACCGAGAAGCCTGCGATTCAGGAGGTTAAGTATTACTATGGACTGCACAAATAAGCTTCAGATCGTCTACGGCGACCTGACCCTGGGCGTCAAGGGCGAAGGCTGGCATGTGATTTTCAACTATATGCGCGGCGGCATTGAGTCCCTGTATGCGGGAGGCCGCGAGTGGATGTATCGTGCGCCGCAGCCGACCTTCTGGCGCGCGCTGACGGACAACGACCGCGGCAGCCGCTTCCATCTCAAGAGCGGCTGCTGGCTGGCGGCGGATACCTTCATCAAGGTTACCGGCGTATCCGTGGCAATCGACGGCGAAGCGATCGCGATGCCGCTCCCGCCGGAGAACAACAAGTATTCCCCGAATGAGACCGCGCAGAGCGTGGCTGTCACGTTCGTATTCGAAACCCTGACTGTGCCCGCGGCGAAGGTTGCTGTCACCTACACCGTGACCTGCGCGGGTGTGAATGTCAAGGCGAAGTATTTCGGCACGGAAGGCCTGCCGCAGCTGCCGGTGTTCGGCCTGCGCATGATCATGCCGACTCATGCGGACGGCTTCACCTACGAGGGCCTCTCCGGCGAGACCTACCCCGACCGTATGGCCGGCGGCGTTCCGGGCGTGTATGAGGTCAAGGGCCTGCCGGTTACGCCGTACATGGTTCCGCAGGACTGCGGCATGCATATGGAGACGAAGTGGGTGGAGGTGAAGCGCAGCACCCAGCTCGCCAACACGGCGAATCCGGCTGCGAGCAGCCTGAAGATCACGATGGACGAAAAGCCCTTCGCGTTCTCCTGCCTGCCCTACACCGCTGAAGAACTCGAGAATGCAACCCATCACGAGGAACTTCCGCCGGCAAGACGCACCGTGCTGTGCGTGTATGGCGCGGTCCGCGGCGTGGGCGGCATCGACTCCTGGGGCTCCGACGTTGAGGAAGCGTACCACATCAGCGCACAGGAAGACCACGAGTTTTCTTTCAACATCGCGCTGTAATGGGGCGATGGGGATGCAATCTCCGAACCCCTTCTTCCGTTTCGCGGCAAAGAAAGAATATATGGCGTATAAAAAGAAGGTCTGCGAGAATTCGCAGGCCTTCTTTTCGTATGAGGAAATGTAGGGGCGGGGCTCTGCTCCGCCCGAAGAATCATATAAAAAAACAGGGAGGAGCAGAGCCCCTCCCCTACAAAGCTGTTTTAGTGGGAACCCATCACGCTGGCAAACGGATCGTCGGCTTCGCTGTCCTCGTTGATCAGGCCGTCGGCCTTGAGCATGTCGCGCAGCACATCCATCTCGCTTTCCAGATCGAGGAAGCGATAGGCGTCCAGCGCTTCAAGCTGCTTGAGAAACGCCTTGTCGATCACGCCGACAGCCTCGGAGATGCGGGTGCGTATTTCGCGGGCCTTCCGGGTGTTCGCTGAGTTTTCGAGCTTGGCGCGGGCCTCCAGGAGCCTGAGCGTCGTGGGCAGATAATAGCGCAGGAATGTGCGCAGCTGAGCCAGCAGGTTGGGCCGCTGCTCAAGAATGGATAGAATCTGCGAGCAGCTGTTCTCGATGGAATCGATCTGCGCGGAAAGCGCCTCATCCTTGATGATGTCGTTGGCTTCGCGGATGCGGCGCATGGCGCTGTAGCCCGCGCGGATGACGTCGGAGACATCGGCGTTTTCGTCGATGGAGGGCTCCTGCGTATGGCGGGCGCGGGCGGCGGATTCTTCCGTTCGCTGCCACCGGCGCATGACCTCCTCATCGGAGACAACGGTGTACGCCTCGTCCTCGTATCCATCCTGACGGGAATGAACCGCTGATGCGGTGCGGCGGGCATACGCGTCGGTCTTTTCGGCTTCCTCCTGCTCCTTGGACATCTTCTTCAGCACATGAAAGACGAGATAGACCCCCAGCGGGCCAAACGGGCCGGCGGCAAAGAAGGAAAGCAGATACCAGGCCCAGCGGGGCAGGTAGTCCAGCGTTTTCAGGATCTTTTTGGCGTTCATATTGCGGTCCTTTCCAATTCGCGTATTGGGTTTGCACGTCGGGGATCATCAGGGCGTCTGTGCCGGACGGGGATCCTTCATACCCAGCGCATCGAGCAGCAGACGGCGGTTTGCGTCAAGATCCGCAACCACGCCGCTGACGCCGCCCTTCACCTCACCATAGTGCCAGTAGCCCTCGAAGGGGGCGCTGATGCGCTGAACCTCCGCGCCGCGCAGCCATAGCGCCTGCGTAAGCAGCTGGACCTGCTCCGCGCCGGAGAGGGAGGAGCGCCATGCATGCTTCAGCGTATTAAAGATATCGACGATATTCTTCGCCGTGATTTTCTTGGTCTGTTTGACCATGGCAGCCAGCAGTTTGCTCTGGCGTTCGCCGCGGCCAAAGTCATTGTCGAGCTGGCGGCAGCGGGCATAGGCCAGCGCCTGCGCGCCATTGAGACGGGATTTTCCCTCGGCAAGGGGATAATCCGGGTAATAGCCGGCTTTGTTGTTCAGATAGCCGACCTCCGCCTGAGTGAGCTCAACCTCTGCGCCGCCAATGGCGTCCACGAGTTCAATGACGGAGGTGAAGTTCAGGCGAACCCAGCCGTCAATGGGGATGCCGAAGCTGCGCTCAATGGCCTCGCACAGCGACTGCTCGTCCTTGCTGCGCACGATGGTGTTGATCTTGCTGAGACGGCCGTTTTCGCCTTCGATAAACATATCGCGCGCGAATGTGACGGCGGAGATTCTCGTGCGTGTGAAGTCAACCTGTACGAGCATGGTCACGTCGCTGCGCCCGGTGTCATCCAGCGAGCCGTAATTGTCCATCCCCAGAATCAGGAAATTCTTTGTGCCGCGCGGATGGAGCAGGATGGACAGCGCGAGTATGACGGCCAGAAAAGCCGCCAGCACACAGGCGGCGATCCGGGCTTTTTTATGCGATGCAAGGTAATGCATGACCCTTGCGAAAAATGCCTGTAAGCGATGCATGGATGATTTCCTCCTCGTTTTGCCTGAAAGAAAGCGGAAAAACCACATACTCAGGCTGGAATAAACATAACATAACCGGGAGGGAAAATCAAGCAGATTGACGAGGATCACCTGTTTTGCATGGAAACAGGCAGAAAATCGGTTGCAGAGGGAAATGGTTTTGTGTATAATGAGAACGTTATGGATTTATGCGCAGGACACCACTCACTTCCTGCGAGGAAATATAACCCGGCGCGCGGGCTGACCTCCGGCGGCGGGATGGCAATATGCCGGAAGGACGGCGCCCATGCCGTTATACCGAAACAGACCGAAACTTTGAGAAAGGAAATCATCGTGACTGATAACGAGAACCGCAAGAATATGAACCCGGGCGAGGCGAAGGGAAGCGCAGGACATGCGCCGGCACGCCGCCGTCCGTTTGCACACAACACCAGAAAGACCGGCACAGAGAACGCCAAGGCGGCGGACAAGCCGGATAAGAAGGCCAAGCCCGCTGGGAAGCCGGCAGCTAAGAAGCCCGCTGCAAAGCCGGTGAAGAACGCCGCCAAGTCCGCCGCGAAGAACGCAGGTGCTGCTGCCCATGCTGCAATGAAGCAGCCCAAGACTGCCCCGGCGGTGAAGAAGCCGGCGCCCAAGGCTGGCGGGAAGTCTGCTGCGCCTAAGAGCGCCATGACGCAGGCCGCCCAGCCGCAGCAAAATGCGCAGATGCAGAAGAACAATCATCCGCAGAAGAACGCCCAGCCGCAGCGCAGGCAGGGTAAGCGCCGCATCGTTGCTCCTGTGCAGCATGCGGATAAGCCGTTCGTTTCCGCGACGCTGCAGCTGGTGGGCAAAAAGCCGGCGACGCTGCGCTCTAAGGCGAGCGAGCATCCCAGCCGCGCGACGCTGCGCATGATCCCGCTGGGCGGCATGTGCGAGATCGGCAAGAATATGACGGCCTACGAGTATGGCAGCGACATCATTATCGTCGACTGCGGCCAGAGCTTCCCGGACGAGACGATGCCGGGCGTGGATTCCGTTATCCCGGACTTCACCTATGTCCTGCAGAACCGCGATCGCGTGCGCGGCATCTTCATCACCCACGGACATGAGGATCATATCGGCGGTCTGCCATATCTCATGCGCGAGTTCAAGGCGCCGATCTACGGCGGCAAGATGGCGGTGGAGCTGCTCAAGTATAAGCTCGACGACCGCGTTCCGGGCCTGACCAAGAGCTGCACGCTGCGCGCCGTGGAGGCGGGTGAAACCGTCCGCGCCGGCTGCTTTGCTGTGGAGTTCATCCATGTGAATCACTCTATCGCAGACGCGTTTATGTTTGCGATTAAGACGCCGATCGGTACCATCGTGCATTCCGGCGACTTCAAGATCGACTATACGCCCATCAGCGGCGAGATCATGAACCTGCAGCGCATTGCGCAGATCGGCCGCGAGGGCGTGCTGCTCTTCGTGTGCGAATCGACCAACATCGAGGTGCCGGGCTTCAGCAAGTCCGAGCGCCATGTGGGCGAGTCCATGGCGGAGATGTTCAAGGGCGCGCAGGGCCGCATCTTTGTGGCGACCTTCTCTTCCAATGTGTCCCGCCTGCAGCAGATCTTCACCGCCGCCGAGCGCCATGGGCGCAAGGTTGCGCTGGTCGGCCGCAGCATGCTCAACGTGTTTAACGCCGCGAATAACCTCGGCTACATCCAAATGAAGCCGGACACGCTGATTGAAGCGTCTCAGGTGGACAAGTATCCGCCGGAGCAGGTGGTCATCATCTCGACCGGCTCTCAGGGTGAGCCGATGAGCGCCTTGACCCGCATTGCGTTCTCCAACCACCGCGAATTGGAGATTCAGGCGGAGGATACCGTCATCATCTCCGCGACCCCGATCCCGGGCAACGAGAAGCCGATTTATAAGGTCATCAACGAGCTGTACAAGCGCGGCGCAAAGGTATACTATTCTGCGCTGGCGGATGTGCATGTTTCCGGTCATGCCTCCCAGGAGGAGATCAAGCTGGTGCATTCCCTCGTCCGTCCGAAGTTCTTCATTCCTGCGCACGGCGAAACCCGCATGCTCTATCAGCATGCGGATCTGGCGCACAAGCTGGGCGTGCCGTTTGAGAACATCTTCATCCTCGCCAACGGCGATATCTTCGAAATCGCCAAGGGCAGCGCGAAGGTGACCGGCTTCACCAATGGCGACGCCGTGCTCATCGACGGCAGCTCGAAGGGCGATGTGGACAATACGGTTCTGCGCGAGCGCAAGCTGCTCTCTGACGACGGCGTGGTCTCCATCGCGCTGGCGATCAATAAGCAGGGTGCGATGATGGCGCAGCCTGTTGTCAGCGCAATGGGCTTCCTCTATGACAGCGAGCATGCCAAGATTGAGGCGGCATGCCGTCAGCATGCGGCCAACATGGTTACGCGCACGATCTCTTCCGGCAAGAAGGTCAAGGAAGCCGTCGCCTCCGGCCAGATGCAGGGCCAGATGCGCTCCTTCCTCTATGAAAAGACGAAGCGCCGCCCGGTTGTGCTGATCAACCTGATAGAGGTAGAATAAGCCAGATGGCTGTGGGCGCTTGCCAATATGATCAAGCGATATAAAAAGCACCGATTATCCGGTGCTTTTTTGATGCAGAGAAAATATCAATTCATTCGGGCTGACGCGGCTGATAGCTGCCGAGGTTAAAGACCGGCTTTTTGCCCTCGAGCCAGTCAAAGGGCTCGTGAATCCGGCTGTTTGCATGCTCGATATAGGTGATCGCGATGTCACACTGGGCCGCCATCCAGAGGTTGCGGCGCGGAATGTGCCAGTCGCCGGGAAATTGCTCGAGCATATCCGGATAGAGGTTGGCGTCAAAGCCCGTGCGCACATGGCTGCTTAAGGGCTGATAAGCAAAGATGTGCTTGAGCTTGATGCGGGGATACCGCGCTTTCAGAGAGATTACGACGGAGGCGGCAAGATCATCAAAGCCGCCGTAGCAGCCATTCCAGAATTCTGTGACGCCGTATTGAACAATGGCGCGCTCGACCAGCTCGCGAAGGCGCGGCTCGAGGCCATTGGGGATGTTTCGATGACCAAAGAAGGCACAGATTTTTGCCATAATGCTTCCCTCCTATACAGGGCTTAATAAATAGTAAGGTGCTAAATGTCAAGTTATTTTATCAGAAATCATTATATATAATAATCTCAACAATGTAAAGAGGGGATTATATGCTGGTTTCTGAGCCTGTAAACTATGGCGAAGTAAAATTGAGAATCGAGGAAATTCTAAAGGAAAAAGGCATATCAAAGAATAAGATCTGTAAGGATTTGGATATACCTCGTGGAAATTTCAACCGTTACTGCCGGAATGATTTTCAGCGGATTGACGCGGCGCTGCTGTGTAAGCTGTGCTGGTATCTGGAGGTAGAGATCAGCGAGCTGGTTGTGTATACGCGCCCGGAGGAATAAAGCTAAATCATAAAGAAGCATCGGAATTGATCCGATGCTTCTTTTGTATGCGTGTCAGTAGTTTCGGAGCGCCTGTGGCGCGTGCGAAACGGTTTTGGATTTGCGGAAACCTTGTATTGCCTAAGTAAGGCGCCGGAGGGCCCTCTGCCCGTGCGGCGCCCTTAGAAGCAAGCCGAAGGTAACCGGCGGCGGGGCCGTCCCCGCTTAGCCCTTGACCGCGCCGGCGACAACGCCCTCGATGATGTACTTCTGGCAGGCCAGATACATGATGATGATCGGGATAACCGTAATCATGATGCAGGCCATCATCGGGCCCATCTGTACGCTGCCATAGCTTCCGCGGAAGTACTGGATGGCCATCGGAATGGTGCGGTATTTCTTGATGTCCAGCACCAGCGTCGGCAGGAGGTAGTCATTCCAGACCCACATGGTTTCAAGGATCGCGGTAGAAATCGCGGTCGGCTTGAGGATCGGGAAGACGACCTTGAAGAAGATCTGCAGCGGGTTGCAGCCGTCGATCATGGCAGCCTCTTCAATCGCTAAGGGCACGGACTTCATGAAGCCGGTGAACATGAATACCGCAAGGCCCGCGCCGAAGCCGAGGTAGATGATGCAGATGTTGAACGGCGTATTGAGCTGCAGGGTATCAGCCGTCTTGGAGAGGGTGAACATGACCATCTGGAACGGGACGACCATGGAGAACGCGCACAGCAGATACATCAGCTTGGAAGCGAGAGTGTTCACGCGGGTGATATACCATGCGCACATGGAGCAGCACAGGATGATCAGCAGGACGGAGGTCACGGTGATGATCAGCGAATAGCTGAAGGAGGAGAGGAAGTTCATCTGCGTAACGCCGTAGATATAGTTGGAGAGGCCAACGAACTTCTCGCCCAGCGGCAGTTCAAAGACGGTCGTGGTGGAGATAGCGGTCTCCAGCTTGAGGGAGTTGATCAGGATCAGGAAAACCGGATAGACCCAGACAAGACACAGCGCGACGAGCAGCAGAATCAGCGCGGCGTCGACAATGCGCTTGGCGCCGGAAACAGCGCCGTCATGATAGACCTTCTTAGCCATTACTGCTGCACCTCCTTACGACGGGTGAAGTAGAGCTGAATCAGCGCGATGCCGATGACCAGCAGGAAGAACACAACAGCCTTCGCCTGACCGATGCCCTTCCACTGCGCGCCGGAGCGGGCGTAGAAGGTATCATAGATATTGAGCGCGAGCATCTGGCTCTGCTTGGCCGGCTCGCCGCTGGTGAGGGCGAGGTTCTGGTCAAAGAGCTTGAAGGAGTTGGTCAGCGTGAGGAAGGAGCAGATGGTGATGGACGGCATGACCATTGGCAGCTTGACCTTGATGAGCGTCTGGAAGCTGGTCGCGCCGTCGATGGACGCGGCCTCGAGCAGGTCGCCCGGGACATTCTGCAGGCCGGCGATGTAGATGATCATCATATAGCCGATCTGCTGCCAGCACATCAGGATGATCAGGCCCCAGAAGCCGTATTTGGCGTCCAGCGCCAGCAGCGGCAGGCCGAGGTTGGTCAGGATGCCGTTGAGGAGGATCTGCCAGATATAGCCCAGCACGATACCGCCAATGAGGTTGGGCAGGAAGAACACGGTACGGAAAGCGTTCGTGCCCTTCAGGCCGCGGGTCAGCGCCAGCGCGAGCATGAAGGCGATGACGTTGATGAGGATGGTAGAGACGAGGGTGAAGCGGGCGGTGAACCAGAAGGCGTCGACGAACGTCGCATCCTGGA
This sequence comes from Clostridia bacterium, assembly GCA_017521565.1. Lineage (GTDB taxonomy): Bacteria > Bacillota > Clostridia > Christensenellales > Aristaeellaceae > Ventricola. The sequence goes on along the minus strand of JAFXCE010000037.1, from coordinate 16,331 downwards.
AGACCTTGATGTAGTTGTCAATGCCCACGAAGGTCGTCTTGGAGACGGTGATGAACTTGTGGAACGAGAGATAAATGCCCCAGATGAACGGCCAGATGAAGCCGATAATGAAGGCGGCCAGTGTCGGGAGCAGGAACACAGGCCAGTATTTCTTGATGGCGTTTTCCATATGGATTCCTCCCGGGATGATTTGAGGTTGTCAGAGCAACCTGAAAAAGCACATGTCTGAGCGGCGTGCCTTTTCAGGCTGCTCTCGGTTGCAGAGCAACTTGCATCGAGCACAGAACTGCGAAAAATGAAAAGCGTTTCGGAAGCGAAGGCGGTCACAGGCCGCAAAAGAAGAGGGCGGGCGATGTGCCCGCCCTCTTTATAAGCGCGAAATGGATTAGTGGGTCAGATCGTACTCGGTCTTCCAGCCGTCGACGAACGCGGACACAACCGCATCCCACTCGCCGGTGCCGGCCGCATAAGCGGTCAGGGCAGAACCGACGCCATTCTTCCACTCCTCAGACGGCATGGTCGGGAAGTTCCAGGAAACCGGATTCTTGCCCTCGGCGGTCATCTGAGCGTCGAGCAGCACGAACGGGTTGGTCGGAGCATACTCGCCGGTGAAGGTGGAGAACGGGGTAACGAAGTTCATTTCCTTCGCCATGGAAGCGCGGCCCTCGTCAGAGGTGATAACCCACTCGAGGAACGCGACGGTCGCGTCGATGTCTTCCTGATCAGCGATGGCGTTCACGCACCAGTAGTTCTCGGTGCCGGTGCACAGGCCCTGAGCCTCTTCACCCTCGGCGTCGATGTAGATCGGCAGCATGGTGATGTTCTCATCGCCCAGCGCGGAGACGGAGCCGTACTCCCAAGTGCCGTTCTGGAAGAACACAGCCTTCTCAGCCAGGAACTCGTTGCGGGAGTCGTCGCCAGTCTTGGAGGCCAGCAGAGCCGGCTCGCAGGTGGAGTTGTTGATGTACAGATCCCAGATCTTCTTGTAGTTGTCCAGGTAGGTGCCCTTGATGGCGCCGGTGGTGCCGATGCCGTCAGCCTTGTACTCGTAGTAGATCGGCATGTTGGCCAGGTGGGTCTTGAAGCGCCAGTCGGAGGAGCCGTCCATGCCGGCGGAAGAGAACGCGCCGTCCACGCCGAGCTCAGCCTTGCGGGCCTGGATGTCTTCAGCAACAGCCTTCAGGGACTCGAAGTCCTTGATGTCGGCCGGGGTGTAGCCAGCCTTGGCCAGCAGCTTGGTGTTGGCGATGATGCCGTAGGTCTCGATGACGTAGGCAATGCCCTTCACCGCGTCGCCCTCCTTCAGGGCGAAAGCTTCGTTGGTCAGGTAGCCCGGCAGAGCGGTACCAGCCAGATCGTAGCAGTAGTCAGTCCAGTTCGCCAGGCCGACCGGGCCGTTGACCTGGAACAGGGTCGGGCACTCGCTCTTTTCCATCTCGGCCATGAGGGTGGTCTCATACTGGCCGGAGGCAGCGGTCACGACGGTTACCGGCACGCCGGTCTTCTCGGTGTAGACCTTGGCCAGCGCCTGCCACTGAGCATCCTGCTCGGGCTTGAAGTTGAGGTAGTAGACGGAGGCGTCGGCGCAGGCGGTGGCGGCGATAGCCAGGCACACAACAAGCGCGAGAGCCAGGGCGATGATCTTCTTCATAATCAAAGATCTCCTTCCGAATAAAATATTCTGCACGGGCATAAGTCCAGCCCGCGAACAGCATATCGGGAGAGGGAAACCGGAATTGGTGCCGGAAACGTTTCCGAAACGCAGTACAATCACCCTCTGCGACAGATATTATAGAGTCTGTGGATATGATTGTCAATAGCGAATTAAGAAAATCAACTTGTATACTACAGGATGAACAAATTTGCCCTGAGCGCGCGGGCGGGACGCAAATTGCCTGCGATATGCAAAGACGGATTGAAAAAAACGCAGGTATCCGCTATAATATACAGGTTACGATTATCATGCGCGCGCGTCAGCGCGGGGACATATGGAATTTCGGAGGAAGAGAAAATTATGAAACTCGGCGTCGTAGGACTGCCTAACGTGGGCAAGTCCACCCTGTTTAACGCGATCACCAAGGCAGGCGCGGAAGCGGCAAACTATCCCTTCTGCACCATCGAGCCGAACACCGGTATGGTTACCGTGCCGGACGAGCGCCTTGACAAGCTGGCGGCTATGTATAACCCGAAGAAGAAGACGCCGGCGGTCATCGAGTTTGTCGATATTGCGGGCCTTGTCAAGGGCGCGAGCCGCGGCGAGGGTCTGGGCAACAAGTTCCTCTCTCACATCCGTGAGTGCGAGGCGATCGTGCATGTTGTGCGCTGCTTTGAGGATGACGACATCATCCGCCATGCGGACAGCCTGAATCCGCAGCACGACATCGAGACGATCAACCTTGAACTGATCGCTGCGGACCGTGAATCCGTCGCCAAGCGCGCCGAGCGCGCGACAAAAATGCTCAAGACCGGCGACAAGAAGTTCGCCGAGGAGAGCGAGCTGGGCAACAAGCTGCTGGCGCATCTGGATAACCTGCAGCCGGCACGCACCTGCCCGATGACCGACAAGGAGCGCGAGATCGCGCGCGAGTGGTTCCTGCTGACCACCAAGCCGGTGATTTATGCCTGCAACATCAAGGAGGACGACCTGGGCAAGGACGAGGACAGCCTGCCGGGCGTGCTGGATGTCAAGGCGATTGCGAAGGAAGAGAATGCCAAGGTGCTGGTCATCTCCGCGAAGATCGAAGAGGATATCGCGCAGATGGATGAGGACGAGAAGAGCATGTTCCTGGAGGAACTGGGCATCGGCAAGAGCGGCCTTGACCGCCTGATTGCCGAGGGCTACGATCTGCTGGGCCTGATCTCCTTCCTGACCGCCGGCGAGGATGAGTGCCGCGCGTGGACGATCAAGAAGGGCACCAAGGCGCCGCAGGCCGCTGGCAAGATCCATTCTGACTTTGAGCGCGGCTTCATCCGCGCGGAGATCGTGGCCTTTGCCGATCTGGAGGCAAACGGTACGATGCTCGCCTGCAAGGAAAAGGGCCTTGTCCGCTCCGAGGGCAAGGAATACGTGATGCATGACGGCGATGTGACGCTGTTCCGCTTCAACGTGTAATTGCGCAACGATCAAAGGACCGCCAGACGGCGGTCCTTTTGCTTTGTGTTTACTTCTTGGCGTAAGAGCCGCACATGCTTTCGTCGCACTTGCCGGAGTGGCAGTTGCAGTTCGGGCGTACGTCGATGGATTCCAGCTCACAGACGTTCTTCTGGCTGTGATGGCGGCAGGTCTCCACGGAGCAATGAATGGTCTGGTTCATGATTGTTGTCCTCCATTCGTCATAATCTGAGCACTCGCTCAGAGCAAGTATGCCCGCCGGGAAAAAGAAGTATGCGCCATTTCTGATTGCATTGTCCGGCGTGTGCGTCTATAATATAGAAGCCAATATCATTTGAAGCAATCATCTGAAACACTGAGGAGAGATCATTATGGAATATACGACGCTTGGCAAAACGGGGCTGCGCATTTCGCGCATGGGCTTTGGCGGCATCCCGATTCAGAAGGTGGACGCGCAGAAAACGAGGACGCTCATGGAGCGCCTTGCGCAGGCGGGCGTCAACTACATCGATACCGCGCGCGGCTATACGGTCAGCGAGGCATTCCTTGGCGAGGCGCTTGAGGGCCTGCGCGACAAGTTCGTGCTGGCGACCAAGTCCATGGCCCGCACAAAGGAGGCCATGGCGGCGGACATCGACATAAGCCTCAAGAATTTCCGCACGGACTATATTGACCTGTATCAGGTGCATAATCCCTCCGAGGCGGATATTGATAAGATCATCGCGCCGGGCGGCGCGCTGGAAGCGCTTGAGGAGGCGAAGGCTGCCGGCAAGATCGGCCACATTGGCCTGACCGCGCACACGGCGAAGGTCTTTGAAAAGGCGCTTTCGATGGACTGGGTCGAGACGGTTATGTTCCCCTATAACATCGTGGAGACGCAGGGCGAGGAACTCATGCGCCGTGCGGCGGAGCAGAATGTGGGCTTTGTCTGCATGAAGCCGCTGGCAGGCGGCGCAATTGAGGATGCGACGCTGGCGCTGCGCTTCATCGCGAAGAATCCGGACGTTTCCGTCGTCATTCCGGGCATGTACGATGTGCGCGAGATCGACCAGAATCTGGCCGCGATGGAGGACAAATCCCCGCTGAGCGAGGATGAGCTGTCGAAGATCGACGAGATCCGCAGGACGCTGGGTACGGAGTTCTGCCGCCGCTGCAATTACTGCCAGCCCTGCACGGCGGGCATCGGCATCAGCGGTATTTTCGTGCTGGAGGGCTATCTGCAGCGCTACGGCCTGGGCGACTGGGCAAAAGCGCGCTATGCCTCCATGGCGAAAAAGGCGGGGGACTGCATCGGCTGCGGTGTGTGCGAAACCCGCTGTCCGTATCAGCTGCCGATCCGCAAGATGCTCGCGCGCTGCAAAGATGAATTCGGGGCATAAAGCATGAAGAAGATTTCTAGGCTCTTTCCTGTGATCCTCTGGGCAGCGCTGCTCGTGCCGTTCTTCCTTGGCGCGCAGGCGGCGCATCCCGCGACGGATGACTTCACCTTTGCGCTCTATACGCATCCGACGTGGATGGAAACCGGCAGCCTGCCCCATGTGCTCAAGGATGCGCTCAGCTATGCGCTGCGCACATGGCGGGACTGGCAAGGGACGGTCACCGGCGTGATCATCATGACGCTGAATCCGATTGTCTTTTCTCTTGAGCATTACGGCGTGCATGCCGTGATTCTCCTGGCGGCGCATCTGGCGGCGTGGCTGGTGTTCATCCGGCATATGTTTGGACGCAGGCTTGGACTTCCTGCCTCTGTCTGGGGCGGGCTGTATCTGGCGCTGTCGGCGTTTTCGCTGATGTTCATGCCGGATATCGTCGAGGGCGTCTACTGGTTCAACGGCGCATGGTTCTATACCGGCGCGCAGGCGGCGGCGCTGATCACGCTTACGCTGTGCGACCGTTTCTGCGAAAGCGGCGTGCAGGGCCCCAAGAAGGTTTTCTTTGCACTGCTGTGCGCGGGGCTGCTCTTCGCGCTGGGCATGGATAATTACATCACCGCAATGATGACGGCGGCGGCGCTTTTTATGATGGCGCTGCAGCGTGCGTGGGCGCGCGACAGGCGCGAGGCAATCCGCACGGCGCTTTTTCTGCTGCCCATCGGCGTGGGCCTGCTGCTCTCCGTGATTGCGCCGGGCAACAGCGTGCGCATGGAGCGCGACGGCGCTTACGAGGGCGGCTCGATGTGGCTGCTGTCCTCCGTGCTCTGGACCATGCGCGACGCGGCGAAATACTTTGTTCGCTTTGCGGTCAAAACGCCGCTGCTGGCGCTGGTGACGGCTGCTACGCCGTATCTGGCGGGAGGGATACATGCTTCTGCAGAAAAGGCGAGACGCTGCCCGCCGGTATGGGCGTCGTCGGCCGCTGCGTATCTGATCCTCTGCGCGATGATCATCCCGCACATGTACTCCTCCGGCTATGCCGGCTCGGGGCGCGTGGTGAACATGTATCATCTGTACGTGCTGCTGGCTGTGCCGCTGGTGTGGGCGCTGACGCTCATGCGCATGAAGCCCGGGACGCGGGAAAAGCTCGCTGCTGCGCGGGCGAAGAAGATCTGTGCGCCGCTGGCTATCGCCGCGCTGGCGCTGTGCATTGCGCTTGGGCAGGCGGGCAACTATATCAAGCTGGCTGCCGATCAGATAAACGGCACGCAGGACGCTTACATTGCGCAGTTTGAAAATGAATATGCGCTGTGCGAAGCGGCGGGCGAGGGAGAGGACGTCGTGCTGCCTGCGTGGCAGGTGCAGACCATGACGGGCAAGCTCACGGCCTACGAGGATGCCGCCATGTGGACCAACGAGGCGATGGCGCAGTACTTTGGGGTGCGCAGTGTGCGCGTCGGCGAATAAGCAAAGTCACATAAAAACTCCGCAGATTTGACGTCTGCGGAGTTTTTGCGTCGTGTGGAAAATGAATTATGCGCCGGGAAGCGCGACCAGCATCACGCAGCGCCCATAGAGCTTGAGCGCGGCAAGCTGACCGGTATGCAGCGCGAGCAGGGCGTCCTGCTTTTCCTGCGGAGAGGAGAAGGACTTTTGCTGAAGGACGGTCATGCTGCGCAGCATATCTTCCTGCGGGGAGAGCCGGATGACAGTGGGGCTGATGCGCGTGGGGGCAAATGGGAAACGCGTATCCGCCTCATCTTCGATAAAGGGATAGGCGGCATGGCAGGTGTGTTCCGGCCCGAAGGGCTCGCCTTCAAGCGCGCGCGGCAGGGAATCGAGGATGTAGAGCGCGCCATTTCTGACAAATGTGCCGACGTGAATGGCTGCGGCGAGATAGTGTCCGCTTTTGCCGGAACGAAGCGGCGCGCCGGTCGAGCTTGTGCCGGCCCCGGCGTAGCCGAGATACAGAAATGCGTCCCCGTGTCCCATTTCGTGGAGGGCATAGATGGCGCGGACAACCTGTGTCCAATCCTCCTGCACGCAGACGCGGCCTGTGAGCAGCGATGCGGAGGAGGAAGCGAGCAGTGCGCGCATGTTTTCAGGGGTGAGGTCCTCGTCCGTGACATGGATGACGCCCGGGTACTGACCGACGTAATGGGCGAGCTGCGGAAAGTCCTCCATCGATTCTGCGCGGTCCGCCTGATGCAGCACCCGGGCGATTCGCTCCACGGCGACGGGCCTGCGGCGATACTGCCGTTTGGGCGTCAGCACGGCCATGATCTCGTAGACCAGATCGGCGGCGGTTTCCCTGTCCGTTACGCCGAAGGCGGCAATCAGCGGATTGGCGATGGAGAGCGGCGCGCAGCCGCGCGCCCTGATGGTTCCTTGGTTGTAGGGCAGATCGCCGATGATGTCATCCTGCTGGGACATGACGGCAAGCTGCTGCATATGCTGGTCGACGGGGTCGAAAAGCGCGGGAAACAGAGCGCCCTGAGCGGCGGCGGACGCCGGAAACAGCAGCAGGAGCAGCACGATCCATAGAGACAGTTTTCGCATGAGACACATCCTTGACTGTGATGATGGAAAACATATTGACGAAGTTGTATGCGCGGCTGGCATGATCGCCTTCCTTGCCGACTTCAATGATTTCAAAGATGCGTGTGCGGAGGGCGCTCATGCCGGAAGCTTCGGTCATGGGTTTCAATCCTCAGATGAAATGGGTATAATAAATTTATTATATCGTGATCCTATGTGCCGGTAAATGCTATTCAGCTTTCTTAACGAAATTTTAACGACGAATGGTCATGTCAAATTTCATGATCTGCGCTTATTGAGAAACAGGGCAGAGTATGCTACAATTTAGCTATTGCAAAGCAAAAGAAGGGATGTATACATCATGAAAAAGAGAATCCTGCTGATGATTCTTGCAGTTGGCATGCTGCTGCAGGCATCCGTTGCCAGCGCTGCCTGCGCGACGGAGGAAGATCATCGATACGGTTCCTGGCGGGTCAAAACCTCCGCAACCTGTACGCGTCAGGGACATGAATTCAAGTACTGCACCCGCTGTGACCACTGGGAGCAGCGCAGGACGCCCAAGCTGCCGCACACGCCAGATCAATGGGTGGTGACGGTGGAACCGACCTGCGTCAAAAAGGGCAGAGAGACGGCGACCTGCACCGTCTGCAACAATGAGATTTATCGCGCGATTGATATGCTGGAGCATGCCTATGGTGAGATGACGGTTACCAAGGAGCCGACTTGTACGCAGAATGGCCGCGGCGAATATGTCTGCGGAGACTGCGGCAAGAAGAAGAGCCAGAGCATTGAAAAGCTCGGCCATGCATGGAGCGAGATCGCCGTTTCGAAGGAGGCGACCTGCACCAAGACGGGCAAGGGAACCAAGACCTGCCAGCGCTGCGGCAGGGAGAGCGACATTGAAATTGAAAAAGTGGAGCATGCGTGGAACTGGGGGGTTACGCGCGAGCCGAACGGAACGAAGAAGGGCGAAAAGACCGGTATATGCGCGGCATGCGGTACGGAAAAGAAGGAGTACTTCTACTGGGAGGGTACCCTGTATCTGGATATGACGCCCTGCGCGGAGGTCATCCGTATGCAGGAGAAGCTGAAGGATCTGGACCTGTACCATGGCAGCATCAGCGCCGGCGCGGTGGGCAAGTATGGCAAGCTGACGGCTCAGGCTGTGGAGAATTTCCAGAAGGCAAACGGCATGAAGGCAACGGGCGTCGCGGATCCGCAGACGCTTGAAGCGATCAGCAAGGCTTGGGAAGCAAAGACCGGAAAGACCGATGCGGAAATGCTCAACCCGCAGGAGATGGAAAACGCCGCAGAGGCCCAGCCGGCCGGCGCATAAGGCGCGGACAGGAAACACAAAGAAGCATACGGGGAGGAATAAACGATGTCCATGGTGCTGATCCGCGGCGGTCTTGTTCACGATGCGGTGCATGAGGCGGCCTATGCGGCGGATATCCTCTGTGAGGACGGAAAAATCAAGAAGATTGAGGCGGGGATCGAAGCGCCGGAAGGCTGCGAGATCATCGACGCCGAAGGAAATAACGTCTATCCCGGCTTTGTCGAGGCGCATGGCCATATTGGCCTTGACGGCTACGGCATCGGCTATGAGGGACAGGACTATAACGAGATGGGCAATATTCTCTCGCCGCAGCTGCGCGCGATTGACGCCATCAAGCCCAGCGATTATGCCTTTGCCGAGGCTGCTGCGGCGGGCGTGACCACCGTATGCACCGGCCCGGGCAGCGCGAATGTGCTGGGCGGCACGTTTGCGGCGATCAAGACCTGCGGCAAGCGGGTGGAGGACATGGTGATCAAGGCGGAAATCGCCATGAAGTGCGCTTTCGGTGAGAATCCGAAGCGCTGCTACCGCGACAAGGGCAATTCCTCCCGCATGACGACGGCCGCCAATTTGCGCGAGATGCTTTTCAAGGCGCGCGAATACGACCGCAGGATCAAGGCTGCGGGCGACGACGAGAGCAAGCTCCCGCCGTTTGATATGAAGCTCAATGCGCTGCTTCCGGTCATTCGCGGCGAAATGCCGCTCAAGGCGCATGCGCATCAGGCGGACGATATGTTCACCGCGATCCGCATCGCCAAGGAGTTCGGCGTGAAGCTGACGCTGGAGCATTGCACAGAGGGTCATCTGGTTGCGGATGAGCTTGCGGCGGAGCATCTGCCGATGGCTGTCGGCCCGTCCCTGGGGCATGCGACCAAGTTTGAACTGCGCAAGAAGAGCTGGACGACCCCGGCGATTCTGGACCGCGCGGGCTGCACGGTTTCGATCATCACCGATTCCCCGGTGATTCCCCAGAAGTATCTGGCGCTGTGCGCGGGCTTTGCCGTGAAGGCGGGCATGGACCCGTTCCATGCGCTGCAGGCGATCACGATCAATCCGGCGAAGCACGCGGGCATTGAGGATCGCGTGGGTTCCCTTCAGGTTGGCAAGGATGCGGATATCGTGGTGACCGACGGCTGCTGCTTTGAGATCGGCACGCGCGTGTGCCATGTGCTCATCAATGGCGTAGAGCAGGAGACGCAGGTCCAGTTCAGCGAAAGATGATGGAATATGAAAATGAATAAGCGAATGAAAATCGCAGCGCTGCTGCTGGCGCTCGTGTGCCTGAGCAGCTGCGCCTGTGCCGAAGTGTTTTTTGAAAAGCCGCCGCAGGAATGGGAAGACAAACCTCTGCTGCGCTGGACGGTGTTTAACGTCAATCAGGCGGACGCGATGCTGCTTGAATGCGGCGGGGAGAGCATGCTGGTGGATGGCGGCCCGGATCGCTTTGCGGAAAAGCTTCGGGATACGCTGGACAAGCGCGGCCTGCGCAGCAGCATGAAGTATGTGCTCAATACGCATTTCCACGACGATCACATTGGCGGCATCACCCGCCTGTTCAGAGATGGCTTTACGCCTGGGGAATTCCTGCAGCCGTATGGCAGCGTCAGCATCAGCCGCGACGAGCGGATGACGAATACGATTCGTCTGGCGGAAAAGAACAGTATCCCTGTCCGCCGGGTGGGGGATGGCGATATGCTGACGCTTGGGGATGCGCAGATTCAGATCCTGCGCTGTCTGGGCCTGCCCAGCGAGAACGCCAATTCGCTCGTGCTGAAGGTGACGTTTGGCGAAAGCTCCATCCTGATGTGCGCGGATATTACGACCAAGGTTCAGGAATATTTCTTTGCGAACAAGCCGGCGGAGCTGCTGGATGCCGACCTGATCAAGGCGGCGCATCATGGAATCAACCGCATGAATTCGGATTTCCTGAGCACGGTGTCGCCCGAAGCGGTGATAATCACCAGCCCGTCGCATCTGATGCATCGTGAAACCCTCCATCAGCTGGAGAGCGAGAGCCTGCCGGCTGTATATTCCGGAGATGGCACGGTATGCGCCGTGACGGACGGAACGGACTGGTATATCGATCAGACGCCCGGCGCACTCTAAAATAAGCGGCATGATGCCGTCTGTATCATTGGAAAACCACTGTAAATCTTGTGTTTTTGCGCACACGGTTGATATTCTGCGATCAGATTTACATAGCAAAGAGAAAGCACAGCTTCTGCAGACGTAGGGCAGATGTGCTTTCTCTTTTTATACGGTTTCTATCCGAAAGTCATTCACAAACAGCGCGAAGCGTAATGGGTCAAGGGGCGCGGTTCCTTGGCGGGTTTGGGCGACAGCCCAACGTATCCAATAAGTTTGAAAAAAAGATGCAGTTTCAGTACAGGCTGCGCAGCAGCCCGTGCTTGAAATGGGTTTGATTTGCATAGAGAAAATCGCATCATTGAAAAAAACCGCCTGCATATGCAGGCGGTTTGTGCCATTTACGGCGTATGCTTTACAGGAGAATCAATCAGCGGGCGGAGGCGGCAGCCTTCTCGAGCGCGACGAGCTGATCGTTGATGTGCACGGTGCAGCCGGCAACCAGATCCACGTCGGTGGCAACGCCCTTCTCGGTCAGCTGCATCGCGATGACCTCAGCGACGGTCTTGCCGATGCACCAGTCCTCGAGCTTGTCCATCTGCTCGTACCACTCCAGGCCGATCGGGGAGATCTTCTTCATGCCATAGCCTTCCTTGATCTCGTTCTTGGTCAGCGGAGCAGCGTCGAACTCGCCGGCAGCGCCGGTGGCGTCGAAGGAACCGGCCGGCTGAACAGCGTCAAAGTCCACGCCGGTGATCACGCCGTTCTCGTCGAGGGTCACAGCGCAGGTGTACACATACGCGCTCACGGAGCCGGCCTTCTCGGCAGTCGCCGGGGTCACGGAAACGGAGGTCACAGCGCCAACGCCGGTCGCAGCCATGGCGGAAGCGGCGAAGGTCAGCAGCAGAGCGGCGGCCAGAACGGCGGTCAGAATCTTCTTCATGATGTTGTTCTCCTTTTTGTCGTGTTGTTGATGGTTTTTTTCCGATGGATTTGAATATACAGGCCGTTTATGGCAAATGTATGGCTTTTTTGAAATTCTTTTTCTTTTTTGTCGCGGCCCTTGCAGGGCAAAGTGATCCTGCGCCTTCAGCATGATGCTTTGCGCAACTGCTTATCAAAAAACAGCTCCCGCCCGAAGGCGAAAGCTGTTTGGTGTCAGTCCAGCCGATAGGCCCTGCGGCCCAGCGCGTCCCAGATCGCAGAGATGACCTTCGGCGCGCGGATGGTTGCTCCGGAGAAGCCGTCCACATCCGGCGCGATTTCACCCGGACGATACAGATCATTGACGGCGGAGACCGGCTTGCCTGTCAGGTAATCAAGCAGCGCATTGAACTGCGCGGCGATGCCCTTCATCGCGTCGGAGGCGTCTTCCGCCAGATAATCCTCTCCACGGTATTGCAGTGTACGGTAGCTGATATGGACAAAGCTGTTTTCCCGAAGCGTCAGCTCCACGGCGACCTGTTCGCCGCCGTCTTCCATATAGGAGCCGCGGTAGGTGCCGTCGCCGTAGGGATCCGCCACGGGCAGCTTGGTTGTATCCACGAGCTTGAAGGGCCTGCGGTTGAGGCCATCCCAGAGGGCTGAAATCAGCTTGGAGGATTGCATCGTTGCCGTTGTCACCGCGTCCACATCCTCGACAATCTCGTATGGATTGTACAGATCGTCGATGGCCTCGATGCCCTTGCCGATCAGATACTCCGCCAGCTGCTCATATTGGCGCAAAGACGCCTTCTGCGCATCGCTTGCATCCTCAATCATGTAATCGCCGTCCTTGTATTTGACGCCGCGATAGACAATCGAATCAAACAGCCCGCCGCGCAGTTCAAACTGAATAGCAATCTGCTCGATGCCGCCATCATAATAGAAGCCGCGATAGATACCGTCCGGGTATGTCTGTTCTTCGGCCAGCGCGCAGCTGGTCAGCAGCGCAGATAGTATGATCGCTAGTGTGATCCGCACAAGATGCTTCATCGCAGTCCCTCCGCATTTTATCTTCATCAGTGTATGCTGGATTTATGGCAAAATTGTGGCTTTTTGGTATCTTTTCCGAATTTACGACAGAAAATTGACAATCGCGATCCGTCTATTTTACAATAAACAGAACAGGTTCTATTCTATTCAGCCCGACCCGATAAACGGAGGAGTCCCCTTGAATCCTATCCTGATTGTCGACGACAACGAACAGATTCTTGAAATTCTGTCTCAGTATATTGCCAGCGAAGGTTGGCCGTATCTGGCTGCAAGGTCCGGCGAGGAAGCGCTGGAGCTGTTTAATGCTGCCTCGCCCTCGCTGATCCTGCTGGATGTCATGCTTCCCGGTATCGACGGCATGGAGGTTTGCCGCCGGATCCGCGGCGTATCGAGCATCCCGATCCTGATGATCACCGCTAAGGACGAGGATGCTGACCGCATCCTTGGCCTGGATATCGGCGCGGACGACTATATCGTTAAGCCGTTTTCTCCAGGCGAGGTTATGGCGCGTATCCGCGCGGTGCTGCGCCGCCTGCCTGCGCAGAGCGGCAGCGAGACACTGGTCATCGGCAGCCTGTCAATTCATCTGCCGTCGCTGAGCGTGACGCTCGATGGGCATAAGCTGGAACTCACGCGCAAGGAAATCGAATTGCTCTATACGCTTGCAGCCTCGCCCGGACGCGTGTTTACCCGCGATAACCTGCTGACCATGGTGTGGGGGTATGAGCATGTGGGCAATTACCGCGCGGTGGATTCCCACATCAAGCGTCTGCGTCAGAAGCTTGATGCCTATCCGCATGAATTCTTCAGCATCGCCACGGTCTGGGGGACGGGATATAAATTTGAAAGGATGCTTCCATGAACGCACGCTTTTTGCCGCGCCGTTCTTTGGCGACGCGCCTGCTGCTGCTTTTTGCGCTTCTGCTCGTCGTCTTTACGCTCATCCTCGGCTTGCTGTATAACGCCATGATGCGCCGTCAGACGATTGCGCATTACAGCGAAACCATGCAGCATGACGCGCATGCGATCGCGCAGAATCTCTCCGAATGGATTGCGCCGTCCCGGTATGACGGGCTGGACGAGACGAGGTTTCTCGTCAGCGATGAGACGCTTGCGCCGTATCTCTCCTTCATTGAGCAGCTGACCAACTGTAACGTCTACATGGTGGATACCTACCACAATGTGACGGGCTATTTCAGCGGCGTGGTGCAGACCATCTCCAATCCGCTTCTGCCCAGTTACATGGAGCAGACCATTGCGCTTGGCTTCATGGGCAAGACGCCGTTTATTCAGGCGGAGGTGGATGGAGAAACGCATCTGACCACCGCGATGCCTGTCATGAACGCCCAGAGCCGCGTGCTCGGCGTCGTCCTGGTGACCTCCACCCTGCGCGAGCAGGGCTATGCGCAGGTGCCCAGCATGACCATTCTGCTCAACAGCCTGATGCTTTCCTTTCCGATTGCCGTGCTGCTGGCGCTGTTCTTTTCCCGCATGTTTACGCAGCCGATCTATGCGCTGCAGAAGGTTGCGGTCGCCCTCGCGGGCGGCGCCTATGAAACGCGCACCGCCATCCGCAGCGAAGATGAAATCGGGACGCTGGCCAAGTCCATGGATATCCTTGCCGAGCGGCTGGAGGATGCGCGCGAGCGGGACAAACAGCTTCATGCGCAGCAGCAGATCTTTTTTTCCAATATCTCCCATGAGCTTAAGACGCCGGTTACCGTCATCCGCGGTTCGCTGGAGGCGCTGCACGACGGCGTCATCCGCGGCGAGGAAAATATCCGCGCCTATTGCCAGCAGATGATCGCGGAAAGCCGATGGCTTCAGCGGCTGATCATGGATTTGCTGGAGCTTTCCCGCCTGCAAAGCCCGGAATACTCGCTGAACATCACCGACGTCGATCTCAGCGAATTGCTTGGCGACGTCGCGATGAGCGCCAGCGCGCTGTGCGAACGTAAGGGCATTGTGTTTTCCTGTGAGGAGCCCAGCACTTCATATGTTCTGCGCGGCGACTATACGCGTCTGCGCCAGATGCTGCTGGCAGTTGCGGATAATGCCGTGAAATTCACGCCGCCCGGACGCACAATCCGCATGGAGCTTGCAGGCGACAAGCCGGAAATCACCATTTCGGATCAGGGCGTTGGGATTCCGCCGGACGAGGTTGCGCACATCTTTGATCGTTTCCGCCATACGCGGGATGCCTCGCGCGAGAGCACGGGCCTTGGACTTGCTATTGTGCAGGAAATTGCCCGCAGGCACAATGTGTCCATCGGCGTGCGCAGCTGCGAGCGCGAAGGCACGACGTTCACCTTTACCTTTCCTGACTGAGCCGATATCAAAGCCATTATAAAAACCATCAAAGCGGCTGTCCTTGACGGATCAGCCGCTTTGCTTTGGATTATGATTCCAGTTCCTGATGCATGGCTGGAATGCCGCGGTGCTCCACGGGGGTGGAAAACACGATCTGTGTGCGCGTACGCCCGAATTGGTGCAGCTGGTTGACAAACTGATCCAGCTCCTGCGTCGTGCGGAAGCCGACCTTGATGAGCATTGAATAATCGCCCGTCACGCAGCTGCATTCCATGACATTCGGGCAGCGTGCGATGTATGGATAGAATTCCGGCTTCTGGCTGGGCTCGACGTCCAGACTGATGAACGCCTTGATCTGATAGCCCATTGCGGCACAGGAAAGCTGCGCCTGATAGCCTGTGATATATCCTGCGCTTTCCAGCCGTTCAATCCTTGCGCTGACCGCAGGGGAAGATAAAAACACCTGCTCGGCAATAATCTTGAGCGGCGTACGGGCATTTTCCTGAAGAATCGTCAGAATTTTTCGATCAATATTATCCATAGCATCAGGCCCTTTTCTGAATTGGGTTTATTTAATAAAGAGGATAGCATGTTGTGGGCGTCTATTCAAGCCTCTTGAAGAAAGAATCGAAAGAAATATATGCTGTTTTCTATTTTTTGGATTTACACACAAATATTTTTTGAAAAAGTGAAAAAAGGTGTTGACAGGATGGACGGAATTTGATATAATCTTTTTTGTTCCGAGCGAACACAAGCACCCATAGCTCAGCTGGATAGAGCGTTTGACTACGAATCAAAAGGCCACAGGTTCGAATCCTGTTGGGTGCACCACGAACCGCCGATACGCTTCGCGCTGTCGGCGGTTGTTTTTTATTTGCGCAATCCGGATAGTTGACGCTGTTCTTCTATAAATGGTATACTGAAACAAAAACAGACCACAGGAGGAACACGATGAACAAGCTATTTGTTGCTGCCAATCAGTTCTGTAAAGAATCCGACTGGAAAACCATTGCCGTATTGAAGTTTTGCCTGCTTTCTCTTGGCATCATCATCGGCGTGCTTCTGCCTCGTTCTGCCAAACCGATCATCATCGGCGCATGTCTTATCGTTTTTCTCGTCACTTATATCCCGCTGATGACAAAACTGTTCAGGGTTTTCAAAAAGGTATAATGCTTTCCGCCGACAAGCTTCGCGCTGTTGGCGGTTGTTTTTTATTCTTTTGTTTTTCTAAGTATTGTTTGGTTTTTGAAGAGATTGTCCCGTGCTTTGGCTTCTTTTAAGGAAGTTGAGGTGCGGAATTTTTTATTATGTTTCAGAACTAATTTTCAGGTAGTTTTTGGAGTTTAACCGCATTTGTCACAAAAAATGTCACAAACCGAATCAAATAACACCTGTTTAACTCTTATGGCATATAGGTTTTTTGAACCTCGCCGCTGTCACAAAATCTGTCACAAAGCGGTAAAACTACCGCTGATCAGATCATTCGCTTCGATGATTTTCTCCTCTCTTTTGTGGACATAGCAGTTCATCGTCATCTGAATATCTGCATGACCTGCAATCGCCTGCAAAGTTTTGATGTCCAATCCCGAAGAAGCGGCAATCG
>JAFXCE010000036.1 GCA_017521565.1 Clostridia bacterium | reverse complement strand
CTCTCGTGTTTGATTCTGTATCGAATCCTGAAGTTACCTTCAAGTTTCAAAACTCATATACGAATTGACTGTCTTTGTTTCTCTGCGACTCGTGAAAATCGCAGTTTCGCGTTCTTCTTGATTCTGTATCGTTTTCAAGGATCATGTCCGCGAGATGTTGTCTCTCGCTGACAGCTAGGCTAGTATACTACACCATCACCCGCTTGTCAACACCTTTTTTCAACTTTTTTCAAAAAGTTTTATTTCTCTCGCATTCTCTCATTTTTCGCACTTGTCATTCTGCTCAATCAGGCGCCGCATATGTTCCCTTGCTGCGCGCTCTGCCCGCTGAACATCCTGCATATCCGGTGCGCGGTCGCCCATCAGCTGTACAAACTGGCTCACCTTGAGCCCCAACGCATCCTGCATATCGCGGTCCGAGCCCTGCGGCGCCACCAGATAATAGCAGAGAATTGAATCCTGCTGACCCATTCTGTGTGCGCGGTCCTCCGCCTGCGAATGCACAGCGGGCGACCAGTCAAGTTCGCCAAAGACCACACAGCTTGCCCGCTGCAGATTGAGACCGGACGCCGCGCGCAGCGAAATCACGCACAGATCGCGTTCACCGTCCATAAACCGCGAAACCGCCTGCTCTTTCTGAGCGCCTGTTTCGCGCCCGGTGATGAACACCGGCTTATAGCTCGCCAGTTCCTTCTTATAAATATCCATCACCGCGTGATGATGTGCAAACAGCAGGACCTTTTCTCCGCTGTCCATCAGCGCCCGCACAAATGCCGCAACAAACGGCGCTTTGGCCATGCCCGTCGCCTGCCGTTCGCCTGCCGCCACGCGCTCTTCCAGCAGCGCGCGTTCCTTCGCATCCGGATGCAGCGCCCGAAGACTGCCCATCAGTTCCATCACCGGCCGCATCAGTTCGCGATACACCTTATCGTCAGCGTCAATCTCCTGCACAAGGCGGCGCTTGGGCGGCAGTTCGGAGAGAACCTCCCCCTTTGTCCTGCGCAGAATCAGCCCCTCGCGCCTCAGATGCTCACCAAGCAGCGCCGGATCGCGTACAATATGATTTCCGTAGCCGTCGCACCACTCACGCGTAAAGCTTTCAAAGCCGCCAAGGCAATGAAAGTCAAGAATATTGACCACATTCCATATCTCTGCGCCCCGGTTGTAAATCGGCGTACCGGACAAGCCGATCACGCGTTCCGTCTTTTCCGCCAGCAGACTGGCAGCAGAATACTTTTCCGTTCCCGCGCGGCGCAATTCCTGAATCTCGTCGAAAATCACCGCGCGAAAGCCCATCTCCGGCAGGACCCTCTTCCATCCGCGCAGCAGCAGATAATGAATGATGTAAAGATCCGCCTGCGGCAGCTCGCAGGGCTTCAGACCGCGGATCACATGCACACGCGGTTCCCCGCCGTTTACGCGCAGAAAGCGCTTTGCCTCCGCCTCCCAGTTTCGCACAAGATGCGGCGGCACGACCAGAAGCGCCGGCAGCTCGCCCGTCACCGCAAGGCACGCCAGCGCCTGCACCGTTTTCCCAAGGCCCATCTCATCCGCCAGAAGCGTCCGCTCGTTGGCCAGCAAATAGGAAAGGCCTTCCTTCTGGAACTCGCGCAGTTCGCCGCAGAATGTTCCCTCCGGCGGATTCATGCGCACGGGCAGCTTCGCCGCGGCCGCACGCCGCAGCGCATGCTCCTGCGCACCCGCCAGCGCCCTTTCCCACAGCGCACGATCACGCGCGGCAATCTCCAGCGGATAGCGCATCATCAGCCAGTTAACCTCGCCGACAATTCGCCGGTTCGCCGTGAAGCGCGCCTCGCCGCGACGACGTTCACTGCCCGGGAAGAGCCGCTTAGCCATCTCTGTCACACAGGGTTCGCCCTTGATCGTCCAGCATTTGCTTTTTCTGTTATAGGAAAGCGTACCATAAATATGGCCTGTCTGCGGCGCTTCCCGCAGGTAACCCGGCAGCATATCCCGCTCGTCCATTCCGGCTCCCCCTTTCGTCATTGATCGCATAAAAGCGTTATGGCAAAAATATCCCCCACAGCCGCTCAAGCGCCAGCATCTTCACCGGCTTTCCGCCGAGGCTCCCGGGCAGATCGACGCCCCGAGGCGCAATCACCACAAGGGCTGAAATCTGATCGCAAGCCGCATAGCGGCTCAGCTGCGCTATCAGCTTTGTACGATCCGGCCGGCTCTTCTTGATTTCCACGCCAATCTCTCCGCAGAGAAAGTCAATCCGGCATCGCGGTCCGAGGCGCGCCTCATGCTGCGCAGAAAGCCCTGCCGCGGCAAGCGCCTGCGCGGCAAGCGCATGAAGCTCCTCTTCGCTGCAGGACGCGCCGCAGCGGATTGTTTTAAGCGCAGAGAGCACACATTCCATATTCTCGTCCCTCCCCGCCTCATCATCTGAATACGCATGATTGTACCACGCCCCAACGCCCGCGGCAAGCCGAAAAACCAAATCCCCCCTGCGTTTCCCTTTTCCTCTTCCTTTTCTCTTGCATCTGCGCCCGATTTGCGGTATGATGATACATAATAGGATCTTTGTCTGATGATAGATTGCAAGCAGGATGCTCTGCTGCGCCTGCCGAAAGGAGAATATACCACATGTCCAAGAAGAAGAGACTGCTGTCCCTGCTGCTGTGCCTTGCGATGAGCAGCGCGGCCTCCTCTGCGTTTGCCGCTGCGAAGGTTTCCAAAACCTTCACCACCGCCCCGACGGTCAAGGCCACCTTCCCCACCAAGGGCGTGGATAGCTATGACACCGAAAACTATACCGTCACCCCCAGCCAGCCCGGTTTCATGACCATCCGCCTGCTCGATGAAGGCGGCTTTGAAATCGCGGTGCTGATGGAAAACCATGAAGTGCACACCAAGGCAAACACCTTCGAGTTTGTCGCCAAGAACCCGGATGGCGAACCCCTTCCGGCCGGCACGTATAAGCTGGCCATCGACATGGTCAACCAGTTCGGCATCGCCTCCAAGTCCCTTGAAAAGAGCTTCAAGGTCACTGCCATGGGCTCCACGGAACTCATCGCATTTGCCTCGGACCACAAGATGGATATCACCGTGCTGACCGAAGAGAGCTTCGACGCGCTTCTTGCCGCTGTTGAGGCCGGTGCCGATCCGCTGACCTCTGTTTCCTCCGCGCTCTCTTCCGGCACCTTCTCCCTGCCCGTGAGCGGCGATTCCCTCGCCGACACGTCCGGCGCCATCTCCGGAACATCCCCCTCTGTCATCGCGCCTTCCAGCGCGGCGCAGGTTGTCGCCCCGCCGGCCAACGAAGTCACCTATGCCGCCGGCGCCTCCGTTACAGGCGATGAAGGCCTGCTGATCGGCGTAGGTGTAAGCGACATCGCCACGCAGGCTGCAGCCGGTTTCTGGGGGCTCACCGCGTCCGCTTCCGACGAGGAAATCTGGGCTGCGCTCACCCGCGAAATGGTCGGTGTGGACGTCGCCGAAAACGAATCCGCGTATATCTACGATTCCCCGTATCAGGGCCGCAACAAGCTCGGCTCTGTGTCCGGCATTTCTCAGGGCCTCAACGTCATCCTCAAGCGCGACGACGGCTGGTCTCTGGTCGAAACCTTCCGCAACGAGGACGGCGCGTTCGTCCGCGGTTACATCAAAACCGCTACGCTCCGTCCGGTCACGCCGAATCAGACCTACGGCATCGTGGTTGACAAGGCCTCTCAGACGCTGACCGTCTTCAAGAGCGGCGCACGCCTGGGCTCCTGCAAGGTTTCCACCGGCATGCCGACGCCCAAGTACCTGCACCGCGAAACCCCCGCCGGCGAATTTATCACCGTGACCCGCCGCGGCTCTTACGACTATTACGGTCTGGGCTTCTCCGCCTGCACCATCCGCATCAACGGCAATTACTATCTCTGCGAAGTGCCGACCACCAAAAAGAACGGCACCAAGTTCCTGGATATCGCGGGCCAGCTGGGCAACAAAGCCTCCCGCGGCAACATCGTAATTGCGCACGATGCATCCACCGACGGCGGCATCAACGCCGATTGGATCTGGGACATGACCACCGAAAACAAGAAGGTCAAGGTTCTCGTATTTGACGACAAGGCCCGCACCGACGTACCGGTTTCCAGCAAGTAATCGCATAAAAAACACGCCCCGGCAGTTGCCTGGGCGTGTTTTTTATGCTCCTGTTTACTTCACTTCGATATGCAGCCTCGCATTCTCCTGCACCGCATCCTCCAGCACCTCAAGAACACCCGGCATGTATATCGTCAGCTCACCCTGCGCGTGCTGCACGCCGGTCAGCACAATATGCGTCTCCCGGCTTTCCTGCGCAAGCGCATCGTGCAGGGCGTCCAGATTCCTCCCGTAATGCGCCGGAAGATCCAGCATGTACTGCAGATAGATGTGCAGCGCCTTTTTCGTCTGAATATTGCTTACGTCAATCGTGATCGTTTTCATTCAATCCCTCCGCACGGCTCATTCGCTAAACAGCCAGTTCACGATCGCCTCAAGCTCGCCCTCGTCAAAGAGGGAGCCAAAGCCGTCTGCCACCGGATCGCTATCATTCCTGTTCGCCGCTTCTTCCTCCGTCCAGACGACCTCAATCTTGTCAAAGGACTCGTAATGATCGTCCGTGTAGTAAATCAGGCCATCGGTTGAAAACACAATGCGCTCGCCGTTTCGGTATTCCCCTTCAAAATCGATGTCGCACTCCGTCCATTTGCGGCCCTTCTTTTCCGGAAGCAGCTTTTCATAGTTGCCAAACCTGTCGCCGCCAATTGAGCATCCGTATGCCACGTCCCAGAGATTGCCCTTTCGGCTCTCCCATCCAAGGCTCTGCGCTTCCTTCTTGGTGATGTAATTATCCGGCAGCTCTTCAAAGAACGTCAGGTAGATCGCCACTTCCTCCATGGTGTCATACCAGCCGTCCTCTTCCACCTCATAGTCCGCCGCGTCGACGATGATCGTCTTCGCCAGCGCCACCGGCGCAAACAGCGCCAGCGCCAAAGCAAGCAGCATGCCCAGCCATACTCTCTTCATGATCCAATCCCTCTTCTTCCGTCATACTTTTTTATATTATAACACACCTTCCTCTTCCTGCAAATCCTCTTCGCCGTGCTTTATCCATGTCCGCACGTGCAGAAGCGCGGATCCTGTGATATAATATCGCCAGTACATTTTGCACACGGAGGAATGCTGCATGGTCATTGAAAACATCGTTGCAAAGCAGCGCGCATATTTCTTGACAGGAAAGACGCTGCCCGTCGCCGCAAGAAAGGCAGCGCTTCGTAAGCTCCGCGCTGCGATACTCTCCCGCGAAGCGGAGATCAACGCAGCGCTCAAAGCCGATCTGAATAAATCCGCATCGGAATCATACATGTGCGAGGTCGGCATGACCCTAGCCGAGCTTTCCTATGTCGAGCGCCATCTCTCCCGCTGGGTAAGCCGCCATCCTGCGCTCACCCCGCTGGCGCAGTTCCATGCCCGCAGCTTCACGATCCACAACCCCTACGGCGTCGTGCTGATCATGTCCCCGTGGAATTATCCGTTTATGCTGACCATGGATCCGCTCATCGGTGCGCTCGCCGCGGGCAACTGTGTCGTGCTCAAGCCATCGGCCTATGCCCCTGCAACCTCCGCCATCATCCGTGAGCTCATCAGCGGATGCTTTCCGCCGGAATATGTCGCCGTCGTGGAGGGCGGGCGCAAGGAGAATCAGACGCTGCTTGAGCAGCGGTTTGATTATATCTTCTTCACCGGCGGCGTAACCGTCGGGCGCGAAGTCATGCGCAAGGCCGCGGAGCATCTCACACCCGTCTCGCTGGAATTGGGCGGTAAAAGCCCCTGTATCGTTGATTCCACCGCAAAGCTCGATCTTGCGGCAAAGCGGCTCGCCTTCGGCAAGCTGCTCAATTGCGGCCAGACCTGCGTCGCGCCGGATTACCTGCTCATCGACAGGAACATCAAGGATGAATTCCTCGTCCTCCTTAAAAAGTACATCACCGCCATGATCGGCGAGGATGCGCTTCAAAACGAAAAGTATGTCCGCATGGTTTCCCGCAGGCATTACGACCGCGTGATGGGGCTGATCGATCCGGCAAAAACCATCTTTGGCGGCAAAGGCAATCCCGATACGCTGCAGATCCAGCCGACGATCCTCGACGGCGTACACGCAGACGACCCCGTCATGCAGGAGGAGATCTTCGGCCCGGTCCTCCCCGTGATCGCCTACGATACCATGGACGAGGCCATCGACTTCATAGGCGGCCGGGAGCATCCGCTTGCGCTGTATCTCTTCTCCGAAGATCGCTCTGTACAGGATCGCTTCCTGCACAGCGTTCCTTTCGGCGGCGGCTGCATCAACGACACCATCATCCACCTCGCTACCAGCCGCATGGGCTTCGGCGGCGTGGGCCACAGCGGCATGGGCAGCTATCACGGAAAAAAGAGCTTTGATACCTTCTCCCACGAAAAGAGCATCGTACATAAGTCCACATGGCTCGATCTCCCCTTCCGCTACATGCCCTATACCAGAGCAAAAGATGCGCTCGTGCGCTTCTTCCTTAAATAATCAAGTCAAGGAAACCGGGACTTTCTGCCATAGAAAGCCCCGGCTTTTCTTTACATCTTCCTGTTGTAAATATGCCACGCCGCCAGCTTGATCAGCGCCACCGCGATCAGCAGCACCGAGCCCATCAGCGCATAAAACTCATCGCCGCGCACCAGCGCCGCGAGCATTATGGCGATCATCGCAAACACCGCCGCAACCGCAGCGACGTTCTGCGCCTTATACGCCACAGCCAGCCCGCGCTCGTCCGTCATCGCCAATTCAGCGTCCCTTGCGCGAACCTCGCCAAGCCGCCAGCGGCGAAAAAGGAATACGCCGCCGATCAGCGCAAACGAAGAACCGACTCCGCTGGCCATGCCCGCGATGGTCGTCGCCAGGTGCGCATCGAGCGGCAGCAAATAACCCGCCGCAGCGCCTGCAGCCATCAGCACAAGACCGACAATCAGCAGACCTTTCAGATACCTTGGATTGTTCAGCTTACTCGTATTCTTCATTGCGTTCACGCCTCTCTTTCATCGCTGTCATCAAAGATTTCCTCAATCGGCATGCAAAAATACCGCGCCAGTTTAAACGCCAGCGAAAGGGACGGGTTATACTTCCCCTTCTCCAGCGAAATCACCGTCTGCCGCGATACGCCCAGCGCCTGCGCCAGATCCTCCTGCCGGATCCCCTGCTGCTTTCTGAGCTCTTCCAATCTGTTTTTCATAGGCTTTCTCCTATCAAAAGTCAAGCTTGCTTTACATCCATAGTATAAAACAAGCCTGCAGAAATGTCAAGGTTATTTTACATTTCTGCGGGCTGTGTTTTTCTTCACAGGATACTTCTGTAGATTACTTGCCTTCGCACCAATCCGCAATGATCTGCGCGGCGCTGCGGCTCATTTCGCGGCTGAAATCACAATTCCACTTGCGCTTGGTGAACGCCATGATCCAGCGGTCGAACGCCTCGTCGTCAAGCCCTTGGCGCTCCTTGAGCATGCGGATCATCTCCTGTGCGCCCTGCTCCTTCTTGTAGCAGTTCTCATGCACAACGTCCTCGAGCTTAAAGCGCGGCGGCTTCTTGCGGTCAATCTGCGTCTTAGTGGGCTTGCCGAACACGGCCATGCACACGGGCTTGACGTACTCCGGCAGACCGAGGATCTCGCGCTGCGTGTCGCAGTTCTCGATGATGTCGCCGATGTAGCAGGAGCCGTAGCCCAGCGCGTCGGCGGCGACGACGGTCGCATGCGCGGCGATGATGGTATCGGCGGTGGCGAGCATAAAGTCTCCCTCAGCCGGCACGCGCAGCTCCTCGCCCAGGTCCAGCGTCTTGAATACCTCGAACCAGCGGCGGTAATCCGCGCAGAACACCAGCACCAGCGGCGCAGTCGCGATGAACGGCTGATTATCGCAGGACTTTGAAAGCGCCAGCTTCTTCTCCGGGTCGGTCACGTTGATGATCGTCCACAGGGTCATGTTGCCCGCGCTGGGCGCCTGCACAGCGGCGCTGAGGATCGCCTCAACGTCCTCACGGGGCATCTCCTCCTGCACAAACTGGCGCACGCTCTTGCGCTCCATGAGCAGCTTCAGGGTCTCATTCATCGTCTTCGTCCTCCTCGACAAATTCGTATTCGCTCACAAGGTCATCCAGAAAACGCTGCACGTTCGTGCGCGCCTTATAGACATCGTTGCGCTTGTGCCCGCGCTCGGTCAGCGTCATCGCCGCCTGCCGCAGGTCAAAGCCATTTAAAAGCTCTTCAAACAGCTGCGCCTCAAGGCTCGCGCTGCTTGCCGCGCTCTCCTGCGGCAGCTGTACGCCGCTCATATCCAGCACGAGGCAGTACTCGCCCTTTTCAGCCTTGGCGTTCGCCTCCAGCATATCCAGCACTTCCTCCGCCGTGCCGCGAATGGTCTTTTCATACAGCTTGGTCAGGTCGCAGCTCGCGGAAATCCGGCAGCCCGGCAGCGTTTCGCAGACCACGCGCACCAGCTCGATCACCCGATGCGGGCTCTCATGCACCACGCCGATGGGGTTGCCGCTCTTCTTCATGGAAAGCAGCTTTTCGCGCAGTTCCTTTTTCTGCCTGGGGAGGAAGCCATAGAACGCGAACTCCCGCGTGTCAAATCCGCTGACGGAAAGCGCGCTGGCCATCGCCGTCGGGCCCGGCACAGCAAGCACCTCAATGCCCAGCGCCGCAGCCTCGCGCGCGAGCACGCTGCCCGGATCGCTGATGCAGGGCGTGCCCGCGTCGGTCACGACCGCCACATCCAGATCCTCGTCAAGCATCTTCTGGGGCAGCGCAGATGCGCGATACTCCTCGTTATGCTGATGGTTGGACACGCATGGCGTCTCAATGCCAAAGTGATTGAGCAGCGCGCGGGTCACGCGCGTATCCTCCGCCGCGATCAGGTCGACGCTTCTGAGCGTCTCGATTGCGCGCGGAGTCATATCGCCTAAGTTGCCAATCGGCGTGGCGACAACGTAAAGACGGGCCATTTTTTACCTCCTTGGGGATGTTAGGGCTGCCGGTCTTGGGGACGTCGTCCCCAAACCCCTGCCTGGGGATATATCCCCAGACCCCTTCTTCGCTTCGCGGCGGTTTTAAGCAAATTGATCTTATTTCCTCCGCTGCGCGCATGCGCGCAGCGAAGAAGGGTCAAGGGATGAAATCCCTTGCAGGGGCTTGGGGACGGAGTCCTCAAACGTCCCCCAACGCCCCTCACAGCTTCACGCAGCCGCGCAGCATCGCGCTGCGGCTTCTCGCGTTCACGGCAATCTCTTCCTTGCTCGGCTTCACGCCGCCCCCGCAGAGTACCTTCACAACCGGCTTTTTCCCGCAGATACACACCGGAATCCTCGGTGGGCAGGTGCAGGGATTGGCCAGCCTCCTGAAGGTCTGCTTGACAATGCGGTCCTCCAAGGAATGGAATGTGATCACCGCCAGCTGTCCGCCCGGCCTCAGCAGATCGGCCATGTCCTCCAAAGCTTTGTGCAGCGGCTCCAGCTCGTCGTTGACCGCGATGCGCAGTGCCTGGAACGTTCTGCGCGCACTGTGGCCGCTGTCCTGCATGCGGATCTTTTTCGGAATCGCCGCATCCACGCAGGCAACCAAATCGCCCGTGGTTTCAAGCGGCTTCTGTGCGCGGTGCTCGAGGATGATCTCCGCGATACGCACCGCCCATTTCTCCTCGGAATAATCGCGCAGGATGCGCACCAGCTCGTCCTTCGGCCATGTGTTCACAATCTCCGCCGCTGTAAGCGTCTGATCCTGATCCATGCGCATGTCCAGCGGTGCATCCGCATGATAGGAAAAGCCGCGCTCCGCGGTATCAAGCTGATAGGAGCTCACGCCCAAATCGATCATCATGCCGTCGATCTTCTCAACGCCATGCGCCGCAAGCAGCTCCTTTACGTCGTGGAAATTGCCCTTGATCGCGGTAAAATTGCCCGCGCCGCCCAGCCTTGCCGTCGCTGCGGCGAGCGCGTCGTTGTCGCGGTCGATGCCATAGAGATGGCCCGTTCCGTTCAGTCTGCGCAGGATTTCCGCGCTGTGGCCGCCGCCGCCGAGCGTGCCGTCGACATAGATTCCGCCTTCGCGGACGTTCAGCATATCGACGGTTTCCTCGAGCATGACGCTCAGATGCTTGAACTGCTCGCCCTCCTGAGCCGCCATCTGGCTGGCCACCTGATCGGTCTTCGTATCAAATGACATGTTCAAACTCCTTTTCCTGCCTCAGCAGCGTCCGGATCTCTCCAATCAGATACAGCGATCCTGCACAGAGCACCGTGCCATCCTCTCCCGCCGTCTCTCTGGCGCATGCGAGCGCATCCTTCGGGCAGGCAACCGCCCGCGCGCTTGCTCCATGTGCAGCGAACGCCTGCGCAAGCGCTTCGGCATCCATCGCCCTCGGCACGGCAGGCTTCGTCGCCACCACGCAGCGCACATAGGGCGCAAGCATCCGCGTCATCGCCGAAACGTCCTTGTCCGCCATCATGCCCGTCAGCAGCACGGTCTTCTCCTTCGGTAGCCACGCGTCCATATACTGCCGCAGCGCCTTCACGCCTGGCTCGTTGTGCGCGCCGTCGAGGATCACGCGGCCAAAGAATTCCAACCTCCCCGGCCAGCGGACGTCTGCAAATGCGCGGCGCATGCTTTCTTCCGTAATTCTGTCAAACCCGCGCCGCTTCAGCACGTCCAGCGCGCCCAGCGCGGCGCATGCGTTCTGCGCCTGATGCCGGCCCGTCAGGGATACGGTCAGCGCTCTGACCATCCTGCTATCCATCACCGCGTCAAACGCGACGCCCCGGCGCAGCTCACGCACGTTTTCCGCCGCCGGCTCAAGCACAGGGATGCCCAGCGCATCCGCCGCGCCCACCAGCGCAGCACGCACATCGTCTTGCTGCCAGCCGAGCACCACGGGCGTTTCCGGCTTCATGATTCCGGCCTTCTCCATCGCGATTTCTCCAATGGTATCGCCCAGAAAATGCATATGGTCCATGCCGACATTGGTGATCACGCTGACCAGCGGATTTATGATGTTCGTGGGATCGAGCCTGCCGCCGAGGCCGACCTCGATGATCGCGGCGTCGACCTTCTCTTTGGCAAAAGCCATGAAGGCCAGCACCGTCCCCAGCTCAAATTCGGTGATGCACAGCCCCTCTTCGCGGCACTGCTCCACAGCGGACCAAACCTCTTCCACCAGCGCCGCGAGCTTTTCGCCCTCAATCGGTTTCCCGCCGATGCGGATACGCTCATTGTAGCGCTCGATATAGGGCGATGTGTACAGGCCTGTTTGATAGCCCGCCTCGCGCAGCACGCGCTCGATCATCGCGCAGGTCGATCCCTTGCCGTTTGTTCCGGCGACGTGCACCATCGCAAGGCGATCCTGCGGATTGCCCAGCCGTGCCATCACCGCGCGCATATTCGTCAGGCCCTCTTTCTTTCCTGAGGGATAGACGCTGTGAATCAGCTCAATTGCCTGTTGTTCGGTCATGTGTACCCCTCTTTTCTGGGCTGCCGCTCAGACCCGCTTGGGGATTTCATCCCCAAACCCTTTCTTCCGACGAGGGAAGCCATAAATACTGACTTTACGCCTAATGGCGGAAATTTGAGAAAAGGGCGGAGCAGAGCCCCGCCCCTACATATTCAGGGTGCTTCTGTAGGGGAGGGGCTCTGCTCCTCCCCTGATACGTGCATTACATATTCTTCAGATCATCAATGCGGGCATTGAGCTTGACCAGCTTGTCCTTGCTCACTTCCAGCTTCGCCTTCTCCTGCTCGACCAGCTGCGCCGGTGCCTTCGCCAGGAAGCCCTGATTGTTCAGCTTACCCTCGGCACGCTGGATGTCGCGCTCGATGCTGTCGCGTTCCTTGGTCAGGCGCGCGATCTCCTTGTCCAGATCCACCAGATCGCCCAGCGGGATGAACAGCTCGGCCGCCTCGGAAACCGCAGAAACCACCTTGCCCTGCGCCGCCTCGTCCGCGGCGAGGAGCTGCATCTCGCTCACCCATGCCAGACGCTTGAGATATTCCTCCGCGCCCTCCATGGCATGCTCCCAGCCGGCCTTCGGGCGCACCATCAGATGCGCGCGCTTGCCGACGGCAACGTTCATCTCCGCACGCAGGTTGCGCACCGCACGGATGACGTCCATGACGCCCTCCATCTCGCGCGCTGCCTCAGCGAAGTCATATCCCTCCACAGGCACCGGCCAGCTGCTGAGCATGATGGTGCCCTCGGTCGCCGGAACATGGCGGAAGACGGAATCGGTGATGAACGGCATGAACGGATGGAGCATCTTGAGCAGAGCGATGAGCACATGGCGCAGCACCGCGCAGGTCGCCTTGCGGGCAGCCTCGTTCTCGCCGTTCATGGTCACCTTCGCCAGTTCGATGTACCAGTCGCAGAACTCGGTCCACGCGAAGTCATAGATCTTCTGCGCAGCCATGCCCAGATCGTAGTTCTCGAAGTGATCGGTCACCACGCGGATGGTGTCGTTCAGGCGGGCGAGGATCCACTTGTCGGCGGCGGAGAATTCCTTGCCTTCCATGTACTCAGCCGTCTCGCCCAGATTCATGAGCACAAAGCGGCTCGCATTCCAGATCTTGTTGGCAAAGTTGCGCGCGGCCTCAACCTTATCAGTGGAGAAGCGCATGTCGTTGCCCGGGGAAACGCCCATGGACAGGCTGAAGCGCAGCGCGTCCGCGCCGTACTGGTCGATGACCTCCAGCGGATCCACGCCGTTGCCCAGAGACTTGCTCATCTTGCGGCCGAGCGCGTCGCGCACCAGACCGTGGATCAGTACGGTATGGAATGGAGTCTCCTCCATGCCCTCAATGCCCATGGTGATCATGCGGCTGACCCAGAAGGTGATGATATCATAGCCGGTGACCAGCACGTCGGTCGGGTAGAAGTACTTGAGGTCCTCGGTATTCTCCGGCCAGCCAAGCGTGGAGAACGGCCACAGCGCGGAGGAGAACCAGGTATCCAGAACGTCCTCGTCCTGATGGATATTCTTAGAGCCGCACTTGCTGCAGCAGCACGGATCCTCACGCAGGACCATCATCTCGCCGCAATCGTCGCAATACCACACCGGGATACGGTGGCCCCACCAGAGCTGGCGGGAAATGCACCAGTCGCGGATGTTTTCCATCCAGTTCATGTAGTTCTTGGTGAAGCGCTCCGGCACGAACTGGGTCTTGCCTTCCTTGACCGCGGCGATCGCCGGATCGGTCACGGGCTTCATCTCAACGAACCACTGCTTGGAAATCATCGGCTCAATGGCGGTCTTGGAATGGCGATAGCACACGCCGACCTCATGCTTGAGCGGCTCGACTTCCTTGAGCAGGCCCAGCGCCTGAAGATCCGCAACGATGACCTTGCGGGCCTCTTCGGTGGTCATGCCGGCATACTTGCCGCAGTCGAGCACTTCCGGCTCGTTCTTGACGCCCTTGCCGGCGGCAATCAGCTCGTCATATTCGGCCTTGTCGGCAGCGCCGGTCATATGGCCGTCAT
>JAFXCE010000035.1 GCA_017521565.1 Clostridia bacterium | reverse complement strand
GATCTTCATCGCGAACTATTACGGCAAGCAGTCCCTGTCCCGCAAGCTGTCGGATCACGGCAAGATGGGGGCATTTTACGCCCGCATTTCCGAGATGCTGGAAGAATACGGCCAGAGCGAGGCGCTGCTGGAGCGGCTGGCCCGGGAGGAATTGATCGAAAACGGCAACTGGCTGTCCTACCAGCGGGACAATACCCCGGACATCAGCCTGTAGCGGAACGGAGGAGGCGTGACGATGGATACCTTCAGCATGAGTAACAGCCTGTCAAAGGGCAGCGTGTACGAGAGCGATTCGATCTGCGTGGCGTACCTGGACGACGCTCAGAGCCGCCTGGCAGACGGGGTGCGTCCCGAGGCCATCTCCAACGAGGAGATCCACAGGGGCGATGACATCTTGGAGACCTACCGGGTGGAGGACGACGCCATCCACGGCGGCATGGGCAGCGTGTGGCGGGTGCATCACCAAAGCTGGAACACGGACCTGGCCATGAAGCGGCCCCAGCCCCGTTTTTTCGCTGAGGGCAGCGATCAGCGCAAGGCGGAGTTTGTGGCGGAGTGCGAGCACTGGATCGACCTGGGGCTGCACCCGAACATCGTCTCATGCTACTACGTGCGCGACATCGGCGGCGTGCCCACGATCTTCTCGGAGTGGATGGACGGAGGCAGCCTGAAGGACGCCATCCAGTCCGGCAGGCTGTACGAGGGCACGGAGCAGGAGGTTCAGGCGCGCATACTGGACATCGCCATCCAGGCGGCGCGAGGCTTGCAATACGCCCACGAGCAGGGCCTGATCCACCAGGACGTGAAGCCGGGGAACATCCTGTTGAGCAGGGAATGGGAAGCCAAGGTGGCGGACTTCGGTCTGGCGAAGGCCCAGAGCCAGCTTTCAGACGGTGAAAAGCCCGCCTCGAGCGGCTATACACTGGCTTACTGCCCGAAGGAGCAGGCGGAGGGCGCGGCAGCGGAGAAGTGGATGGACGTGTACGCCTGGGCGCTGACGGTGATGGAGATGTACGCCGGACAACGACTGTGGCAGGTTGGGGCTGAGGCCAAGACGCGCAGGGCGGAGATCCTCGGATCCTGCGCGGTCTCCATTCCTGAAGAGGCGCGCAATCTGCTGGATCGCTGTGTCGCCGGGTCTGTCGCGGATTTCAATGCCGCCATCGATGTATTGACCGATGGGTATGAAAAGAGGGTGGGCCGTCGCTATCCACGCCCGGCATTGGGAGCGGTGTCGTTGACGGCAGGTGACCTGAACAACCGGGCGCTGAGTTTTCTGGACTTGGGAAAGCCGCAGACCGCTCTTGAGCTGTGGAAACAGACACAGCACATGAACCTGGGTTTTCTTCCGGCCTTCAATGAAATCCTCTACCGCTACAGGCGGGGTGAACTGGATGGAACGGAGGCACTGGAACAATGTGCTGCGATTGCGCGGCGGGCAGGGGAGGATGACGCGGCGACTTCCCTGTGCGAGCTCATGCTGGAGGCGAATCGGACGGAATCAGCGCTCCAGCAGGCGCGGGAGCTTCCCGAGGGGCCTGAAGCGCGGAGGATTCTGGAATCTGTCCGGGGCATGCAAGTGCGCCAGGTGTCGGAACGGCCTGTTGCGGCGCTTGAGATGGACCTGCACTGCGACTTTGTCTTTGTAAATCCGGATGGGCAGTTCGCCATCGCCTATTATTCCGAAAACGAAGGGACGCTGAAGCGCTTTGACCTGTCCGCCAGCGGCCCGCAGGGACGATGTGTTGCCGAACGCCAGGGCGTCCTGAAGGGCCTGTACAAACAGGTGGAGATGATCGTCTCCAACAGCGGCGAGATGATATGCCTGAAGGAGTATGACTATGTCAAGTGCGTCGAGGGGAAGCACTTTTTGGATGCGGGAATGATCGACGCCTCCTTCGATGGAATGCGCTTTTCCGAAGACGACAGGTACATCGCGGCGTGGAACGGGACGGCGCTGCAGGTTTTCAATGCCGCCATGGACGTGAGTATCGCTTCGTTGGATTGCGATTCCAGGGTGATCGATGCGCGCATTGTGAATAATCATGTGTTGATTTGTGAAGCAAAGCGCGTGAGCGTTTGGGACCTGTCGTCGGGAGAAGCGATCGCCGGCTATGCGCTGGAAGCTGTGCCTATGGACTGTCGGGAGACGGAGGATGGGACAGGATTGCTGGTCCTGCTGCAAAACGGGAGGCTTGAGGAATATCGTTACGGGACGAGAGGGCTGGTGCGTTCGGAGAAACTCGCGGCCGCCGTGCCTGATGGTGCCATCAGTCCGGATGGCAAGCGCGTGTTGATTGCCATGACGGGCGCTGGAAAGGACACGGGGCTGCGGGTGAGTATATACGATGTCCGGACCGGAAAAAACACTCATTCGTTCGAGGTGACGAGTCGGGCGATCATGAAATCCGTGTGGGGCGACGATCATTTTTCAAGGATTGCCGTACACACCGCGGACAAGATGGTCAGGCTGTTCCAGGTGGCGGATGGCGGCTACGAGGCGCATTACCTGCTCAGCCGAATCAATACCACCGATGAAACTGCTGAACTGAAGCGCAGGATACGTACTGCGATAGCCTGCGTGGAGCAACTGATCGATGAAGGCAGTCTGCGCGAGGCAATTGGGCGTTTCGAGCAGATTCGCGATATGGATTCTTTTGACTACGACACCCAATACTGGAGGCTCAGCGAAAAGCTTGCCGCGATGTGGAAAACCCGGCGGGGCGTTGCCTTTGTACCCGTTGCGCAGAACTATGACGCCGGGGCCATGATCCTCAGCGCGCATTATCTGCCTGACGGAAGCGCAGCCTTGCTCCGAATGGAGAGCATAGATATCATAGAACCGGCGGCACGAACACTGGTCCGCCGAATTGATCTGAATG
Source organism: Clostridia bacterium (assembly GCA_017521565.1). Taxonomy (GTDB): domain Bacteria; phylum Bacillota; class Clostridia; order Christensenellales; family Aristaeellaceae; genus Ventricola. The sequence continues at coordinate 4,298 of JAFXCE010000035.1, read as the reverse complement.
TTCCGCGCATCAGGCCGGGAACAAGTGATTACGACAGCAAAACGGTCTTGCTGTGCCCGGCAGGGAGCCGCTTCGCGATCGTCATTTTCAGGAATGAAATATGGCGCGTTGATTTGCAGGCGGGCGAGGTACTGTGGAGAAAGCCGCAACCCGGGCAGATCTGGAGAGCGGCCGTCAGCAGACGCGCAGACCGCATGTGCCTGTACTATTCGCGCATTGGAACCGGAACGAGTGCACTGAGTATTTTCGATACCCGCGACCTGAGTGAGATTGCCGTGCTCCACCCCGAAACGGATATTGAGGCCCTGACGATGGCCGCTGATGGAGACAGAGTGATAACAGCCAGCAAAGGGGGAATTCTCTGCTGTCTCAGTGATCAAGGCTGTGAAGCAAAAGCCGCGATAGGCATTGGGATCGACAACCTTTATCCGGATGTGTGCGGCGATATCGTCGTATTCGCGCAGTCGGACCGACTATGGACCTGGCACTTCCGGGGCGATGTCGAAGCATTCAGCGTCAATGAAGGTTACAGCCCTGCTCCGGGGAATGGGACAAGGTACCGTGCGGGTAGCGCGATGCTGTTTGAAGACGGGAAATATCTGATGGTTAGCAGCTCCAATCCTGAGAAAACTGTGCTTGTATTTGACACGATGGGAAGGATGCTTGGCCGTATGGACGCGATGTGGGTTTCGAGCGCATTGCCGGGCTTTAACATGCGAAGTCCTGTGGTCGCGATCTCGCCAGACGGAATGCGCGTATTGGTCGGCAGTTCCGAATGCGGGATTCGGGAGTACAGGCTGGATTGGAGCTATGAGGCGCAGGCTGATTTGTAAGGGATGGTCTGCCATTGGCGATTCGGGGGAGGTTTTCCATGAAACGCAAGTTGTTATTGCTGCTGTCGGCGTGCCTGGCGCTTTCCGGCCTGTGCGCGAATGCTGATACGTTGGATTACAGGCGCTTTGAAGCATCGAGTGAAAAAGCCCTGAAGGCCCTCTCTCATGCGATGAACGCCCTGGAGGAAAGCATATACGTCTACCGGGACTTCGGGGACACCGAGAACCACTTCACCCAGAAGGCCAAGATGTTCGGCGTGGATGAGCGGCTGGTGCTGGACATGGACGAGAACTGGCGGGAGAATCCCCACGGCGGCGAAAGCTGCATCCGTTGCCAGCAGGTAACTGCCATGTCGGACTGGGGTGGCTGGCTGTTTTTGAACGGCTGGCTGGCCGAGGGGGAGACCGCGCCCCGGCTCAATGACGGCGCCATGGACGGCCAGGGCCTGGACCTGACCGGGGCGAATGCGCTGACCTTCTGGGCCCGGGGCGAGCGCGGCGGCGAGACGGTGGAGTTCTTCACCTGCGGCTTCGGCTACGATGGTGAGTGGGGCGTACCCACCGTCAAGTACCCGGACAGCTGTCCAAAGCGCAGTCTGGGCTTCGTCGTCCTTGAGAGTGAGTGGCGGGAGTACGCCATTGACCTGACGGATGCGGACATGAGCGCCATCGCCTGCGGCTTCGGCTATGTGCTGTCCGGCGGGGATTCGGGCGTGGGAGACAACGTGTTCTATCTGGATGACATCCGCTTCGAGGGGGATTTCTCGGCGCGGGAAGCCCATTACATGCTCCGATCCTATGAAACGCACAACCTCTACATCAAAAACGCGGCGTTCTCCTACGACAACGCGCTGGCGGCAATGGCCTTCCTCTCCGAGGGTCGCAGGGCGGAGGCAGCAGAGTTGCTGGACAGCTTCGTCTACGCCGTGACGCACGACCGATACCTTCCCGGCCGCGTGCGCAACGCCTACGCCGCCGGTGACATCACCGCCTTTCCCGGCTGGGACGACTCGGCGCGGCTGCCGGGCTGGTACGATGCCGGGATAGGTCAGTGGTACGAGGACCGCTACCAGACCGGCAGCAATGTGGGCAACACCGCCTATGTTTCGCTGGCGCTTCTGCAGTACGATGCGATCTACGGCAGTGAAGCATACCTGAATACGGCCAGAGCATTGATGGACTGGGTGATCGACAGCTGCTCCGACGGCGGGCCGGGCTTCACGGCGGGCTATGACGGCTGGCCGGAGGGCGGCGCAGACACCACATACCCCTTTTCCTACAAGTCCATCGAGCACAATATCGACGCCTGGGCGGCGTTCAGGCAGCTGTACGCCCGCACCGGCGAGGCACGCTATGCCGAGGCCGCAGACAGTGCGCTGGCGTTCATACGCTCCATGTATGACTCAGACAGGCACATCTTCTATACCGGCACGCTGGACGACGGCATGACGCCCAGCACAGAAAACCTTGTGCTGGATGCTCAGGTATGGGCCTGCTTGGCGCTGGACGATGAATTTGCGCCTTACAAGGCGTCGCTTGATGCTGTGGCGGCCATGCGCACCCCGGAGGGCGGATATCCCTTCTGCGCGTCCAACGCCAACGGCGGCTGGTGGGCGGAAGGCACCGCCTATACGGCGTTGATGTACCGGCTGAGGGGCGAGGACGCGCGCGCCGAGGAGGCGCTGGAGGCGCTGGAGGGCATCCAGCTGGAGGACGGCCTGTTTCCCGCGGCCACGGTGGACAACCTGTCCACGGGCTTCGGCCTGTTCGACGGCTCTGCCTGGGAATACGGCACCGCGCCGCACATCGCGCCCACGGCCTGGTTTGTGATGGCCATCAACGGCTTCAACCCCTATTCCTTCAATCATTGAGGAGCGCGCGCCATGTCCTGTTATCGAAAGCAGAAGGTGCTCAGGATCGCCGCCGACCGGGTGGGCATCCACAGCCGCGCGGCCTATGAGCGGTTCGAGGCGGAACACCCCGGCGCGTTGGATTACGCGGTGGGGCACATGGCCTGCTCCCTAGCCAACAGCGGCGACGGGCTCTACTTCGATTACTGGCTGTATGACCGTGACATGCCCGGGCTGTGCGCCACGGATGCTTATCAGTGGAGCCGCGGCCTGACGTCGATGGAGCGAAGGAAGTATACCGCTGCGTTTCAGCGCTTGTTCCCGGATGTGGACATGGACGATGTGCGCTACTGCGAATATGTGTGGTACGATGGCATCGAGGCGCCGGAATGCCTTTGACAATACTGCTGTATCACGGCGTGCTGTGGAGTTGATTCTTATGGATGCATTGAAGCGAAGCGTATTGAATGTCTACATGTCCATACCAAGAGAGCTGGAGACAGACTGGATCAGCCTGATGCGGCAGTTTGGGTTTTTGAATGCCGAATGCCAGGCGCGGGGCATCTCCATGAATCTCTGCAAGGGCTGGCAGGAGGGCTTTCATTGGCAGGAGCTGAGCGCGGATGGCCCGTGCGTCTGCGTCTCGCTGATGGAGGCAGAGGACTTCACAGAAGATGAGCGGACGGCAGCGAGAGACCTGCTGAAGCGTGAGGGCGTCGCCTGCGTGATCGCCCTGCTCAAATCGGGATCGGCCGGTACCGCCTGGTACGAGGTCGACCGCTCGGTGCTCTTCATCCTCCACTACTCAGAGCCGTCCGATATTCGCATCGTGGAGCTGCCTGCCGTGCAAAGACTGTTGCAGACGCTGGCCCCGGACGAGGAAAGTGATGAAGGTGGCCGGGTGAGCGAGATTCATCCTGGCCTCATCGTCGGTCGAGGCCCGGATCCGTTTGAGGCTTTGCAGATGAACCCCGATGTCATCGTGGCGCTGGACAGCCTTCCCGGCGACGTCTGGGAGCAGGATTTCAGGGGTGAGATCCTCTATTATCCCGTCAGGCCATACGGGGTGCTTCCCTTCTTCATACTGGAGCGATTGGTAGTGGAGGTGGCCGCGCGGCTGGAGGATCGGCAGCGGGTGGCGCTGTACTGCGGGGAGGATTGCGGGCGGCTGGGCTATGTGGCAGCCTGCGTGCTCTTTCAATGCGGCGTCCGCGAGCCCATCGAGCATCTCAGGCGGGGCTGGGACACCTCGGCGTTGTCGGTGGAGCTGCAGGAGAGAGATGTCCGCCTCTTCTGCTACCGCCACGTCGCCAGGACCTACTGGCACTGCGTGCAGTTGACCCGGCACATCCAGATCGACAGCATCGATGCGTTCAAGGCCGACGAGGACATTCGGCGCACCGCCCATCAAATCAGGGAGGCGCTGGGCGGGAAGGGGCGGATATCATTTCGCTTCTCCGGGCTGCTGCCCAGCGTGCGGATCCTGGTGGAGGCGCCAGATATGGAGAAGTGCCGGGAGGCAATCGATATATTGATCGCTGCCGTGAAGCGCAGCGGACATTATGAGGGCATGGTATACGGATGGTGACGCGCAAGGGAGGCGACCACATGGAGG
>JAFXCE010000034.1 GCA_017521565.1 Clostridia bacterium | reverse complement strand
GTTCCCATACCGAACACAGAAGTTAAGCCTTTCAGCGCCGATGGTACTTGGCTGGAGACGGCCCGGGAGAGTAGGACACTGCCGGATTCCAAATAAAAGAGACACCCGTTTGGGTGTCTCTTTTATTTGTTCCCGTCAGTATCTCCTACTCTCCCAGGGCGCCTCGGTCAAGTACATTCATGTACTTGACTAGGTTTATCATCGGCGGCATCCTGTGGATGCAGTGAAGCCGATGATAAATGTAGAAGAGTGAATTATGTGTCACAAACGGGGATCAGCCGGGATAGGCCGGGATTAGGCGGGATAGGTCGGGAAAATGTAGAGAATATATGGGTTTCCTGATCTTAAATAAAATAAATATAATAAAATAAATATGTTCGCGTTTCGTGTCACAGAATCTTCTGAGCAGCCGATAAAACGGCTGCTTTTTTTGTTGCCGGGAATTTTGAACGGAGAGCGTTGGACGCGTTTGAACGCGTGTTTTTTCATGCTACATCAAGAAAAATGCGAAATGCCTGATGAACGTACAAAACGCGGTGGATTGCGGAAATGCGGAAGCATTGCGGAAATGAGAAAAAGGAGCGAGAATCCTTGATATTACAAGGAAAATCGCTCTTTTGACGCTGATTTTGTGTTTGATTAACAACGATGCATAAATATGCATTGTTCTGTATTTTATGCAGTAGGACAAATGTAAACCACTTTGAGGAGAGAAAGTATCTTATCAAAGCTTCTGCGGAATGCCGGATACTCTGATTCATTATAGGAATACAGTTCAACTTCACCTGGATGGAAGCGGATTTCTTTGACCATATAATCCGGATCGGAGCTGTTGCTGTCTACGCCGACAAGGGCAAGGCCATCGGTTTTTACTTCAGCATCTGCATCAACAATGACGTGTGAACCCTCGGGAATCTTCGGTTCCATGCTATTGCCGTGAATCTGGACAGCGAAAAGACGATGCTTCTTATTGACTTCCTTTGCAGAAACAGAGATAAATTCAGAAAAATCAGTTGTAGCGAAGATTGGATCGCCAGCAGCGGCGATGCCAAGAACAGGCACATGGATGATTTCCTCCTGTTCTGCGGCCTTTTTTTGTGCGCTGGCCGTAGATAGACCTGCCCGGAGGGAGGTCAAGAGTATTTCACGGACAGCAGGCTCGGCATCACGGAGCATGCGCAGAATATCAATCTCCTCATTTGAAAGGTTTAGATTGTGGCGAGAGGGCTGATCATCATAACCGTATAGATAGTCAGTGGTGACCCGGAAATATTCTGCAGCTATTCCAATGACTTCGCTGCTTGGATAAGCTCCATTTTTCCAACCGGTTGGAGCGGAAGTGCTTATATCCAATACTTCTTTAGTAAAGCTTGTGATCGATGTCTTGTGTGCTTTGCACAACTCGCTTAAACGAGCGTGAAAGAGTTCTGGGGAAAACATAAGGCACCTCAATTCTCTAAACAGAGTTAATTTGCTTGACAAAATCTGTTTAGAGAGTTATTATATCAGTAAGAACTCGGTAAACAGAGTTTTAATGCAAGAAAACTCCTTATACAGCTTGAACACATCAATGATAACACAATTAACACCGAAAAACAACTGACAGGAGGCGGGAAAATGCGCACGAGCAAGAAACCGACTGCGTTTGGGCGTGCTGTCAAGATGCGACTGGCAGAGCTTGATATGCAGCAGAGCGACCTTGCTGAAATGCTGGGCGTCAGCCGCGCGCAGGTCACCTACATTATTTATGGAGAGAGAAAAGGCTCCGAATGGATTGACCGAATTTGCGAAGCGCTGGACATGCCCATGAGGGCGAAATACAAAAAGGGGGCATGACCGATGGAGAGTCGGTATATCAGCAGCACAACGGCTGCTTCCCTGCTGGGCGTGACGGAGCGAGCGGTGCGCATGCGCATCGAAGCCGGAAAACTGAAGTCTTATCAGGTGAAAGGAAAGCGCGGCAGCATGGCACATGTCATCCTGCTGGATGACATCCTTGATACTGCTACGACAGAGCGCCGGATGCTTTGGCATGAAAGCCAAAGCGGGATACCTGCGACGGTATCGAGCGCCGACCTAGCGACGTACAAGGCGGCGTTCGGCGAGGAGGGGTTACAGAAGCTGGCGGAGCGCCAGCAGGCGGTTATCACGCTGGACGGCATCCTGAATGGCGGCGAGAGAGGAAAAGGTGCGGCGATCGACGAGCTGGCGGCGCGGATCGGCGTCAGCGGACGGACGCTCCGGCGCTGGCACACGGCCTACAAGGACGGCGGTTTGGCAGCGATTATGGACAAGGTGGAGCGCAAGGATAAGGGCAAGACCCGCAGCATGTGCCAGCTTGCCCAGGATTTCATCGAGGCGAAGATGTGCGACAATCGCAAGTTTCCGCAGGCGCTGATCCTTGAGAGGCTACAGGGCGTGGAGCAGGAGCTGGCCGATGGGGCATGCGACTGCTGCCCGTACTGCGTATGGTCGGACGCCAGAGCTGCGCTTAAGCCGGAGCAGATGAACGAATATCCGATTTGCACGCAGGCCACGGGACGTCTGATCATCCCGGCGAACCGACATGCGGTCAATCGCTTCTGCGAGACGCTCAGCAAGCAGCAGCTGACCTACGCGAGACGAGGTAAGCGGGTTTGGGAAGCGATGTACATGCAGAAGACCAAGCGCGCGAAGCCGGTACAGGTCAACGAGTGCTGGTTTGGCGATCACCACAAGCTCGACCTCTTTGTAGAGGATGAGAATGGACGGCTGGTCAGACCGTGGATGACAGCATGGATGGACGCTTACAGCGGCGTATTCGTCGGCTGGGCGCTGACGCTTGAGCCGAACAGCGACACGGTGGCAGACAGCTTTGCCAGAGCGGCGGTGTATACGGTTGGCTCAGATGTCTATGGCCTGCCCAAGACCATCTACATCGACAACGGCAAGGACTACCGAAGCACGCGCTTCGAAGGTGAGCGGATGGTCGAGGTAGAGCTCGGAAGGCTCAATGCCGACTTCACCGAGAAGGGCATGCTGCAGACGCTTGGTGTCAGCGTGATCCACGCGAAGCCGTATCGCGGTTGGTCGAAGAACGTCGAGCGCGCTTTCGGAACGCTGGAGAGATGGATCCGCGAGTTCCCCGGCTGGTGCGGCGATTCGCCGGAGCAGAGACCGGAGGACAACGGGAGAATCCTCAAGCGGCTGCAGGAGAGCGGCAGGTTGATGACGTTTGAAACCTTTGCAAAGGTGTTTGCGGAGCAGGTGCTTCCGCAGTATCACGCCTTTGAGGGATCGGACGGCATCAGCCCGATGGAGCTTTACCAAAGCAGCGAGAAGGCGCGCGCTGATATCCCGGATTGGGCGACGATGGCGATGCTCAAGAGCATGAAGGCCAAACGCGTGGTGACAACGCAGGGCGTGCGGCTTGAGAACCAGCTGTACTGGCACCCGGATATGGCCGACGTCATCCGGGAGCAGGTCACGGTGCTCTACAACCGGGGCTACAATCCGAGCGTCACGATCATGCACAAGGATCGCTTCATCTGTGAGGCGGAGCCGATCGACATGCTTGGCATGCTGGAAGCGGACAGCGAGAAGGTGGCAGCGCACATGGCCGATCAGAAGCGCCAGCAGAGGCAGGTTACGGATCGCCTGATGAAGCTGCGGCAGTCGACCAGGAGAATCTCGCGCGAGATGTACGCCGAGGCGATTGACGAGCAGCGCGGGCGCATGGCGACGGTGGTCAGCATGGAAGCCAGACGCGTCGAGTCCGGCAAGAAGAAGGTGGCCGAGAAGGCTGCCGGACGCAAGAAGGCGGCCTCGAAAGGAGAAAACGCGGTGCGCAGCATGATTGCCGCAAACGGCGAAGCGCTGCTCAAGCGGAGCGCGCGTTAAGTGTCAAAAGCCCAAGGCCCAGCCCCGTGGAAGCCGGGGCCGCCCTCTTCGGAGGGCGCGGCGCTCACAGCTTATGACAACCGGACAACCGGTATTTACGGCTGAAAAACATGGGAGGATCACAATATGGATATGTGGACTGGAGCCTGCGTATTTGGAGCGGGCGTGCTTGTGGGCGGATGGCTCATGTCGGAGTTTTATGCGAGTCTCAGGAATGTGCAAATGCATGAGCGCAGGGAAGCGGCCAAGCGTGAGGCGGCTGCCGATCAGCGTATGGCTCAGATGGCGTATCAGCTGAGCATGAAGGAAAATGCGCTTAGCCGCATGGAGCTGCGCCGGGCGTGCGAGGCCAGCTGGTGCGATGGCTTTGAGGCCGGGATGCGCGAGGGTATGCGCGGCCAGACGATCGGCGATGTCATCAATCTGGCCCGGTTTCGAAATGTGCGCCGGATCAAGAGCGTGAACGAATGAGAGGAGGATCCACATGGAAGCCAGAGAGCTGTTTATGAACCGGAAGCTGACGCTGGACGAGCGCATCTGTAAACTGCGCGATATCGGCGTTGTGATCAATGGTGTGAGGTATCACTACAATTTCCAGCAGATTGCCACGGCGACGGGTCTTTCCCGCAGCATCATCAGCCAGTTCTGCAACGGTCATATTCGCATCAAGCCGGAGCAGGAGAAGAAGTTGGCGGAATGGGTGCAGGGCATCGAGGCAATGGTGCTGGCGGAGACGCCGGAAGCGGAGCTTGAGGATGAGCCGATCGAAGCACCGAAGGAGTTTAAGACGAAAATCGAGCTTTACCAGACGCGTGAGTTCAAGGAAGCGCTCGGCTTGCTGGAATGGACGCGCGAGAACCGGAAGATGTGCGTGATGGTCGGGCATCCGGGTATTGGAAAGACGACGATCATCAAGGAGTTCTCCAAGCGAGTGCCGGGTGTGCATGTGATCGTCTGCCGGGGAACGATGCGCATGCGCGATCTTCTGGATTCGATCGCCGAGAGCATCGGCGTGACGGTCGGAGGCAGCAACGACGAACGCGTCCGCAGAATCCAGCGCGAGCTGAAGAGCAGACACGACGCGATGCTGATCTTTGACGAGGCAGATCATATCTACGACCGCGACGTCAAGAAGTTTGAGATCATCCGCCAGCTTTGGGATGAGACACAGACACCGATCGTGCTGGCAGGCCCGCCGAAGCTGGAGGAAATCCTCACGCGCGGCGGTGGTCGGGCGAATCTCTCGCAGCTGTATCGCCGCAAGTACGAGATCAAGCTGACGGGCATCCGGCCCGATGAAGTGCGCGCGATCCTGAATGACTACGACGTGGATTCAAAGGTGGCTGCTGAGCTGACGATGATTGCGACCAGTGTGCGCAACGGCGGCATGGGCAACTTCGTGGAGATCTTCGGTATGTGTCTTGAGGCGGCAGACGGCGGCAGGGTGACGCCTGAGATCCTCGCCGGAGCGCGCTGCTATAAGCTGCAGGGCTAAGGAGGGCAAGGCGATGTGCGATTACTGCGAAAAGCATGCCTTTCTGGCTGTGGACAGCGACACAAACAGCCGGGGGGTGATTACCGAGATCGGCGTGAGCATCACCGGCGACCAGATCAGCACGGAGGAGAAGCGATTCACTCGCAAGGGCAACCTGATCGGCTACAGGCTGCTTTGTCATGGATCGATCCGCTTCTGCCCGATGTGCGCGAGAGACTTGAGAGGAGCGTGAACAGGATGATGACGGCGAGACAGAATGGCGGCTTGGTGATTGTAAGGGATTCAGATGGGCGGCGGGTGGCAACTCACAACGCCGTCAAGCTGGCGAAGGAGAAGATCCGGCTCGGCGATCCGGCTTTTACTTTGCAATATGGATTCCGCTGGGATCCGACGAGAACGACGCTGCTGGAAGCGCAGCGGCAGATGGCTGCCCGATAGAACCGCAAGGCCCAGTCCCGTGCAAGCCGGGGCCGCCCTCGTAAGAGGGCGCGGCGCTCATGGTTACGAAGGAGGTGACATGGTGATTATTGACCTGAAGAAAGCCCGCAAGAAGCTCAAGGGCAATAAATGGGGCATGCGTCTTTGCAAGGCGTGTGCACAGCTGCGCAGGGAGAATGAACTGCTTCTTTTCCGGGCGCTGGACGCTGAGAGACAGCTCGCGCAGATGCAGCGCTCTATGGATGAAGGCGACGAGGGCATGTAATGGATACCGCGAATGTGATCCGCCAGTTGCTGGGCGAGTATGAGCAGCAGCGCGAGGAGAACTACCGTGAGGAGCAGCGCCGCAAGCGAGAGGCTGGCGGCGTTGATCCTGAGATCCTCGACCTCATCAATGAACGCATGTTCGTATTCAGGGATGCGCAGCGCGTTGCTTTTGCAAATGGCAGCGTTGACACGCAGGCCATGCAGGCGCAGCTCGTGGCACTCAGCACCCGTATCCGCGAGAAGCTGGTCAATGCCGGATTCCCTGAGGATTATCTGCAGCCGATCTATCGCTGCCCTGTATGTCAGGACACAGGCTATGTCGGCGAACTGATCCGCGAGAAGTGCAACTGCCTCAAGCAGCGCATTATGGACGCAGAGAACGCAAGCGAGCGCAAGGGTGGTCTTGGGTCGCACAGATTCGAGCAGTTTGACCTGAATGTGTTCCCGGATGAACCAGTGAAGGGCGAGAAGGCCACGCAGCGCGAACACATGCGACGGATCGAGCGCGCAGCGCGCCGGTATGCAGAGGACTTCCCAGATACGCAGAAGCCCAACCTAGTCTTCTTCGGAGCGTCGGGCCTTGGCAAGACGTTCGTTGCGGACTGCATTGCATCCCGCGTGATGGACAGGGCATTCGTTGTGCGCCGGGTGACAGCGTACCGGCTGATGGAGCTGATGCGCAAGTTCCAGTTTGACGGCAGCGAGGCACAGGCGGTCGATTATCTGCAGACCTGTGATCTGCTTTTCATCGACGATCTTGGCACCGAGCCGCAGACCAAGAGCACCAGCTCGTACCTGTTCCAGATTATCAACGAGCGAAACAATAACGATCTGCACACGATCATCAGCACAAACCTTTCTCCAGAGCAGATATTTGATCTGTATTCTGAACGGGTGGCGTCGCGGCTGATGGATGTGAGCAAGACCACGACAATCAGATTCTATGGGCGCGATTTGCGCATGACACGGAGGAATTGAATATGGCAAGACAAAAGGTGAGAAGCGCGATCCAGCTGACCAGCTGGGCCGAGGTGAACGACGCGCTGCGGCAACTCGGTGAGAACCGGCGAGATCTGAAAGCGATCGAGAACGTGATGAACGAGCGGATCGCAAGCGCAAAAGCGGATGCGGACGCCAAATCGGCGTCCCTGATGGAGGATAACAAGCAGCTGGAATTGGCGATCAAGGAATACAGCCTGCAGCATCGCGGGGACATGGGCAACGCCAAGAGCAAGGTGCTGACGTTCGGTAAGGTTAGCTTCAGGATTACGCGCAAAATCCAGCTGCCCAGCGCGGCATCGAAGGTGGAGGCGATCATCAAGCAGCTGCTTGAGAGCGGGAAGAGGGAGTGTGTGGTCTATCCGGCACCCAAGATCGACAAGGAGGCACTTAAAAAGTACAGCGCACAGGAGATTGCCGAAGTGGGCGCAAAGCTGGTGGTTGAGGACGTCTTTGGTTACGAGGTCGATGAGACCGCGCTGCCGAAGCGATAAGGAGGAAGTTATGGGCTTGGCTAAGATAGTGGTGCTTGCTGCCTCGCTGGGCGGCGTGATTGGCGGTCTTGTAGCGCAGGGGATCGTGATCGCGGTGAAGTGGGCATTTAATCGCTGAGTAAGGAGGAGTCACATGGCAGGAACGTACAAGGCGACGGCGAAACAGGTGAAGCTTATCTTCGCGCTCGGTCATTCGCTGGCGATGGATGACGAGGACATCCACGGTCTCGCGTATAACATCGCCCACGTTGAGAGCATCCGGAGCATGACCCGCAGGGAGGCGGGCCGGATGATCGACATCCTGAAGGATCGGGCAGGGCAGAAGACGGGCAGCGAGGCGACGTCGCCGAACAGGGCGACGCAGGCGCAGCGAGGCAAGATCTTCGCGCTGACGCGTGAGATGGGATGGAGCGACCAGCCGGAACGGCTGCGCGGCTATCTGCGCCGGGTATGCGGCGTGGAGGATGTGCGATTCCTGACGCCGCAGCAGGCTGGCAAGGTGATCGACGGGCTGAAGGCCATGCAGGCCGGAGGCCGCGCCGAGCGGAGAAGGGAGGCGTAACACGATGGGCGGCATGGCTCCCGACTGGGCGAAGGACGTGCGCATCGACGATCTGCAGAACCCGACGATCCGCGATCTGGCAGAGGTGGTGGGAGTCGAAACAGCCGTGGAAATCGTGGCGACCTACAGCGGCATGGTGATCTACATTCCCAAGCTGGATTCCGTATTCCGGGCGATGCGCGACCGCAAGATCAAGGAAGAGTACGACGGGAACAACGCCCGGCAGCTGGCAAAGCGGCACAACGTCAGCGAAAGCTGGGTCAGAAGGCTGGTCGGCGGCAGGCTTGACGGGCAGCTGGATATGTTCGATTTTGTCGATGAAAAACAGGCTCTCTAAGACGTGCGTGAAAGTTTTTTCTGAATCAGATATGCGATAATGGTCACAGCTGGAAACGGCTGTGGCCTTTTTCTATTTGGGATTGCGGGGAGGTGAAGACATGCTGGAAAACAAGTACGTCTTCTGGGCGATTACGGGTGCGATCGGCGCGCTGTGCAGCGCGGTGGCCTATTTCGTCAAACGCAATCAGGACAAGATGGAGAAGCGGATGGCTGCGCAGGAACAGCGGACGCGGGAAGTCGAGGAGAAGCTGAACAAGACGATCAGCGACATGCCGTACCTGTATACGTTGCGCGAGGACTTCATCCGCTCCACGGCCAACCATGACCGCAAACTGGATCAGATCATTTCGCTGCTTGCGAAGGGAGGAAACGCGAATGGATAAGGTGACGATTATCCGAAAGAAATGCGCGCGCGGTATGCTGCTGGCCATGCTCTATGACCATCAGAGCGCGGCGGTGATGCTCCGCACGCTGGAATATGCGATCATGCAGGATGACCCGCATATCTCCACGGAGATTGACGCGCACATTTACTATCTGGCCGACAAGGGCTATGTCAAGGTCTACTTTGAGGGCGAGCTGATGCAGCTTGCCAGCAACCCGCCGCGCGAAGCGCTCATCCGCCTGACGGCGAAGGGTATCGACCTGATGGAAGGCACCATTGAAGACGATGGCGTAGCCTTCGGAGATCCTGCGAGGCAGTAAAGAATGGGCCGCAAGAGGGAGCGTACGCGGATTGTCAGCCGCATGGATGAGCTGCCGGATGACATCCGCCTGCAGGCCGAGGCCATGCTCCTCGACAAGACGATCAGCTACAAGGAAATTGCTGAGCACCTGACGGCTGCCGGTTATGAAATCAGCAAGAGCAGCGTTGCACGCTATGCGCAGCGCACAGGCCGGGCGATGATGCGCTTGCAGCATTGCCGTGAGAATGCCAACGCGATCATCGCGGCGCTGAAGGAACACCGGGGCCTTGAGCTCTCTGACGTCGCCAGCGCGCTGGTGATGGACAACGTGATTCAGGCGCTATCCGAGGCGTCCGCCGAGGATTATGCCGAGATCCCGCTGCCCAAGCTGCTGGATTTGACGCTCAAGCAGCAGCGCAACGCCGTGTACAAAGAACGCATGGTGCGTGCCTACGCAAAGGACGTCGAGCAGATTCGTCAGGCGATGCTGGCCGAGCTGTCTGAGCAGGTCCAGGGAAATCCGGAGCTGGTTGCGCAGCTTGAGGCGGCCAGCATGGTGGCGGCGCAAAAGGTGGTGGAAGACGCCGATGAGCAGTAAAGAGTGGTACGCGCTGCACGTCAAGACGGGCAGCGAGGAAGACGTGGCGCTTGACGTCTACAGGATCGGCGATGCCGACAGCCTGCTGCCGATCGAAGAGTTCACCATCAAAACGAGTAAGGGCGTAAGGCAGCGTAGACGCGTGCTGATGCCCGGCTATGTGTTTGTAGGCTGCGTGATGACGCCGAGCGTCTGGCAGGAACTGCGGCACTTGAAAGGCGTGCTGCGGATACTGGGCGAGCCGTATGAGGCGATCCCACAGGAACAGATGACCAACCTCGTGGCTCTGTACTGGCATTGCGTGCAGGGGACGAAGGTGCTCAGGGTAGACGGAGAGACGCAGGTCGTGGAAGGCGCGCTCATGGAAGTGCAGCACACGATCACATGCGCGGATCCCCGGCAGGGGATCATCACCGCCCAACTGGATTTGCCGGGCGGCATCCGTGAGGTGACGATGCACGCGGAGTTCATCACGCCGGATAAGGAAGGTCGGCCAGAGGCCGACGAGCGTTGCGCAATCAGGTCTCCTGATTGCCAATGCGAAGCCTGCGACGCGAAGCGGGGCGGGCCGAAACAACAAGCAGGAGTGGAAGGTGGCGGGTCGAGCATTCCCCACGCTGGAACCTCCGATCAGAGGCGTCAGGCCGTACCCTGACAGCAATTAGCCAGCCCCGGACAGGGAGCCGGAGGGCGAAGCTATACCGTGACGGCCTGCGACATGTGACGTCGCAGGCTACGCCCGCCGAATAGCAAAGCTATTCGTATCGGGCTAGTCGGCTGAAGCCGACCTTTTAGCCGGGCAACGCCCGGCAATATGCGCCGGAGCAGCGCACGAACTGCGACGGCGGCCATGTGAACACCTCCCTTCATCCGGGGGCAGCGCTTGATGCAGCGCTGCCCTTGCAACTACCTGACGGACGTTTTGAACGTCCGTTTTTTACATACTCAAAGGCGCGCGTTATGTGTCAGAAAGGAGACGCCGATGGCGAAGAAGCAAACCACGATCGCAACGCTGATCGGCAAGAAGCAGCGACCCGAGGGCGAATTGGAAGCGGTGCTGCAGCGGCGGCATGACAACATGGCGCGCTGTTTTGACAGCGTTCTTGAAGCGGTACAGTCGCAAAAGTATAGCAAGATCCTGCTGGGCGGCGGACGCGGAAGCACGAAATCATCGGCAATCAGTCTGATTATCGTCAGTGAACTTGAAGCGGATGAGCAAGCCTGCGCGCTTGTGCTGCGCAAGGTGGGCAACACGATTCGCGGCTCGGTATACGAGCAGATTCAGTGGGCGATTGATACGCTGGGCGTCGGCGAGCATTGGGAAGCAACGGTCAGCCCGATGGAAATGACCAACACCCGTACGGGGCAGAAGATCGTCTTCAGGGGCCTCGACGAACCGAAGAAAATTAAATCGGTCAAGCTCAAACGCGGGAAGTATTTCAAGTTTGTCTGGTTTGAGGAGCTTGACGAATATGAGGGAGAAGCAGAGATCGACAACGTGCTCGACTCTGCACTGCGCGGCGGGCCGGGCGGCATGGCAATCTGCAGCTACAACCCGCCGAAAAGCGCAAACAACTGGGTCAACAAGTTGGCAGCCAACCCGCCTGCAAGCTGCTTTACCCATAAAAGCGATTACACAATGGTACCGGTTGAATGGCTTGGCCCGGTCTTTATCCGGCGCGCCGAGGAAATGAAGAAGCGCAATGAGACGCAATATCGACATACATACAAAGGAGAATGCACGGGCGAAGGCGGCGCAGTCTTCAAGAACCTGAAGATCCGACAGATTGTGCCTGCCGACCGGCTGCGATTTGACATCAAACCGGACATCGGCATGGACTTTGGCTATGTCGATCCCAACACGATCATCAAGAGCTACTATGAGGCTGGACAGATGCGCACGCTGTACATCTACGAGGAGTTCTACCAGCCGGAGCAGACAATCCGCCAGATTGCTGCAGGCTGTAGGAAGATAGCCCGGAACAAGGAAGATCTGATTCGCGCGGACAATGCGAGCAAACAGGTCATCGCTGATTTGCGTGATGAACACGGTATCAACGTCACCGGCGCGGGCAAGGGCAAAAACAGCCGCACGGCGGGCTACGATTGGTTGCGCAATCTGGATCAGATTATCATCGATCCGGTCACATGCCCGAATGCTGCGCGGGAGTTTGCTGCTTATGAGTATAGCCGGGATAAGAACGGCCAGATGATTGAGCATTACCCGGACGGCGACGATCACACGATCGACGCCACGGCATACGGTAACAGGCGGCACATCTTCAAGAGCCGCCGCACGAAGAACAGGAGCGGAAAGGGGGCCATGCGTTAATGCAGCCTTATCAGCTGGGCAGCACGGAATGGATCAAGCAGGAGCTGGCCGGTCTCTTTGGACAACAGGTCACGATGGACTTGAACCATATCATCCGGCTCTATGGCCTGTATGACGGCCCCGGCCAGAGATGGGATCCGAATAAAGGTCTCGACTACAAGCCAACAGTGAAAAGGACGAACTACATCAAGAAGCTGATCGACGATGAGGCGCGCTACATGATGGGCGTCGAACCGGAGATCAAGATTCTGGCAAAGGAAGAAGGCGGCAAGGATGCTGCCGCGCAGATTGAGGATTGGCTTTCCGACTTCCTGCGCCGCCAGCGCTGGGGCGACAAGCTCATCAAGGGAGCGCGCGACTGCTTCATCGGCAAGCGCGTGGCGCTCAAACTGACCGGCAGGACGGGCGGGAAACTGAGCGTGCAATTCAGGCCGAGCCTTGAGTTTGTCTACGACACCGATCCGGAGGACGTGGACACGCTGAGCAAGGTCGTATTCTTCTATCACACGAACGAAAGCGACCAACCGGACAAGCAGCGCATCTGGCGTCAGCGCTACGAAATGGTTAAGGGGCGCTGCCTGCTGACAGAGGGCATATACAACGGCTATGGCGAGAAGATTGAAGAGACGCACAGAGAAGAGGATACCGGCCTTGACTTCATACCGGTCTTTGTGATCATCAATGATGGGCTGACCGGCGACATGACGGGTACCAGCGACGTGGAGACGCTTTCTGACGATCAGGACGCCTACAACCGCCTCAAGAGTGACGATATTGACGCTCTGCGGTTTAACATGTTCCCGATGCGCGTGGTTAAGGACGCCGACCAGAAAACCGTGGACAACATCAAGATTGCGCCGGGCGCGTTGATTGACATGCAGACGGATCCAGCCAGTGTGCAGCAGGCTGCTGCGGAAATCCTCGAAGCGCATTTTGGCTATAATGACCGCCTTGAAAATGCACTCAACCGGCACAAGAATGACATGTTCTCGCTGCTGAGCGTGCCGAATGTGTCGCTGGAACAGCTCAAGGGCTTTGCAACCAGCGGCAAGGCGATGCGTGCGCTGTACTGGGATCTGGAGAGCCGGTGCGAGGAGAAGTGGAACGTGTGGGACGCGGCGCTCATCTGGATGACGGATGCGCTGATTCGCATGGCGAAGATCTACGGCACAGATAAGCTGCCGGAAATCCCGTACAAGGTGAGCATCACGCACCGCTATCCGATCACCGGCGACGAAGACGACGAGCGTCAGGTGGATATGCAGGAGGTCAGCCAGCAGGTGCGCAGCCGCAAGAGTTACATCGACAAGTGGATGCCGGACGCAGATGCGGATTCTGAGCTTGAGGAGATCATCAAGGAGCAGGCGATGCTTGGGGATAGCTTTGAGCGTGCACTTGATACAGAGCTTGAAACAGGGGAGCAAACGTGATAACATAATCCTGACGAACAAATGATTCGGAGGGATGTTCATGGGACTGCGTTTAAGAAAGAGCATTAAGCTGGGAAAGCACACCCGGCTGAATCTCAGCAAAAGCGGCGTTGGAGTCAGCACTGGCGTGAAGGGCTTTCGCGTAGGCGTCGGGCCGAAAGGTGTGAGAACGACAGCTTCGATTCCCGGCACGGGTATCAGCCATACTACGCAGCACTCGATGAAACCTAAACGGAAATCAACTCTGCAAAAGACAACTCAGAAGGTGCCAATCATGGCGCGAGACATGGGGGATGGCAAGCTGTCCATTGAGGTGTACGGTGAACAGATCCGTGAGCAGCGCGCTGATAAGCCTGTAAAGCTCACACAGAGCGATTACAATAAGGGTATGAAGATCGCAAAGAGGCACATGAAGATGAACCAGAAGGCGCAGCGCGCTGCCCGGCGAGGCGGCTGCTTGGGGTGCTGCATATCGCTGCTGGGTTTGCTGGCAGTGCCTGTGCTTCTGATCAGCCTGCTTCTGACGATGATTCTGTGACAATCAAAACGCTCCTGCTGGGGCGTTTTTTGATTGCCGCAAATTTTGGCTGTGAGCGCGGCAGATGCATGAAATCGGCAAACCCTCGACCATGGGGGATAAAAGTGCGGCAAACGCGCGTCTAACGCGTCAAACGCGGCGTTACGAAAGGAAGGTGCGGCGCAATGGCGTGGACGGCGCAGGAATACCTCGATCGCATGGCGCAGACGCGATCTGCACACCTCAAAAACATTGACACCACGGGCAAGCGGATTCAGGGTATCTACGCGCAGGCGGCGAAGGAACTGGCGAGGCGCGCAGCGCTTGCTAAGGACGGGAGCCTGACCAAACGCTGGCAGGAGGACTACCAGAAGGCGCTTGAGCAGCGGGTCGCACAGATGCGCATTGAGCTGGGTAACACCGTGACCGGCGCGATGCGAAAGTCTGCCCGGCTGCCGGGCGAGACGATCGAAGGCTGGCTTGATGATGCGCTTGCCATGTGCGGCGCAGAGGGCAGCTTTTCCGGCGTATTCAGCCGGACGCCCGACGAAGCGCTGCGGGTGCTGCTGGATGGACGCATGTACCGTGACGGCAAGAGTCTCTCGCGCCGGATTTGGCATTTGACCGATCAGCTGCAGGGCAACATCGAGGAGATTGTGGCACAGGGCATAGCGCAGAAGCGCAGCGCCCTGAACATTGCCCGAGACCTTGAGGCATACGTCAATCCAAAGGCGAAGATGCCGATCAGCTGGCTCAAGCTGTACCCGGATATTCCGTTTGACCGGCAGATCGATTACAACGCACAGCGTTTGGCCCGGACGGCGATCAATCACGCCTACTGGGCCGCCAACGTGGAGACGGCGATGCAGAACCCTTTCTGCACAGCAATCCATTGGCAGCTCTCGCCCAGTCACTACGAACGGCAAGTCGCCCGCTTTGGCGAAGATGTCTGCGATACATACGCCAGCCACGACGAAGGCCTTGGGCGCGGCAACTATCCGATCAAGAATGTGCCGATGCCGCACGCACAGTGCCTTTGCGCGCAGTATCAGGTCGTGCCGGAGCTGGATGACGTCGCCGATCGGCTTTCCAAATGGGTGGACGGCGGTGCGGATCCGGCGCTGGACAAAGCGTTCGGGGCGTGGAGACTTGAACACGGCTTTGTAAAGAACAAGTACATGGAAAACTTTGATGGCCTGTATGTAACGTCGCCGGCTACACCGAATTCTGTCATGGTTCGCAAGGCTGCCGATCTTTACAGCCGCGTTTCCAATGATTTTCCTGCGCTAAAAGAGACGCTTCAGGTTATCGGATTCGGCGCAGAGAATGGATGTGGATTTGCATCAAATGGTCATATGTTCCTTTCGCTGGATAACGAAGTCTGGAAAGACGAAACGACACTTGCAGACTATTTTGAAAAGGCGAAAACAAGCGGCCATACGCGCAATGCCAGCGATCCAATGTTTATTCTTGCGCATGAACTGGGGCATGCCCTGGATAATACGCTGGCGTTGAAGAGAATTGGCGCGAAGGGGCAGCTGACGGCACAGCAGGCAGATGTTTTCGGGAAAGCAAAAGCAGAAAACCGAAAATTAGCGCTTCAAGCAGCCTTTGGAACGGAATACATCGATGATGAACAGATAGAACAGATTGCTGCGGAATTGGGGGACAGATCGCTGGAAGATCCGGAAGAACTGATTGCGCAGGCTACAGCGATGTGGTATTATGGAGAGGGCGATCATCCAATTGCTGATGCTGTGATGAATATGCTGAGAGAGGAGTTGTGAGCGATGTCTTTGTTTTCCCGGTTTCCGTATATGCCGCCGGGCAGTTTCATGATCGACTATGACGGTAATATCCGATATAGGAAAGAAGTTCCGGATGAACTGAAAAAGCGATTTGAAGCCGACGTCGCCCAAAAGCTCAAGGAGCAGCGCGAGCGTCATGCCAAAGGCATCTTCTCATCCAACCTCGATATTTGATCTGGACAACCACATACTCAAGCACACCTGAAAAGGTGGGCTTTTTTTCATATACTCAAAATTTTACAGGAGGTAGCATTATGTTTCCGAATCCCTTTCGCTTTTCTCAGATTTGTCTTGCGCCCGACGCCGGTGGTGGCATGGGCGCAGACGCCGCACCGAACACCGACCCTGCGCAGGATCCCGTGCTGGAGCAGGAGAAGCCTGACGAGGTGGCAGTTGCGCAGGATCCGCCCGCTGCCGAGGGACAGCCTGAACAGAAACAACATGAAGAAAAGCATGCGCATTCGTTGGGCAACCATTCCCATGCACTGCTTTCGCCCGCGCAGGAAGGTGAACACAAGCGCAACAATCCGGCTGTGGATTTTGAAGCGCAGCTGGCGACGTCGAACGCGCGCCTGGCTGAAGCGCAGCTTCGCAGTGCTGCTGCGCTGGCGGGTGTGCCGAAGGGGCGTATTGCGTATGCCATGCGCATGGCGGACGTGAGCGGCATTGATCCGCTTGCTGATGATGCTGCGGATAAGTACGCAGCGGCGATTGATAAGGTGCTTTCCGACGTACCTGAGCTGCGCGGCAGCGCTGGCGGCACCGGAAGCACCGGAAACTTTGCGCGCAAGACCGGTGAGCCCGAGGATCCGGACATGGCGCGCATCAGGAAGAACATCCTCGGCTGATAAACCGTAACTAACCGAAAGGAGATACAACTATGGCAAATATGATTGAAAAGGTTGCCCTTATTCAGAAGTCGCTGGATCTGGCGATGATTCAGGGCGCTGTCACCGGTTTCATGGAGGCCAATGCGCTGGACGTCAAGTACAACGGTGGCGCGGAGGTCAAGATTCCTTCCATTGCGATGGATGGTCTGGCTAACTATGACCGTGCGACCGGCTTTGTCGATGGCGACGTCACGCTGGCCTATCAGACCATGACGATGACGCAGGATCGCGGTCGCGGCTTCACGATCGACGAAAACGACGTCGATGAGAGCGGCGTGGTTGATCTGGTCAGCAAGCTGGCCAGCGAGTTCCAGCGCACGATGGTCATCCCGGAGGTGGATGCGTACCGCATTGCGCAGCTTTGTGTGCTGGCCGGTAAGGATCGCCGCCGTGCCTACACGGCTGCTGCTGCCAGCGTATTTACGCAGCTGACCACCGACATCGGCACTGTCCGTGATGCTGTGGGTCAGGATGTTCCGCTCGTCGTGCTTATCAACCAGAAGGTTGCGACGATGATGAACAACAGCACCGAGATCAGCAAGCGCCTCGACGTCATGGACTTTGAGCGCGGTGAGATCAAGACGAAGGTCAAGTCCATCGACGGCAACGCGCTGCTGCCGGTTCCGTCTGCCCGCATGCACAGCCGCATTACCGTGGCGGCCAGCGGCAAGGGCGGCTATTCGGCTGCTGAGGGTGCGGCGTCCATCAACTGGATCGTGACGGTGAAGAACGGCCCGATCGCCGTCTCCAAGACCGACAAGATGCGCCTGTTTGATCCGGAAACCTACCAGAAGGCGCGTGCTTGGCATCTTGACTACCGCAAGTTCCATGATCTGTGGCTGCCGGATAACAAGAAGCCGGGCGTCTTTGTGAATCTGGCCGCTGAAGATGCGAGCCTGACCTGATAAGGAGGAAGGCAGATGCTTGAGTTTAAGGAGCGCACGAATTTGAGTGCAGATATCCGCGATGACAGCGGCAACCAGAAGGTGATGCTGCACGCGAGTTTTGGTGCCAAGAATCTGAATCTGACCGTCGAAGTGCTGGACGCTGCGTTTGTGACACAGAACGCGGACAGCGTTGCAGCTGATACGGCGCGGTTTATCGCGGAGGTTTGCCAGCGAGCTGCCACCGACTGCGCTCTGCCGACCGGCAGTGTGAAAGCGGGTTGAGCGCATGGACGATTTGACTCGGCTGAAGCTGCTGACGGATGAAAAGGATTCCCCGGTAGACACAGGCGCAGAGGGCTGCGGCGATTGTGCCGTGGCCCTTCCTTCTTCCCGGATGTTTACCGATGAGCAACTGCAGGAGCTGCTCGAACTGCACGACGGCGACGTCGAGGACACGGCATATGACGTGCTGATTCGCAAGGCGGAAAACAGCGGTATTCGCCTCTCAGGCGGTACCGAGCTCCCCGATCAGCGTGCATACTGGCTCTCCCGAGCGCGCAGCGTGCGCAAAAACGGCACACGACCAGCGGCCAGAGCAGACGGAACTTGACAAGATCGGGCATGGCCCGATTAGGGTCGTGCAATCAGGTTTCCTGATTGCCGACAGCGTAGCCCGCGACGCGATAAGCGGGGTGGGCCGAAGGAGATGATTGTCCGTGATGAGCGATACCATCAAGGCCAGAGCAGCGGCGGTCTTTCAAAGGGCGCTGCGCGAATATGGCGCAAAGTGCTGCCCGGTATACCGGGAGCAGAAGGATGCAAACGGCGCGCCGACCGGTGAGGTTGTCAAGCTCGGCTGCGTGTACGGCGTCCGCTATGAGCGCGGCCAGACAGCAAACGTGCTCGCGGACATTCCCGGCGTGGTGGCGCGTGTGGATGCGCCCCGCATCAGCTGCGCGATCACAGGCTGCGCGAAGCAGCTCATGGCGGGCGACCTGATTTGCTATGACGGTGTCTGGTACAGCGTGGTGCTGCCGAATATCCAGATGGATATTCTGGCCGACGTCGTGCTGAAGGAAGGAGCTGAACCTGTTGGGATTCAGATTTGACCCTTCTGCCAGCCTCAAGAAGATGGTGGAGATTAAGCAGCGCAGCATGTTCGCCGCTGAACAGGTGGCAAAAAGCGCTGCAGCCCGCATGGAAGGCGAAGCAAAGCGCAACGCGCCGTGGACGGACAGGACGGGCAACGCCCGACAGACTATTCGCGGCGTCTCTGGCTGGGCCGGGAAGAAGCTGCGCTGCGGCGTCACCGGCAACATGGAGTACAGCCCGTATTTGGAGTTTACCCATGAAGGGCAGAACAAAGTACTCTGGCCGACCGTGCAGAACAATGAACAGAAGATCATGGACGCCTACAGGAAGGTCGTCCGTTAGGACGACTAACGACGGCCATTGCTTGCAATGGCGGAGTGTAGCCTCTCCCTTGAGAGGGAGAGGCTGAAAAGGAAGGTGGTGCGCTGATGGATGCCTGCGAACGTGTGATTGAACACATGAAGGAGCAGGGGCTGAATTGCTATCATCCGGGTGTGAAGCTCGGAACATGCAAGACCCCGTATGTTGTCGTGCGCGGCGGCGGCTCCTATGCGCAGGGCATGAGCGGCGGCACGTCGATCGGTTACAGAATCGTGACGGTTTACTGCTATGTGCCGCGCGAAAATGGCAATCTGGCGGCGCTGGTGGCCGAGGCAAAGGCCGCAATGAAAGCGCTGCGCTCTCAGCTGATGCCCACCGGCAATGAAGGCCCGGAAATGATCGAACAGGACTATGACGCCCGCAGCCAGTCGATTGAGTATCGCGTGATGCGGGCGGAGTTTTAAGGAGGATTAGGATATGGCGACTGAAAAGGTGCATGAGATTCCGATTGCGAACGTGGCGCGCGTGGAGATCGTGACCGAGGAAACGACTGCCCGCACTTTCAGGGTGACGACCGCGAACGAAGCGAAGATCGAAGCCTTTATCTCCGAGGGCGAGGAAAAGGAGCTGCGCAAGGCGAACCGCCTGCTCGCTCAGCTGAAGACGGAGGATCTGATTAAGGGCTACGACGTGACCCTCAAGGATCTGACGATGAATCCGGAGGTCTATGCGATCATCGACGGCGGCGTCTCGACTGCCGCTGCCGAGGGCGGCGCGTTCCAGAACTACACCGGCCCGAAGGTGGGCGAGGTGCTCAACCGCACGCCGTTTACGCTCAACATCTACACCGAGGAGAAGGACGGCGACGGCGAGACGAAGGGCTATCTGAAGATGAGCTGCCAGCATTGTAAGGGTACGCCCGCCTCGATCGAGATCAAGGACGGCGACTTCTGCGCGCCGGAGTACAAGCTCAAGAGCAGGCCGAAGATCGGCGAGGCCCCGCTGTCTATCGACTATCTGACGGAGCTGCCTGCTTAATGGGAGAGTCTTTAAGACGCGCGTGTTAAGCGCGCGCGTCTTCTCTCCGGTATCATAAAGGTGTCTCAAGAAGGTCGGCCACAGGCCGACGAGCGGATATAAATCGCTTGCGATTTAGCCGCGAAGCCTGCGACGGCAGCACCGGGGCAGGCCGAGAAAACACTTTGGACATGATGGAGGTTTCACATGAGCAATACCAAGAATCAGAGCAAGAATCAGAACCCCAAGGTTACGTCGATTGCTGCGCTGGCCGAGATCGGCAAGGGCGTACCGGTCGAACTTTCCGGCTGGACGGAGGAGACGCCGTTTGTTGCGCGGCTGCGCAGGGCGAGCCTGTCCGGCATGATTAAAGCGGGCAGGATTGACAACCCGCTGATGGCTGCCGCGCAGCGCCTGTATGAAGGAACCCGAAGCCGCGCCAGCGCCACGTTTGAGGAACTGATTAAGGTGCAGCGTCTGGTGGTCAGCGATGCGCTGGTTGAGCCGAGCGAGGCCGTGCTGAAGGAAGCGGGCCTTGAACTGACGGAGCAGCAGGTCGAACAGATCTACACCTATGCCATTCGCGGCGCAAAGGCGCTTGAGGAGTTTCGTGCTTTCACCGAAAATCGTGACGCTGATACACATGGCGACACTAAACAAGGTGAGGCCGAGCGATCTGCTGGGGATTGATGATCCGTATACGGCATGGTGCCTTGATGAAGCGTGCCTGTTTATCATAGACAAGGCGCGCAAAGACAAGAAGGAACCGGACTTTGACCGGCCCAAGAGACTGGCGAGGAAGAAACAAAAGGAGACAACCAATGCAGCGGCGATTGAGACGTTTGCTGCGCTTGGCGTCAAAATAAACGAAGGTCGGGCAAAGCCCGACGAGCGGATATAAATCGCTTGCGATTTAGCCGCGAAGCCTGCGATGGCAGAGCCGGGGCAGGCCGAAAGATGTAAACTGAGGGATCCGCATAGCCGGTCAGGCTGTGCGGCCCTTTTTTGATTTGCCGGAAAGGGGGAAAGCAGAGCATGTCGATCAACGCGGGAACGGTCATGGCGTATCTGGATATGGATACGACTGGATTCAACAGCGCATTTGATACGGCGGCTTCGCAGCTCTCCGGCTTTACCAGCGGCGGCATCGAAGGCGCGCTCGGCTCGATCGGCGCGGCTGCGACAACCGCTGGCCGTGCGCTGACAGCAGGCGTCACGACGCCGCTGCTTGGCGTGGCAACTGCAGCGGTAGGCGCAGGCATGAGTTTTGACGCCTCGATGAGCAACGTCTATGGCCTCATGTCTTCGCTCGACCTAACGGAAAGCCAGATGGAAGCGCTGCGGGACACGGCGCGCGAAATGGGCGCGACAACCAAGTTCTCGGCCTCTGAGGCTGCGGACGCGATGGGCTACATGGCGCTGGCCGGATGGGATGACCAACAGGTTATTGCCGGTCTGCCGGGCGTGCTTAATCTGGCTGCAGCGGCGAACATGGATCTGGCGAAGGCGTCGGATATTGTCACCGACACCATGACACCATTCGGCATGGCGGCGGAGGAAGCGGCGAGAGCTGCTGACGTCTTCGCCTACGCACAGGCAAACTCCAACACGACGGTCGAGGGGCTCGGCGAGGCCATGAAGTACGCTGCGCCGACAGCTGACGCCTTTGGCATGACGCTTGAGGATACGGCTGCGGCGATGGGCGTGCTGGCCAATGCAGGCATCAAGGGCAGTCAGGGTGGTACGACGCTCAACGCCATGCTGCGCGACATGAAGAACAACGCCGAGGACGGAAAGCTCGTGATCGGCGATATGAGTGTAGCGCTGACTAACAGCGATGGCAGTTATCGAAGTTATGCGGAGATCATCCGCGATATTTCCACAGCTACGCAGGGCATGACCGAGAGCGAGCGCGACGCCGCGCTCATGGCGATCTTTGGCGACGAGTCGATCAAGGGCGTCCTTGCCACACTCAAGCAGGGTCCGGACGCGCTGGATGCAATGACGGCGGGCATGTATGCCGCTGGCGGAGCTGCCAGCGATATGGCCGGGATCATGGGCGACAATCTCAAGGGCGATCTGGCTGAAATGAGCAGCGGCCTTGAAGAGATGGGTATTGCGCTGTCTGACTTCCTGACGCCGGTGATTCGCGGCGGCGTGCAATGGATCACCGACCTGATCGGCAGCTTCAACGCCTTGGCGCAGCCGGTTAAGGATGCGATCTTCCAGTTTGGCTCTGTGGCTGCCGCGATCGGCCCGGTGCTGCTCGTCGGCGGCAAGCTGGTGACGTTCCTTTCTACGCTGACCAGCCCGCTCGGCCTTGTGGCTGGCGGCCTTGCGCTGGCGTATGAACACAGCTCAACGCTGCAGGGCGCTGTGGCAACGCTTGGCGAGGGCTTCTCGTCGTTCTTCACGGCGCTGGAAGGCGGCAGCGGTATCCTTGAAGCGCTTAAAACCGGCCTGACCACTATGATCGGCGAGGAAGCGGTCGCCTCGATCGGCACGTTCCTCACCAATGTGCAAAGCGGCGTCGAGCTGATTGGTTCGGCGTTCGGCACGATCACATCGGGCATTGGTGAGTTTATCGGCAGCCTGATTGACGGCGAGGGTCTTGTGGGCGCATGGAATAGCGCCACGGCAACCATATCCGCATTTGACTGGGCCGGACTGGGGCAGACGATGCTCACCGGCGTAACCAGCGTATTTGATGCGGCAGGAAATTGGCTTTCCGGCCTGTTCCAAACGGCGATGACGGCTGCTGCCGCGATCGACTGGAACGGCGTCGGCACGGCCATTCATAACGGTGTACTCTCTGCGATTGACACAGCTGGCGCATGGCTTTCCAGCCTGTTCGGCTTTGGCAAAACCGCAGCTGAAGGCATCGACTGGTCGGGTATTGGCACGGCGATCCTGAACGGCATCGGCACTGTGCTTGACAGCGCAGGCTCGTTCCTTGCTGGCCTGTTTGGCTTTGGCAAGGATAGCGTCGAGGCGATGGAGTGGGGTGGCATCGGCAGCACCATTCTTTCTGGAGTGACCGGTGTACTGGATACGGCGGGCGCGTTCCTCTCCAACCTGTTCGGCTTTGGAAAGTCTGCGGTCGAGGGCATGGATTGGGGCGGCATCGGCAGTACCATTCTCTCTGGCGTAACCGGCGTGCTGGATAGCGCAGGCGCGTTCCTTTCCAACCTGTTCAGCTTTGGTAAGTCTGCGATCGAGAACATTGAGTGGGGCGGCGTCGGCTCGACGATCCTTTCCGGCGTGACCGGCGTGATTGACACGGCAGGCACGTTCCTCTCCGGTGCGTTTACGGCAGGCAAGTCGACGATCGACGGTATCGACTGGAGCGGTATTGGCTCCACGATTGCCAGCGGCGTCAGCACCTACATCGACACGGCAGGCACGTTCCTCTCCGGCGCGTTTACTGCTGCAAAAACTACGATCGAGGGCATCAGCTGGGGTGACGTCGGCAGCAGGATCAGCTCCGGCCTTTCCGGTGCGCTGGATACCCTCGGCAAGATCGGCTCGAATATTTGGGATACGATTACCGGCTGGTTCTCTGATGACGATGAGGAAAGCGCACAGGCAGACGCCGAGGTCATGATGGACGGCCTTGAAACCGGCATTACTGGCGGCGCTGGCGCAGTTGCTGCTGCAGCCAGCTCGGCGGCGTCCGGCGTGTCCACGGCGATGACCAATGTGCTGAACCTTGAGGGCGGCACGGCGATTGCAGCGAGCTGGATGAACGGCCTGTCTACTGGTATTACAGCGGCGCAGGCCACGCTGACCACCAATGCGCAGACGGTTGCAGACGCCACGAAGCTGGTCATGGACACGACGTTCTCTGCCGCAAACGGCACGACGATCGGCACCGTGTTCATGGCTGGCATTTCCTCGGGCTTTACGACGTCCTCGCCGACGCTCAGCTCCAACGCGTTGGCGGTGGCGGCTGCGGCATCCTATGCGGCTTCACAGGAGATGAGCTTTGGCACTGGCAACGGCATCGGCATGAACATGGTGCTGGGCATGGCAGCGGGCGTCCGCAGCGGATCCAGCTCGCTGAACAGCGCGATCCGTTCTGTTACCCGTTCTGCAGTAGCAGCAGCACGCTCGGCGCTCAAGATCAACAGCCCGTCCGGCGTCTTTGAAGATGAGGTCGGAGCATGGATCCCGAGCGGCGTCGGTGTTGGCGTCACCAAGAATATGCAGGATGCACTCGGCCCGATTGAGGAAATGCGCGACGGCATGGTGTCTCTGATGGACGGCACGCTTTCCGGCGTCAACTTTGGGCGGCCCAAAGCCCCGTGGGATGGCGGCGGCTACGCTGGCCAGAACACAATCAACATCAACATCACCGGCGATTGGTCGGTGCGATCTGACGAGGATCGGCGGGAGATCATCAATGAACTGTCCGCCATGATCGACGAAGAATTGAGGAGGCGATAATCATGTATACGCTGGATGACAGCCCGCTGTTTTCCTTTGACGGGAAGCATTGCGAGGACATGAACGTCGCCTTCCTTCCTTCGCAATATCCCTTTATTGCAGGGCAAAACGTCCCGAGCCTGACGGTGGCTGGACGGCATGGCAGCCTGCGTTATCCGGGCAGGACGTTTAAGCCGAAGTACTACAAAGGTACGCTTTACTGGATGAACGATGACGGGGGCTGCGACCCGATTACAACGAAGGACATGCTGAAGCGCGCAACAGATATTGCTGCGTGGCTCTGCGGGAAGGATGGACGCGGGCAGCTGATTCTGGATGCGCTCGATGATCGGTACTACATCGCGGAGCTTGCCGAGGAATCGGCGCTTTCAGACGTGGACTGGATGAGCGGACAGGCGCCGATCGCGTTCACCTGTCAGCCGTTCGCCCGCGCCATGAAGGAGAGTAGCGCGACGATCGAAACGTCAGCGCAGACGGCGAAAAACGCGGCTCTGACGCTGGTTGGTAACATGGAAACACCGCTCGCGTTCTCTGTCACAAATACGGCCAGCGGCACGATGAATACATTGCGGATTGAAGCGCCGGACACGGCCTTCGAGTTCGAGAGTCTGGCGCTGGCGTCCGGCGAGACGCTGCGCGGCAGCTATACGGACGATGACATCCTGCTCCTGAAGATTGAGGGCGTAGACGGAGCGCAGCGATCGGCGATGGCCATGCGCACGACGGGCAGCGATGACGATTTGCTTTTGTATCCGGGCCGCAATGAGATCACGGTTAAGACGCAGACAGCCTGCAGCGTGATGTTTGCAGCGAGAGGAAGGTGGATGTGATGAGACGGTATCCCCGAATCTATGACATCAACCTGAATCGGATCGGCGAGCTGCGCACGGCGAAGATCAGCGACCTCAAGAAAAAGCAGACGCCTTTTTCTACGGTCACGGTCACGGTGCCGGTGAAGGACATCGGCTCCTTTGGCTACCGTCAATTCGTGGAGCTGTTCGACGCGGCGGGCGAGCGGATTGATATTTTCCGAGTGACGGGTATCCCGGACAAGAAGTATGCGCCGAGCGGCATGGTGAAGCTGACGTGCGACCATGCGCTCTGCACGCTGAAGGACGGCCTCGTTCCCGGTTATCATCAATTCGGCGGAACGACGCAGGATTTGCGCGGAGCGATCGAAGCGGTGCTGGCCTTTCAGAGCGTTCGGCATTGGGTGCTGGATCGCTGCGAGTACGACACCCATTTTGAATACGGCATCTGCGATGAAAAGCCCTATACGGCGCTGACCATGCTGCTTGAGCCGCTTGAGGATCCGATCATTGTGACGGATACCAGCACATACCCGTGGAAGCTCTCCGTCCTGAAGATGACCGATGAGGATGCCAGCGAGCTGCGCTTCAGCCGCAACATGGAAGAGATCACCGAAATTATTCAGGAGGCGGACTTCGCCACGCGCCTTTATCCGCGTGGGTATGGAGAAGGCGTCAATCAGCTGACGATTCGCGACGTCAACGGCGGCGTCGAGTACATCGAAGCGTCGCAGGCCGTGCGAGATTTGTGGGGAGAGGTTTCGCTTCCGTACATCGACACGACGATTACAGACGCCGCCACACTCAAAGCAAAGGCTGAAGTGGCGCTGGCCATTTGCCAGAACCCGCATGTCAGCTATGAGGTGTCGGCAGTTGATCTGTCCATGCTCACCGGCGAGCCGATGGACAGTTTCCGCGAGGGACGAATGGTACGCATGATCTACAAGGATTATGGCCTCACCGTGCGTACGCGGGTGACGGAGATTCATCAGCCGGATCCGATTGGGAAGCCCGGCGAGGTGAAGCTCACGCTTTCCTCGCAGCCGACCAGCGTGGCGACGATCATTGCGGATCTTGCACGTAAGTCTAAGATCAACGACACATACGGGCAGGGCAGCACGTTCATTTATGCGGACAGCTTCGAACAGAATGCTGACGTCGATACGCCTGCAGAGGGCGACATCTACATCCCAGAAACCATGATCCACGTCAACTCGGTCATGCTTAAGGTGACGCTTTCCAATTACCGCGCGGATAGCAAAGGCGCAGCTGGTGGCGGCGGTGTCGTGCAGACCACGACAGAAGGCGGTGGTGGTAGCCGTACCAGCAACGATGGTGGTAACGAAACTGTAACGATGGAGACGAAGATCGTCACCACGGAAGGACAGACCAGCAGTCAGATTGGAGGGGAGGGAACGTCCGCAACATATACCGAAGCAAATACGAGTGGACTTGAGACGGATAGCAAAGGCAGTCATAGCCATACCGTGGATAATCATTATCACAATCTCAATGCACATACGCATGCGAGCTTCACTTCTGGGCCGTCACCGTCGACGACTGTGGTCGCAAATCCGGGAACAAACAGCAAGGGAAGCCATTCTCATGATATTGATGCGCATACACATCGATTCGTCCACGGCCATAAACTGAGTGTATCGATAACAATTCCAGCGCAAACGATCAATATTCCATCACATACACATGAGGTTGATATTCCGGA
This sequence comes from Clostridia bacterium, assembly GCA_017521565.1. GTDB lineage: Bacteria > Bacillota > Clostridia > Christensenellales > Aristaeellaceae > Ventricola. The sequence continues at coordinate 3,472 of JAFXCE010000034.1, read as the reverse complement.
TCATGCGCATAGCCTTGAACTGCCAGATCATGAGCATAGTATTAAATACGGCATTTTCAAAGGCCCGACGACGGACGCTTTTGTGGTAAAAGTCGACGATACAGAGATTCCCGCCAGCGTCTTTTTAAACGGAGAGGGCAACATTGCACCATATCTGTCCACGGATGAGCGGGGAAAGATTCGGCGCGGTGTCTTTCATACGCTGACCATCACGCCGATCGCCAAGATCGGCAACAAAAACGGCCTGTGCAGGATCCGAGCGAGCTGGAGTGCACAGGTGTTCATTTCCAGCCTGATAGGCAGACAATACTGAGGAGGTATAACCATGCAAGTTATCCTGTTTCATCCGAATGCGGATGTGATCTGTGAAACCGAGAAGATTCTGACCAGATGTTCCGACATGACCGCATTGTGTGCTTCCTATGAGGAACTGTACGAAAGCGGACTTGCTTGTGAGGGTATGGTGGTTTCACCGGGCAATGGCTTTGGTATCATGGATGGAGGTTTTGACCGCGTGCTGCGCGATGTCCATGGCATAGAGCTCGAACATCGTATCAAACGTGTGATTATTCGCATGTATGGGCCGGAAATACCGGTGGGCTGCGCGGTATCCTCTGCAGCAGCAGACGGACAATATGTGATCTATGCGCCGACGATGCAGGTGCCGATGGACATTGCCTGTACGGATAATGTGTATCGAGCTGCTCGAGCAGCTTCGCATTTGGCAAAAATGCTGCATGTGGAAACGCTCTGGATGCCGCTGATGGGAACTGGAGCTGGCAGCCTGCCACTCGATGAGGCGGTCTGGCAGATGGCGGCAGGCGTGATCGATGGTACGGCAGAATTGAGCGCTGAGGAAATGAACTGGGAACATGCGGATCGAATTCATCTGCAGTGGCACCGCTTTTGTAAGGTGCCAGATGATGGCGTCCGGTTTGCCGAATTGATGAAGGAGGCGCAGAAGCATGGCGACATCGTGGAAGATCAGGCGGACAGTCGATCTTGAAGAGTGGGAGAGGAAGGCCGAATACCTCGGTATTTTGGCTTTTACGGGTGCGAAAAACGCACATCAACTGATTCTGACCGTCCTCGAAAATGATAAGCCGTTTATATTTACTGACGAAACCAACATAATGGTCTACTTTTTGCGCGCTGGCGAGAAAGTGATGATCAGGGGCAGTGTGATGGCGAATGTGGTCACGGTGAGATTTCCGGCAGCCGCGTATGCGATCCAGTCACGCGTCAGCGTGTTGGTTTGTGCGGAGAATGACGACGAAATAGTGCCGCTGTATGCGGCTGTTTTTGATCCTGGCAAGGGATCCGAGGATGTGATCATTGATCCGGAAGATATTATCGCTCTTCCTGAGCTCTTGAAGCATATCGAGACCACCAAAGAGGCGACGGCTGCAGCAAATCAGGCGGCATCCGACGCAAATGCCGGCGAGAAAGCGCGTAACGAGGCTGAAAAAAGCCGCGTTCAGGCTGAGCAGACGCGACAGACAGAGCACAAGAATGCGATCAAGGCATCTGAAGATCAGACTGCCAGAGCCAAGGCTGCTGCAGATATGATCGACGGCATGACGGTTAGCGCAGAAAAGGCTGAAGAAGCAGCTGCTTCCATCAATGAAGTGAACGGCGTAAAGCACATTACCTTCTCTCTGCCAAAGGGCGATAAGGGCGACACAGGTGGATACTACATGCCGTCTCTGTCCGGTGATGGCACCCTGAGATGGTACCCAAGTCAAAGTGGCATGCAAATCCTTGGCGTAGGCAACATTAAAGGCCCCAAGGGCGATAAAGGTGACAAGGGTGACACAGGGTCGCCTATGGAGATAGCGGGAGGGAACACCATAAACACTACACCCACCGAAGTCGCAGACTGTCTTGGGGCTGGGTACAATATTGCGTTTTCCCATGTCGAACCCGGATTCGACGAGCTGATTTTTAGGTCGTTTGCGAATTTGATGGACAAAGGTCTGCTTGTATCTTCCTGCGTAGTCGAACATAATGGCGAAATGGTAATCTGTCATCTTGTCGGCGACATGCGCGAGGATACTTGGGAGTTCTCCGTTATTCCTCTTACAAGTGAGAGCAGTGGAGGTAGTACTAGCAGTTCTGAGCCTTGGTTAATAGGGGCAACCGAACAAATCACGCCGACAGAAGTTGTAGAAGCTCTGGCTGCCCAGCGAAATGTGATGATCTCTCACCCATCAAACCCGGTGGGATTAGTGGTTTTTACGTCTTTTACTATGGCGAATGGCCTTAATGCTATCGCATCGTCTTGCATCGTCAATTATTACGGTCAGCATGTAGCCGTTCAATTGGTCGGTTTTTGTGAGACCAATGAATGGAGTTTTGAGATCATCCCAATTCTTCAAAACGATGACATCACTACCGAAAACATTACTGCTGCACTGGGCTATACTCCTGCAAACGCCGAAACGGTTAGTCAGCTTTCTAGTGAAAAACTGGATGCCTCTGCATTGCCCACTGCGGTCAACGACGCATTGGCGCAGGCGAAGGAAAGCGGAGAGTTTGACGGCGTGGATGGCGTAGGAATCAACTCCGTCGTACAAACCACCACGTCTAGCGCGGACGGCGGTAGCAACGTCGTTACCGTCACGAAGACGGACGGAACAACAAGCACGTTTACTGTCAAAAACGGCAGCAAAGGTAGTCAGGGTGATCCTGGAAAAACACCTGTCAAGGGAACGGACTACTGGACTGCGGCAGACAGGCAGCAGATGGTCAATGACGTGATCGCCGCGCTTCCTGTCTATAACGGGGAGGTGGTCTGATGGCAAACACGCAGATTGACGTGATCAGCAACGGCGTGGTCACGCTTGCGACCGCCGGAAAATACTGCGACAGAAACATTGACATCAACGTCAATGTGCAGGAAACGTACATTGTGCCGGACTACTGGAAGAGTTATCTGGAGACAAAGGCGACGGAGATCAATGCGGCGCTTTCTGCTGCGGGCGAAAAAAGTTCTGCATTCCTGTGGTATACAGACGCGCACTGGACAAGCAACTATAAGCAATCGCCGACGATACTCAAATATCTGAGCCGACACACTGGCATGACAAAGACTTATTTCGGCGGCGATATTGCTGTTAATAAATCCGGTGAAACAGACATACTCACTGCATGGCTTGCTGAGGTTTCAGAGATCCCTAATCACCGAAGCATGATCGGCAATCACGACAACGATTACAGCACAGACTTCCCCACAGAAGATGAACGTGCAGGGTTTTTCTTATATGCAAATCGAATTGCTGACATGTCGTTCGGAACAGACACAACCTATGGCAAGATGTACTATTATGTTGATGACTATATAGAAAAAACACGCTACATCATCCTGAGTACGGGAAAAATGTGGACGTATGCAGATGAGGTGGCATGGTGTATTGACGTTCTAAACTCCACTCCGGCTGGTTGGCACATTGTTGCACTGTCGCATTTGTGG
>JAFXCE010000014.1 GCA_017521565.1 Clostridia bacterium | reverse complement strand
GTTCTCGCGCAGGCCCTTGATGATCTCTTCCGGAGCATCCTTGGCAACGCCCAGGATGTGCTCGGCCTTCCAAACCTTCTCGTTCTCGATCATCTCGGTGAACTTGCTGCCCGGCACCTTGCACAGCGGGCACTTCTCGGGAGCAGATTCACCTTCATGAACATAACCACAAACCGGATAACAAACTTCTTCATATCTGATATCCTCCTTGATTGATCTTTATTTTGATTGGTGTGTCTTCATTCTTTTTCTTTGCTTAACCGGGTTCTTTCGTTCCCTTGATCACAGTATATGATAATCATTCTCATTTGTCAATACATTTTCAAAAGATTTGAGAATTATTTTTCACTCTATTGCAAATATAAATGCGGCTTGTTTACAAGCCGCATGCTTTGTACACGATAATCTTTCAGCCCCGGCCAAGGATAATCACGGCCAGCAGCGCCACAACCAGACCCACGATCAGAATATCCAGCGCCCAGACCGGCACATTAATCTTATCATAGATCTGTTCTTTGAGATTTTTGCGCTGTTTGGTCTCCTCAACGATGCGATCTACCATCGCTTCATCGACCTGCTTCTTGCCAGGCTTCTTTTCAACAATTGCCAAATGAAGTCCTCCCGATACGTCTTTGAGAATCATTCTCATTATTATATAGAACCCGCCGCACAGACACGCTGCACGGCGGGTATAGGGGGAAGGGAATTACTTCTTCGCCAGATACTTGCGCAGGTCAAGCGCAACCGCGATGATGATAACCAGACCCTGCGCGATGTAGGTGTAGGAAGACTCGACGCCCAGGAACTGCAGGACGATCTTGAGGACTTCGAACACCAGAACGCCGATCAGGATGCCGGTGATCTTGCCGACGCCGCCGTTGACGGAGACGCCGCCGATGGTGCAGCCCGCGATGGCCTCAAGCTCCCAGCCCATACCGGTGTTGACGGAGCAGCCGCCGGACTTGGCGCAGACGAGGAAGCCGGTCAGGCCGTAAGCAAGGCCGGCGAGCATGTAGATCAGGATCTTGCTTCTGGTGACGTTGATGCCCGCCACCTCAGCCGCATTCTCGTTGCCGCCGATCGCGTACATATACTTGCCGTAACGGGTCTTGTTGTAGAGGAACCACATAAACAGGCCGATCACGATAGCAATCACGGTCAGGTTGGAGAGCATGCGGGTGCCGACATAGCCGGTAGCCAGACCGGTGTAGTCATTGCGCAGGCCGCCGATCGGGATCGCACCGGTGTAAACCAGACATGCGCCGTAGATCAGCTGCTGCATGCCCAGGGTCGCGATGAACGGCGGAACCTTGAGCACGGAGATGACGGAGCCATTGACCGCGCCGAGCAGGCCGCACAGCGCCATAACAAACAGGAGAACGAGGATCATCGGCAGTTCCGGCAGGTTCGGATAGAACTTATCGCCGTAAGACGCCTTCTGCATCAGGATACCGGAGAGACACGCAGCCAGACCAACCGCGCGGCCGGCGGACAGGTCAGTACCCTTGGTGATCAGACAGCCGGAAACACCGCAGGCAATGATAAAGCGCACAGCGGTATTGGAGAGCAGGTTGCGGATGTTGTTGATGGAATAGAAGTTCTTGTTCTGCGTGCTGGTAAAGATAGCCGCCAGCACAATCATCACGATAATCGCGTTATCGGAAAGCCACTTGGTTACGGCTTTCGCGTTCAGTTTCTTACCCATATGGTTTATCTCCTTTACATCGGAATCTCAGTCATCAGACAGCAGCGGAGGGCGCGGTTTCAAACTGCGTCGCCAGGTGCATGATGTTCTCCTGGTTCGCGTCCTTGCCGTCGATAAAGCCGGTGATGCGGCCGTCGCACATGACCATGACGCGGTCGCTCATGCCGATAATCTCCGCCATTTCGGAAGAGATCATGATGATGCTCTTGCCTGCGCGGGCCAGCTCTTCGATGATGCAGTAGATCTCATACTTCGCGCCGACGTCGATACCGCGGGTCGGCTCGTCAAGGATGAGCACATCCGGGTTGTTCGCCAGCCAGCGGCCGATCAGAACCTTCTGCATGTTGCCGCCGGAAAGGGACTGGATCTGCGTCTTGGAGGACGGGCACTTGATGCTCATCTTCTTGACGTTGTCCTGAACCAGCTGTTCGATCTTCTTGTTGTTGATGACGATGCCCATGTCCAGATACTGGTCAAGGCTAGCAATGGAGATATTATCCGCAACGGAGAGTACGCCCATGATGCCCGTCGCACGGCGATCCTCCGTCAGCAGCGCAATGCCCTGCTTAATGGCGTCGCGCGGACGGGTGATCTTGAGTTCCTTGCCCTTGTATTTGATGGTACCCTTGCTGTGCAGACGGATACCGAACAGGCCTTCCATAAGCTCGGTGCGCTGCGCGCCAACCAGGCCCGCCACGCCAAGGATTTCGCCCTTGCGGACGTTAAATGTACAATTGCGGAAAGAACGCGGGCTGATCGACGTGAAGTCGTTCACCTCAAAGACAACCTCGCCCGGCACGTTGTTGCGCTTCGGGAAGAGGTTGGTCAGCTCGCGGCCGACCATCTGCGTGATGATCTTGTCGGTCGTAAGACCCTTGCTTTCCCACGTGCCGATGTACTTGCCGTCACGCATGATGGTGACCTCGTCGGAGATGCGCAGGATTTCGTCCATCTTATGGCTGATGTAGACGATCGCAACGCCCTCGGCCTTGAGATCCTCGATGATGCGGAACAGCGCCTCAACCTCATTCGCCGTCAAAGAAGACGTCGGTTCGTCGAGGATGAGCACCTTGCAATCCGCAGAAACCGCCTTCGCGATTTCAACCGACTGCATCTGAGAAACGGAAAGATCGCCAAGACGCTGCTTGGGATCAAAGTTCATACGAACCTTTTTGAGCAGCGCAGCCGTGTTATCATACATCTTCTGATGATCGACTACCGGAATGAAGCCCAGCAGCTTCTTCATCGGATAGCGACCGATATAGATATTCTCCGCAACACTGCGCTCCGGGACCGGCTGCAGCTCCTGGTGCACCATGGCGATGCCCATATCCAGCGCCTGCAGCGGATCGGTGATGTTAACCTTCTTGCCTTCGTAGTAGATTTCGCCCTCGTCCATCTTGTAAATGCCGAACATGCACTTCATCAAGGTAGACTTTCCGGCGCCGTTCTCGCCCATGAGCGCGTGAACCGTGCCGGGTCTGAGCTTCAGCTGGGCATGATCAAGCGCCTTAACACCCGGGAACTGCTTGACGACGCCCCGCATTTCAAGCCGATATTCCGACATGAATCTGCTTCCCCCTTATACCATGTTAAAAGGGTGCGTGCGCACGAGCGCACGCACCCATCAATCCTTCGCGAGAGAAGAATCTTACTTGGTGACCATCACGTAGTCAACCCAGTAGTACTTCTCGAGGGTCTCGCCGGCAGCGGCCTTGAGGGCAGCGTCAGCAGCGGTGTGGGACTGACCAACGTGGTCGTTCAGGACGGTACCGGTCATCTTGCCCTCGTTGACCATCTCAACGCACTCGGCCAGAGCGTCAACGCCCAGGAGCATGATGTCTTCGCCAACCACGCGGCCAGCGTCGACGATCGCCTGATAGGCGCCCAGCGCCATCGCGTCGTTGTTGCAGAAGATAACGTCAACGTCGTTGCCGAACTGGGTCAGAGCGGTAGCGGCCAGCTCCTGGCCCTTGGTCTGATCCCAGTCACCGCGCTGCTTGAACAGCTCGTTGACGGTGAGGCCGGCATCGGTCAGAGCCTTGACGGAGAACTCGGTGCGGTACTGCGCGTCAACGTTCTCCGGATCGCCCATGATCATGACATAGTCGACCGCGCCATTGCCGTTGAAGTCGCCCTTGTTCTCGGCGGCCAGAACGATGTTGCCCTGCATGGTGCCGGACTGACGGGCGTCAGCGCCGACATAGCAGAAGTTGCCGTTCAGAGCCATGTCCTCAGCGGACGGCTCACGGTTGATGAACACAACCGGGATGCCGGCAGCGTCAGCCTTCTGGATGACAGCAGCGGCGGAAGAGGACTGAACCATGTTCAGGATCATCACGTCAACGTTGTCCGCGATGAAAGCGTCGATCTGGTTGGACTGTTCAGCCTGGTCGTTCTTGCCGTCCATGACGGTGATGTTCTCGGCCGGGATGCCGCAGTCTTCGGTCAGGTAGCGGACGAGCTCTTCACGATAGAGGGTCATGAAGTTGTCGGCAAACTGATAAATGGTGATGCCGATCTTCGGAGCGTCAGCCATGGCCACGCTGCAGGTAGCGAGGATCATCATAGCCATCAGGATAGCGAGGATCTTTTTCATAGGAATACACTCTCCTATTTTTTATTTCAACGGATTTCATCCGTTGAGTTGCATCGGATCAGGCGCTCGCATTTTCGTGAAAGTCGCCCATATATGGCTATATTATAAACACAACTTTACCCAATGTCAACATTTTAATTCAATGTATTCCCGTTATTTATCCACATCGCAAATTCCGCTTGCAAACCACGCGCCAATCGTTCATAATGATACATACAGCGATGATTTCTCACCCATATGCCTGAAGGGAGTTTTGAATATGAATCCGATGCTTCTGTCCGATATCCGGCGCGACGACCGCTTTGAAGGCTTTCTGATCGTGCGCTCTGCCGAGCAGCGCGCCTCCTCCAATGGCAAATTCTATCTGGATATGACCCTCGCCGACCGAACCGGTTCCATCAACGCAAAGATGTGGGATGGCACCGTACAGCCGCCCGTCGCAGGCAGCATCGTCAAGGTCCGCGCCACAGGCAACGAGTTCAATGGCCGCATGCAGCTGCGCGTTGAAAAGATCCGTGCGCTCGATAAAAAGGACGAGGTGGACATGTCCAGCCTGATCCCCTGCGCCCCCGGCGATCCACGCCAGATGCTCGCCGACGTCATCCGCGCCGCGGACCGCATCGCAGACAAGGATCTGCGTCTGCTCACCTGCGAGCTGCTGGATCGCGCGGGCGACAAGCTGCTCACCTTCCCCGCCGCCAAGCAGATGCATCATGCCGAGCGCAGCGGTCTGCTGCATCACATGACCACCATGCTCCGCGCAGCCAACGCGATGATGACGGTCTATCCCCAGCTCAATCCCAGCCTGCTGACCGCCGGCGTCATCGTCCATGATCTGGCGAAGATCGACGAAATGGACGCCGACACGCTCGGCCTCGTCTCCGATTACAGCGTGGACGGCAAGCTCCTTGGCCATATCGTCCGCGGCGTGGTCAATATCCAGCTCGCCCAGCAGAAAACCGGCGCCAGCCAGGCTAAGGCCCTGCTCCTGCAGCACATGGTGCTCTCCCACCACGGCATCCCGGAATACGGCAGCCCGACGGCGCCCAAGTTCCCCGAAGCCGAAGTGCTCAACATGATCGACACGCTCGACGCGCGCCTTTACGAGATGGACGAAGCCATTTCCCGCGCAGTGCCCGGCGGCTTCTCTGAAAAGGTCTGGGGGCTGGATAACCGCCAGCTCTATCGGATTCCGGACGATCAGCTGACGCGGTAAACCACCTGGCAAACAAACCCATAAGGAAACTGCCATTTGGCCTCAGCCAAATGGCAGTTTGTTATTTCTCAGAATTCCGCCGTTGCATGCATGCCCACGCGCACCAGCGCGTTGTCCTTCAGCCGGATCGTCACATCAAATCCGGCGGAAGAGCCGTCCTCCGCACTCGCGGCGGCAATGTTTACAACCGTACCCTCTGCCGGCGCATCGCGATAGGCATCCAGCGTCACCATAACCGTCATGCCCGGCTCGATTGCGCTCAGATCCTCCTCGTCTGCCCGGCAGACCAGCTGCATATCCTCGCGCCTGCAAACCGTCGCCATCCGCGCATCCTTGTCAATCTGCGCGCCGCGCTCCGCGCTGATGCTCAGCACCACGCCGTCCGCCGGCATGTCGACACTGCCGTCTCCACCCTTCATATCCTCCAGCGCATCCGGCACGATCTCAAAGAGCAGATCGCCCCGGGAAACCATCTGACCATCGGTCACGTGCACCGCGCGAACGTAGCCCTGCGCCGTTACCGCTACCGGGTCAAGCCTGCGGATATCGCCCCGGCCGATGCAGCTGGCGTTGCGGAAATTCTCCTCGCGATAAACCTCGATATCCTCGCTCAGTCGAATATCCACATATGAAAGAACCTCCAGCGTGTAGTTCTTGCCCGATACGCTGGTCACAACCGCCGTTCCCTGACGCTTATCATTTGATTCCGAGCAGATGTGGACGATTTCGCCCACGTGCACGATCTTGTTTTCGTTGTCGCTCGCCGCGCCGCTGGTGGTGCAGTCCGCCGCATAGAGCGTATCGCGCTCCATATAGCACAGCGCGCCATAGCGTTCCTCCACGGAGGCGGCGCTGTCGCCCGGCTGCGCAAACACGCCCGTGATCCTGCCGTCAAAATCCGCATACACCTTCTGTGCGCTGATGGTAAACAGCTCCTCGCCCGCGCGCAGCTCGTCGCCCGCGCGCACGGCATAATCGCCCACGCGTCCGCTGTGCGGCGCAAGGATCGACTGCGTCTTGACCGCCTCAATCGTTCCGTCGATGCGGATCCCTTCCGCAGGCGCACAAACCGGAAGCGCCATCGCCGCCATGACCAGAATGGCCATCATTTTCTTTTTCATCGTCTTATTCCTTTCCGCGCTTATACGCTGCGCAGCGCATCGATCGGATTGAGGTTGCTGGCCTTGCGCGCAGGCGCCCATCCAAAGATGATGCCCACCGCCGCCGAGAACGTGACGCCCAGGGCAATCGCAAAGGTATTGAGGGAAAACATGATGTCCGTGTTGATGCAGATCAGGAAGGACACCGTCAGGCCCACGAATACGCCGATCACGCCGCCCAGCAGCGACAGGATGATCGCCTCCATGAGAAACTGAATCTGAATCTGCCCCGGTTCCGCGCCCAGCGCCTTGCGAAGGCCGATCTCCGTCGTGCGCTCCGTCACCGTGACGAGCATCATGTTCATGATGCCGATGCCGCCGACAACCAGTGCAATGGACGCGATGCCCACCAGCAGCGACATCATCATCGAGGTCATCAGGTTCATCGCGTCGGTCATCGATTCCATGTTGATGATCGTATAGGTGTCATCCTTGTAGTTGAATATGCCGTCCAGCAGGATTTCCATCTCCTCAATGGCGGCGTCCGTCTCATCCGGGTCGGTGAGATACACCTCCAGCGTCGACACGGTTGATGTGCCCATCAGCTTCATCGCCGACGTATACGGCACATACACCGTACCATCCGATTGCCCGCCAAAGAGGATCTGCGCAAACAGGCTTGCGTCCTCCTCCTCGTCAATCGTGCCGACGACAACATACTCCCTGCCGTTCAGATAGAGCGTCTTGCCCAGCGGGTTTTCTCCGAAAAACAGCGTCTTTGCCGTTCCGCCGTCTATCAGACAGACCTGCGAGCGCCGCTCGATGTCAATCACATTGATGGCTCTGCCCAGCTTGAGCAGATCGGGATTATGCCGGAAATACTCTGCGCCGTTACCGTTGACGCTGATGGAATCCGACCATGCGCCCCCGCGCTTTGCGGATACGGTCGTATTCAGCGAAGGCGAAATGCCCGCCACATGCTCGCAGTCAAGCAGCGCCTGCAGCTCGTCGTCATTCAGTCCGCGCTTGAGCGCCGTGCCGTTCACCTGAATGCGCAGCGTGCCAAGGCCCATCGCATCAAACTGCGCATTCATCGTATCCGTCGCGCCCTGTACAACGGTCATCAGCGCGATGATCGCCGCCACGCCGATGATGATGCCCAGCGTCGTGAGAAATGTGCGCATCTTGTTGCTGGTGATATTGGCCACCGACATGCTCACATTCTCCAGCAGCATCGTCCACTTCTGCTTAATCATCCGCGATCACCCCTTCCGACAGCTCGCCGTCCAGGATATTCACAATCCTCGAGCCGTGCCGCGCGATCTTCAGGTCATGCGTGATCATGATGATCGTGCGCCCTTCCTCGTGCAGCTCCTCAAACAGCTCCATCACCTGCGCGCCCGTCGTCTGATCGAGCGCACCGGTCGGCTCGTCCGCCAGCAGGAGGGTCGGATTGGTCGCCAGCGCACGGGCAATCGCCACGCGCTGCTGCTGTCCGCCGGAGAGCTGGTTGCGGCTGTGGTGCATTTTGTCCTTCAGCCCTACGCGGACGAGCATCTCCTCCGCGCGTCTTGCGCGCTCCCTGGGCGGCACGCCTGCGTAGATCAGCGGCAGCTCCACGTTCTTCATCGCGTCAAGCCGGGGCAGCAGCTGAAACTGCTGGAAGATAAAGCCGATTTCGCGGCTGCGGATGCGCGCCAGCTGCTTCTGATCAAGGTCACGGATGACGCGTCCGTGCAGCGTATAGGTGCCCGAGGTCGGCGTATCCAGACAGCCGATGATGTTCATCAGCGTCGATTTCCCGCTGCCCGACGGGCCGAGAACCGAGAGAAACTCACCCTCTTCAATGTCAAGGTCAATCCCCTTGAGAATCGTCTGAACCTCTTCGCCCATCCGATACTGCTTGACGATCTCCCGCATTGAGAAAAAATCGCTGCTCATCTGCGCCTCCGGTTATCTGGTTTTCTGGTCGAGCTCAATCATCAGCTCCATCATCGACATGCCGCTGGGCTTCAGTACCGTATCGCCCGCCTGCACGCCGGAAAGAATCTGACAATACACGCCGTCGCTCACGCCCACCTGAACATCGACGCGCCGGGGCGCATCCGCCGAACCCGTTTCGACATACGGCCGATTGTACTCGTCAAACTGGAGCGCATCCAGGCGCAGCAGCGCCGCGCCGCTGACCTGCTCGCGCAGCACCTTCGCGCTGACCTGCATGCCCGGGTAAACGCCCTCCGTCTCCTCCATCGGCACCGTCGCCTTATAATAGGAAAGATCTCCGGAGGCCATTCCGTTCTTGTTCAGCGCAGATACGACGCCCTCAAGCTGCTTATCCGCCGCAAGGACGCTGACCGTCACCGCTGCGCCGGGCGTCACCGCGCGGATATCATACTCGTCAACGTCCAGTTCCACCTCAAGGCGCGTCATATCGATGATCTCCGCCGCGGTCTCCCCCGCCGCGATCACATCGCCCTCCCGGACGAACAGGCCGGTCACCTCGCCGGCGATTTCGCTTTCGACCGTTTCTCCGCCGTCAAGCCGGTAAATCCGGTCTCCCTTTCTCACCTGCTGGTTCTGCGTCACATATACCGTGCGCACCGTACCCGCTTCGCCGGCAGTGATCGTCTGCACGCGCGCCGCGCGAACCAGACCGTCGAAATTATAATACGTTGTCAGATCGCCCTCTGTCACCGGCACCTCTGTATAGGCGGCGGACTGGGTCTTTTCCGAGAAAAACACAAACCATCCTGCAATCAGCACAATGATGATCAGCAGCACGGCCCATCTGATCCACGTTCCCTTTTTCTTCACGCGCAAAACGCCTCCTTGAGATGATGTTCTGTTATTATACAATACCCTGCCTTTTTATTCCACAGTGTGAGTTAAAATCCTCCCATGAGTCAATCAGAAACAGAAAACGCCGCGGAACCCGAAGGCACCGCGGCTTGAAAACAATTTGGGAAGGATTACTTGTCGGACGCCTTGGGCGCCTTCTTCTTGGCGACGCTGCTCCACGCATGCATCACCAGCGCCAGTGCGATAACGCCGTAGCACATGAACACGCGGAAGTATTCGCCAATCGCCGCGTCGCCGAACAGGTTCTTGCCGGCGGCCGGGGCGAGGATGAACATCAGGTGGAACAGGATGGTACCGATGATCGCCTGCGTATTCGTCGCGCGCACAACAGACGCGCCGCCAACCAGAATCGCCGCGCCGGCGTACAGGCCAACCTGATCCGCAGCGCCGTAGGTCTGGAACGCGCCCATGTTCTGCACGAAAATGAGCTGGCCCCAGCCGGCAAGCACGGTGGAAATGGTGATCGCAATGATACGGATCTTATCGACGTTGATACCCGCAGCATTGGCGACGGTACGGTTCTGGCCGACAGCACGGAACTGCTGGCCAAGGCGCGTACGCATCAGCACGACATTGAACAAGCACAGCACAGCCACGATGCCGAAGGTCACCATCGGGATCTTGACCATGGAGAACAGCTCCACCATAAACGGCAGCTGCATGACGCCTGCAAAGGCCGCCAGCGCAACCAGATTGACGGCGAGCGCCTTGTTGTTCTTGCGATGGCTGCGCAGATGGCTGAGCAGCAGCACCACAGCAATCACCGCCGCAAATACCAGCGCCGCCTGAGAAGCGCTCAGCTTCCACAGGTTTTCAAGCGTACCGGCAATGCCGCCCTTGACCAGGTCCATGGTATTGGCGATACCGGAGGAACCCTTGATGGTCAGGTTCGGGTTGTTGATCGGGATGATGTTGTCGAAGATGAACAGGCACAGCAGCTGATAAAGACCGTTGGCAAAGTAGCCAAGGATCATGCCGCCGATCATTTCCTGACCCTTCATCATGTTGAGGATCTTGCCGATACCAAAGCCAAAGACAGCCGCCATCGGCACGGTCAGCGCCGCAGCCAGCGCAAAGCCGCCAAAGCCCTGAACGCCCCACTCCAGCACCAGAATGCAGGCAATCTGCGCCGCCATCGCGCCAATGGTGATGGCGAAGTTGATGCCCATGCCGGCGACGATCGGGATGATCAGCGCCAGAACGATGAACAGATTGCGGGAAAGACGGCCAAACAGCTCATACATGACGTAGGCAGGCGTGTAGCCGGAGAATACCATGCACACCGCGCACAGCACGATGAACATGATCGTTACGATATTATTGCGAATGATTTCGCTCCAGTTCTTCTTAGCCACGGTTTGCACCTCCGGACTTCGTGAGCGCATAGATGATGATGCCGTTACTGATCAGGATACGCAGGGTCTCGGAAATCGTGGAGCCCGGAATCAGCGCATTGGCCACCGGCATGCCCAGCGTCAGAACGCCCTGGAACAGGAACGTACCGATGACGACATGGCTGATCTTCGCGCGGGTCGTGCTCGCGCCGCCCAGCAGGATTGCAGAAGCAGCGAGGAAGCCCATCTGACGCGGCGCCTGATACAGCTGCATGAAGCCGTAGCTCTGGCCGTACACGATGATACCCACCGCAGCGACCATGGTAGAGAGCGTGGTGCCCAGAATACGCATCTTATCCACATCGATGCCCGTCGCCGCCGCAAAGCGCGGATTCGCGCCGACAGCGCTCATGGCGATACCGGTCTTGGAGCGCAGGAACAGCCACATCAGGAAGCAGCACAGCGCAAAGAACAGCAGCAGGCCGGTCGGAATGACCACGCCAAAGACCTCAAAGGAGAGGAAATTGTTGAGCACATGCTTGTACGCGCTCTGCAGGCCGATCGTGGTGCGCAGGCCCGGGCCAAGCGGCCACTTCATGATCGGGCTCTTGAACGGCATGACCAGCCACGCGATACACATGAGGGATACGATGGAGAATCCGACGTAAGTCGTGACGCCCATCTCGTCGCCCTTGAGGCGGTTGAGCAGCATGCCGTAGAGCACGCCGGTCACTGCGGAAATCGCGATACCGACCACGCAGGCAAACAGGAAGCCGAAAATACCGCCAAAGCCCAGTTCAATGCACAGCAGGCCGCCAAACAGGCCGCCGATGATGCCAATGGGCATGCCGAGGTTCAGGCTGATGCCGCACTGGATGCCCGGCAGCATAGAGAGAACCAGCACGCCGTTCATACCAAGGCGAACCAGCGTATTGCCCAACTGCGTCGGCAGGGACAGGCCCAGAATCAGAGCCAGCAGACACAGCAGCACGAAGAACATGCCGATGATCAGACGCGGAACGCCCATCTTCTTGACCAGCGGCTCATAGAAGAACACCGCCAGCGCAAGGATCACCATGCCGATCGCAGACAGCGCCAGCGTGCGCGCCTGACGCAGGATCCAGCCGAACATGCCGGTGTCGGTGTTGCTCGCCGTAATCGCGCGGTCATACTGCTTTTCGAACGTGTCCTTCTGCTCCGCCATCACAGCGGTGATGGTCGGCTTGAGGGACTGAAGAATATCGTCCGTCAGCGCCGGGAAAACCACCTTGATCTCCTCGCAGAGAACCAGATAGGCCTCGTCGACCCCGCCCTGCAGACGAACCATCTCTTCGGTCGCCACAAAGCCGGACATATCGACCGCCTGCTCCATGGACGCCTCGGCGCCGGAGTCATCGGTCATCGCAGAGGTATCCACCTCCGCAGTCGCCTGATAGTTTTCAATGTATGCTTCCTGCGCGCGCGCCTCCTCGGCGTAATACACCGTCTGCGCATCAACCATGGTGTTCAGCGCAGCCGCCAGCGGCTTGGTATCAATCGCAGAAAGATCGACAGCGCCGATGCCGAGCTCCTCGGCCTTCGCGCGCGCCTCAACCTCGACCTTCGCGGTCGCCTCACGGACAGCCTTCATGTTGCCGCCCGCATCGCGCACCTGCTTGGTCACGGCGGCCTTCTCCGCCGCCACATAGGCGTCAACAGCGCCGGAGCCGGCGGTGTTGAGGATGGACTGCAGCTGCATATCCTGCACCAGCTTCACGCCGGAATCGGACGCGCGGCTGGAAAGACCATAAAGACCCACGCAGCCCATCGCGGCAGCCAGGATGACGATCAGCACGCAGGCGATGATCTGCTTCTTGCTCACATTCACTTTCATGCTTTACGCCTCCTTTCCATTCTGGGTGCCCGGCTTGATGCCCGACATCGCCAGACCAAAGTCCGCGTCGGAGCTGTTCACCGGCAGGATCTCGACAACTTCACCCTCCGCAACGATGGCGATGCGGTCACAGATCGAGCGCAGCTCCATCAGCTCGGAGGAAACCATGACAACGGTCATGCCCTTCTCGCGGTTGAGCTTGACCAGCGTCTCAAGCACCAGCTTCTTCGCGCCGATGTCGATGCCGCGGGTCGGCTCGGAAACGAAGATCAGCTTCGGATTCATCGTCAGCGCGCGGGCAATACAGACCTTCTGCTGATTGCCGCCGGAGAGCGTGCCCGTATGCTGGACAGCGCCGAAGCAGCGGATGTCCAGCTCTTTAATCATATTATCGGCGTGCTCGCGGATCGCCCTGCTGTCCTTGAGCTTCGCGCCAAGGAAACTCTTGGTGAAATCACCATTCACCTGCATGGCATTGAAGACGATATTGTCCTCGATGCTCTCGCCAAGGAGCAGACCCACGCCGCGACGATCCTCGGAAACCATCGCCATGCCGCTCTTGAGCGCGCCATGCGCGTCATTGAGCTTGACCTGCTGGCCAAAGAGCTCCACTTTGCCCTCTGCGTCGTACACGCCCATGATACCGTTGGGGATACCGACCTTGCCCTGACCGGCGAGGCCGCCAATACCAAAGATCTCACCCTCGTGCACGTCGAAAGAAACGTCCTTGACCATCTCGCCCGGCATATCCACGGCCAGATGCTCGACATGGAGCGCAACCGGAGCATCCGCAGCAAACTCACGCGGATCAGCGGTAACGAACGCCGTCTCGCCCGCGCGGCCGATCATCAGGCCCGCCAGCTTGGTGACGTCCGTGTCCGCCGTGCGGGTCTCGCAGACAAACTTACCGTCGCGCAGGATGGTCACGCCGTCCGCCGCCTCGACGACCTCATCCAGACGATGTGTGATAAAGATGATCGCAATGCCGGTGGCCGCAATATTCTTCATGACCTGAAGCAGCTGCGCAGCCTCAGATTCAGTCAGAACGGCAGTCGGCTCGTCAAATACGAGCAGCTTCACACCGGTCTTGTCGATTTCGCGTGCGATCTCAACAAACTGCATGTAACCGACCGGCAGGCCGTTGACCTTCGTATATTCATCAATGGACATGCCCACGCTGTCAAGCGCCCTGCGGGCGTCGCCAGCCATGGTCTTCATATCCAGCGTTTCCAGATTCTCGCCCAGTACGCGGGAGACCACATTGTTCTTGCTGATTTCGCGATTCAGCTTGATGTTTTCCGTAATGGTAAAGCCGGGCAGAAGCATGAATTCCTGGTGAACCATGCCGATACCCTTGAGCATCGCGTCGTGCGGAGAGGCAATATGCGTGCTCTGACCGTCAATGAGCACCTCGCCGTCAAATCCGCCGGTCGCGTGAATGACAGGCATACCAAAAAGCACGTTCATCAGCGTGCTCTTGCCTGCGCCGTTTTCGCCCAGCAGCGCATGAATCTCGCCGGGACGGACTTTGAGAGAGACATTGGACAGCACCGTGTTTTCGCCGTAGCGCTTGGTGATGTTTTTCATCTCAAGAATGTATTCCGCGGCCAATGTAATTCCTCCTTGGTCGTCTACAGAAAAACCGAAAAGCGACCCGCTTCATACGAGTGAAGCGGGTCGGCTTGAATTCAGCCAATCAGCTGCAGTTGCTCAGATTACAGGTACTCGTTGAAGTCGACCGGTCCGAGCAGGATGGTGTAGTAGTTGTCGTAGGTGGTGCCTTCGGCGTCGGTGTAGCACTTCACGGCAGCGCCCGGAGCAGCAGCCTCGAACAGCTCGTTCACCTTCGCGGTGTCGTTCTTCAGGGTGACTTCGCCCTCGATGTACGCCTTAGCATACTTCACAGCCACATCGACGATGGCCATGTTGACCGGAGTCGGCCAGGTGGAGAAGCGGCCCACAGCGCCAGTCTCGTTGAGCTTGGCAGCGATCTGCTTCAGAGCGTCGGTGTCATCGCCGCCGACCTGCAGAGCCTCGAGGCCCAGGGAAGCCGGGAAGGCATGATACGGAGACGGGCAGCACGGCTGCGGATAGTACGCATTGGCCTCAGCCAGAACAGCGGTCTGCAGCGGCTCCTGCATGGAGCAGTTGGTGGAGAAGAAAGCAACCTTCTTGCCCTCGAACTCCTTCATCTTCAGCGGGACATCCTCGAGGATGAACTGCTGAGCGCCAGCGGTGCCGGCATCAGAGGTCGGGTCCGGAGCGGTGGCCTCAACATACTGGATGCCGAGAGCTTCGCAGTTGGCCTCGAAGACCGCCTTGCGGGCAGCGATGGTCTCGATAGCCAGGTGACGCGGGAAGGAGTAGTGGACGAAGATGTCGCAGCCCCAGTCAGCGATGGTCTCGATGATGGTGTCGCCCTGGCCAACTTCGTCGGCGTAGAGCACGATGTCAGCAGCGTCAGAGATGGTCTTGGGGTCTTCCTGCGGGACGCCGGCGATGAAGATCAGGTCATCACGCATTTCCTTGATCTTGTTGAACGCCGGGGAAGCGCCCGGAACAGCCTGAACCATGACGATGGCCTTCACTTCCGGATCGGACGCGAACGCGACCAGCTTGGAAATGGTGGTCTCGGTCTCGGACATGAAGTTGTCCGGATAGGTGTCATGCACGATGTGGTCAGCGCCATAGGTGGCGATGGCACGCTCAGCAGCGCGGATTTCTTCCTCGCCCTGAGAAGCGGTACCGGTCAGGATGGCGATCTTCCAGTTGCCTTCGGCGACGGCGCCGCAGGCCAGAGCCATGCACAGAACCAGAGCGAGAGCCAGAGCAAACAGCTTCTTCATAAATAGGTTCCCTCCAAATTGTTTATTCCTATTGCAACATCCCTTCAACCTTGGGACGTGAAAAGGCTAAAACGCATCAATTTTGAATCCTGCACATCGAGGAGTTTCAAAATGATGGTTCTGATTATAGCATTTAACGCTTTATCATGCAAGAGGAAAAATGCATTTTTATCAGTTTTCATGCGTAATTTTTCATCTATTCTTGAATTTTGTTCATCATTCATGTATATCAGATCAATTTTGTTAATTTAATACCATATTCCCCGCACACAGAAAATGCATGAACAGAAAAAGTCCTCTTCATTTCTGAAGAGGACGTAAAATCACGCCTGACGATCAGACCAGATGGCATGCAACGAAATGGCCCGGGGTCATCTCGCGCAGCTGCGGCACGCTTTCGCGGCACTTGTCGCAGGCCAGCGGGCAGCGGCTGGAGAACGCGCAGCCCTTCGGCTTGTTGATCGGGCTGGGCACGTCGCCGTCGATGATCTGGCGATGCTTCTGCGCTTCCTTGTGGGGATCCGGAATCGGCACGGCGGAAAGCAGGGCCTTTGAGTACGGATGCAGCGTGTTGGCATACAGCTCGTCGCTGGTCGCCAGCTCCACGACGGAGCCCAGATACATGACCGCAATGCGATCGGAGATGTACTTGACGATGTTCAGATCGTGCGCGATGAACAGATAGGTCAGGCCCATCTTCTCCTGCAGCTCATGCAGCAGGTTGATGACCTGCGCCTGAATGGACACGTCCAGCGCGGAGATCGGCTCGTCGCAGACGATGAATTCCGGTTCGATCGCCAGCGCGCGGGCGATGCCGATGCGCTGACGCTGACCACCGGAGAACTCGTGCTGGAAGCGGTTGGCATGCTCGCGGTTGAGGCCGACGATATCCAGCAGCTCCGCCACGCGCTCCTGACGCTTCTTTTCATCATACATGCCGTGGATCTCCATGCCCTCGGCGATGATCGAGCCGACGGTCATGCGCGGATCCAGCGAGGCATACGGATCCTGGAAGATGATCTGCGCCTTCTTCGCGAACGCAAAGCGCTCCTTCTTGTCAGCCAGATCGACTTCCTTGCCGCTGTAAATCAGCTTGCCCTTGGTCGGCTTATAGATGCCCATCATCGTACGGCCGAGGGTAGACTTGCCGCAGCCGGACTCGCCGACCAGGCCAAGGGTTTCGCCGCGATGAATCTCGAGGTTGACGCCCTCCACAGCGTGCAGCATGCGGCCGCCGCTGATCTTGAAGTATTTGCACAGGTCTTTCGCCTGAACGAGAACTTCGTTGGTCATCACTTCGCCCCCCTTTCCTCAGCGCTCGGGCAGTCGGGATGCAGCAGCCAGCAGCTGGCCTTGTGGCCGGTGCTCAGCTCAAACTCAGGCGGCTGCTCCTCCTTGCAGATCTGCATGCAGTGACGGCAGCGCGCCGCAAAGCCGCAGCCCTTGGGCGGGGCCAGCAGATCCGGCGGGGTGCCCGGGATGGACATGAGCGGCTCGCGCTTGCCCTGATCCGTGGACGGCAGGCTGCGCAGCAGCGCCTCGGTATACGGATGCTTATGCTCATAGAAGATCTCATCCGTGGTGCCGGTCTCGACAACCTTGCCCGCATACATAACCGCCACGCGATCGGCGATGCCAGCCACCACGCCCAGATCGTGCGTAATCAGGATGATCGCGGTGTTAATCTTGTCCTTCAGCTCGCCAAGCAGCTCCATGATCTGCGCCTGAATCGTCACATCCAGCGCGGTGGTCGGCTCGTCGGCGATGAGCAGCTTCGGGTTGCAGGAAAGCGCCATGGCGATCATCGCGCGCTGGCGCATGCCGCCGGAGAACTCGTGCGGATACTGCTTGGCGCGCTCCTCCGGGTTCGGAATGCGCACCTGCTCCAGACAGCGGATGGCCTCAGCCTTCGCCTCGGCATGGTTCAGCTTCTTGTGGAGCTTGATGGACTCGACAATCTGCTTGCCGACCTGCGTGGTCGGGTTCATGCAGGTCATCGGATCCTGGAAGATCATGGCGACCTCGTTGCCGCGGATCTTCTGCATTTCCTTGTCGGAAGCCTTCACGATGTCGTGGCCAGCCAGATCGATCTTGCCGCCCTTAATGCGCGCCGGCGGCATCGGGTTGAGCTTCATGATGGTCTGAGCGGTAACGGACTTGCCGCAGCCGGACTCGCCAACGACAGCCAGAACCTCGCCCTCGTCCACGTGCAGCGTCACGCCGCGGACGGCCTGAACCTCGCCTGCATAGGTGTCAAACGACACGCGCAGGTCTTCAATTGTAAGAACTCTCTCTGCCATGTCGAAATTACCTCCTCAGCTTCGGGTCGAAAGCGTCGCGCAGACCGTCGCCGAACATGTTGAACGCCAGCATCGTCAGGCTGATGCAGACAGCCGGAATCAGCAGCTGCCAGGGATACATACGGAAGTTCTGAATGCCCAGCTGCGCCAGGGAACCCCAGGAGCAGCGCGGCAGCGGAATGCCCAAACCGATGTAGGACAGGTACGCTTCCGAGAAGATGGCGTTCGGAATCGCCAGCGTAACGCGGACGATCACGACGGACAGGGTGTTGGGGAGCAGGTGCTTGGCGATCACGCGGGCCGGACTGGCGCCCATGGCCTCCGCCGCAGCGACATACTCCTGCTGCTTGAGCGCGACGACCTGGCCGCGGACAAGGCGCGCCATCGGAATCCAGCCGACGACGGAATACGCGATGATGATGGTGAGCATGCCCGGCTCAAGCACCATCATCAGCAGGATGACGATGATCAGGTACGGGATGCCGTTGATGATCTCCAGCAGACGCATCATGATGATATCCAGCGTGCCGCCGAAATAGCCGGAGATACCGCCGTAGATGCAGCCGAGAATCAGGTCGATGATGGCGGTGGTCACTGCGATAATCAGGGAGACGCGGCCGCCCATCCACAGACGGGTGTACAGGTCGCGGCCCAGCGTGTCGGTGCCGAAGATATGCATATGACCGAAGCCCGGCGTGCCCTCTTCGTTACAGACCGTAAACATCTTCGCGTTGGTATGGCTGTAGTGCTGCTCACGATAATCAAACGGAGAGAACAGCGGCGCAAACGCGGACATCGCGGACAGAAGAATAATCAGCAAAACGCATACCAGAGCAACCCTGTTCTTCACCAGACGACGGATGGCGTCCTGCGCAAAGGTCAGGCTGGGGCGCGCAATGGCCTCGCGATCGTGAGCGCTTTCGCCTACATGGGCAAAGCGGGACTTTTCGATATGTTCCATACTTTACTCCTCCAGCTTAACGCGCGGGTCGATGAAGCCATAAAGCAGGTCAACCACCAGCGTACAGATGATGAGCAGCGCGCCGTAGAAGACGACCGTGCCGCCGATCATGGTGTAGTCAAGGTCCTTGATGCTGGTGACAAAATACTTGCCCAGGCCGGGGATGTTGAAGATGCTCTCAATGACGAACGTACCGGTCAGAACGGACGCGACCGTCGGGCCCATGATGGTGACGACCGGCATGACTGCATTGCGCAGCGCATGACGCCACATAATCTGACCCTGAGAGAGGCCCTTCGACCTTGCAGTCTTGATATAGTCGGAGCTGAGCACATCCAGCATGCTGGTACGCATCAGTCGGGAAACCGTCGCCAGAGAGCCGAGACCCAGCGCGAACGCCGGCAGCAGCGTGTGCTTGAAGGTTCCCCAACCCTGAATCGGGAAGATGTTCATGCCCAGCATCTTGCGCAGCTGCAGACCGAGGAAATACTGGAACACAGCGCCCAGAATGAAGCTCGGCACGGAAACGCCGATCATCGCCACAAACATGGACAGGCTATCCACGATGGTGCCGCGCTTGATGGCGGCGATGGCGCCCAGCAGGATACCCGCGATGGTCGCAAAGATCAGCGCGCGAATGCCCAGATCAGCAGAAACCATAAAGGATTCCGTAACGATCTCCGTAACCGGACGATTGTAGGTGATGGACATGCCCAGGTCACCCGTCAGGCAGTTGCCCATGTACATGAGGTACTGGATAAAGACCGGCTTGTCAAGTCCGTACTTGGCGTTCATATTGGCCAGAGCCGTAGCCGAGATCGCCTTTTCACCAAGGAACGGGTCGCCCGGCAGCATGCGCATCATGAAGAACACCAGCGTGATGAGCACGAACAGCGTCAGAATAGCGTAGATCAGACGCTTGATAATATAGCGAGCCAATGCATTTCCTCCTTCTGTTTGCATAATTTTCGATTTATACATTATCCCGGATTTTTTGACGGATGTCAATGGTTAATCCTGCAAAAATCGATACGGTCAGAAATTATGCATCTCCTGCGCAGCGCTTCTGCAAACACATTTCCCCTATAGACCCTCTCCCGCGGCAGCCGCAGGCATCTCACGGAGAGGCTCTATAAAGGAAATGCGGCATGGGGAAAACCCCATGCCGCACATTTTCAATCTAAGCTTTCTAACCTTTTCAGATCGAAGGATCAGTCGGCCAGCTTGGTGTAGATCATGTTGAGCGCCTGGAACGGCAGACGGGCATAGCCTTCAGCCATCTTCTCGGAAACAACATAGTCCTCATGACGCCAGTAGATCGGGATGATCGGCATGTCTTCCGCGATGAGCTTCTCGCACTCGACGAACAGCAGCTCACGGGCGACCATGTCGGTCTCAACCTTCGCCTTCTCGATCAGCTCGTCATACGCCGCGCTGGAGTAACCGGTGTGGTTGTTGCCGTTGGTGGTGGTCCACAGGTCGAGGTCGGTCATCGGGTCGTTGTAGTCCGGGCCCCAGCCGCCGGCGAACAGGTCGTAGTTGTGGGCGTTGCGGCGAGCGCGGGCTTCGGTGATGGTCAGGACTTCCAGCTTGGCCTCGATGCCCAGCACCTTGCGCAGCTGCTCCTGCATAACCTGATTGTACAGTTCGTTCTGGGTGCCTTCAGAAACCATGAAGGTGATGTCGATCTGGTCAGCGGTCTTGCCCAGCTCCTCAAGGGCCTTAGCGAAGTACTCCTTGGCCTTGGCTTCGTCGGAGTTGACCGGGTAGAGGCGCTCGCCGTTGTTGGCCGCGATAACAGCCTCGGAGAAGGTCTCGGTGTTGACGCCGGAGATGCCCAGAGCGAAGGTCGGGGACGGCTCGGAGTCGTTCTTGAAGACGGTGTTGATCAGCTGCTCACGGTCAAGAGCGAAGCTGATGGCCTTGCGCAGGTTGGTGTTGGAGATATCGCGGGCGGTATCTTCGACGTTGGTGTAGAGGTAGAAGGAGTAGCCGCCGATGTAGCTGGACGGAGCAAAGCCCTCAGCCTCGAGCATCGCGCGCTGTTCGCCGGTGATGTCGATCAGGTCGACTTCGCCGCCCTGGAAGGCGTTCATCTTGGCGTTGGTATCGGTGTACTTGATCCACTCGATCTGATCGAGAGTGACGTTGGCCGCATCCCACCAGGCCGGGTTCTTCTTCATGGTGATCTTGTTCTCCAGGACCCAGTCGGTCATGTAGAACGGGCCGCAGTAGAGCATGGTCTCCGGAGAAGTGGCGTAGTTGTCGGCGCCAACCTCGTTGTAGAACGGCGCGTAGATCGGGCTCATGACCTCGAACTTCACGTACTGCAGGAAGTACGGCAGAACGTTCTCGAGCTCGCACACGAGGGTCAGATCGTCAACAGCCTTGAAGCCAACCTGATCGAGGGTGACTTCCGGAGCGCCGTCCACGCCGGAGGCGTAGTCGTAGTAAGCCTGCGCGTTCTTGAAGACCGCGGCGAAGGCGTAGTACTCAGCGGCGTTGGCCGGGTTGAGCAGCTCGCTCCAGGCGAACACGAAGTCGTGCGCGGTCACGTCGCCGACGACTTCGCCGTTGTTGTTGACCCACTTCATGCCCGGGCGGAGCTTGAAGGTCCAGGTCAGGCCGTCCGCAGAGGACTCCCAGCTCTCGGCAGCAGCGCCGACGATCTGGTTGTCAACCGGGCTGAGCTTCACGAGGCAGTCCTGCATGTGGCGGGCAGCGCTCAGCTCAGTGCTGTAGGTCATCTTGACGGTGTTCATGACGGACATGGTAGAGCACTCGATGGCGATGGAGCCGGGAGTGCTGGTGCCCGGGTAGTAGCCCAGGCCGGCGTTCGGGTTCACTTCAGCCGCGGCGACGACGCTGACGGACAGAAGCATAACCAGGCAAAGCAGCCATGCAACAAAACGGTTTTTCATGGGGTTTTCCTCCTTGAAAAATAAGATACGACTTGTTTGAAAAAACGGACGGCAAGGCGAGCTTGCGGCTCCCGTTCCTTCGTGATATAATGCATTATAGCACAGCGTTAAACACTTTGCAAGTCCGAATTTCTAAAAATTCTTTTTTTAGTCAAAGAATGAACGCTTTTACTTGACTAATGCATCGATTTGGAGGATACGAGCCGGATGTCACAGATTTGTCATCATTTTGAAACGTATTATGAGGCATGGAGCGCACAGATCGGCGCGCTCTGCTTCCTGCTGACGGGCCATCGCGCCGATTCCCGCGACGTCGCTTTTCAGACCTTCCTGCGTCTGGGCGGCGCCAAAGACCCCGAAATCGGCGAAAAAGACGCGCGCATGCTCCTCTTTGGCAGCGCAGTGCGCCTGTGCGATGATTATTATCTGAAGAAACTGCGCAAACCGCACAGCAGGAAGACGCTTGAGCTGCAGAATCTTCCCTTCCCTGTCACCGACGCCGTCTGTATGCTTCTGCGCCTGCCCTTTAAGCGCCGCGCCGCGCTGGCCCTTTCTCACTTCGGCTTCTCCCTGCAGGAAATTGCCCAGCTCCTTCATATCCGGCCGGATGCAGCTGAAAAGCTGACCATCGATCCCCAAATTCCCGGCTGGCAGGAAGCGATTGATTCCATGGCTATGACCGAAGACGAAGCGTATATCCTGAACGACCGGATCTATGAGCGCTTTGCCGTGCGCAGCGTCAGCGTGGAAAACTTCATCCACGACGCGCGCAATGCCTTTGACCGCGCGCTCCCCTTTTTCGCGCTTGCGGTGCTCGCGCTCTTTGCGCTGGCCATAGGGTATGTCAGGCAGGGTTAAGATAAAATATGCGGCTGCGCGGTTCATTCCGGCAGCCTTTTCTTCATTATATATGCTGCGTGTGCGCGAATCATGCAGACGTCTTTGGCACATAATAGCGCCATGCAGACTTCTTCTCTTCTTCATGCGCCTGTCGGCAGCCTGATTCTGCGCATCGCCATGCCCAACATGATCGCCATGGTCGCCTCCGGCCTGTGCGCCTTTCTCGATGCGCTGCTGCTCGGCGCGGGGGATGCGCGGCTCTCCGCCGCCGTCTCCGTCAGCTTTTCGCTGCTGACCCTCATCCAGACGCTTGGCTTCACGCTGGGTATGGGCGCAGGCAGCTTTGTCAGCCGCAGCCTCGGCCGGGGCGACAAGCCTTCCGCCTATGCCGCAGCCTCCACGGCATTTTTCTGCGCGCTCGCGCTCTCCGTTCTGCTCTGTGCATTGGGCCTTGCGTTTCTGCATCCGCTGATGCGCCTGCTCGGTGCAGAGGCGGACCTCGCTGCCCCGGCGGGCGCATACGCGCGCTATGTGCTTCTGAGCGCGCCGCTTCTTTGCACCAGCCTGGTGCTGTCCAGTCTCCTGCGCGCGCAGGGCAAGGCGATGGGCAATATGCTCGCCTTTTCACTCGGCGCGGCCGCGGGCATCCCGCTTCAGCTTCTGCTGGTGCGCCGCCTTTCGCTGGGCGTAAACGGCGCAGGCGCAGCGATGCTCACGCGCGAGGCCGTCACGTTCACGGTGCTCCTCCTCGCCGTCCTGCGGGAAAAGCATCTCGTCCGTCCCTCGCTGCGTTCATGCTCGCTGCGCCCGATCGTATTTGTGAACATCATGCGTTCCGGTGTGCCTACGCTCGTTCGTCAGGGGCTGATGAGCGTATCCTCTGTCCTTTTGATGCGCGCCAGCGCCTCCTTCGGCCCTTCCTTCCTTTCCGGAATGGGGCTGGCCGTGCGCGCTTCGTCGCTCATCGCCGCTGCCGCAATCGGCTTTGGGCAGGGCTTTGCGCCCGTGTTCGGCTATGCCTTCGGTGCGGGCAGCATGGCGCGCGTGAGCAAGGTCTATGCAAGCTGCCAGCGCTTCGTGGTGATCTCCCTGCTTGCCGTTGGCGCCTTCGTGTTCCTCTTTGCGCATCCGCTGCTCGCCCGGCTCGGCCAGCCGCCGGAGGCTGCGGCCTTCGCCGCCTCTGTCCTGCGCGCGCACAGCGCAGCCTTCTTTGCGCAGGGCGCCGTCATCGTCATGAACATGCTCACCCAAGCCATGGGCCTGCCTGTGCGCGCCTCGCTGATTGCCGCCAGCCGGCAGGGCTATATCCTGATTCCCCTTGTGCTGATTCTGCCGCGTGTATTCGGCGCCGCCGGCCTGATCCTATGTCAAAGCGCCAGCGATTTTATCTCGCTGGCGCTGAGTATGCTGCTTACACGCGGCGCAATCAGAGGTTCCTCGTGCGCACGCGGCGAATATTCGGATGCTCGGACAACGTCTCGATGATGTCCACATAGCTGATGCGGCTGGGCATGGTCAGCGTATACATATTGGTATACAGGTTGCCGTCGTTCCTGCTTTCCGCATGGAAGTTGACGTCCAGAATCTTGACGTTCTGCCTGGCAAAATACTCTGTCAGGAAGGAGAGCGTCTCCTGCCTGTGGACAAACTGAACTTCCAGCTTCTTGAGCGTGTGGACATGGATGATGCGCTGCATCAGATTGAGGGTGATCAGCACAACAACGCCCGCCATCAGCGCCATGAGGATGAAGCCGGAGCCCACCGCAAGACCGATACACGCCGTACACCACAGCGATCCCGCTGTCGTCAGGCCGGAAATCTTGTGCTCGGACATGAAAATCGTACCCGCGCCGAGGAAGCCCACGCCGGACACAACCGTAGAAGTAATGCGGCCGACGCTCACGTTGATCGGCGCACCCGCGCCAAGGGACAGTACGCCCGCCGCAGACTGCTGCTCAATCAGCGCAATCAGCGCAGCGCCAAGGCATACCAGTACATGCGTACGCATGCCCGCAGGTCGGTTTTTCATCTCGCGCTCAATGCCGATCATCGCGCCGATCAGCACGGCAGCGCCAATGCGGAGAAGCAGCATCTGTGCCCCCAACGGCTTGCCGAACGTGGAAAACCCACTCAGAAGTTCAATAATCTCCGCAATCGTCAGCGACACAATCAACACCTCTTCTTTCCTTAGGCCACGCTCATCCTATGCGCAAAGGCACGGGAACTGCACGACTTTCCGTAAAATTTTCGTAAGACATTATAGCACCAAAACAGCTGCCATGCAAGCTATATTTAGTACTCTTTGCCAAATCTGTGCATTGACAATGTATATTTTTGCCATTACAATATCTCTATCGACTTTCAGCATCCCCGGAGGCTTCCATGAAAAACGCCACCCCAAACGAGCGTTCCGCCCTGCGTGCGCGCGCCGATAAAATCGCCCGTACGCTTGCGCCGCTTTCTCTTGGCGAGGACGGACGTCTCAGCGAAGACAGCCGCCGCGCCCTTTCCGAGCAGGCGCAGCGCATCCTCAGGCGGTATCGCGCCGTCGGCGCGTCGCTCGTTCTCTGCCTGCCCGGCGGGCAGGACGAAGCGTTCTTCTTCGGCCGCGCACGGCTGAAGCCCGAGCGCCCCGTCACCCCGGATACCTGTTTCCGCATCGCTTCGGTCTCCAAGCTCGTAATGACCTTCGCCGCGCTCTCTCTGGCGGAGGATGGCATCCTCGATCCTGATTCTGATATTTCATCATACCTTGGCTATCGCGTGCGCAGCCCGTACGCGCCGGATATCCCCATTACCCTGCGCATGCTGCTCACCCATACGAGCGGCATCACCGACGACGGCCCCTATGGCACGCGCGGCATGGAGCCCGGCTGCGCGCTGCGCGAGCTGCTCGATGCGCAGGAAAGCTGGCGCGCCGCAGCGCCCGGCGATTCCTTCCACTATAGTAACCTCGGCGCAGGCGCTGCCGGCGTGGTCATGGAGCGCGCAGCAGGGCTCCCGTTTGATACGATCCTCAAAGCCCGCGTCTTTGATCCGCTTGCCATCCGCGCCAGCTATGATCCCCGCAGCATTGCCCCGCCCGGCGATCTGGCGGACGGCTACAGCGTGCGGGCGCTCTTCCCGCCCAGGCTCCGCTACGATGCCGCCATGCTCGCCGCCCGCCCGCCTGAACCCTTCGATCCCGAGCGTGATTATCTGATCGCCGCCGGGCGCATGATCACCGACAGCCGCGGCATGGCGCAGCTTATCCGCCTGCTCGCCTCCCGGGACGGTATGGGCGTGCTCTCCCCCTCCTCGATCAATGCAATGCGCGCCTGTCAGGACGGCGCGCCGGGCATTTCCTCCTGCGGGCGTGGGCTCAACACGGCGTTCCTGCCGGATGTGTTTGCGGGCTTTTCTCCTGTCGGGCATCAGGGCGTGGCATACGGCATGTGCGCCGAGCTCTTTTCCGATCCCGCAAAGGGATGCGGCGTGGGGCTGATGACCAGCGGCGTGCGCCTTGTCCGCCAGCCGCCGCTCATGCTAGCAGGCTTCGACCTTCTCGCGCTCGGCTTCGCCGCGCTCGGGCAGTTTTGCTGATCTTCACACTCAAGACACAATTTTGTTGCGGCGATTTCCAAATCTCATCATGTTTTTTCCACAGCTTCTGTGTATAATACAATCATCCAAAAAAGAAATCTTTACCCCCGAAAGGAGATATGAATTACATGCGTAAGAACCGTTCCTTCCGCCGTCTGGCCGCTTTTGCCGCCGCGCTGGTCATCGCCGCTTCCGCTTCCTTTGCCACCTTTGCTGCGGCAGAGGAGAGCGCCAAGCATTTCTCCATCGTCGAGGCTGCCGCGCCCGAAAATGCGCTCTCCATCTCGGAGATCGCAAAAGAGTGCCGCACCTCCGTCGTCGCGATTGAGACGGAGACCACCGTCGTCTACAACGACTATGACTCGGGCTACTACAATCCCTTCGGCTCCATGTTCCCCTTCGGCAACTTCGGCTATGGCTACGGCTATCCGGACAGCCGCGGCACCCAGCGCGAATACACCCAGACCGGCGCGGGTTCCGGCATCATCCTCTCCGAGGATGGCTACATCCTGACCAACCATCACGTCATTTCCGGCGTTGACAAGATTACCGTATTCGTCATGCCGGAGGACAAGGATGGCGAGGAAGCCACCTATGAGGCGACGCTGATCGGTTCCTCTGAGAGCAACGACGTCGCGGTCCTCAAGATCGAGGCCGAAGGCCTCAATGCCGCCACCTTCGGCGACAGCGATCAGCTGGAAATCGGCGAGCTGGCCGTGGCCATCGGCAATCCGATGGGCAACGTGCATGGCAGCGTGACCGCCGGCATCATCTCCGCCACCGAGCAGGAGCTGACCATCGACGGCGTCACCATCAACGCCATCCAGACCGACGCCGCCATCAACCCCGGCAACTCCGGCGGCGCGCTGTTTGACTCCTTTGGCAACGTGATCGGCCTGGTCTACGCGAAGTCCTCCTCCGTCTCCATCGAGGGCATGGGCTACGCGATCCCGGTCAACGACATCAAGGAGCTGGTCACGGGCATGATCAACGATCCGGAATCCGTGCAGCAGCAGACCCTCGGCAGCCAGATCATGCTGGGCATCACCATCATCGATGTCACCGAGGAAATGAGCAAGCAGTACTCCATGCCGGTGGGCGTGTATATCCGTGAGGTCAGCGAGTTCAGCGCTGCCGAGCGTGCCGGACTGGCCAAGGGCGACGTCATCACCGCCTTTAACGGCGAGCCCGTCACCTGTGCGGACGACCTCAACGCCATCAAGGCTAAGCAGACCCCGGGTGACGTCGTTCCGGTGACCATCGACCGCAACGGCCGTGAAGTGACGCTTGAAATCGTCATTCCGCAGCCGACCGCCGTGGAGACGCTCGAGAAGTAATCCTTTGTACCCAAGGCTCCCTCCCAAGGGGAGCCTTTTCTCGTCTTGCCAGCCTTCTTCCGCTGTGCTATGATGAGCATATACCGCATTGATTCGCTTGACATATCCGGAGGCCGCCATCCCATGAAACGCTTCTTGTTCCTTTTTCTTCTGCTCGCGCTGTTTGCGCCATCCACGTCCCTCTCCGAAAAAATCCTCTGGGAGGATGAAAACGGCAAAGTCATCATGGATGACGACGGCGCCATCGAATTCCTTGCACCCGATCCTGATTTTATCAAGGAAGAAACCCCTTCCCCCACAGAAACGCCCATGCTCAGCGAGGCGGAGATTCAGGCGCTGACCGCGCAATACGGCCTTCATACGCCCATCCCCTCCCCTGCGCCCTATACGGAGCCATTTTCCTACAGCCGCAAGCTGCAATACGGCGACAACGGCGCGCTGGTGGAAAAGCTGCAGGCCCGCCTGCTGGAGCTGGGGTTTTACGAGGCGCGCGTCTCCGGCGGCTATTATGAGATCACGCGCGGCGCTGTGCGCGCCTTCCAGCAGCACAACGGCCTGACCGTGGACGGCGTCGCAGGCAGAGCAACGCAGGAGCTTCTCTTTTCCAATCATGCGCATTCCATCCACGATGCGCCTCGCCCCTCTCCGACACCCCAACCCACCAAGTACACCCTCATGGTCGACGTCGCCAACCAGATTACCCGCGCCTATACCTACGACGAGAACGGAGAATACACCATTCTCGTCCGCGAGATGATCTGTTCCACCGGCACCCGGCAAAACCCCACGCCGCTGGGCACGACCATCATGCCCAGCAAACGCGCACGCTGGGGCTATTTCCCCACGTGGGACTCGCATGCGCAGTATCTCACCCGCATCGACTCCGCCAACGCATTCCATTCCGTGCTCTACACCGAGGCGGATGAACTCACGCTGGCCGTCAAATCCTTTGAGGATCTCGGCTCGCCCGCGTCGCACGGCTGTGTGCGCCTGTATGTCAGCGACGCCAAGTGGATCTACGACAACTGCAAGGCAGGTACAATCATCACCGTATACGAGGGAGAATACGATCCCGAATACACGATGACGCTGCGGCGCAGCCTCAACCCCGAAACCCTGCGCGAGCGCGCCCTGCCCGAACCCACGCCCCCTCCGGTCTACTGCGAGGAAAACTGGCCCACCGAGTACCGCACGCTCTATCGCGGACGCAGCGGCAAGGACGTATACATGCTGCAGATGCGCCTTGCCGAGCTGGGCTACTATAAGGGCAGCATCACCGGCGGCTATTACGGCGGCACCATCGAAGCCGTCAAAGCCTTCCAGCGCGATCACGGCCTTGAGATCGACGGCGCTGCCGGACAAAAGACGCAGGCGCTGCTCTTCTCCCGAAGGCCTGCGCTCACGACGGAGCCAACACCCTCTCCGGAATCCTCTCCCTTGCCGGTTATCCCCTCCGCATCGGCGGAATATGCGCCCGAGGCTACGCCCTTTATTCCCATTGCCGAAAGCGTGGGCTGACCGCTCCATCTATATCCGGCTTTCTGCGCCCTTTCGGGCGCTTTTTTCTTTTCTGCTCTATGTTTTCTGAGCGCGATCCGAACGCGGCGCGGTTGCAAAGGCAAAGCTGATCGTGTATAATAAAGTGATTTGTTATGGCCATTTGCCGCCATAAACCGGCATGCTGGCGCTGTTATCTCCCTCGCATCGTCGCGGCATCCTGCCGCTCCTTGCAGCGCCCGACGCTTTTCAAATCGTTTTCAAAACACATCGGAAAGGACGGATTGGCATGACCCGAAAGCGCTGGACGCAGTGTACGCTTGCGCTGCTTTTTGCCGGCCTGCTCGCGCTTGTCGCGGTGGTCGTGATCGTCGATCCGTTTGAAATCTATCATCGGGCGCTGTTTTACAATCCGCCCTACAAAAGCAGCGCGCAGATGTATGCCATCGCCGGCGTCGCCAAGTCCTATACCTACGACAGCATCATCATCGGCTCCTCCGTCACGGAGAACTGCACGCCCAGCGTCTATGACAAGGCGCTCGGCGGCCGGTTTGTCAAGCTGAGCATGAACGCCGGCCTCGCGCGCGACCATGCCAAGATCATGGAAATCGCCTTCAGGACGCACGATGTCCGGCATGTCGTCTACGGTCTTGATCTGTTTGCGTATTCGCAGTACTACACCAACCAGAAAGCTGTCACGCCGGATTACCTTTACGACGCCAATCCTTTCAACGACGTCAAATACTGGTTCAATCAGGACGTCTGGCTCAGCGAGATTCCCGCCGCGCTGCGGCGCATCGGCACGCCGGACGAGGACGCCTCCCGCGACAGCATGTATTACTGGCAGCCGCCGGTCATGCCCTCTGCAGAAGAGCTGCATGCCATGGCCGCGCTCCCGCCGTCCATGCCCGCGCAGGCGGATATTGCCCGCGGGGTGGAATTTGCGCAGCTGAACCTTGAATACAATCTCCTTCCCTACATCCGCGCGCATCGCGATACGACGTTCACCATCTTCCTGCCGCCCTATTCCTCGCTTTACTGGGCGGAGCGGGCGAAGGCGGGAAGCCTTGATTCCTTCCTCGCACAAAAGCAGCTGCTTTGCAGCGCGCTGCTCGCAGAGCCCAATGTCAGGCTCTACGATTTTCAGCTCGAAGCGCAGTGGATGCAGGATCTGAGCCTTTATTACGATCTGATTCACTATATTCCCGTCGTCAACGACGGCATTGCCTCCGCCATCGCCGAGGATCGCTGCCGCGTAACCGACCCGGAGCAGGTGCGCACCTCCTGTGAAGCGCTGCGTGCGTTTGCCGCCTCGTTCTTCTCCTGCCCGTAATACTTCCGCTTTTTTCTTCTTTCCTGCGTTATCGAAAGGAGCGTGTCCATGACCCGTAAACGCTGGGCGCTGCTGACGGTTACCCTGCTGATTGGCGCGCTGGTCAGCATGATCGCCCTTGTCGCCCTTGTCGATCCCTTCCAGATCTATCATCAGGCGACAATGTACACACCGCCGATCACCAACGACACACAAAACTATTTCAATGCCGGCATTGCCAAGTCCTACGACTACGACAGCGTCATCATCGGCTCCTCCATGACGGAAAACTTCACGCCAAGCCAGCTTGACGAGTTGCTGGGCGGACATTTCATCAAGCTGCCCATCAACGCCGCATCCGCCTTCAACCACAAGCAGATGATGGATCTTGCCTTCGGCACGCATGACGTCCGCACCATCCTTTACGGCATTGATATCGAAGCGCTGACGCATTTCTACAAGACGCCGAAATGCGAAATGCCCGAATACCTCTATGACGACAATCTCTTCAACGACACACAGTATTGGTTCAACAAAAGCGTACTGCTCAGCTACATCCCAAAATGCCTGAGAACGCTCGGCCAGCACGACGAAGCCCAGCGGGACACCATGTATAACTGGGGCAGCCTCTATCCCTATGGACGCGACGCCGCGCTGCGGGGCATTACCATCTCCCCCGAGGAGGTCGCGCAATCCCCGCTGCAGGAAGATCCCACGCTCACGCAGCAGTTCAAGCTCAACATCGAGCACAACTATCTCCCCTATATTGAGGGGCATCCGGATACGGAATTCATCTTTTTCTTCCCGCCGTATTCCCTCGTGCGCTGGTATGAGCTGTATGCGCAGGGCATGCTTCACGATTTCCTCGTGCAGAAAGAGGCCATTGTCAAGCAGCTTCTGCCCTATGAAAACGTGCGGATCTACGACTATCAGGCAAGGCTTGACTGGATCACTGATCTTGACAACTATATCGATTCCGGCCATTACGGCCCATGGATCAATGACGAGATCATCCGCATGATCGCAGCGGATCAGGGCCGCGTCGCCTCCGTTGCCAAGGCGCAGGAAAACGACGCTGTGATCATCGAACATGTCAACCTGCTGCGCGCCGCCGGCCCCGATTATTTCGCTGAGTAACTCACTTTCATCCCTGTTCAAGGAGAAACGCTATGCTGTTTAATTCCTACGTCTTTATGCTGGCCTTCCTGCCGCTGACGCTGATCGTCTATTTCGTGCTGAGCCGTCTGCCCGAGCGCATCCCGCTCAATAAGCTGTTTCTGATCGCTGCGTCGTTTGTCTTTTACGGCTACAACAACCCCAGCTATGTGCCGATCATCCTCGCCAGCATTCTGGTCAACTATGCGCTCAGCCAGCTGATGCTCGGAAGCGAGAAGAAGGCCCTCCGCCTGCCGCTGATGCTGCTGGGCCTCGCGCTCAATCTGGGCGTGCTGTTCTACTTCAAGTATCACGATTTCTTTGCCGAGAACATCAACCTTGCCTTCGGCACGAAATTTTCGCTCTATCATCTCGCGCTGCCGCTGGGCATCTCGTTCTTTACCTTCCAGCAGCTCTCGTATGTCATCGACAGCTACCAGCGCACCGTTCCCAGGTATAATATCCTTGACTACGCGCTGTTCGTCACGTTCTTCCCGCAGCTGGTTGCCGGACCGATCGTCCTGCACAGCGAGATCGTGCCGCAATTCGCAGATGCAAAAAACCGCCGCTTCAGCTTTGACAATTTCGCGCCCGGCCTGTATGCGTTTGCGCTGGGTCTGTTCAAGAAGGTCATCATCGCCGATACATTCGGCATTGCCGTGGAGGCGGGCTTTTCCGCCGCGCAGCACCTCAATACGCTGGAAGCGTGGCTTATCGCCGTCGGCTATACCCTCCAGCTGTACTTTGACTTCTCCGGCTACTGTGACATCGCCACCGGCGTGGGCCTGATGTTCAACATCAAAATCCCGCTCAACTTCAATTCCCCCTATAAGAGCCTCAATATCCGTGAATTCTGGCAGCGCTGGCACATGACCCTGTCCCGCTTCCTGACGACATACATCTACTTCCCGCTCGGCGGCAACCGAAAGGGCACGCTTCGCACCTATGTCAACCTGATGATCGTGTTCCTCGCCAGCGGCCTGTGGCACGGCGCAGGCTGGCTCTTCCTGCTCTGGGGCCTGATGCATGGCGCGGCAAGCGCCCTTTACCGTCTCTTTAAAAAGCCTTACGACCGCATGCCCAAGGCCATTCAGTGGGCCGCCACCTTCCTGTTTGTGGTCATCGCGTGGGTATTCTTCCGCGCGACGAGCATGGCGGAGGCAACCGGTCTGCTCTCCTCGATGTTCTCCCTGAATTTCGGCCCCGTGCGCGAGAGCATCGTCTCCGCCTTTGAACTGCCGGGCGGCATTCTCTCCCGCTTCAACCTCATCATCATGGGTGCGTGGTATGTGCTTTCCCTCTTCTCCTGTGTGTTCCTTTCAAACACCTACGAAAAGACCATGAGCTTTAAGCCCACGCTGATCAATGCCTTCATGACCGTCGCGCTGATTCTCTATGTCACGCTTTCCCTTTCCAACGTCAGCGTCTTCCTCTACTTCAATTTCTAAAAGAGCAGCCTTTGCGCCGCTCTGCACCCGTTTTCTTCGGGCATAAAGCCCTTGAAAACCGCCTTGAATGAGAACCATGAAGAAAAAAACCTGGGCACTCCTGTGCCTCTCGGCCATTCTCTGCGCCTATCTCTTTATGAGCGCGCTGGTCATCGCGATCGATCCCTTTCAGGTCTATCGCCAGGCTGCGCGCTATCTGCCGCCGATTGACAACACCACGCAGGTGTACGCCAATGCCGGCATCGTCAGAAATTACGACTACGACAGCGCCATCGTCGGCACGTCGGTCACGGAGAATTTCCGCCCGTCGCAGATGAGCGCGCTGCTCGGCGGCCGCTTCATCAAGCTCTGTACCTCCGCCGGTACGGCGTATAACCACGCGCTCCTTCTGAATCTCGCGTTTGACACGCATGAAATGAAGCGCGTCGTCTATGGCCTTGATGTGTATTCCTTCATCGGCGCGCTTGATAAGACCGGCAGCAAGGTTCCGCTGTATCTCTACGATAAAAACCCTTTCAACGACGTACAGTACTGGCTCAACCGCAGCGTGCTCGCCTCGTTCCTGCCGCGCTGCCTGCGCGCCTGGGGGCAGACGCAGGACGATTCCCTGCGCGACAGCATGTACTGCTGGGCAGGACGGGATGAATACGGCGAGGTCGCGCTCTATAACGCGCTTTTTACTGCGCCCGTATCCGTTATCCCTGCGGACAAGCACGTTTCCGCCGCAAAAGCGAACCTTGAAACGCACCTGATCGCCTACATTGAGGCGCACCCCGAAACACAGTTTGACATTTTCTTCCCGCCGTATTCCGCAGCCGAATGGTCGACCATGCTCAGCAAGGGCAATCTTGAGGCGATGCTTACCCTGCGCGGCTTGTGCTACGACCTGCTCAGCGGCTATGATAACGTGACGCTCTACGATTTCTCCGTGCGGGAGGATTGGGTGCTCGATCTTGCCAACTACAAGGACACGCTGCACTATGGTCAGTGGATCAACGACGCCATCGTTGAGGAAATCGCCTCGGGCGAAAGCGCCTGCACAAGCCGCAGCGAAATCGACCTCGCCAGTGAAAAACTGCGCGGCTGGGCGCACGAAATGATCGACGCAGGCGGCTGGGTTTTCTAAGCCGCATTTCCCCCACCCCCGTCTTCAAGGAGGAAGAATGAACCACAATCACAGGCGAAATGCCTATGCCTATCGCAGGCGGAAAAGTCCGCTTCTCAACCCCGTGCTTCGCGTGCTGCTCGCCGCGCTCGCCCTCGTGCTGATCGTTCTTTTATGCATCGGCATGACATCGCTGATGCCCGAGGTCGCCCCTTTGGACGCCTCCCCTTCGCCCGATCCGAACGCGACGCCCACGCCGGAGCCCACCCCGACGCCGGAGCCCACCATCACCCCGACGCCGGCAATCTACGCGCCCTTTGGCGCACAGTACGGCCATGGAGATTCAAGCCTGATCCCTGAAACGCCCACGCCGGAGCCCACCGCCATCCCAACGCCCTCGCCCATCCCCTCGCCAACGCAGGTCCCCACCGCTACGCCCATCGGCTATACAGCCCTCAAAAAGGGCGCAAAAGGCCCCTCCATCGTGAAGATGCAGGAATCGCTCATCGCGCTTGGCTACCTTGACGGAAGCGCAGACGGCGACTTTGGCAGCGGCACTCAGCAGGCTGTGATCCAGTTTCAGGCGGTGAATGGACTGAGCGCAGACGGCATCGCCGGCAAACAGACCCTGACGCTGCTCTTCAGCGACGAAGCGCTCCCCGCGAGCGCAGCGCCGGAAATGGATTATCTCGTGCTCGTCAACCGCGAGAATAAGCTCGACAAGGGCTATGCGCCGTCCGATCTCGTCAAGATCGCCGACGTCATCCCATCCAGCGTGCTCAAGGTAAAATACAAGGGCACCAAAGCCAACCGCACCGCCACCGAAGCGCTTGGCCGCATGCTCGAGGCTGCCATCGCAGACGGCGTAAGCAACTGGCAGGTCTCCTCCGCCTATCGCAAATACAGCGATCAGCAGGCGCTGGTCGATCAATCGGTCGCCAAATACAAAAAGAACAACCCCGACTGGAGCCGCGAGCGCTGTCTCTCCGCAACGTATCAGACTGTCGCGCCCGCCGGCACCAGCGAACACATGACCGGCCTTGCGTTTGACATCACCGTGCCGGGCGTCTCCTTCACCGGCACGGAGCAGCAAAAGTGGCTGCACAAGCATTGCAGCCAATACGGCTTTATCGTCCGCTTTACGAAGGACAAAGAAAAAATCACCGGTTTCCTCGCCGAAAGCTGGCATTTCCGCTATGTCGGCGTGGAAGCGGCGCAGGTGATGACCGCCAACAACTGGTGCCTGGAAGAATACATCGAAAAAATGGGCCTGAATCACTAAGCAGAAAGCGCCGGACGAACACCGTCCGGCGCTTTTGTTATCCCAGTTTTTCCTGCAAGAATATCCGCAGCCGCGGCCAATAGCCGGACTTCTCCTGCGGCAGCTTATCCGGCCTTTCGGAGGGATCGAGAAAATAGTGCCCATCCTTATTAAGCGAAAGGCTGTCAAGCGGCCATCCCTCGCGCCTCCACACGCTTGGCACATCCACCATGTCAAACGCCCAGTCCTCCGCCTCCTCGCGCGTGGCGGCGAAATCATGGAGTTCCCCGCCAATCAGCAGCGCCATGGCGTCCATGTAATACGCATGGATTTTTCCACCCAGGTTGTGGACAAGCTGCGCATAATAGGCGATCATTTCGTCATCGTCAAGGCGCTTTCCGCCCTGCGGCGTGCGGATATGCAGCCCGGGCTGCCTCGGATCATCCGGAAGCAGACTGTCAAAATACAGCCCGGAATCCGCACAAATCACAGCATCTGCATACTTTCCATAAAACGCCGCCTTGATCCGCGCATTTTCAAGCGGCGTATGTCCCGTTTCCTGCGGCTCGTCCGTAATCCCCAAATCGCGCAGCGTCACGCACTCCACATTCAGGCCTTCCATCAGCCGCTCAAAGTATCTGGCCTTAGACGGGTTCGTCGTTCCGATCAGAATCCGCATGTCGTTTCCTCTCCTTAAACAAATACCCAAACAGCTCCGGCGTAATCGCAGGATAGGTCAGATTTTCCGGCAGGGCATCAAACAGGCGCACCTCGGCCATTTCGCTCTGCGGAAGCGATTCTCGCCTGTGAATCTCCGCATGGAACACCATGCCCGTCGCGCCCTCGCCCGTGGTTTCATCCCCTGCCCAGTAATCGCACAGCGCACGGATATCGTACTCCACCGCGCCGGACTCCTCATAGAGTTCGCGCTCCGCCGCCTCCTGCGGCGTCTCCCCCGGCTCGACATGACCGCCCTGGGTTTCCCATGTGCTGCGCTGTCTGTGCCGGCTGAGCATGATCTTTCCACAGCATGTGGACAATATGACCACATACTTATACTGTTTCAGAAATCCGACTGCATAGGTTTTGCTGATCATGCTGCATCCCCTTCTCCGCTTTTCTTTGACTTCTCTGTCAATTATAACATATCATTCCCCTGAATAGATATTTTGCTTTCTGCTTCTCCCTTTATTTCTTTCTTCCGGTATGGTATCATAAAGACGATCATCATAGGAAAGGCAGTTTTCAGCCATGAAAAACCTGACGAAAAAGATTTCGCTGACCATTCTTGGCATCCTTCTGGTATACAGTGCTGTTGCCTTCGCGCTCAAAGCCTCCATCGGCGTGCTCCCTGTGGACGCAGCCATCACCTCCGTCGCCACGCTGATCGGCATGAAGGTCGGTACGTTCTCCATGCTCTTCCACGGCAGTTTCTTCGTGGGGCAGATCCTCATTGAGAAGAAGAACTTCCGCAAGACCGAGCTGCTTCAGCTGCTCTACATCACGCTCGGCGGCTCCGTGCTCAACTTCTTCCTCTATGTCGTATTGAAGAACGTATCGTTCTCCTTCTATCCGCTGCGCCTGATTGTGTGCGTTCTGTCGTTTGTGGTCAGCTCCTTCGGCTGCTCGCTCGTGCTTGAAACACACCTGATGCGCACGCCCATGGAGGGCTGCATCCAGCTGATTGCCGACCGCACCGGCACCACGCAGGGCAAGCTGCGCCAGAAGATCGACGTCGTGCTGGTCATCATCAGCGTCGCCATCACGCTGCTTTTCGGCGTGGAATGGACGCTGCGCGAGGGCACCATCATCGCCATGCTCATCTTCGGACCGCTGTTCGATTTCTGGAAGAAGTACTTCTTCTCCAAGCATCCGATCGCCTGACATCCGCCAAAACGCACAGAACCTCCGGTTTTCATGCCGGAGGTTCTTTTGTATGCTCATGATCCGCTGGATGTATAGTGCCGTACACCGAAGCGCCAGAAGGCATAGCACGCCGCCAGAAAGACAAGCGCTCCCATTGGATACAATGCGTAAACCCAATTGTCGCTTCTGCCGATCAGAATCTGCAGCGGATAGTATTGCACCAATGTGTAAGGAATGATGAATGTAGCAAACTGCTGCATGCGCTTTCCATACACATCGATGGGGTATTTTCCGTATTCCCTTCCTCCGTCGGTAAAGACATTCATAAACTCCAGCCCTTCCAGCGTAAAAAAGCAGAACGCCGCATAGACCAGAAACAGCCCCGAAAACAGCAGTATGCCGCCCAGCAGCATGCTCACAAGCGTCAGCACACGCAGCGCCGTCCAGTGCACCCGCGCAGCAAAAACGCCGTATACAAAGACAATCACTGCCTGAAGCAGTCTGCCGATGCGTGTCAGCTCGAATTTACTGCCCAGTACCTGCAGCACTTCTCCCCTTGGACGAACCAATATCCGGTCAAATTCGCCTCGGCGAACCATCCCTGAAAACGTATCAAACCCGCGCGCAAACATCTCCGCAAGCGAAAACTGCATCAGCACAACGGAGAAGCAGAGCAGTACGTCGCTGTACGTATACCCTGCAACAATGTGAAAGCGGAGAAACATAAAATAGATGCCCAGGAATGTTGTACACGACGTCAGCAGCTGGCCTGTAATCTGCAGAAAGAAGGACGCTTTATGCTGCATCGCGCTGCGGACATTCAGCGATACGTAATGTACATACAGATGGAGCATGTCTTTGACTCTGCCTGTTCCATTCATCGCTCAGCCCCCCTGTACGCTCACGCGCCGCAATGCACGATCGCACATTGTCCGGCCAAGCGCAACCAGCACGATCAGCCACAGAAGCTGAAGCGCAACGGCCTGTTGCGTCTGCATCTGCGACATGCTGCCGCTGTATACGCGCAGCGGTACATTCTGCATCGACGCAAACGGCAGAAACTCAAGCACACGCTGCACCTTTTCCGGGAAGAACGGCAGCGGAACGCCGCCGCCGGAGAGGAACTCCACTACAGAAGCGACCATAATCCGAAGCCCCATCGGAGAAATCGTATAAAACGTCAGCACGTAGATCCACATATAGAACGCCACTGAGACCAGAAAGCTCAGCACAAGCGTGATCAGGAAGACTGCAAATTGTGCTGCACTGGACGGCGTGCTGATGCCATAGGGCTTTGGCAGCAGCAGAGCCACAAAGAGAATCGGAAAACAGCGCAGCGCCACGCGTGAAAGACGGCTCGCCATGCTGCGTGCAAACCACATATCGTAAATATGAACCGGCCTGCATAGCTCGTATGCCACATTGCCGCTGACGATGCAGTCAAAAATCTCCGGCTCCAACAGCCATGCCGCAAAAATAGCCAAGAATGCCTGCTGCAGCCAGATATAGCTGGCTGTCGCTTCAAACGTCATGGGAAACGCTGCCGGATCCGCCGCATAAAACGCCCGAAAGACCATGATTTCCATCAATCCCCAGGCAAACTGCGTCGTCATGCCGGCGATGGCCGCCGTCCTGTACTGCAATCCCATCTGAAAGCGCATTCTGAAGAAAGACATATACTTTTTCATGATGCACCTCTCAGGAAATCTCGAGCTTGCGGTAAAGCCCGGCCGCTGCCTTCTCCAGATCGTCAGCGCCGCCCTCCCGCCGGATATCATCCAGCGTTCCGTCCAGCAGAATTCTCCCCTTGCCGATCAGGATCACACGCCGCGCAATGGCCGCAATATCCTGCATGTCATGCGTGGTGAGGATGACCGTGGTGCCGTGTTCGCTGTTCTGCCGCCTGATAAAGTCGCGTACAGCCAGCTTGGACACTGCGTCAAGGCCAATCGTCGGCTCATCAAGGAAAAGAAGGCTCGGGCTATGCACCAGTGCCGCTGCGATTTCACATCGCATCCGCTGTCCCAGAGAAAGCTGGCGTGTCGGCGTTTTCAAAAGCTCCGAAAGCTGAAGAAGCTCCGTCAGTTCCTCCAGATTCTCTCTATATCGTTTTTCCGGTACGGCATAGATATCGCGCAGGAGTTCAAAGGAGTCGATCACCGGAATATCCCACCAGAGCTGCGAACGCTGTCCAAAGACCACGCCGATGCGGCTGACATGGGCAACGCGATTTTTCCACGGCGTCAGTCCATCGATCTCACATTTTCCGCTGTCCGGCACCAGAATGCCGCTGAGAATCTTGATCGTTGAACTCTTGCCCGCGCCGTTGGGCCCCATATACCCAATCATCTCGCCGTCGTGAATGGTGAAACTCACGTTGTCGAGTGCATGGATGTATTCGTAATCGCGGCAGAAAAGAGACCGACATGCTTCCTTGATGCCGGCGCTGCGCCTTTGCACCCTGTAGGTCTTACAGATATTTTCCATGACGATCATTTCTGCGATACCTCCATATCCCGCAGCCTGCGCCATTCCTCGCGTGTGATGGCATAGACTTTTGTGCGCGTGTTGATCGGATCATCATACTCTTCTATCAGGCGCATACCGTTTTTCATCGCCAGACCGTATGACGCAGCATTGGTATGCTTCATATACGAATACACAACTTGAAACGGCGTATGCTCAAAAATATAGTCCCGGCTCGCCATCGCCGCTTCCAAGCCATATCCATTTCTTTGATACGCTTTGTGAATGTGATAGCCGATTTCCGGCCGGATGACGCCTTGAATATTCTGCATGGTTATGCCGCAGTCGCCGATCACTTCGCCTGTTTCTTTGAGCACAACGGCCCACAAACCAAACCCAAATGTGCGATATCGATCCTGGTTGACTGCAATCCAGCGCTTTACCCGTGCCTCATCAAACGGTTCCGGATAGTGCTGCATGGTTTGAGGATCTGAAAAGATCTCGAAAAGACGCGGAAAATCCACTTCTGTCATTTCCCGAAGAATCAATCGTCTAGTTTCCATTTTCACTGCTGCAAGACTCCTTTCTGTCTGCTTCCTCCTGGTAGTTATAGGGTTTCTATCTTGCCAAGTCGGGCGGCTTCACTGTCCTTTCTCAGCTGCCGCAAAAATGACGGAACGCCAATTTATCACTTCTCTCTTGTGTATGTCAATTTCTGTATTCACTTTCTTTTTGAAAATATGCCCGTCACGCTTTCTATTTCATCATTTTTCTTCCAAAAACGCAAA
The DNA here is from genome assembly GCA_017521565.1 of Clostridia bacterium. GTDB lineage: Bacteria > Bacillota > Clostridia > Christensenellales > Aristaeellaceae > Ventricola. The sequence goes on along the minus strand of JAFXCE010000014.1, from coordinate 386 downwards.
AAGAAAAAGCCCAGCATCTGCTGAGCTTCTTCATGTGGGATCCGGCAACGTCCTACTCTCCCGGGCCGTCTCCAGCCAAGTACCATCGGCGCTGAAAGGCTTAACTTCTGTGTTCGGTATGGGAACAGGTGGGACCCTTTCGCCATAGTCACCGGAATTTTATGAGGGTTTGTGCAGCCCGCGTTCTTCTTGGCTTCCGCTTCGTCTATTTGTAACCGAAGCATCCGATCTTGGAGAACCTCCGCACAATCTGCGCTTTTCTGTTATTTACGCGTACCCTGAAAACCGCACATCCAGATTTTCTTCATCTCGTAACTGACCAGTTTCTCAATTTTCCCTTTGGTCTCACTCGAATCTCAATTTTAAGATTAAGTCCTCGACCGATT
>JAFXCE010000033.1 GCA_017521565.1 Clostridia bacterium | reverse complement strand
TTTACGAGGTAAGCCTTTGCGCCCGACTTTTCCATCTTCTTAACAAGCTCTTCACCGTACTTGGTGGGGTGAAGCTCAAGGAATGCTGCGCCGAAGCAAGCAGAGAAGGTGGGCGTGGGCTCGGTGATGCCGCGCTCGGTGCCCGCCAGCTTGGCGGTGAAGCCGGACAGGAAGTAGTACTGCGCCTGTTCGGGGGTCAGGATGGACACGGGAGGCAGCACGCCGAAAGCGTCAGCGGAGAGGAAGATCACGTTCTTCGCAGCAGGAGCGGCGGAGACGGGCTTCACGATGTTGTTGATGTGGTTGATCGGGTAAGAAACGCGGGTGTTCTCGGTGACGGACTTGTCGTCGAAGTCGATCTTGCCCTCGGCGTCAACAGTCACGTTCTCCAGCAGCGCGTTGCGCTTGATGGCGTTGAAGATGTCCGGCTCGGACTCCTTGTCCAGACCGATAACCTTCGCATAGCAGCCGCCCTCAAAGTTGAAGACGCCGTTGTCGTCCCAGCCGTGCTCGTCATCGCCGATCAGCAGACGCTTCGGGTCGGTAGACAGGGTGGTCTTGCCGGTGCCGGACAGACCGAAGAACAGAGCGGTGTTCTCGCCGTTCATATCGGTGTTGGCAGAGCAGTGCATGGAAGCGATGCCCTTGAGCGGGAGGTAGTAGTTCATCATGGAGAACATACCCTTCTTCATCTCGCCGCCGTACCAGGTGTTCAGGATAACCTGCTCACGGGAAGTGATGTTGAAGGCAGCGACGGTCTCAGAGTTGAGGCCCAGCTCCTTGTAGTTCTCAACCTTCGCCTTGGACGCGTTGTAAACAACGAAGTCCGGCTCGAAGCTCTCGAGCTCCTCGGCGGTCGGGGCGATGAACATGTTCTTCACGAAGTGAGCCTGCCAGGCCACCTCCATGATGAAGCGGATCGCCATGCGGGTGTCCGGGTTGGCGCCGCAGAAGGCGTCCACGACGAACAGGCGCTTGCCGGAGAGCTGCTTCACAGCCAGCTCCTTGCAGGCAGCCCAAGCTTCCTCGCTCATCGGCTTGTTGTCGTTCTTGAACTCGTCAGAGGTCCACCAAACGGTGTCCTTGGAATTCTCGTCCATGACGATGAACTTATCCTTGGGGGAGCGGCCGGTGTAGATACCGGTCATGACGTTGACGGTGTCCAGCTCGGTAACCTGGCCCTTATCGAAGCCTTCCAGCTCCGGCTTGGTCTCTTCTTCAAACAGCAGCTCGTAGGACGGATTGTAAACAATCTCAGTCGCACTAGTGATGCCATACTTGCTCAGATCAATATTAGCCATGTGCATGCTACCTCTTTCTCTAAATCATAGTACATGAATATCTGTCATCCGCTGTACACAGATCCCAGATACCATCTTGTTCCGCATATCATCATACACCAGCATGGGCAGAAAATCAATATGTATTTGGCTAAAATGGCAAATTTCGTCAAGTCGCACGCACGCAATGGTTATTTTATTCACAATATCAACGAACGGAAGTTCTTCTGCATTCTCGCCGGTTGTTATGCATTCCCAGCGTTTCCGTTTCTCATTTCAGCATATCCTTTCTTTTTATCCTCTGCATAGGCCGCACTGTCATGGGCCGCCCTCATCGGTTTCGATTGAATCAACACCCGATTTGTGATATACTTTGGTAGAATCCATACATAATATCCACGAGGTTGTTATGAGCAGCACATCCATACTCAAGCAGCGCTTTTTAGCCTTCAACTGTTGTCTTGCTTATTTTGCAAGCTATGTAACCAGGATAAACTATGCCGCCGTGCGCATTGCGATCGCAGACGAGCTTGCCCTGACACATCCGGAGCTGGTCATTGAACTGGGCATTGCGCTCTCTGCAGCTTCGCTGACCTACGGCCTCGGCCAGATGGTCAGTGGTCTTCTCGGCGATCGTCTTCCCCCCGTCGCATTGGTTGGCGCGGGGCTGGGCGGGGCTGTGGTCTGCAATCTGCTGATGCCTGTCCTCTATCCGTCCGTATACTGGATGGCCCTGGTCTGGGGCATAAACGGTTTTTTCCAGTCCCTCATCCGTCCGCCGCTGGGCAGAATCATTGCTGCGAATTATGACGAAAAAGGATACATCGACACATGCGTTGCCGTCTCCAACTCGTCTCAGATTGCCACCATCCTTACATATCTGGTCATCCCGCTGTGCCTGCATACATATGGCAACAACTGGCGGCCGGCCTTCTATCTGCCGATTGCCGTCGGCGTGATCACGCTGGCGCTCTGGTTTCTTTTCGTTCCCCGTCTCTGCATAAACCAGCATGCTGCCCCCGCCGCTGCCTCCGGCAAGGAAGAAACGCGCTCGGGCTCTCTCCTTTCTGTCTTGTCCCAATCAGGCCTCTTTGTATTCATTCTCCCCGTGCTCATCCACGGCCTGCTTCGCGATGGCATTACCGCATGGATGCCTGACTTTATTTCCGAAGTTGGTCATCTGGGAACAGATGTCTCAATTCTCACAACGGCGATTCTCCCGCTGTTCTGCATCGTTTGCGTCATCCTTGCCAAAAAGATCTGTCGCGCCATTCCCTCGGAAGGAAAAAGCTCCGCGCTCTTCTTTGCAGTCAGCGCCGCTTCTGCCGCCGGCATCATCCCTCTGCTCAAGCATACAACCCCGCTTTCATTTGCAGTCATCATTGTGCTGATGGCGCTGATAACCGGCTGTATGCACGGCACAAATCACATCTTCATTACCAGAATGCCCGGCGCTTTCAAAAAAGCGGGACGCGTCAGTGGCGTTGTCGGTTTCCTCAATGCGGTCACCTATCTGGGCAGCGCGCTCTCTCCTTATGCCGTCGCGCTCATCGCAGGGAAAAGCGGCTGGAGTACCGCCGTGCTGTTTTGGATGATCCTCGCAGCATGCAGCGCTGCCCTGTGTATCGCGGGCTCGCGCACATGGAACGCCTTCAAGGAATCGCTCTGATCTTGACCTGAAAAAAGGATCCCATATCGGCGATGGGCGCATCTGCTGCGTCCGACGCCGATACAGGATCCTTTTTCGATTTATTCTCACTCAAACGTCTTTTTGTACTGCTGCAGTTCCTGCGGCGTATTGAGATTGTCAAATACATGCTGACTCAGATGCGCCGGCAGCGTCAGCTTTCCAAGCCGCATGCCCTCCAGCATCTGCATCATCTTGTATTTTCCCTGCCCGAGATGTGCCTCCAGCACGGGCAGACAGCTTTTGCCATATACGCCCGTCAGCGGCTGCGCGCGCCCCGTTTCATCCACGAGGATCAGCGCGTCGTATGCCGGATCGTACTGCGACGCCAGATACAGCGCCAGCTCTGCAGCGTAATTCGGCGCGTCGCAGGGTGCCGTCACCAGCGCGTCGCAGGCTGTCAGGGACAGCGCAGCATGGATGCCCGCCATCGGCCCACAGCCGGGATAGACGTCCGCGCAGCGGGCAAAGCCCTCCGGCGTCGGGATTGCCGGATCATTTGCGGACAGAATACGCTCCTCAAATCCCGCACCGGCCTTGGCAATGACATCAAGCAGCGTACCATCCCGCACCTCAAGCAGCGCCTTGTGCGTGCCCATGCGCCTTGACTGTCCGCCGCTGAGCAGCAGGAATCCAATCTTTGCCATGCCCTTCACCCTCATTTCGCCTTGCCCTTTTTCTTCTGGCGGCAGATAATGCACATGCCGTCTTCCTTATTAACCGGCATTGCCCTGCCGCAGCCCTCGCAGGATTTGCTCTCCACCTTTGCCAGAATCAGCTTGTCCAGATGCGGCAGCTTTGCCGCGCAAAGCTCCTCGATGCAGCCGTCCCGGCAGACCGCCTTGCACACGCCGCAGCCTGTGCATTTCTGCGGCGTGATATACACCGTGCGCCTGCCCTCCTTTTCCTCGTCAACCTCCAGCGCCCGATTCGGACACAGCAGCGCGCAGATCCCGCAGCCATAGCAGGTCTTTTCGATCCACGGCAGCGTCATCGTAAAGGAACATGCCTGATCCTGCGCGGCAATCTCCTTCACCCTCCGCGCCAGCATCCTACGATACACCATTGCATCGATCTTGCTGCCGGTCGCCTCGCTGATCACCAGCGCCGTTGTCTTTTTTCCGCCATGCGCCAGCGACTTAAAGAACGCCCTGCGATCAACGTCCGTCTGCATCGCAGCCGCCTCTTCCTCCTGCGCAAGGCATACATGCTTTTCCCATTTTTCCGCGCCCAGAAAGCGGCGGAGCTTTTGAATCTGATCGCTCAGCAGTTCCCTGCAGTCCTCATGCGGACAGCTTTGGCACGCCTTGACATTGAGCGTCAGTCTGCCTCCGAGCGCAAGATAGGCCATGAATTCCCACGGAAGCTGCGCAAGGCATTCCTCCAGATGGCCCTCCTTCTTTTCAGAGCGGCGGCACGAAATCACAATCTCCCCCTGCTTCTGCGCCAGCAGCAGATGCCTTTTGGCGTTCGTCGGCGATGGCGCGATGCAGCGCGTTGCGCAGGCCGTTACGCAGAGATCGCAGTTTTGGCAGGCATTCCAGTCCGGCGCGGTCTTCTGCGTTTTGTCATACACGCCCTTGGGACAGATATCCATGCAGGCGCTGCATGAAAGATGCTTCTGATTGCGGTTGACGCAATGCGTCAGGTTGGCAAGCGGGTGATCATCCACCGCGCTTTTTTCAATCACATTCAGCAGAAAACCCATCTTCCGCCCGCCTCCTTATATGCCTGAGTCAATCGTGAGAAAAGGCCCGCAGCACCCTCAAGCGCTGCGGGCCCTTGTTATGCTTTGTTCGCATTCGGTCTCGTCTGTAAAGCTTTTTGCTTCATCCGACTTGGCCGAAAGCAGACGCGGGTATCGCCCGCTTAGGTGTTCTTCTCCTCAAACGCCGCTTCCAGCGCGCACGCACGCGCCTTAATCAGCATGTTGGGGCCGGTCGCGCCGTCCGGGAAGCAGGGCAGGGCGGTCACGAGGTCCGCGCCATACTTCGCCTTCAGCTCCTCGATCGGGCCGAACTTGAGCGCGCGCATCATGCAGCTGCTCACACAGGCCGGGGCTTCGCCCTTCTCGATGAGCTCCTTGCACATGTCGCACTTGACGACCTTCTTCTGCTCCGCCACGTAGATCGGGTGATGATACGGGCAGGCCTCGACGCAGCGCAGGCAGGCTTCGCCGGCGCACATGCCGTTCGGATCGTGATACACGATGCCGGTGGCTTCGTCCTTCAGGGTACGCTTGGTCGGGCAGGCCGCAACGCAGGCGGGGTTGTCGCAGTGCGCGCAGGTCTTTGCCATATGGTAAATGCCCACATTCGGGAACTCGCCGGTCTCATAGCTGTGCACGGTGCGCAGGAGATCACCGACATCCAGGCGATTCTTGTCCTTGCAGGCAATCTGACAGGTGTGGCAGCCAGCGCACGCCGTCTGATCAAAATAGAATCCGTACTGTGCCATTGTCTTCTCCTCCCATCAATCAAAACAGGATCGTCTGCGGAATCTCGCAGTCGGCCGGGATCGGATCGCCTTCATACTTGGAAACCTGGACATTCAGGGAGTTGTAGCCGTTGATGCCCATACCGGTGGCAACCTCGCCGGTGACGTAGTTCTCGCTGCCGCCGTGGTCGATGCCGGTCTTCTCGTCGACACGGTTCCACTTGCCGTGCGGCAGGCCGACGACGCCCGGCATCATGCGCACGGACACGCAGGCATGGCGCAGGCCTTCGCCGTACGCAGAGGTGATCTTCACGGTGTCGCCATCCTGGATGCCGCGCTCCATCGCGTCAATCTTGGAGATGAACAGCGGGTTGGTGCAGGCTTCCTGCAGCCACGGGATGTTGTCGAAGATGGAGTGCGCACGGCGCTGATAGTGCGGGTTCATGCACTGCAGCGGATACGCGCTCTTAGCGCCCTTGATATCGCCGTTCTCGAAGGTGCTCTCATAGCCCTGAGCGATCGGCTGATACTTCGGCAGACCATGGTACTCCACCTCGGAGAAGCCGTGGGAGTTGATGGCGTCGGCATAGGTCTGGCAGTAGAACTCGATCTTGCCGCTGTTGGTGCCGATCGGATTCGCTTCCGGATCGTCGCGGAACGCCTTCTTGTGGATGAAGCCGAAGTTATCGCCAACCTTGCGGTCAACACGATACAGGCCGTCTTCCATGTACTTCTTGATGGAGATGCGGCCCTCCTGCGGCTGGCCCTCCACGCCCCACTCCTTGATGTCTTCTTCGGTGATGGAGACGAGGTTCTCCCAGGTCTGGCCATCTTCCTTGATGACGGTCGTGGTCGCAACGGCGTTGAACAGGCGCTGCTTGGCCGGAACGGTGCCCCACATATCGGCAGTCAGGCCCAGCTTCTCGCCGATCTTGATGGACGCTTCCGCATCGGAAACAGCCTCGAAGTACGGCTCGATGACCTTGTCGCTGATGAGCAGGATGTCGCGGTTGTAGTAGCCTTCCCAGATATAGCCTGCGTTGTCACGCTCCCAATGGGTGGTGATCGGCAGGACGATATCGGAGTACTTGTTGGTCGCAGTCAGGAAGTGGCCCTGGCCCACGACGAACTCGACGGCGCGATGCGCCTCGATGCCCTTCTTGGAGCCTTCGGAGTTCGTGAGGCGGGAAGTGGAGCCGTTCCAGATCATCTTGACGTTAGCGGTGATGTTCTCGATCCTCTTGGTCAGGTCGTAGCCGCCGATCGCATCCTTCCAGTAATCCGGGCCGTTGCCGTTGAGCATGGTCCACAGGGTGGTCGGGTTAAACGGCTTGCCCAGCACAGCGTCCCACTGCTGCGTCTCGGAGACGGAAGTAGAGGAACCGGTGCCGCCCACAGCGCCGGTGCTTCCGCCGGAGCCGGCCTTGATCAGGCGCGGGCCGAAGTTGTTGGTGTGGTTCCACGCGGTCGGACCAACGGTGTGGCCGCTCTGGCCGATGTGGCCGCCCATGGCGCCCAGCGCGATGACCAGCTGCGGGAGCTGCTCGGTGTTGTAGTTACGCGCAGAAGCCCAGGAGGACAGCAGCGCAACCTTGTTGTTCTTGCCCAGGATACGGGCGACCTCGCGCAGGGTCTCGGCCGGCATGCCGCAGATCTCGCTCGCCCATTCCGGCGTCTTCGGGGTGCCGTCGTACTCGCCCTTCACATAGCCAAAGAAGTTCTGCGCGTCCTTGGCATCAGCCGGCATATGCTCGCTGTCAAAGCCCACGCAGCAGCGGTTCAGGAAATCCCAGTCGATCAGGCTGCCGTCCTTGTCCTCCTCGAGCATGACGTATGCCATGGCGAGCATCGCAGCCATGTCCGTGCCCGGGCGGATCGGCACCCACTGCGCATCCAGAACAGCGGCGGTGTCGGTGTAGATCGGGTCAAAGAGGATGAACTTGGTGCCGTTCTCCTTCCAGGTCTTCGCGTAGTTGGTCGCGTTGCCCAGAGAGGACCAGGCCGGGTTGTAGCCGAACGCCACGACATACTCACAGTTGAGCATATCCAGACGGTCGTTGTTGCAGTCATAGTAGTTGCAGCCGTCGCCCCAACCGAGCATCGCCGGCGCAAACCAGCCGCCCCAGGAACCGGTCTTCCAGGCGGACAGGTAGTTGATGTTCATCTTGTTGAGCACATCGGTGCCCGCGCCGGCGCACAGAATGGCGTTATCGCCGTAGGTCTCGTTGATGCGCTTGATCTCGTCCGCGATATACTGGGCAGCCTCGTCCCAGGTGATGCGCTCCCACTCATCCTGACCGCGCAGATGGCCGTTCGGGTTGCCCGGGGTCCAGTTCTTGCGCTTCATCGGGTACTTGAGGCGATCCAGGCCGCGCGCCTGATACTGCTGGGACATGCCGCGCAGGCAGGAACGCTGCTGACGGTTGATGTCGTCATCGGTGTTGAAGTCGTCGGTCTTCTGGCGCAGGATGACGCCATCCTTGATGTACGCCTTGACCAGACACTTGCCGCCGCAGTTGTGCGGGCAAGCAGCAGCAACCCACTTGCCGCCGTCTTCGCCTACGATGGGCTCAGCCGCAGCCGGGATGGTCTCCTCGGCAGCCGCCTTGAGTTCGTTGCTCTCCGCCACGGCGGCCGCGCTCAGCGCAAAGCTGGCGGTACCGATCGCAGCAGCAGAACCCTTCAGGAAGCTGCGGCGGCTGATCATGGTATCCAGCAGATTCTGAATCAGTGCCATATCGTTTCCTCTCCTTCGTTCTTTTTCGTTCTTCTTTCTTTTTGCATATAGCCCGTATATGCAAAACACACCTCTTATATTATACATAGAAAAACCTGCGTCCGCAACAGCAAACGCAGGAAAAACGTCAGAATTAAAACAAATTCTGAATTATTCAACTGATATACAAGGTTTAGTCTGCAGCTTTCAGCAATTCCTTAACAAGCTGCTGGTCGTATGCCATAAAATCCGCCATCACGCGCACAAGCTGCGGATAGAGCAGCTTCGTACGGGATTTGTCCATATCCTCCGCATACTGATGTACCCAATTGAGGATATGATTCTGCTCAAAGAGCTTTTGTCCCTCCAGCATATTGCGGTAGCCGCACAGCACGTCGTCGCGGACACATGCCGCCGCGCGCTCCGTCGTCAGCGCGAGGAAGTGCAGCATCGGGCTGATGTGATCATCCGGATAATTGGGCGCCTGCGCGAGCTCGTAGCCGTAATTCTGATACCAGCCGCGCACAGCCAGCGTCGACTCCTGAAACAGCGCGCGCTCCTTGGTGGTATAGACGGACTCCCACGGCGCTGCAATCAGCTTATCCGGTCCGATAAACAGACGGGTATACTCTTCCCGCACGCGATCCAGCCTTTCCTCGTCCATTCCGCGGCATGCAAGCAGCACATTCCCGAGCTTCTTCGCGGCATCGCTATCCTCGCTTTCAAAAAGCGCCACCGCCTGCATGCTTTCCTCGCTGCTCACCGCATCCATCAGCGTCTTTGTCGGCTCCGCGCCAAGCATCTTATGCAGCAGTGAAAACACATACGCCCTTCCCGCCATCAGCGTAAGGACTACTTCTTTCATTTCAGCGTTCATCCTGATTACTCCCCGCCAGATATTCTTTGGTCATGCTCCTTGTATCATATCCGATTCAGCCGCCGCTGTAAAGTCTGAAAATTCACAATCAGACCTTTTCCGCGCTGTAAAAAGGTTTTCCTCCCCACCCCGCCTCTGATGGATTTATATATAACGCAACAACCTGAAATGCTGCAAAATGCTCTGATCCGGCAGAGCTCCAAATAGATCTGCAAAACAAAAGGCTGTGATGTATGATGAATGTCAGGACTTCTTCCTGCGCGAAAGAGAGGTTTTGCGCCTGCCACCCAATGCCCCGCAGTCGGCCCGGCCAGTTCAAATCCCTCTTCACACAACAATTCCCGAAAGAAGAAGTAACTCTGAATTGAATCCTTCCTCAAAAATAGATATTGAAGAAAAGCACCTTCAGTCGCAGGATCGCTACGACCGGAGGTGCTTTGCATGAAGATACAGAAATATGCCGGAGAAACCAAAATAGATCCGGAAAGCGTTATGGCAAACCCTTTATTTGCATTCAATCTAATTCACCATACAGGCTTCCCGGTCAGCGGAATCAGCGCTCAACCGCTGTGCCGTACACCTCAATCTGGCGAAGCGACGGGAATGCGGACGGATTATCGCACTTGATCAGCTTATACAGCTTCAGGCTGCGGATCTGATGCTTGCCGCCAAGGTCGATGGCCTGCGGACCATTGATTCCCTCCAGCGGGAAAGTAATCTCAGCGCCGTCATCCAGCAAAACGGAACCCTGAATCCAGTAAGCGTCATGCGGGAAATCGGCACGCAGATATAGCACCATCTTATCCACTTCCACCTTGCGGCCAAAGTCGAGCGTCAACTCCGCATCCGTGCGCGCACCGATGCCCCAGCTGCCATACGGCCACGGTCCATGACCATCCGCAATATGCTCGCCGTCAATGGTATTGCGCGCGCAGAACCAGCTCTCGTTACGTGTTTCTATATTCGCAGTCGCATGCGGATAGCAGGTCACATCGCCGCGCTGATCCGCAGGATTGCGGGCAAGATTGCGATAGCTGTTGTCTTCATCCGGCCTGATGGAGCACAGATGCATCTCACCTTCGAAAGAGCCCGGCGCATACACTGCCGGATTGATGCCCTCCAGCGGCAGACGGAACGTGAATTCACACGTCGGCAGATACACACGCGCTGGCTTCACAGCCTGATCCACCTGCACGATGGCATATTCGTAGTCCGTCACAAAACGGATCTCGTCGCCCAGCTGATATGCCTCTTTAAACAGCAGCTGCGCTTCCTGTTCACCCGAAACAGCGGCAAGGACTGCACCGCCGCGGATCACTTCAATCCTGGTCATTGCTTATCTTCCCCTTTCATCCAAGTACGTCAACTATCTTCTGCGGAATACTCCTGAAATCCGCCTCCTCACCGGAAGGCGAGCCATATACCAGACAGCAAAGCCTGTGCCTTCCCGGAGCGAGCTGCACCCTGAGCACAGGAAGCTGCGTTCTGGGCGCCATCAGGTTGGTGTTGGGCTCCAGCCTGACAACTTCACCCTTGGCATACGGCTATGCAAGATGCTCCACGAACGAGGACAAGCAGGACATCAACCGTCAGATCCGCGAGCTTAAAGCAGCAGGAGCGGAAGGAGTTATCTTTGAATATAAGCACGGGGATGCCAAGCTCAAGAAGAACCTCTCCATGCTTCTGGATACAGCGCAGGAAGGCGACACGATCATCACACTTGAAGTCAGCAGGCTTTCCCGCTCTACACAACAGCTCTGTGAGATCATCGACATCATCCGAGCTAAACGCTTGAGGTTGGTCATCGTGAACAGCATCACCATAGACTGTCGGCACGGACAAATCGATCCGATGTCTGAGGCCTTCATGAAAATGGCAGGCGTGTTTTCCGAGTTGGAGCTTCAGATGATAAGAGCGCGCGTAAAAAGCGGCATGCAGAACGCGAAAGCCAAAGGCGTAAAAGTTGGCCGCAAACCCACCAGCAAAGAAGACATCCCTGCAGTGTTCTTTAAGCATTATCCTGCTTACGCAACCAAGAAGATGAACATCAGCGAACTGGCGAGGATATGCAGGCTAAGCAGGCCGACAGGATAGAAATATCTAAAACTCATTTCATGACAAATATATTGCTGCCATTTTCCCTGATTTGTCAAGTATTTCTGCAAAATTGTATAAAAAAAGGACTATACCGACTTTCTTCTCGTTATAGTCCTTCTCTTGTTGGTCCATGCCATTATCTTAATGACATTGCCATTATGCAAAACTACATCAATGAGCTGAAAACGACGTCATAACGCGTTGCGGTCAGAATTGTGGTCAAACCGCTTTTTAAACAAGAAAAAAGCCCCGATATTCTAACAATATCAGGACTTTTCTTTGGCGCAGAAGGAGGGATTTGAACCCTCGCGCCGCTTCACGCAGCCTACTCCCTTAGCAGGGGAGCCCCTTCGGCCTCTTGGGTACTTCTGCAAGACCTACAAATACAAAAATATGGCGGAGAGAGAGGGATTCGAACCCCCGGTACCTCTCGGTATCACTGGTTTTCAAGACCAGCGCCATAAACCACTCGGCCATCTCTCCAGTCTGCTCGAACCAGCAGACCTATTATATGACAGCCTGCTGACTTTGTCAACCCCCTTTTTTGAACAAAAGCGATGCGGAACCAAATCCAGCACAACCTGCGAAGGCACAGAATACCGCTCCTTCGGAAACTCCGAAGGAGCGGGTCGCATTCCTTCCCTCATCTGCGCAGGGCCAGCAATGCATTCTTTCCCGCAGGGCGCAGGCTTTCCTGCGCCACGCGCAGCCGGCGCGCCGTATCCCACCGCGATTCTCCCGTTTGGGGCCAGACGATGACAAAACCGCGCTCCTGTTTTTCCTCTGGATTCTGCGTCACGTCCGTCACAATGCGCACGCGCTGCGTTCCATGCTGCCTCGTATGCAGCCCCAGAACGCAGCGGATTTCCACGCGATCACTCGTCGACGGTCCCGGCGACGTTTCAATCGCATAGGCATATCCGCTTATTCCTTCCTTCGCCTCCACAGGGAAGGTCATCGAGAACGGCTCGCGCGTGTGTACCGCATACGGAATATCCGAATCCTGCGGCAGGTAAACCAGCGTCACATTCATAATGCCCTCCGCGTCAAGCCTCCGCCCGGACGGCGTCAGCCCTGTCAGCGTCGGCTGTGCAAAGGCTGCCAGCACCAGACCGGCAGGCGGCGCATCCGGACCCAGCGCCGCCTGAATGCGCACGCTCTCCCGCACATCCGCCGCCGCCTCGGCTGTATGCAGTTCCAACTCTTCCGACACAGGCTCAAGTACCGGACCGCTCAAGCTGTAAAGGTCCTCAACCGCTTCCATTTCTCTTTCGCTGCACAATCGCAGCGTCACCCTGACCTCTGCCTCCGCGCGCAGCGTTCGGTTTCTTTCACTCTCCACCGAATCTGCCATCACATCGGTTACCTCCGCAATGGCCTGCGGCAGCACACCCTCAGGTACTCTGGCGTCTATGCTTAGCTCATAAGGCAATTCATGAACGGTGGGAATCAGCGCGTCTCCACCGTTTTTAGGCCTGTGAAGCACATGCAGTTCAATCACACCCGATACTGAAACGCGGCCGTTTCCGCCAGCCGGTTCCCCCGCCGTCGCTGTCGCCGTGGCACAGAGCACCTCGCCCACGCCCAGACGCTGCGGAAGATCAAACTCTTCACGCACTGTCACGCTTCCCCTGCCGATGTTTTCCGCCATGCAGCAGGAGATCCTCTGCATCCGCAGCTGCAGGTTCTCCGGCTGATCCGGCATGGATGCGCCGGAAATCAACTCACGCTCCGAAACCTCAAAGACCTCGAGCCGAATCTCAAGCAATGCCCTCAGCGTGATCCTCCCGCTTCCAGCGCTCCCTTCCGTCTCCTGAACAACGGCATCCGCATTCAGCCGCATTCCCGGCTGCGCGCCCAAAAGCGGCAGCGTATGTGAAAAATCGCAGGTGGTCTCCAGCGTGCGGATCCGCGTCAGATCCCCCTGCGTATAAAGCACCTGAAAGCACACCCGCCCGCGTACCCCGGCTTCTCCGTTTCCTGCCTGCGCATCCGTCAGATGCGCCTGCGCCTGCACGCTCAGCACGGTCACGGCGTCGCGCATACTGCCCGGCAGCGTCGCCTCCCCTTCAATGGTCACCTGTTCCTCGCCGCGCCCCGCAAACCGTTCAAAGCGCAGCGTATCCCGCGTCAGCTCCAGTCCCATGCGCCGTCCCTCCCTTTGTCCATCCGATTGCCGCCGTCAGTATGCCGGCCGCTTTCAAACGTATGCGGGCACATGCAAAAAAAGACTGCCCGGATACCGGACAGTCCGTGTATATCTCTATGTGTCAGTCCTGAAGCTGGCCATGAATGGCGCGCATGAATGCAGGATTAAACTTGACCACCTTGCGGTCATACGTCACAACACCGTTAATCTCATCCTCAACGTCGCTGACCTGCGTATAAACCGTAGCCGACAGGCCCTTCTCCTTGACCGGGATAATCTCCTCGTCGTAAAGCTTTTGATACGCCGCAGCCAGCTCATCAAGCGAAGCGATCTTCTTATAGCCGAAGGCCTTCTCAGTATTGAAAAGATGCCCCTCAACCGGGAAGCTGTAGCCGCCAAACTCCGTAAGGATCTCGCAGCGTCCGAGTTTATCGCCGCTGAATTTATAGGGCTTAAAGTACACATGCAGGCTCTTGAAATCGCCGATCCCCTGATCATGCCAGCCGCTGGCGTGATCAATCGTGCGGGTCGTGTCCAGCGTCTTAATGCGCCGCACAGCCTCCGCCGCGTCAAACTGTCCCCATCCCTCATTAAACGGCACCCACATGACGATGGACGGACAGTTGTAAAGGTGACGGATCATCTCGTCAAGCTCCTTGTAGTATTCCTCGCGCCCCTGCGCGTCCTGGCGCTTGAACCAACTGTAGTGGCTGTCCTTGAGCGCAAGGCCGGTAAACAGCGGCGCCGTGATCACCAGCAGGTTATAGTCCTTTCGTCCGCCGTTGATCATGTCCTGCCATACGAGCATGCCAAGCCTGTCACAGTGATAGTACCAGCGAAGCGGCTCAATCTTGATATGCTTGCGCAGCATGTTAAAGCCCATGTCCTTCGCCAGCTGAATGTCATAGATCAGCGCCTCGTCGCTCGGCGCGGTATACAGGCCATCCGGCCAGTAGCCCTGATCCAGCATGCCGACATGGAAGTACGGTTCTCCGTTGAGGTGCAGGCGTTTGACGCCGAATTCGTCCTCCTTCACGCAGATGCTGCGCAGCGCAAAATAGCTCTTCACGCGGTCCTCGCCGCATGCCGCTTCAAAATCATACAGATGCGGCTCATCCGGATGCCACGGGATAAACTCCTGCGGCGTCACAATGATCGCCTCGCCGCTTCTGCCTGTATAGGTCTTTCCCTCAAACGCAACGTTCACCTGCGCAGGGGTGTTCGTATTCACGATGATCCGGCAGGCCTTCTGCTCAAAGAGAGGGGTGATATGCAGATCCGTGATGTAATTCGCCGGTACGCGCTCCATCCATACCGTCTGCCAGATGCCGCTCTGCGGCGTATACCAGATATTGCCGCGCGCGGTCTTCTGCTTGCCGCGGCTATGCCATGAGCTGTCCGAATCGTCCTTCACACGGACGAGCAGTTCGCCTTCACCACTTTTGAGCGCATCGGTGATATCCGCAGAGAAAGGCGTGTATCCGCCCAAGTGCTCGGCAACCTTCACGCTGTTTACAAGGACCTCCGCCTGCTGATCGACCGCGCCGAAATGCAGCAGCACCCTGCCGCCCTGCGCGTTCAGCTTTGGAAGGCTGCGGCGGTACCAGAGCACCTCCTCCGGCTTGAGCGCACGATTCACGCCGGAAAGCGGCGCCTCCGGGGAAAACGGCACCAGAATCCGCTGCCATGCATCGGGCTTTTCGCCCTCCGCTGTGAACGCACATTCCCAATAGCCGTTCAGGTTTTCATAGGAATCACGCACCATCTGCGGGCGTGGATACTCCCCCAGGACATTCTGCGGATCCAGCGTCTCGCCCCACGGAGTCATGAGCTGATTAGAATCCATAACGAATCCCTTCTTTCTTTTGCTGGTTTCATTATATCATGCAAAAACAGCGCGTTCAAGTGATTGAACGGCGCCGCACGGTATGCTACAATGAACACATCAAAAAACACAGGAGGATGCCTGCGTGAGCCTGAAAGAACAGATGCAGACCGGCAAGGTCTACGTGGAATTCGGCCATTCTTCCGAGGAGGACAAGGCCTACGAAATCGAAACCGAAAACCAGCGTCAGCTGGCCAAGGATCTCTGCTTTGACTACAACAATACCCGCCCGACCGATCTTGAGCGCAAGGGCGAACTTCTGGGTAAGCTGCTGGGCAGCCATGGCAGCCACATCTGGATGGAAGCGCCGATCCACTTCGCCTATGGCAGCAACACCCACATGGGCAGCCATGTTTATGCCAACTTCAACCTGACGGTCGTGGACGATGGCGAATGCCATATCGGCAGCTACGTCATGTTCGCACCCAATGTCGTCATCTCCACCACCGGCCACCCGCTCCATCCCTCCTTCCGCGATAAGGGCGCGCAGTTCTCTCTGCCCGTCGTGATCAAGGATCATGTCTGGATCGGCTCCAACGTGACCATCATGCCCGGCGTCACCATCGGCGAAAACAGCGTCATCGGCGCGGGCAGCGTCGTCACCAAGGACATCCCCGATAACGTCGTCGCCTGCGGCGTCCCCTGCCGCGTGATGCGCGAGATCACCGATGAGGACAAGATCTACTACCGTCCCGGCATGAAGATCAACGAGGATTGGGACAAATAAACCATCGACAGGATTTGAAACAGGCTGCCGCTGCAGATCGGACTCTGCGCGGCAGCCTGTTATCTTATTCTGTTTTTTGTTCGCTGCTGCAGCAATTGCAGCCCTTTGTCAAGTCCTTCTGGCGGCGAATGCCCGTATACGGACCATCCGTGCATTCCCCGACCGCCACAAAACCCTGAAGCGCATAATAGCGGTTGAGCTTTTCGTTGCTCTTGTCACAGTCAAGGCGCAGATAGCTCTTTCCTTTGGCACGCGCGAGCACATCGCAGAAGCTGAGCATGTACAGCCCCGCTCCCTTCTCGTGCAGATCGGCCACCAGATTGTTCACATACAATGCGCTTTCTCCGTCGTCCCAGTTTTCATCACTCTCGCGCAGCACGAGCGCGCCATAGACGCGTTTTGTCGTTTCGCCGCGCAGCACATACAGCCTGCGGCTTTCCAGTTCCTCGCGGTAATAGGCCTCGGGATAGGCGCTCAGATAACCATTTTTGTTCCACTGCTCAATTCCACATGCATCCATCCAGCGGATACGCGCTTCAATCATCTCCATCACCCGCGCAATATCCGTCTCCTGCGCGCGCTGAAAACAGTACATCTCACTCATGTTTCGACCCTTCCAGTCCTTACTTGATCTGCTTGAGCATGCTCATGTCCAGCTTAATCGCATCCGATCCCGGATTGATGATCATCCCCTTATAGGGCTTGGCGATCTGCCTTGCCTCGTTAAAGGAGATCATCGTGATGTGATACTTCTGGCCAAAAACCGGAAGCAGCTTCGTAAAATCCGTAAACAGCGCCACCCACTCTTCCTTGCTCTTGCGCTGCACCAGCGTCAGCAAATGGATGCGGCGCGGATCGCGGCGCTTTGCCATGCGATAGCCCGGGTTTCCGTTGGTCACGATGCTCTCGTTGAGCGCATACAGCGCCTTGGAGCCCACGGACGCATGCAGGTCGCGGTCACGCACGGGCGCGCCGGGATCCTCGCCCTCGTAGAGCATCGCCGCAAGAAAGAGCGTATCCGGCAGCACCTTGCACATCTGATCCCAGATATCCTTTTTCTGCGCTTCATCTTCGCAGGCAAGAAACCGGCGGCTCAGTTCATTAAATGCGCCGGGCTGCCTGTCCGTCTTTTCTTTTTTCGGTGTCTCTTCGCCGCCCTTGGGCTTAAAGCCAACCATTCTGCGCAGGTTATCCATAAAAGAAGCCATTGGCATGTACCTCGTATTTCTCAATCATTATTCTCTGCATTATAGCATGAAACCCCTGACCGCACAAGAAAAGAACACTGGTCTGCGCGCCAAACGGCTCCGAAAGCTGCTCAAGCAGGATCCGCGCCGTATTCACACCGAACGCGCCGCCCAGATGAGCACGCACCCCTTGCCCACGCGAAGCTCCGCAGCGCAGCTTCCCCGGCATAATACGAGGAGGCAAGGCGCTGCGCATTCATACGGTTTCCTCCCTCGTGCATGCCATCAGCTGAGAGAAGTCCTCCATATATGCATCGGCGACCGCTTTCATCTCATGCGTATACTCCGCTGAGGAATCGTCATATACCGCACAGACACGCATCCCGGCTTCTTTGGCCGTTTTATCCGCATTGTAATTGTCATCAAGGAACCAGATCTCTCCGACGGGCTTCCCGATTTTCTCCGCTGCCATGTGATAAATCTGTGGATCTGCCTTCGTCGTGCCAAAGTCCTCGCAGGACCAGACATTGTCAAACAGGTCATACACGCCCAGCCGCTTCAGGCATGGATCCAGCATCGCATGCGGACTGGCGGTCAGCACATGCAGATCGTCGCCGCGCGCTTTGAGCGCATACAAAACCTCCAGCACATGCGCCTTCGCCTGCACATCATACGTATACGCCTTTACCGCGCGCGCCGTCATCAGCGCAACGAGTTCATCCTGTCCCATCTCCATGCCCAGCGTTTCAATGAAGTATTTCGCTGTATTCCGGTATCCCAGTGGAGTGATGATCTTGATGACATCCTCGCTATGCTTTACATTCTTCTCCGCAAGAATCCGCAGCATCATCGCCGCATAGACCGGCATGGAATCCACCAGCGTGCCGTCAAAATCAAACAGATACGTGCTCATCACCGAAAACCTCCGCAATGATCATGGCGCCCGGAATATCAGCTGCACAAAATCCCGAAGCGCGCGCCGGAAAGCGCCCCAGTCGTGCGTCAATCCATCGTATACCCGCTCGTAACAGCCCGGATACCGCGTGCAGCCCAGCGCATCAAGCGCCGCGCGGTCATCCTCAAAGACATGGAAATACACATCCCTTGAACCCATGGAACGGAAAAACACATCGTAATGCTCATGGATGTATGCCGGATTCCTGCTGAGCGCACGCAGATGCGGACAGTCCTCAAATGCGGTGCGCGTATCCATGCGCACAAAGCCGCTGAACAGCCCCAGCGCGCCAAACAATTCCGGATGCGTAAGCCCAATGACGCTCGCCTGCTCAGATCCCATCGACAATCCTGCCAGCGCGCGGTTTTTCCTGCCTGGCTTCACGCGGTAATTGCGCTCAACGAAGGGGATACAGTCCTCCAGCAGCAGCCTTTCAAACGAGCCGAAATCCCAATACCCCTCGCCCGGCAGACGCTCCATGCCGTCGCTCATCACCACGATCAGCGGAACGCACTTTCCTTCGGCGATCAGGTTATCCAGAATGTATGGCGCTTTGCCCATATTCACCCATTCGCCCTCGTTCTCCGTCAGCCCATGCTGGAGATAGAGCACCGGGTATTCCCCTCCGCTGCGGTATTGCGGCGGCAGATAGATCATGCAGCGCTGCCATGTGCCGCGCACGCTGCTCCTGTATACTTCACGCACAACCTGTCCATGCGGTACGTCCCTCAGGAGAATCATTTCGC
Source organism: Clostridia bacterium (assembly GCA_017521565.1). Lineage (GTDB taxonomy): Bacteria > Bacillota > Clostridia > Christensenellales > Aristaeellaceae > Ventricola. The sequence goes on along the minus strand of JAFXCE010000033.1, from coordinate 45,565 downwards.
TCTCAGGATCGGGAATCTCAACAAAATTCACCTGCCGGAAGCTCCGGTAATGCGTCGGCATCTGCGGATGCAGATAAAGCACATCGTTGAGGTAAAAGCGAACGTCCTGCGGTCCGCGGTGGCGCGCCGAATACGGCAGAACGCCTTCAAAGAAGCCGTTTTCATCCTTAACCAGATCGATCTGTACATCCGCAAATGCGGTCAGGCAGGCCTTTGCCCGATCCGCGCCCGGCGCATACAGCCGAAACAGCACGCTGCCGTCCTCCTGCACGATCGCACCCGTACGCACCTGCTCCCCGGCAAAGAAATCCCCGATCCTCTCCGGATACGGCGGATGAAACGCGCATGCCTGTTCGGTCATGGCGCGGTTTTCAATCAGTTCGCGGTCAAACACCAGATCCCCTCCTCCCGTCAGATGGTTCTATTATAAGGCAGCGTCGCCGCCGCCGCAATGCATGCGCTTCATTTCCGCCCAAATATTTGCATGTCAAGCCATAAAAAACGCATGTGCTCGAATTGACTTTGCCCGCCCAAGCATGTAATATGATAACAACGCATTAACGCCGGATATACACCCGGCAATCCGATCAAGCATTCAGGTGATACAATGAATTTTCTTCTTTGCACGGCAATGGGCTATTTCCTTGGGACGATTAATCCCGCGTATATCTTCGGAAAGCTGCGCGGCTTTGACATCCGCGGCCGCGGCTCCGGCAATGCCGGCGCCACCAATGTAACGCTGGTCATGGGCAAGGCCGCCGGCGCGCTGTGTGCAGTGCTGGATATCTTCAAATCGTATTTTGCATACAAGCTGGCCCGCATGCTCTTCCCTGCGCTGACCTATGCCGGAATTCTTGCCAGTTGTGCCTGCATCCTCGGCCATATCTTCCCCGCATGGATGGGGTTTGCCGGCGGAAAAGGGCTGGCCTGTATGGGCGGCCTTGTGCTGGCCTATGACGCCAAGCTCTTCCTGATTCTTCTGGTGATCGAAGTTCTGCTCACGCTGATCAGCAATTACATCTGCGTCATGCCGCTCTCGCTGTGCGTGATTCTACCGGTCATCTACGCCTGGCAGACAGGCGACGCCGCCGGAACACTGCTGCTCGCCTCGCTGATTCCCGTGGTCGTCTATAAGCATCTGCCCAACCTTCAGCGGATCCTGACCGGCCAGGAGGCACGCATCAGCTGGCTCTGGAACGCCAAGAAAGAAGAAGAACGGCTGAAGGAGAAATTCTCCGAGCAGGAATGGAACAAAATCTACCGAAAAGCCAACCAGAAATAAAACCAGCCGCCGCATTGCTGACAAACCCCTGTAAATCTCGTGCTTTTGCACACGCGGCTGATATTCTGCGATAAGATTGACATCACAAAAGATCACGCCCGCCGCTGCGCATCGCAGTCCGGCGGGCGTGATTTATGTATCCCCTCATTTCAACAGGCCTCTGTGCTTACGCTTCTTCCCACATCGCCTGAAGCACATTCTGCATGTGCAGCAGGTCATATACCGCATCCTCGGAAAGCACGCCACGCCTCAGCCCTTCGGGCAGCCTGCCCGCGCAGTCATCCTCGTAATCCCGCATCCATTGCGGGGAGGTATAATATGCCTCCAGCTCCGCCATGCGGGGCTTCAGCGCACGGTAACGCTCCAGCGCCAGCAGCAGCACCTGCGTCGCCGCTTCCGCCTCATCGAGGATCTGTTCCATATATTCAATGCGTTCAATCTGGGTCATGATTTTCTGCTCCTCTTACAGGATGGATATATTGTAATGCTCCTTCAATCTCTTTAAAACAGGTATATGAAGCAGCGCAAAGGACACGCCGAGCGCAAGAAGATAAAACGTCCCGGCAATCAGCGGCATACCCACGATCAGGCTCAGCGGTCTGGGTGCAAGCGCATGAGGAATCCGCTCAAGCAGGAATGGATGGATCAGATAAACGCCATAAGAACAGGCGGAAAGCTGAAGCACCACCTTCCTGCAGCGCCCGATCACTTCAACACCCTCAAACGCCTGCCGGAATCCTGTATACACTCCGGCTGCAAAAAGCAGTGTCAGCATTGATTCCGTTCCATAGAACAGCGCACTGACAGCCCCTGTATAAGCAGAATGCCAGATCGTCAGCAGCATCATCAATATGCAGCTGGCAGCGCCTGCAAGATACAGGCACAAGCGCACGGGTCTGCGCAGCGGATATTCGTGTAGATAATACCCCAGCACGTAAAAATACAATGCGTGCTTTCCTGCCAGCGGATTAATCTGCGAAACAGCAGCCTGAAAAGACTGGATCACATCCGCATGAGGAGGATTAAAAAGCAGAAGAAGCGACAGTGCGCGCGGCAGCAAATAGGTAAAAACAAAACCGATGATCAGATAGTATTCCGTCAGCTTTCTCGACTGCGTCAAGCCCCTCAGAACCGGCGTCAGAATGTATAAGCCGATCGCCACAAATACGTACCACATGTGGTAATGGCCTCGCAGCCACTGATTCAGAAATGTCCACTTTCCCTTATCCATGATGATGCAATGCGCCATCGCATACAGCCCCGACCAGAACAGGAAGCTGCACACCATTCGGAATATCGTTTTGGCATACAGCTTTTTTATATTCAGCGTTTTCCTAGGCGAAAGGAACAAGGCTCCGCTGATCATAAAGAAAGCCGGAACACACCAGCGAAAGAGAATGCTCATGCAGATGAACGTCTTCCATGGCGCCGTCTCAACACCATATATATCTGTATCCAGCGGCGACATATGGAGCATCACGATGCCATACGTTGCCGCAATCCGCAAAAAATCCAAAAACCATTCTCTCGATGATTCTGCCGGAGTCTGTCGGTCTTTCATATGCTTCACTATTCCTCTCATGGTTTTGCTTTTCCAGAGCCCATCCCATTCATATATCGTTTTCATTCTATCATCTGGTCAGGCACAACGCAAGCCAAAGATCAGGTTCGCTCCCTGAATACGCTTGCATGAATCCGCTTCTAAAAGCACAGGCTCTCCCGTATGGGAGAGCCTGTGCTTTATTGATGCTGAAATCCTTTATAGCTGATCCCGGATTAATCCGTTTGATGATATGGGATGCTAAGCGCCTCCTGCATCATGCTCACTTCATATCGCTCTCGTCAAAAGGATCGCCGCACTCGGGGCAGAACTTCGGCGGATTCTTGGGATCGGCAGGCTTAAAGCCGCACTTGTCACACTGATAAACCGGTGCGCCGGCAGGACGCTTTGCGCCGCACTCCGCGCAGAACTTGCCCTTGTTCACTGCGCCGCAGGCACAGGTCCAGCCTTCATCAGCAGGCTTGGCCGCGCCGCACTCAGGACAGAACTTCCCTGTCGCCGTTGCGCCGCACGCGCACTTCCAGCCGGCCTGCGGTTCCGGCTTCTTCGCGCCGCACTCCGGGCAGAACTTGCCCGTTGCCGTCGCGCCGCATGCGCACTTCCAGCCGCCGGCCGTCTGCTGCGCAGGCGCAGCCTGCTGCTGTGCGCCCATCTGGAAAAGCTGCGCAGCGTTCACGCCGCCGCCCTGCGCCATGTTCATGCCCATGAAGCCGGTAAATGCGCCGCCCTGATTCTTCGCCGCGTCCTGCATGGCCTGCGCCTGCGCGCCGACCAGATGCGCCGCCGCCATGTTCGCATTGCGGAACACCGCATTGCGCTGCAGCTCCTTGATCATGGCCTCGTCCTCTTCGGACGCCTTGACGGAGTTAACGCCGAAGGACACGACCTCCACGCCGCGAAGATTGGCCCATTTTTCGGAGAGCACCTCATTGATCGCTTCCGCCAGCTCCATGGTATGGCCCGGCAGCGCGCTGTAACGGATTCCCTTTTCGGAGATCTTGGCAAACGCCGGCTGCAGCGCGGTCAGCAGCTCGCTCTTCAGCTGGCTGTCGATCTTATCGCGGGCATAATCGCCTTCGACATTGCCGCAGACATTGGTATAGAACAGGATCGGATTGGTGATGCGGTAGCTGTATTCGCCGAAGCAGCGGATGGAAACATCCATATCCAGCCCGATATTGGCATCCACCACGCGGAACGGAACCGCGCCCGGCGTGCCATACTTATTGCCAATGATCTCCTTGGTGTTGAAGTAATACACGCGCTGATCCCTGCCCAGCTGCCCGCCGAAGGAGAAACGGTCAAACGCTTCCTTGAGCACGGCCTTGAGCTTCTCGGTATTGAAGTCGCCGTAGAGCAGCGTCGGCTGGGCATTGGTGTCATAGATATACTGGCCCGGCTCGGCGCAGAAATCGACAATCTTTCCCTGATCGACAATCATCATGCACTGGCCATCGGCAACGGCAACCACAGAGCCCTGAGAAATCACATTCTCATCCTCAACCTTGAAACCAAAGACGCCCTTCGTCTTCTTCATCGCCTTGGTGGCCAATACGCTCTCCGGCAGCGCGTCGCAGTAGAAATACTCTTTCCACTGGCTCTCAAGCGTTCCCGTCACAGCGTTAATCGCAGCAGTAATCAGTCCCATTTCAGTGTCCTCCAATCAAATCTATATATCTGTCAGCCTTATTTTCCATTGGACGGCTTCTGTTCGATCTTTCTTCTCGTCTGCGTCTGGTGCAGGAAGCGATCCTCCTTGACAAACAATTCAAAGGAACCCTGCACGGCATAATTGCCTGCCCCCTGCACGCTGCCCGCCTGCTTGAGTTCGCCAAGCATCGCGCCGACAACCACAAACGCCACAATCAGCGCAAAGAGCAGAGCAAGCACCAGGCCCACGCTGTTGAGCATGCCCGTCATCATGCAGATCACGCACGCCAGCGCCAGCGCGCCCGCAAAGACGCCGAATCCCCAAAGGAGCGACTTCTTTGTATCAGCAGGCACGTCGCAGGTGAGCTTGCCCGTCTGTCCGTTGATTGCAAAGGTATAGGTTGTATTCTCCTTCTCGGTTGTAATCAGCCACACCGGCATGAGCACCGGCGTCACCTTTCCGTTTTCGGTATGGAATTCCTTATACCGCGGTATCACAGAGCTGTAGCCGGAAACAGAGTTCCTCAGCGCATCCTCCATGCTGTTCTCCACCCGCTGACGCGCGCGTTCCTCGCAGTCCTTGCTGTTTACATCCGCATGATCCGCCACCGCTCCAGCCAGAACCGCCGGTTCAAACGCAACAGCGGCGCTCAGATCATAGGGTTCAAGCGACTCGGTGATCTCATTGGCCATCTTCACGCTTCCATCCACCGGAAGCGCCCGGAACGCCATTCTGCCTTCACGCCTGACGGCATAGTGATCCGTATAGGTGACCTCCCAATCGCCTTCTCGGCGGGTATGATTCTTTTTTGCATCATAAAACGCGCTGCCGCCGGCCTCGCAGTCAAACAGCCAATACGGCACATAGAGCTTCTGCATTTCCGCAATGCGGTTCCGGGTGTTCAAAAAGACATTGGGCAGCAGCTTTTTCCCCTTGAAATACTCATCGAACAGCTTCTGAGCCTCTTCTTTTGTCACCGTGAAAGGGATCACTTTCTCCGGCTTGACGCCGCCTTCAATCTTCTCCGGCAGGATCGTCGGGCTGCCGCAGTACGGACACTGTGTTGCCGTGGTGGTCTCCTCGGTCATCAGCTCTGCGCCGCAAGCCTGACAGATATATGCCTGCATCTGACTCGCTTCCGCGGCGTCAAAGGTTTCTTCCGGCATCTCAAAGCGAATACCGCCCTTTTCCTGAGTCACTACCTCCGGTGCATCCAATTCATAGCTGCTGGCACAGGCTCTGCACTCCAGCTTGCCGCTTTCAGCTCCATATTCAAGCGGCGCACCACAACTAGGACATTGATAAACCGCCATATTCTTCATTCACTCCTTCTCCATTCATTGTCTTTCGTTTATCGGATAAATTCGATATAACGCACAAAATTCCTTTACACAGTTCCTATATCACGATCACAATTTATACAGCATGTGATCATACGAAGCATCAAAACCTGCGTCCCTCTTCCTCCGGCAGGCACATCCAGGCAAGCCAGTATCCGGCAAACGGCGAAAGGCCGAATCCCATGAACGGAACCGGATACGCGCCCGTGAACGAGAAGAGGAGGAGGATTCCATAATATACAGCAAGGCTGAGCAGCCGCGTTTCACCCTTTCTGCAAAAGCGATATGCCATCATCCCGGGGATCAGTGCCAGCGCAAGACAACCGCCCGCCAGCAGCAGGACGGATATGCCGCCCAGCATTGGAAGAACACCCTCGGAATAGGATACCGGTTCAAGTGCAGTCGGCGCAGCCACACACCAAATCATACAGAGCACCATCAGGAGAAGGCTCGCTGCGCTCCAAACCCGCCGTTCTCTATACCGCCACAAAACAGGAAGCACCGCAGCAGAAAACGCCGCCAGCTGAGACAGATCCGGCTGAAACGACAGCACCGCCATCACACAAAGCATCACAGGCCACGGGCACTCCATGCCGCTGATCAGGATGAGCAGCGCAGGAAGAACCATCATCGCCGCATTGACGGTGAACACCCCCAGATCCAGCCAGCGTTTTGCACCGCCAGCCTCTACGCCCAGCAGCGTCGCCGCCAGAATCAGCGCCAGAGCCGCTGCACGCATGGCAACAGGGATCTTCCGAAAGGCACGCTTCAGCAGCTTCGCCAGGCAGGCAAACACGAAAAATGCCGCAGTCTGCTGTCCCCATATCACGGGAGATACACCGCCGGATACCATCGCCAACATCCCCAGTGCCGTCGCCGGCAGGATGAGTCCCGCGCATCTGATTACGCCGCTCCATTCCTTCTGCGCAAACATCACTCATTATTCCTCCTGTTTTGTCTTTGTATGATTCAGTATATCGGATTTATACGGCGTTGGCAAGTTCGCTTATCCGTACCCCTTTGCTGCAGCCCCTGCACAGCAAAAAGCACAGACTCTTTCGAATCTGCGCCCCGTGTTATTCTCATTTTGTCAATGTCTTTTTGCGCTGGTCAGCGATCCACCATGGCAGATATGCCAGCACATACATCACGGTGATCACCAATACGATAATGCTTGAACGGAGCAGGAAATCCGGCGGCAGAATATCCAGCACGGACGGCGCCGCCTCCGGCCGGGCCATGTACAGATAGTTTGCACCGGGGATCATCCGGTTGACCAGATACGCAATCACCGCCATCATGAGCAGCGCTGCATACGATCTGAACGCCGATTTCACGGTCGGCCTCATGCCATGAACAAAGATCATGTAAAAAATAGCGACGTACCCCAGCGTATGCTCCATCCAGAACTGATAATAGCGGAAACGCGTGATGCCGGTATAGGTCAGCGGCGTAGGTGTGATCAGCGCAAACAGCGAACCGGACAGCAGCCAGAAATAGCTGATATCAAACAAGGCCTGCTTCTTTCCAACCAGCATATAGCTGCAGAAAATGACCGCCCAGCCGCACACGCCGATGGGCAGATTCTCTACCGGACCATGCGGCAGCCACGACGCGCCTACAAGCCGCCAATAATAAGACATATCCGAAATGATCAGCGCAAAAGCCAGCATATAGCGCAGCGTTTCCTCATGTCTGCTGCGGCGAATCTGCTCCCGGCAGCGTCTGATCAGCAGAATCAGCACGATCATCAGCAAAACAGGCGCAAAATGCGCCGGCGTAAACAGCGCAAACTCCGGCTCAGTACCCTCTCCAAAGAAGTGTATAAAAAACTCTCTCATGCTTTTATCTCCCGTATAAATCGCTGCATTCATTGTAACATACATTGTCCATCGCGGCAAGTCAGCTGTATTCCCGGGATGAAGCGATAAAAATGCAGCCTTGCTCCCTCAAGGATCAGGAGTAAGGCTGCATCATTGCATCTGATTTCTGCAGCAGAGTCTTTCTGCTCTTTTCAATTCAGATTCGGCATGTCAGCGGTCTCATCCATGACAACCATCACGCCGGAGTGCTTAAGCCCTTCCGCTTAATCCTCTGCAATCACTGTACGGATCTTATCCACAATGGAACCATTGCGGTAAATGTACATATCGCCCGGGATAAGCGGCTTCGGATACGAATTGATCACCTTGATGGTGATATTATCCAGCAGCTTATTATTGGCCAGATCATCAAAGAGCATCGCCTGCTTTCCATCCCTCAGGCGCTTGTACATTTCTGCCGCGCCAATGGCGGATACGTTCTCGACATTGTTGATCAGCACACAGCACTTGAACCGCAGGAGCTTCTGCAGTCTGCTGAACAGCTTCATCGTATCCGCAGAACGGGATGCTTCTGCGCAGAACTCCGGATTCTCGATCGCCAGCAGAATGAGCGGGAACTGGCTCAGCAGCTCGCTCTCGCTCTTCTCCTTGCGATGATCAATGATATACTGCTGACGCGCTTCAAGCTCATCAATGATATCGCTGAGAATGTCCTGAACCTCTGTGATATCAATCGTATAGCGTTCAATGAATCCAAAGTTATCCGACGCTGCCTCATGCGGCGCTTCCACGCTGTCGATGATATAGGCCTCCGTACGGTTTTCCAGTGTGGTTCTCTGAATATACTGGAGCACATGAGAGAGGAAGTTGGTTTTGCCCATTTTTCCCCTGCCCATAATCGGCAGAATGCCGGTTTCCAGCAGATCCATTTCAACCGTTTTGACCGAGTTGTAGCTGATGCCAAGCGGGACCATGTAGCGTCTGGACGCCTTGTAATCGGCATAGAACTCGTCTGCGTAAACCTTCTCCGGCACAACCGGAATCCGCTTCGCGCGCACATTGCCCGACAGCGGCGCAAAGCTGATCAGGAGCTCTTCCAGACGTTCATTGCGCTGCTTTTCGGTTTCGCCTTCCACCGCCAGCGCCGTCTGGTATTCGAGAATACGCTTTTCACGCATAAACAAGCCACGGCCGGGCGTGTCTGCCGGCTGCATCCGGCACCGTTCAAACAGCGAAGAGTATTCACCGGAATCATTGCAGTTCAATGCCAGTCGATTGCCGAATCCGGTGAGAATACGCATACCCACCGCAGAGAACTGCGCAGATGTAATCACAACATTGATGCCTGCGCTCAAGCCTTCGCGGGTCAGCTGCATATACTCATCGTAGAGATTGGGATAATACTCTTTGAAGGCAACGATATTATCCATCATCAGCACAATATGCGGCAAGTCGGTATAGCCGGCCTCCAGATACGCTCTGAAGCTGCTGACATTGGCGCCGTTAAACCTTACCTTGCGCGCCTTGATCTCATTCTGGATCATCTGGAGAAGGTTAAGAATACGCTCTTCCTCATCCAGATAAGCGATACCGCCAATGATATTGGCCTTCTCCATGTTCTTTGTGATGCTGCTGGAACCATCCACAACATACACATTTACATAACCAGCAGAATAGCGGGAAGCCATCGACACAATCATGGTCTGAAGCAGCGATGTCTTGCCCATTTGCGCAGAGCCGATGATGTACGTATTGCTGGAAGAAAGATCCATCGTCAGCGCTTCCTGGAGCTGGTTGTCTGGATCATCATATACGCCCAGCACGACATGCAGCCCTTCATCCTCAAGCACAGGCTGCGGGATGCTGTTCAGCATGATGGTATTCGCCAGCGGCGCCATACAGATCTTGGGCAGACGTTCCACGCTCAGCTTTTCGCAAACCGACTTGATATGCTTGACAATTTCGACCAGCTCTGTGGAAGTGTTATGATCATCATCTCCGCTCTTCTTGTTAGAGAATACCACTTCGCCCTTGCCCCAGAGATTCAGCTCAGAAATCGCAAACTTTCGCTGAACGCCTGCGCTGCCAATCCTGACCTTCGCGCCGCTATACGCTGACTGGAAGAGTTCAAAGATTTCATTATTGCCCACCTGCAGATATGCGCGGCCGGGTTCACGGATCTCCGCAGCCAGCGGCGTGCGGATAACCTCTTTACTGTCCGCATGCGTCTGCACCTTAAGACAGAGCTTGAACTTACTGTTGGACCAGATCTGGTCATCGACGACGCCGGACGGTTTCTGCGTAGCCAGAATCAGGTGAACACCAAGGCTTCGGCCGATTCGAGCTGCGGAGATCAGCTCTTTCATGAAATCCGGATACTCAGCTTTCAGTTCGGCGAATTCGTCGACAATCATGATCAGATGCGGCAGCGGAACCGGCGCCTTTTCCGGATTCTGCTTGTGCAGAAGAATGTACTTATCAATCTGGTTGACGTCCACCTCTGCAAACAGCTTCTGCCGACGAAGCAGCTCTGCTTTAATCGCCTTCAGAGAACGGTCCACTTCTCGGCCTTCAATGTTTGTGATCGTACCAATCAAATGCGGCAAATCCTCAAACTGATTGGCCATGCCGCCGCCCTTGAAGTCGATGATCAGGAATCCGACTTCATGTGGATGGAAATGAATCGCCATGCTCAAAATATAGCTCTGCAGAATTTCCGATTTGCCCGAGCCTGTCGTACCCGCAACAAGGCCGTGCGGACCATGGTATTTTTCATGCAGATCAAGGCTTACAATATCATTCTTGGTCTTGACGCCCAGCGGCACGCTCATGCTCTTATGTACACGCGAGGATTCCCAGCGCTCTTTCACATTAAGCTGCTCAACGGTGCCTACGCCAAGGAGTTCAAGGAGCGAGATGTTCTTGGTCATATCGCCTTCAAGCGTAGCCTCGACAACATGAATCGGGAATGTCTTTTTGGCAATGGCCATCAGCGTATCGTCTGCAATGGACTGATAACTGAACGACTGGCGCAGATCGTCCTTTTCGCAAAGTACCAGTCTGCCGGTCCTCTCGTCGTTGTCCAGGTAGATCATCTCTCTGCAGCCACGCGGCACAAGCTCTTCATACTCTTCAAAGAAGATGAAGTTTACGCCCAAAGCGCCGCTCTTCTCGAAATACTGGGATACCGGATGATTTCTGATGTATTCGCTTCTGTAAACGAATACCACAATATGGCGGGGCCAGCCCTCATCCTCCTGCTTTTCATGTTCACTGCGCGTAGACAGCTCATGATACAGCCTTTCCAGCTGGACTTTGGCGCTCTCTTCGTCATAGACCACATTGCGCAGCGTGCTATCCTCGTTGCAGCAATGCCGCAGCCACTTTGCCCATGTAAACCGCTCGGTATCGAAGTAGAGCGTCTTCGTGAACTGCGCACCGTTGATATCCGCGTAGCTGATCACACAATCGAGCTCAACATTCTCAGGCTGTCCGCCCATAGAGTACTATCTTAGCGCTACTAATGTTCTTAACACTATCAAGAGTACTGTCATCTTAGAAAATCTAACTAAGATTGCCAAATAACCGCCGATCGACAAAACCTTTAAAATCTGTGCTCGTTGATTGTATTCATCACCTAATATCCACTAGTAATTCATTACCCATTCTATCGGGAGGAGAAAATGAAGAAACGTATGGGGATTTTAAGAACAATTTCACTCATTGTTGTCACACTGATTTGCGCAAGAAATCTCTGGCAAGGCTTTACTAAGAATACGCAGATGACCGATGTCCCGGCTTATCTGGCAGCCACCTACCCGGGCGAGGATCTTAAAGTTACCGCCACGCATTATGGCGGAGACGGTGCTTATGCGATTGTCCGCCCTGGCAACGAACCCGACGCTCTTTTCCGTGTCTTTTACGACAAAAACCTGACGCCCTATCCCTACTACGATACGTATTATTCGCTCAAACTGCGCGCTCCCGCGCGTGCCGCCGTTGAAGATGCGCTCGCCTCTGTTCTTCCTCAGGCAAAAGTGCTCATCAAAATCTGGTCTCTGGACAAGGAGACGATCAGCACGACGCCCACGCTCGATGAATTCCTTTCCAAGAAGAGCGGCAGCATTGGCATGTACCTTGCCTTCCCGCCTTCTGAAGCAGGCGCCTTTACAACCCAGAATATGGAAGCCGCACTTAATGCGCTTGCTTCCGCCGGACTTAAGGGGCCCGTTACCTTTGGTCTTCTGAAAGAAGGTCAGAGCGGTCTGACGGATGTCGACGTTGAGAATAAGTTCTCCAAATGGTGTCAGCAGACACGAAGCGGACGCGTCAAAGACGATTGGACGACCACGCTTAAGTAACGTTCCATCTTCGTCCCCCACAGCCCGATCTCCGCTTAAACCGCATAATGGTTGGTTTTCACAGCACAAAACACGAACCGGAATGAGCATGTTTCCGGTTCGTGTTTTTTATGCTGCCGGCATCCACATCTCTTATGTCTTTATCCGCACGGCTGACCGATGCCGCACAGAAAACGACGCTTCGTATCCCGTCATGCGCTGTGAAACAATATGTCTGCCTTGACACCAACAGTGTATTGTTGTATCTTTTACATAGTTATATATACTCAGCAGATAACATATTCAAGAAAGGACTACCCAATGAAGCATATCCGAAAGCAGACACCGACAAGGAAACCGGCCTGGGATTTTATCTTCGGCGCATTCCTGATTATTCAGATCCTTCTGTGGGGATGGCTGAATTTTCATTATCAGTACGTCAATGATCACGATTCAGCCAAAGTGCTGTACCACACGATGCGCATGTGGGAAGAAAAAACACTGCTGATTCCAGGATGGAAATACATGACAACAGCAGAATGGGACTGTTCCGCCCTTCCGGCGCTGCTGTTTTACGGGATGACGGGCAACATCCTGCTGTCCTTTGCAATCGCCAATGTCATCCACGTATTCTTTTTCTCCTGGATCCTGCTCAAGCTGTTTAAGAATCTGGGCTTACGCGGCAGATACGCATACATGACGATTTCGGTCATCCTGATTCCGCTTGAACTGGGCATGCTCAGCTACGCAAACATGCTCTTTTACGGAGCGGCGCAATACATATACAAAACGCTCGTTCCGCTTTGGATGCTGGAACTGCTCACTGCACCGCAGCGTTCATGGAAAAAAGCCGGGTGGGTTCTGGAGCTTCTGGCCTTTTGCGCCACGGCTTTCCTGACCGCAGTTTCCAGCGGCCTGTATGTTTTCCTGTGCGGTCTGTTCCCGGTGATGGCCTGCAGCGCAATATTCATCCTGCGCGATGAACATATCCGGCGCCATGTTCAGAAGATCGCGGTCGTAATCGCAGCCATCCTCGCAACACTCATTGGATATGCGCTGCAGAAAGTGCTCGGCCTTTCCACATACGCCGATGCGCTGAATATAGTCACGGCGGATAAGTTTTTCTCCCATCTCGCTGACAATCTGACGCATCTTCTGCGCCTGGCAAGGGCGCTTCCTTTGGAGGATACCAGCCTGTATACGCTGGGCGGCATCATGTATGTGGTCCGGCTATCCTTCCTCCTCTGCATGCTGTTTCTGGGGCTGCAGGGGCTAAAGGGCTGGTTTGGCAAAAGCAGACGCCAAGAAAGCGGCGAATCAATTGGACTTCTCTGCTATGCCAGCGCGGCGCTGAGCGGAATTTTCATGTGGAACCTTTTTATTCAGCAAATCACGGTCACCTCTGCCCGCTATCATCTGATTGGCTATGTGCCGCTGATGGCTGCAGCAGGCATTGTGTTTGCCGCCAGTACCCAGAAGCAGCGCACGCTCATCCGGTTCGTTCGCTTATCCTGTGCAGCCGGCGCGTTGACAATGATGATGGTGGGATGCTGGAGTTCAATTTTCTCTGCAGCCGGCAATTATCATAAGGACTATCATCGCGCCGTAACCGAGATTGCTCAGGCGCAAGGCGCGGACAGCATTGTATTTATCAATGACAGCGCCTCAGCAGAAATGGCCCGCGTATTTGATCCTGAGCGCGTTTATGTAAGCTATTTTACAACCAATCGCTCTCTGGTGAACTACGACGCCTATGACTATTATGACGACCGAAGCGCATTAACGGACAAGCATTTGCTGGTAGCCACGTACCTGGGTGGGCTATCCAATATTCCGCCTTATCTGCAGCACGCGTACACGAAAATCGGCGAAGCTTTCGGGGACACGATTTATATGGCGGAAAACTGCTGGCTGGACGGAAAGGCAGGACCGATCCTTCACCGCACGGCCATCGATTATCCTTTTACGCAGGGATATACCTTTGATCCCGGCATGCGCGAAAGAGGAATCTTTCCTGCCGGAGAAGAGCGGGTAGTTATGCAGTCCCCGACCTTTGAAAGCCATTCTTCCGCCATCAGAGTGACGGTGTATTATCAATTAAAAGACGATGGCGAAGGCGCATGGATGAATATCGTCAAGGAAAACGCTGAGCAAATTGCCATGCTGCCTGAAAACGAGCAGATCGAGTTTGAGATTCCTGCCGGAAAGGCTTTTTCCTTCTCTGCCAGTGTCGGAAAAGAAACAGAGTTGTTTATTGATCGGATCATGTTTGAATGGCTGTGAGCCATCATCTGCCGAGCCTCATGTCTCTCAATCAACGTACTGCCCAGTGTCCTTCTAGTCCTGCAAATCCTTGTTGTTCAGATTTCCATGTTACCGTATCTTTTCCCATATCCATAAAGCACAAAGCACTCATACGGTTTGAGCGTCATCCCGCCGGAAACATTTTCACGGCCAAGATTGGTAATCAGGCAATCCGCCCCTTCAAATTCTGCCGGCAGTTCAAAAGCAGCCTGCTTATCCGAATAGTTGCACACGCACAGAAGGCGTTTTTCATCCATCGTACGGGTATAGGCAAACACCTGCGGATCCTCTTTCATGATCAGATCATAACGGCCGTAGACAATGACGTCATACCGCTTGCGCAGCGTAAGCAGCTTCTTATAATAGCTGAATACAGAATTGGGATCATCCATCTGCGCCTTGGCGTTGACGGTCTTATAATTGGGGTTCACATTGATCCACGGCGTGCCGGTCGTAAAACCCGCATTCTCGCTGTCATCCCACTGCATCGGCGTACGCGCATTGTCGCGGCTCTTGAACACCAGACACGGCCAGAACGCCTCATAGGTTGCGCGGCCCGTATCCACCCACTCACGGCAGGCATTGATGCTCTCGATATCGCGGAACTCGCTCACATCCGTAAACGGATAATTGGTCATGCCCAGCTCCTGACCCTGATAGATATAGGGCGTTCCCTTCATCATATGCAGCATAGTCGCCAGCATTTTGGCGGAAGCCTCGCGGAACTCTTCGCTGTCGTTGCCAAAGTGAGATACCGCGCGCGGCTGATCATGGTTATCAAGGAAAAGGGAATTCCACGCTTTCCCTTCCAGATCATACTGCCACTTGGACAGATTCTCGCGGACAAAACCGATAGTCTCCGGCTCGTCCGTCCACTTGCCGAACTTGCGCTCCGATTCGACATGCTCAAACTGAAAAACCATGCCCAGCTCGCTTCCATCCACGTTGGCGTACTTCGCCGCCTGCTCGACCGTCACGCCGGCCGTTTCGCCAACCGTGAGCAAATCATATTTAGAGAGCACTTTGCGGTTCATTTCCTTGATATATTCGTGCACGTGCGGTCCATGAACGGTATAAGGATCATGCTTGCCATAGACAGCGCCGGGCGCCTTTTCCCCATCCGGCAGACCCGGAACCTTGGAAATCAGGCTGATGACGTCCATGCGGAATCCATCGATGCCCTTCTCGCACCACCAGTTCATCATATCAAACACGGCGTCGCGAACCTTGGGATTATCCCAGTTCAGATCCGGCTGCTGCGGCGTAAAAAGGTGCAGATAATACTGACCCGTCGCTTCATCAAGCGTCCACGCAGGGCCGCCAAACCACGCGCCCCAGTTATTGGGCCGGCTGCCATCTTCCTTCGGATCGCGCCAGATATAGAAGTCGCGATACGGATTGTCCTTACTCTTGCGGCTTTCCACAAACCACTTATGCTGGAAAGATGAATGATTGACCACCAGATCCATGACAACTTTGATGCCGCGCGCATGTGCCTCTGCCAGCATCTCGTCAAAATCCGCCATGGTGCCGAACTCGTCCATGATATCCTGATAGTCGCTGATATCGTAGCCATTATCATAATTCGGAGATTTGTACACCGGGGAGAGCCAGATCACATCGATACCAAGCTCCCTCAGATAATCAAGCCGGCTGGTAATACCCTTGATATCGCCCACGCCGTCCCCGTCGCTGTCCATAAAACTGCGCGGATACACCTGATAGACAACCGCTTCTTTCCACCAAGCTTTGTTCATGGTTCATTCCTCCTGTCCTGCCACAATCATATCGCGCTTTTAAAGCAAAAACAATCGCTTTTAAAAGAAGCGTCCGCCATAAAAGGGGACGCTTCTTGTTAATTATACCATCAATTCTTTTCAACGATGTCCAGCACATTGGCCGCAGCGTCGCGGTCGGTGACGATCACGCCGTGCGGAACAAGCTTGAGCACCGTCGCCGGGATTTCCTCGGTCGGCGCGCAGCGGAAGACCTTCTCCATGATTTCGGCCTTGTGGCTGCTGCCAACCTGCAGGATAACCAGACCGCACTCAAACATGTGATGCACGCCAAGGGTGATACCGCGGGTCAGCTTCATGCCATCGGTAAAATACTTCTGGCCGACGTTCATGGTCACGGAATCCAGTTCGACCACCTTGGAATAGAGCTTGAAATCGCTGTTCGGCTCGTTGAGACCCAGATGACCGTTCATGCCGACGCCAAGGAGCATGACGTCGATGCCGCCGCGCGCAAACACAAAGTCGTCGACCGCCTTGCAGGCTGCCTGCAGGTCTTCCGCATGGATATCAAAGCGGGTGATGCGCTCATCCGGGATACCGGCCGGCTCATAGAAGTTCTTACGCATGAACGCGTCGCAGTTCTCGCTCTCGTCCTCAAGGTCGAGCCACTCATCCAGCGCGACGAAATGCGTCTTAGAGAAGTCCACTTCCCCAGTCTTAGCCATCTCGCACATGATTTCAAACGTGCGCTTCGCGGTGCTGCCCGCCGGGAGGGAAACAAGCGCATCCGGCTTATTACGGACCACTTCGCAGACCAGCTCCGCGCTGCGGCGGCTCATGGCCTCGAAGTCATCCTCGAGATACACCTTCTCCGGCATGCGCAGCGGCATCTTCGCCCCGCGCTCCATGGCGACCTTTTCCATGCAGTGCGCCATATCACCGCTCTCGCGGTTATGGGCAATGCAGGCAGCACAGTTGCCGTGATATTTGCAGACAACATAAGGGCAATTACAGCGCATGATACTCATCCTTTCACAGCGCCCATAGCAAGGCTCTTGGTCACGTTTTTGCTCAGCAGTGCATACATCAGCAGCGTCGGCAGCGTTGCGGCCGTCAGACCCGCGCCAATGATGCCCCACTTGGTGGAATACTTGCCAACCATGTCGTTGACGCCGACGGTAACCGTCTTCAGCTTATCGATGCTGATAAAAGTAACGGCCAGCATCATCTCATTCCAGGAGCTCAGGAAGGTCAGAATCGCGACCGTGGAGAGAATGGGCATGAGCATCGGCAGAATGATCGTGAAGAAAATGCGGTAGATGTTGGCGCCGTCGATGAATGCGGCCTCCTCCATCTCCTTGGGCAGCGCCTCCAACGAGCCGACCATCAGGAGAATTGCCTGAGGCATAGCGAACGCCGTATACGGCAGGATCAGCACCCAGCGGGTGGACATAATCGGCTGCAGGTTCAGATACAGCGGAAGGAGCACAGCGTGGATAGAGAGCATCATGCCGATGAGGAAGGTGTTATACACCACCTTACTCAGCTTCCACTTCATGCGGACGATGGCATACGTCGCCATCGCAGAAAGAAGCAGCGTGAAGAAAATCGTCAGCGCGGTGATGATCACGCTGTTCATGAGGTAGGTACCCATGTTGGCCTTGCTGAACACCTGCTCATAGTTGCTCCAGCGCCAGACCTGCGGAAGGCCGACCGTGTTCGCGCCGAAGATTTCCCTGTTATCCTTCAGGGAGAAGGTGAACATCCAGTAAAGCGGAAAGACCTGAATCAGGGAGACGATCACCAGAAACACATTGATCAGCGGATGGGTTCTTGTCTTCAGATCCACCTTTTTTCTGCGGTTGACAGACATTGTGAGTTCCTCCCTTCCTTAGTCTTTCTGTATAGAAGCGAACGCCTTCTGCACGATGAGCGTCAGAACGAGGCATTCGACGATAATCAAAATCGCAATCGCGCTGGCATAACCATATTCATGGGTGGTGAATATCTTATTGAACATCAGCAGCGAAGGAACCTCGGAGGCATGGACAGGGCCGCCTCTGGTGAGGATATAAATCATATCAAAGGACTTGAGGGAGCCGGTGATCGCAAAGATCACGCAGGCCTTGATCATCGGAACAATCTGCGGGATGATGATCCTGAAGACCATCTGAATCCTGTTGGCACCGTCGACGCGGGCAGCCTCGATGACGTCCTCGCCGATGGACTTCGCAGCGGAATAGAACAGCAGCATGTGGTAGCCGATATACTGCCAGACCATCGGCACAAAGCACGCGCCAAGCGCGGTGGCGGTATCGCCGAGCCACTCCTTCTGCATATCGAAGAGGCCCAGACTGCCCAGCATCTGGTTGAGCAGGCCGTAAGAAGGATGGTAAATCTTCATCCACAGGTTCGCGATAACGGAACCGGAGATGATGACCGGAATGAAGAACAGGTTGCGGTAGAGCGTTTCGCCCTTGACACCGTTGACCAGAATCATGGCCAGCAGCATGGAAATGGGCAGCTGGATAAACACGGACGCAGCCGCAAGCAGGAAGGAATTGACGATCGCCTTGATAAACAGCTCGTCGGTGATCAGCTTCACATAATTCTGCGGGCCGATAAAGGTGGGCGTGGTCAGACCGTCCCAGTCAAGGAGGCTGTATCCGGCAGACTGCATCACGGGCACCAGTGCAATCAGACCGAACCAGACCAATGCCGGAATGACAAAGAAGCAAATCGCTCTTTTGTCGCGCAATGCTCGTTCCATGGTAAACCTCCAAATGCTTTATGTTTTTGATAAACTGTCCGGCCGGCCAGAGCCGGCCGGACAGCAAAGGGTGTTTTTGTCAGTAAGCCGTCAATTACTTGGCAGCCTCAACAGCAGCCTGCATCTCGGTGGCAAACTGAGCCGGGGTTACGGTGCCGGCGATCAGGCCCTGAAGCAGCTGATAGTGCGCGTCGATGGCAGAGCCGGAGAGGAAGGTATCCCACGCCAGCACATAGCCGGTAGAATTCTGGATCTGGTTCTTGACGTTGATCAGGGTCGGAGAAACCTCAGACTCGTCGATATCCGGGAGCTTCCAGGCCGGCAGAGAGTCGCCGATCTTGTAGCACTCTTCGGACATGTGCTTGGTCATGCCGAGAGCGAACTCGAAGGCCTCGTCCGGATGCTCAGTGGCCGCATTGACCATCATCATGTCGATAACGCCGCCGGAGTAAGTGGTCGCATCGCCCAGGCCGCCCTCGACGGTCGGCAGCGGAGCAACGACGATCTTGCCCTGGATGGAGTTGTCGGGGCTGTCACAGCCGGAGGAAACCCAGCTGCCGCCGAAGTACATCGGCACCATGCCCATCATGAACTCTTCCTGGGATTCCTCGGAGCCGAGGCCCAGAGTGCCCTTCGGGAAAGCGGCGGCCTCGTTCAGCTCGACGAGCAGCTCGGCAGAGCGGACGATCTCCGCGGTGTCAAGGGTCGCTTCGCCGGCCAGAGCCTTGTTGACGTAATCCGGGCCCGCGGTGCGGACGGCCAGAGCGTTCTGGATCATGCCGATATGCCAGGCATCCTTCGCACCGAGGATCATCGGGGTCACGTTGTTTTCACGGAAGGTCTTAACAGCGGTCATCATCTCTTCCCAGGTCTCCGGGATCTTGACGCCGTACAGATCGAACAGCTCCTGATTGCAGAAGAGCACGCCCGCCCACTGCTTCAGCGGCAGACCATAGATCTTGCCGTCATAGGTGCCGTTAACGAGGGTGCCTTCGAGGATCTGATCGTGAATGCCGTACTTCTCGAAGTACTCATCCAGCGGCAGAACGGCGCCAGCGTCAACATAGTCCTTCGCATAGCCGCCGCCCCAGCAGAAGAACACGTCGCCCTGAGACTTGTTGGAAGCAGCAATGCGCAGCTTGGTATTCTGATACTCGACCTCCTGGGTCGCGGTCGCTTCGATCTTGATGTTCGGATGCTCCGCTTCGAAGATCTCGATGTACTCATCGACGATCTCGCTCATCTGATCGGTCGGCCAGATGTGCCAGAAGTGAAGCGTGATCTGCTCGTCGGCCTGCGCAAAAGCAGCGACGGACAGGATCATGACCAGCGCGGTCAGCAGGGCCAGAAACTTGTTGGTCTTCATGGGATCCACTCCTTTTTGTTTTTAGTCTTTGCGTACCATATGAAAGCGCTTGGCGTCGCGCTCTATATGCTCCTGAATCAGGGCTCTGTCGGCGTCCTCGATATGATCGAGCGCCAGAAGCATCGCGCCGATGACCGGCTCATAGATGCTTTCAAGAATGGTGACATTCGGCGCGTTGCTCAGGATTACGTCGGTCACCGTATCAATCAGCTCCGGCGCGCGGCACTTAAAAATGCTGCCGGAGAGGACAACCTCCATATCAAGGTTCAGCATGTCAAACCGTCTGAGACCCACGACGACGTAGCGCGCGATATCCCTCGCGTAAACGCGCAGGATGCCTTTGGCAACCTCGTCGCCCTCAAGCGCCGCTTCCTCAAGCACAGGCGGCAGGCGCAGAATACGATCCGGACCGAGGCCGCAGGTCACATGCTTAAAGAGCATCTCGTCGACATTGCTGCATGCCATGTAGCGCAGGACCTTCTCTGTCAGCGCGGTTTCCGCGCAGAGACCGGCCTCAGCGTCAAAGACTGCCTGCAGCGTGCGCATGCCCAGCGCCGAGCCGCCCTGACAGCCATCCTCGATGTAGAAGCCGAAAGTGTATTCCCTGCCGTCGGGATGGCGGACGGCGCAGTTCAGGCCGCTGCCGGCGCAGAGGATGCAGCCGGAGGGCTTTGACGTGCCGGCGCGCAGGGCGATCAGGCAGTCGTTGACAACGATGATCTTTTCCTGCGGAATGCTCAGGGTATCGCTCACTGCCTGACGCAGCAGCTGCGTCTCATGTGGCCAGTCAACGCCTGTAAGACCGGCGCCGACGACGTCAATCTGTTCCGCCGTGATACCCGCGGCGCTCATTGCCTGCATGGAGGCGTCATAAATGGCTGCGGCTGCCGCTTCGAGGCCGATAACGGAATGGCACGCGCCCGCGCCGCAGCCGATACCGAGGATATTGCCCTCCATGTCAGCCACGACGGCATGCGTCTTGCTGCCACCCTGATCAAGTCCCAGTACGTATTTCACAGTCATTCACCCTTACGTTACTTTATTACAGCTTGAACTGCGGCAGATAAGCCTTGTTCGCCTCCAGCAGTTCCGGCACGAGCTTTTCGACGAGATCATACTCGCGAACCAGCGGATGCGCCAGCAGCGCCCACTTCATCTTGGTGACGTCGCCCTCGACAGCGGCCTCGACAGCAAGCTGCTCGTAGTTCTTCACGGCGGCGATCAGGCCCCAGCACATCGGCGGAACGTTGGCCACGTGCATCGGAGACATGCCGCGGCGGTTGACCAGGCACGGAATCTCCACGACGGCGGAATCCGGCAGGAACGGGATCGCGCCCTTATTGGGCACGTTGACGACCATCTCGGTGTCGACGTTGTTATAAACGGCATTGACGAAGTTCATGGCAACCTCGCTGTATCCGCCGCCGCCGCGCTTAGCCAGCGCAGCCGGCTTATCAGCATTGTTCGGATCGGCGTAGCCGGCATAGACTTCCTTCTCAAGCAGCTGCACTTCCTGACCGCGGGTCATCGGTGCGGCGAGAACCTTATTCACCTTCTGCTGGGTCTGGTAGTACCACTGGAGATACGGGCTGGTGAGCACGCCGAGCAGCTTAGTCAGCTCCGGATTGACAGCATCGTTCTCCGCGGCGAGTTTTTCAAACTCCTCCTGCGTGATCGGGCGGCCGTCGATGGTCACGTTGCTGATAAAGTTCATGTGGTTCAGGCCGACGTAGTCGTACTGCACGCGCTTATAGTCGATGCCCATGGCCTGCTTGGCCCACATCTTCGGGAAGATGCCGCCGGAGCAGAAGCCCGCGATATTCGCATTCGTGTAGCGGGTAACGGCTTCGGTCACGAGGCCGGTCGGATTGGTATAGTTGATGATCCAGCCGTTGGGAGAGAGCTTCTCCATGCGGCGCGCGACGTCGAGCATCACCGGAATGGTGCGGAAGGCCTTCATCATGCCGCCGGCGCCGGTGGTCTCCTGACCGACAAGACCGTACTTCAGCGGGATCTTCTCGTCGATGACGCGCTGCTCGTTGCCGCCCACGCGGATCTGGGTATCGACAAAGTCGGCGCCTTCAACAGCATCGTCAAGGCTCATGGTGGAGCGGATCTTCACGTCGAGATCGCGCTTAGCCGCGAAACGCTGGCAGAAGCTCGTCATGATGTCAAGGCGTTCCTTGTTGATATCGTAAAGAACGATTTCCTTGACAGGGAGGCTGTCGCGTCGGTTGCACATCTCCTCCAGCAGTTCGGGCGTATAGGAGCTGCCAGCGCCTACGATCGAGATTTTCATAGTTTCTTCTCCTCCTGTCGTGTTCAAGATCAGCGGTTTGTTGTATGAAAGGCGCCGCAGCAGCGGTCGCATTTCTTCTAAACTTTCGAGTCTTCGTTTTAGAGATGTGTATCGTTCCACATAAACTCTAAAAAAAAGATTAATTACGCTTGTATATCACCCATATTACACAATTAATGTGTATCGCTCCACATTTTAGGTCAAAGAGACGGTTATCTCGTCGTCTCACGGATAACCAACTCTGGATAAAACACGACTCTGTTCTTTTTTCCCTCGGGATTCTGGATGCTGCCAAGAAGCATTTCCATAGCGCTCATGCCCATCTGATAAAGCGGCTGCGCCAGTGTCGTCAAAGGCTTAAACTGCCGGTTAGGCGGCGGCACATCATCGTCAAAACCAATGACCATCACATCTTCCGGCACCCGGATACCCGCTTCCTCAAGCGCCATCATCAAGCCATACGCGGTATTATCCGATCCACAGTAAAACGCATCCGGCAGCTCAGCGCGCGGGAACTCAGCCAGCAGCGATTTCATCTTCAGGTAGGTTTCCTTCACATCGAAATCCCCCTGAATAATCATCCGATCGTTTACAGTCACGCCGTGGCGCTGCATCGCAATAATATATCCGTCCCGACGATCAAGCGACACGCGATGATTGACGTCGCCTGCAACATGCCAGATTTTCCGGCATCCGCAGCGGAACAGATGATCCACCGCGATCGACGAGCCGAAGGTATTGTCCACAACAATATTGTTGATATCAAGCGCAGGAAACGTGTTTTCGATCACTACAAACGGGAAATCGCCTTCAGAGAGCTTGTGAATCAGCGGTTCGTCCTCAACCCGGCTGCCGTAGAAGATCACGCCGTCCGTCCGTCCCTGCATAAAATACTTCACTGCACGCTCTTTATGGGAGATCTGATTGCGTCCCGAAGAAAAGATGACGTTATATTTAATCTGCTCCGCGCCCGCCTCAAGCCCGTCGATCAGATTGAAAAAATACTTCTCGCAAAGCGTATCCATCACAACGCCGATGGTATTCGTGCTGCGCAGAACCAGAGAACGCGCCAAGGCATTCGGCTCATAATGCAGTTCGTCCATGGCTGCCTGAATCTTCAGCCGGGATTTCTCGCTGACGCCGCTCTGTCCGTTGATCATGCGGGAAACGAGAGTTTTCGAAACGCCTGCGAGTCGGGCAACATCCTGAAGGCTGCCGCTCACAGGATCACCCTCTTTCTTGCATGTGTATCGTTATACATTACAACACACAAAATTAAACGATTATTTCTGTAAATAAGTATACATTCTCATCTTTTAGATGTCAATACCTATTTCAGATTTCTCTTAATTTTTCCGCATAATTTTAGCGCCGCAGGATTTCCCTATACTTATCAGCGCAAAATACAGACATTTTGCACAGATTTTTAGGATATTCCGTCCATTGTATCGTTCCACAGTCTTCAAACCCGGTAACTCTGCTTTGGTGGAGGATCTGTCACATCTCAGAAGTCGGTCTGTTATTGCTAATCTGATGATCCTTTTCATCCCGATACGTAGAAGCGCTATCGAACTGAGCAATGATCCGCAGTATTGTATTGAAGAAGAAAACAAGAAGGATACCGAATGACAAAAAAGAGCAGCCAACGGCTGCGGTACCATCCGCCTGAGAGCTGATGGCCGATACGAAGCAATTTTAACCGTAAAAAGTCATGAAATGTTCGGTTCTTAAGTCTCTGCTGAAGATATTAAGAAAGAACTGGCTGAGAAACAGAGAAAGATCTCGATGCTGATATGCCGATTTGTCAGATCACATCAACACACATCCAGAAATACGTCAATAAACTGGCAGGAAGCGGCTATGGACTGTCTACCATCAAGAAACAGATGCGCATTGTGACTGCGCCCCTCAAACAGGCTGCGGCTTTGCATCAAATCCCAGCGAATCCCGCTGTCGGCATCAAACTCCCTGCGCGGTGCAATGTTCAGAAGGGTAAGCAGCAAGCAGAAGCCTATTCGCCAGAAGAACAGGAAGCGCTGCTGCGGGTACTAAATACGCATTCGCGGCCCGGCTTTGCCGCCATTATTCTGATGACGGAAACAGGCTTGCGCGTTGGTGAGGCTCTTGCTCTGCAATGGAAGGATATCCAGATATCCCGAAAGCGTTTGATTGTTCGCGCAACAGTCGTGCGGCTGGCAAACAAAAAGCAGTCCTTTGTTCAGGACTGCGCAAAAAGTGAATCAAGCAACCGCACGATCCCACTTACGCCCAAAGCAGTTTTTCTTCTTTCTGCTCTTGCTCGGCAATCAAGCAGCGAATGGGTATTCGTGGGAAACGACGGCAAACGGCTCTCTTACGAGGCTTTGAGATGGCAGACGAAGTGCGCATGCCGTGATGCAGGGATTCAGTACAGAGGCGAACATGTCTTTCGGCATACTTTTGCAACGAACTGCTACTACAAGGGTATGGACATCAAGATTTTGTCTCGCTTGCTCGGTCATGCAGATGTCAATATCACCTACAATGTTTATATTCATCTGTTTGGAGATGGCTTTGATGAGATGTATGAAGCGTTAGTGGGAAAACAAAAACGCAGACTCCGAAGAATCTGCGGTCTGAAAAAATACTACGGCCCTTGAAAATTCAGAAGTTCATGCTCGGGGAATTGCTCCATCAGTAATTGAATTCTATCACAAAAAAGAAGCAAGTAATCAGCAATTTCATTTCTGTGTTCATCAAAGAGTTGCTCTTTATCTACGCTTCCGTATATTTTATATATACACGGATTTAAATGCTGGATCATTTCCTTGATCATATTTGTGTTTTTGCCAAACAAAATCTCCCGTGCTGTTCGGGTCATTTCTGTAAGCATGCATTGAACATCTGAATACGTATAGAGATTATCACCGTAACTATCAAAAGAGTATCCTTCAATATCGACATTGCGATATTGGGAAAGCATTTTTTGATTAAGGTACTTGTTCAGAAATACATATGCAAAAGAGTAAAAGGTATCTTCTTTCAAACGCAAGGGTAAATCAATGTATTCTTCACCTCGGGGACAATTATTGCTTTGATATAAAGCAATACCAGAACGATTAACCGGAAAGACATCGATTTCGCCGCCTTCATAAGACTCCAGAATCAATTTATTCATTTTCATCACCTCATTTCAACAATGAATCCCATATGCTTTATCTAACGTATTTCTAAGAAATTGCCTTTGATATTATTATGAAGTATATCATATTGGCATTTATTTGAGAAGGATATAAACAAAAAACGCAGACTCTTTCGAATCTGCGTTTCTGGCAGGGGCAGTAGGATTCTTTCTCCTCGCTCGACGCTCGTCGGTCAGGGCGGCTCTGACGTGCCACTGGCACGTCATTCACTCCCGCCCCATTCGAATCCTACTTCCCCTCTATTGGAAACAAAAAGCGGCTGGTCCGAGGACCAACCGCCTTTTGTCTGGCAGGGGCAGTAGGATTCGAACCCACAACAAAGGTTTTGGAGACCCACGTGTTACCATTACACCATGCCCCTAAGCACTTGTTTAGTATATCACGCATCTATACGATTGTCAACATTTTTTTCAAACTTTCGAAAAATCCTGCGCTATGCTTCCTCTCATTTCCTGTTGACAAAACGCCTCTTTGGGATATAATAATACATATAGGAACATTTGTTCTCATTTGTATGATGAGGTGACAGAATTGGACAGGGTGATTCTGCATTGCGATGCAAACAGCTATTACGCCTCTGTGGAGTGCCTGTATACGCCTGAAATCCGTGAAAAGCCCGTCGCCGTCAGCGGGGACCCTGAAGCGCGCCATGGTATCATCCTGACCAAGAACACGCTGGCCAAAAAATACGGTGTCAAGACCGGCGAGGCCATCTGGCAGGCGAAGCAGAAGTGCCCTGAGCTTATATGCGTTCCGCCGGACTTTCCGCTGTATGTGCGTTTCAGCGGCAAGATGCGCAAAATCTATGAGCAGTATTCCTCCCGGGTGGAATCCTTCGGCCTGGATGAAAACTGGATCGATCTGACACAATCTGGCCTCACCTTCTCCGACGGCGCGCGTATCGCCGAGGAAATCCGCATCCGCATCCGAGAGGAGCTGGGCATCACCGTATCCATCGGCGTAGCGGATAACAAAATCCTCGCCAAATTGGGCAGTGACATGAAAAAGCCGGACGCCGTTACGCTCCTTCCGCCGGACAGCTTCCGCGAAAAAATCTGGAATCTGCCCGTGCAGGATCTGCTGTACGTCGGACCGAGCACAACGCGCAAGCTCGCCCGGCTGGGCGTGACGACCATTGGCGCTCTGGCGCGCTGCGACGACGGCGTACTGCTCGGGCTGCTGGGCAAAAATGGGCTCATGCTCAAGGCCTTCGCCAACGGGCAGGATCAGTCCCCCGTACGCCCCATCGACCACAGAAGCTGCGTCAAGTCTGTCGGCAACAGCACGACCCCGCCACACGATCTGACGCATATCGACGACGCACGCTGCATCTACTATCTTTTGGCCGAGTCTGTCGCCGCGCGCCTGCGGGAGGGCGGATTCCGCGCCCGCTGCATCTCCATTTCCGCGCGAACCACCAGTCTGATCACCCGTTCCCATCAGGTTATGCTCGCGCGCGCAACCAACCTGACCGACGAAATCGCGCAGGCTGCGCTGTCCCTGTTCTGCGAGCGTTTTTCCGGCGGATTCCCCTATCGCAGCGTCGGCCTCACCTGTTCCATGCTCTCCCCGGACGACGAGCCGGTTCAGCTGGATTTTATGGGCGATGAAACCCGGCGCATTCATAAAGAACAGCTTGAGCGCTCCATCGACGATCTGCGCCGCCGATATGGGCATCAGGTGATCCAGCGCGGCGTGGTGCTGCGCGATCGGGGTTATGCGCAGATCAACCCCGTCGAGGAACATACCGTGCATCCAGTGAACATGTTCACCGGATGATGACAGGAGGAGGAAGCCATGTCCACGCTCAGAAAGAATCCTTTTAAAATCTATGTCAAGGTTCGGGCGGATCATCTGCTGGATGGAACGACGCACCCGCTGCTGTTCCGCGCCGAGGACGGTCCTGCCTGCAGAATTGACCGAATTCTCGATGTGCGCGAAGCGCCCTCCCTCAAGGCAGGCGGGCAGGGTGTCCGCTATACCTGTCAGGTCGGAGAGCGGCAGCTGTATCTGTTCTACGACGAGCCCTACTGGTTCATCGAGGCGGATTGAGCCTGCACGTACTGCCTTTCAGCAGAATAAGATGTACTGATCCTGCTGAAAGGAGGGAGACGGAAGAAAATTCTTCCGTCATGACCATATGGAAAACAGAAACATTCCCGTTACGCCTCTCCCCAATCCCGGCGAGGGCGGCGCCGTTTTCCCCGGTGAAGGCGCAAACACGCCATCCATTCCTCTGCCTAATCCCGGCGAAGGCGGCCCGGTTTCCCCTGGCGGCGGCACGATCACCATCCAGCCGCTGCCGGATTACACGATCACCGTGCCCACGCGCTACGCCGCCGTCCGCTTTCTGAATGCAACGCACGGCTATCCGCCCTTCCGCATTTTTATCGACGGCACACGCGTGGTGAATCTGCTGAGCGCAGGCACAGCCTCCGGCTACATCCGCCTCCCCGCAGGCAGCCACACGATTACCGTGAGCGGGCAGGATGGTTACGTCTATCTCGAACAGCCGCTTGCTTTCGCCTCGGGCAGCACCTCCACCGTCGCAATCATCAACCGCGCCGGCGGTCTGTCGCTCACGCAGATTGCAGATGCGTGCCGGGTGATTTAGGAACCAAGAAAACGTCAGGGCTGCTGCTCTGAAACCCTCTTGAGGGATTTCATCCCTCAAACTCCCTTCACCGCTTCGCGGCGGTTTCAAGATACGAAAGCAAAAATAAGGACGCAGGAACCATCCTGCGTCCATTTTTATAGGGCATGTTTCAGCCGTTGCCCTCCCAGAAAGCATCCTGCAGAACATAGCCGACCGTGCCGTCTGCGCGCAGGACGATATACCACTCGTCGTCATATACGCCGATGATAAAATCATCGCAGCTCTGTCTGAACCGCCTTTCCGTAACTGCTGTGTTCTTCGGCTCGGCACACAGACGGATTCCCTGCTCCCGATACTCATCCCGCAGGACTTTCTGCGGGAACGCGCAAGCAAGCTGCACCTTCTCACTCTCATCAAAGGCGAGGAACTTTGTCATCATATAGCCCGTCAGGCAAGCACCGCCGCGCCCGATCTGCACCTTCGTCCATATATCTCCGCGCTCAAGCACGAGCACCGGCGTGCGGTTATAGAATTTTCCGTAGGAATGCGATCCTTTATCCGGCTTCGCGCGCAGATGCAGTCGGTCTGCGGAATTGGGATTATGGATCAGGGCATACGCGCTCTGATCCATCTGTGCAAACATCTCTTCATAGGAAGAAGAAAGCACGATATTCTGCCCGCGCAGAACGCCCCACGGCGATGCGCCATAAACAAAACCATCGTTGCGATACATGATGGTCTGTCCATCGGGCGCAGCATAATCGGGGCCGATCATGCGCACGCCGCTGTCATCCACGCCAGTCAGATACCAGCTGCCCGCATCCGCTCGCTCAATGCTGTACATCATCACGCCAGTACTCACATATACATCGCCTGCGCCTGCATGATAGGTATCCAGCACTGCAGCGTCTGCAAACTGCAGCAGCGCAGCGGTCTGATAGAACGATTCATCCCAGTCGTCTATGCGCAGAAAATGCTGACCGGTTCTGCTTTCAAGCAGCGTCGCCATATGCACAGCAGAAACATCCATATCCCGCAGAATATGATTGCCTGACATCCGCGAGCGCACAAATGCCTCATTGCCGAGCATCGGATACAGGCCGTCCCGGGGATCTGCATCAAATGTATTGATATTAAAGTTGGCAAGCTCGAGACTCTGTTCAAACGCTTTGTTCACCGTAATCGGCGCGTACATCCACCGGTCGCGGATATTCTCATTTTCATCCTCGTCGGTTTCCTCA
The DNA here is from genome assembly GCA_017521565.1 of Clostridia bacterium. GTDB lineage: Bacteria > Bacillota > Clostridia > Christensenellales > Aristaeellaceae > Ventricola. The sequence continues at coordinate 16,074 of JAFXCE010000033.1, read as the reverse complement.
TAGCAAAGCGTTCCATCCGACACCCAGCTGAACAGGCCCGAAATACCGTCTGTATCGGGCGAATAGGATATCGTGCTCACACGTCCCCAGCGCCCTTCAGACTTGATCGAGCCGTAATGCACAGAGTTCTCTCCACGTTCGTCCACGTAGGTATACCACAGGGAATCCCCACCGGTATCGATAAGAAGGGATGGCAGTGCATCACCATCATAGACGGCGTTCGTGTTGTCAATCGTCAGTCCGTAGGCAGGATCCTCCTCCGCCTTTTCGGCCATGCACAGGATATTGTCATCGCCCTGCTTGAGAATCAGCGCAATCTGTCCCCGACTTTCATCACCCCAGCCGTCATACGCCGCAATCTCATACCCCGGATGCACGCGCATGCACAGGTCGCTCACGCCCTGCGGCAGCGCCGCCCTTTCCTCCGCGCAGGCGCACACACTCAGCAGACAGAGCAGAGAAATCATCCATGCCTGCAGTCTCTTCACGCACATTCAGTCCCTTCCTTTGTATCCTTTCCTGTAAAGACGATCATCCGTTGCCCGCCTGTACATCCTCCACAGGCAGATAACCCGCTTTTCCCTCTCGGATATCCCAGACATGATACCAGTCATCGCCCACAACGGCAAGGATCATGATGCCGCACCGCGCGCGGATGGTCGTATGTGCTGTACTTCTGTCCGGCCATTCATAAATCTCGGCGCTCTCTTCGTTGAGCACCTGACGGTACAGACCGTTATCCACCAACGAAACATGACTGCCAAAGGCAAGACATTTCGTCATCATATAGCCTTCAACGCCAAAAATGCTGACATGCGTCCATTCTTCTCCGCGATCCAGCACACGAATCGGCGTACCATTATAATATTTCCCCAGCGAAACGGCGTCCTTGCGCGGCGCAGCGCGCAGATGCACGCGATCATGATAATTCGGGCTGGCAGGCGTCGCCCAGTCCTGCGTGTCCATCACAGCGAGCACATCTCCCCGCTCCTCCGGCAGCTTCGTCCAGTCGATTATTGACATATCGCTCCATGGATGCCTTCCGAAACACCATGCCGAGTTCGGCGAACGGCTGATAATTACCCAGAAATGACCCACGATTTCATCGCCAATCGCGACGCCCCATGTCTCACCGTATGGCGCAAGGCTATACCCCTTTTCCGCTTCTCCCAGAAAGAGCGTAAAGGTCTTGTTTTCCATTGCATATTCGATCCGTGCAGAAACGCCGTCGGGCAGCGGCGCGCTCTGCTGCGTGGCGTATTCGCCGTCCTCCGTATGCCGGACGCCGCCGATCACCACGCGCTTTCCATCCGGGCGGCCCATGATCATACAGATCATATCCTCCGCCTCTTCGCCCTGCACAAACGTATAGCCAGCATACCGCGCGGCGGCCTCCTTCATGCTGTCCGCCATGGCTGCCGTGGAGCACAGCAGCAGCGCAAGCAGCATCCCGATTAAACGCTTCATCATAACGCTTTTCCTCCTTTTACCCCTTGCCTACAAGACGATACAGGCCAAACAATTGCTGCATCATTCTGGAAAAAACTTTAAAAACCGCAGCGAATGATCACTGCGGAAAAGGGCTTTACCCCCTGTCTTTGTTCTTCTCCTGTTCCGTCCGCTGGGCAATCATGGTGCGGAACTGTCCTGCCGTGCGGTCAACCCAATCCGGAATCGCTTCCTTGAAGGAACTGCCCAGCATCCTGAACGCATCGACGATCACTTCCTTCGTCTCCTCGTCCATACTGCCCACAGCCTTCAGAATTGCGCGAACATTCCTTCCCTCAAACAGATCGGAAACATTTCTCCCCTCCGATACGCTGAGCACGCTGTAAATACCGTCAATGATCTGCGCGCGCGTTTCGCCCGGCAGCCCCGTCAGCCAATGCTTGATCGTCTGCTCCGCCAAACGGCTCTCCTTGGTGCGCTCAGGCAGGGTAATAAACCGCCCGCCCATCACCTGCCAGCTATAGGGATTGTGCTGAAAGAGCCCCGCAGCATCGCTGCGTACAACCGTAAACGGCTCGGCATGCCACAGCAGGATACCGACCATCGAGGACTGCGGTACAAGGGTATGGATACGCATATCCACCTTCTTGAATGCATCCAGCGCAATGATTTCCTCATTAAAGCCCGGCCCGTCAAAATTATAGACACAGGCGATCTGCGCCTGAACCGGCTCATCGGAAAAGATGCCGGCATATACGGCCAGATTGCCGCCCTTGGAATGCCCGCCAAGGATCATCGGCCGCCCAAGCGCAATCGCCGCATCGGCGGTATACGCTGCCGCTGCGCGCTGCGCCGGCACCTCGCGCACAAAGCTCATGTTGAAGTCTTCCTTCCAGCCCACAACCGTGGAGTCCGTTCCCCGGAAGGCCACAAACACCGGCCCAACCGGCGGCACAAACGTCACGGCAGCAAACTGCTCTTCCTTTTCTTGGTCATATCGCTCTTCAAAGCCCACGACGCGCATCGTACCAAATCGTTCGCTCTCGCGCACAGCCTCCAGCAGACTACAGTCCTCCCGAAGGCTGTCGATCATGCAGGTGCTGGAAACACCAGCTTCCAACAGTTTTTCCGCCGCATCGGCAAGGAGCATACCCTCTCCCTCAAACGACTCGTCCGCCAGGCCATAAAAGGGCATATACGCCAGATAGCTGAGCACCAGCGCATCAACCGCTCCCACCGGCACCTGATCAAGAGGGATATCCCCGCGCCACTGCACATAATCGATGATGTTAGCCATCGTGTCTCCTTTCGCCGGATGCATCGCATCCAGTCCTTGATCTGATTATAAAATTCGCCTACCCATCTGTCAACTGACCGCATCAAAGCCGCATGGTATCCCCGGGTATCTTTTTTCATCCTTGTCCCTGTGTACAGATCGAAAAAAACTGATTTCTTCTAGATTTTCCGGCTGTTATGAATTGACAGACCCGCCCCCTCTGTTTTATACTACTCTGTATATCCCAGTGCATAGGGTTTGTTTTTTGTGCGCTTAGATATATCGCAGGATCGTTCGGAGGCGTTTTATGCTTCATAAATGGGAAATCACTATCCCCCGACTCTCCAGAGGTCTTCGGCGTCGCGCCTATCTTTATCTGCCGCAGGCCTATGACGAAGAGCCCGATGCCCGCTTTCCCGTCCTGTATATGCTCGACGGGCAGAACATATTTCTCGATGCAGATGCGTCCTTCGGTACTTCATGGAAGATGTACGACTATCTGAACCAGAGCAAAACACGGGTGATCGTCGCCGCTGTGGAATCCAATCCCATCGGCAACGGGCGGCTTGAAGAGTACTCCCCCTTCACGCATGAGGAGGAGGCGCTCGGCTTCATCCGCGGGCGGGGCCGCATGACGATGGAGTGGCTCATCCACGAGTTTAAGCCCATGATCGACAGGCATTTCCGCACGCTTGCAGATCGCGAAAACACGCTGATCGCCGGTTCCTCCATGGGCGGGCTGATGAGCCTGTACGCCGCCTGCGCTTATAACGACACCTTCTCCCGCGCAGCATGCCTCTCCCCAAGCCTTTGGGTGGATCCCGGCAAGGTGCGCAGCATGATCCGCCGGGCGAACTTTGCGCCCGATACGGTCATCTACATGGACTATGGCGCGGACGAAATTGCCAACCACGAAACCACGCGTGATCTGCTGATGAGTACCTGTCAGGCGCTTTATGCACGCGGCGTGAACCTGACCTTCCGCATTGTCCCTGACGGCACCCACTGTGAGGACAGCTGGAGCAGACAGCTCCCGGTGTTCATGGCGTGCCTCGGGCTTTAATATATATGGTCAACATACGACTACTAAAGGAGATTCAGTATGGAAATCCGTTATTTCAAGGAATATTCCAACTGCCTCGGCCGCGACATGGAATTCAAGGTCTACGGCCATCGCGGCAAACCCGTCCTCTTCATTCCCTGCCAGGCCGGCCGCTTCATGGACTTTGAGGGCTTCCACATGGACGACTACTTCCGTCCGTGGATCGACGCGGGCAAGATCATGGTTTTTTCCATCGACACCATCGACGGCGAAACCTGGGCCAACAAGGGCGGCGACAACCGCTGGCGCATTGAGCGCCACGAGGCGTGGTTCCATTACATCGTGGACGAGCTTGTGCCGCGCATTCATCACATCGCAGGCGAGCGCAACTGGCATCAGGAAATGATCATGACCTTCGGCTGCTCCATGGGTGCGCAGCACGCAGCAAACCTGATCTTCCGCCGCCCGGACCTGTTTGACAGCTGTCTGGCGCTTTCCGGCGTATATGATTCCCGCGACGCCTTCGGCGGCTACATGGACGATCTCGTCTATGCCAACAGCCCGTGCGATTACATCGCCGGTATGCCGCACGACCATCCCTACATCCACCTGTACAACCAGCATAAGATCTTCATCTGCGTCGGTCAGGGCGCATGGGAGGATGTGCTCAAGGAAAGCACCGGCTGGCTGGGACGCGTGCTGTACCAGAAGGGCATCCATGCCTCTGTCAACTTCTGGGGCTACGATGTCAACCACGACTGGCCGTGGTGGTATAAGCAGGTGCAGTATTACCTGCCGCAGATCATCGGCAATCCCTGACCAGCGTTCTGCTGGACCTTCTTCGCTTCGCGGCGGCTTAAACATCTGAGGCGGCTTCATCCGCAGGCGAGATCATCAACCCATTACGACAGAATACAAACATAAGGAGAACTTCTCATGAAGAATTTTGTTTTTATCTCCCCGAACTTCCCGACCAACTACTGGAAGTTCTGCGCGGAACTCAAGAAGAACGGCATGAACGTGCTGGGTATCGGCGACTGCCCGTATGACGAGCTGATGCCGGAGCTCAAGGCTTCCCTCAACGAGTACTACAAGGTCTCCTCTCTGGAGAATTATGACGAGGTGTTCCGCGCCGTCGCATTCCTGACCTACAAGCACGGCAAGATCGACTGGCTGGAGAGCAACAACGAATACTGGCTGGAGAAGGACGCTGCGCTTCGCACCGCCTTCAACATCACCACCGGCTTCCAGGCGAGCGACATGGATGCGGTCAAGTACAAGTCCAAGATGAAGGCGTACTACGCCAAGGCCGGCATCAAGACCGCCCGCTATCATCTGGTCTATGACTATCAGGGCTGCAAGGACTTCATTGCCGAGGTTGGCTACCCGGTCATCGTCAAGCCGGACAACGGCGTGGGCGCCTCCAGCACCTATAAGCTCAAGAACGACGACCAGCTCAACTACTTCTTCGCCACCAAGGAAAACGATGTCCTCTACATCATGGAGGAGTTCGTCAACGGCACCGTCCATACCTATGACGCGGTTATCGACGCGAACGGCCAGCCGCTCTTTGAAACCGGCAACGTGACCATGGACTCCATCATGGACACCGTCAACACCAACGGCAACTCCTGCTACTACATCGAGAAGAACCTGCCGGAAGGCATGCGTGAGGTTGGCCGCAAGACTGTCGAAGCCTTCGGCGTCAAGAGCCGCTTCGTCCATCTCGAGTTCTTCGTCCTCAACGATGATCAGCCGGCGCTGGGCAAGAAGGGCGACATCCTGGGCCTTGAGGTCAACATGCGTCCCTCCGGCGGCTGGAGCGCGGACATGTTCAACTTCGCCAACTCCTGCGATGTATACAAGATCTGGGCCGACATGGTCGCCTTCAACACCCGCACCGTGAAAAACGAGGGCGCCGAGCACTACTTCTGCTGCTACTGCGGCCGCCGCGACGGCAAGAACTTCGTCATGGATCACAACGCGATCATGGCCAAGTACGGCGATCGCATCAAGATGGCGCAGCGCGTGCCGAAGGCGCTCTCCGGCGCGATGGCCGACATGATGTATCTGTGCAACTGCTCTTCCGAGGAGGAGAAGCAGGAGTACTACACCAGCCTGCTGGCCGAGTATTAAGAGATAGGGGACGCCGGGCAGCTGCCCGGACCTGCCTGGGGACTTCCTCCCCAGACCCCTTCTTCGCTTCGCGACAGCTTAAAGCATCTATGCGCGGGCGGATATTATCCGCCCCTGGATGGTTTGATAACAGCTCAAAACAGCATAGCAAAAGGACTCTGGAAATTCCAGGGTCCTTTCCTTATGCGCTTCTTGTCTTTGTTACGCCTTGATGTCCAGCATCCAGTCGAGATCTTCCGGCTCACCGCTGCAGATCGCATACACCTTGACGCCGGCTTCCTTCGCCTCGCCAAGGAACTCCGCAAGCAGATCATGGCGCGTGGCAATCCTGTCCGATCCCCAGACGAACACACACTCGATATCCTCAGTCCTCATGGCTTCCCTGAGCGCATTAAAGCCCGGGCGGTCAATCGAAGCGCCCGTTCCGCCGATATCCGTAAACAGCAGCGTCTGAGAGGGCGCAATGCCTGCCATTTCCGTTCCCGTGCGCATCACTTTTTCCTGCATGTCCAGCACGCTCTCGTTGCCTGCGCGGCAATAAATCGCTACCATCCTTGATCACTCCGATAATCAATAGAATTAAGCATATTCTATCACAGATCAGGCATCTCGTCAATTTGCCCGCCTCCCGCTTATACTGTTCTGTTGCAGATCAGATCGACCATCTTTCTGTTTCGGGCAATACATACTTAAAGCGGATACATAGAAAAACAGCGCACCCCAAACGGAATGCGCTGTATCTGTTTCTATCAATGTTACGGCAGGACGATCTTCGGATCCTTCTCGCGGGCGCGATAGATCACGAAGCGGTTGCCGATGCACTGCACCGGCTCGGCATTCGCGCCCTCGCAGAGCTCTGCAATCGCCTCACGGGCGGAAAGCGGGCAGTTCTGCAGAACGGTACCCTTGATCAGCTCGCGCGCCTCGAGCGCATCGGAAAGCTGCTTGATCATGTTCTCGTTGACGCCATCCTTACCCACGTGAACGATGGGCTCCATGGTATTGGCCAATCCGCGCAGATATGCGCGCTGCTTGCTTGTCATAGTATTTCCTTTCTATACATGGAAGTCATTCTTCCAAAGCCAAAATGGTAAAGTAGTTTTCAAGGCTCCTCCGGCCGCAGAAAACGGATTCAGCACCGCAGACTGTGCCACCCACCAAGTCAGGAATCGGAGCGCCCAATGCGCGAACGATTCCCTTAGAAGCACGCCCGAAGGAGAGCCCGGTCCAGCGGAACGCTGGTTATTCGACGAAATCGAATTCCATCTCGCAGATGGCGACAGTATCGCCTTCCTTTGCGCCCGCCGCGCGAAGCGCGTCGATCACACCGCGGCTGCGCAGCGTGCGGTGGAAGTAATTGACGGACTGATTGTCCTGGAAGTTGATGGAGTTGATAAGCTGATCCATCGCCTTGCCTTCGACAATATAGTAGTCGCTGCCTTCTTTGGTGATGGTAAACGGCGCTTCATCCTGCACGACGACCTCCGGCTCCTCTTCAAAGACGAGGCGCTCCGGCAGCGTCGGCAGGAGGCGCACGATCGCGCCCATCAGTTCATCAAAGCCCTTGCGCGTCGCGGCGGAAACCGGATAAACCTCGATATCCGTACCGCGCAGATGCTGGCGCAGGCGTTCAAGATTCTCCTGCGCACCCGGCAGATCCATCTTGTTGGCCGCCACGATCTGCGGACGCTCCGCCAGATCGCCATAGCCCACCAGCTCGTCGCAGATATGCTCAAAGTCCTCGATCGGATCGCGGCCCTCGCTGCCCGCGATATCGACCACATGCACCAGCAGACGCGTGCGCTCGACATGACGCAGGAACTGGATGCCAAGACCCACACCGTCGCTGGCGCCCTCGACAAGTCCCGGGATATCGGCCATGACAAAATCCGTGCCATACTGGCGGCAGATGCCCAGATTCGGCGCAAGCGTGGTAAAGTGATAATTGGCGATTTTCGGCTTTGCCGCCGTTACGACGGAGAGAATCGTGCTCTTGCCAACGTTCGGATAACCGACAAGACCCACGTCCGCGATAGACTTGAGCTCCAGCTCAAACTCGACGATATCGCACTTCTGGCCCGGCTTGGCGAAATTCGGTGCCTGACGGGTTGGCGTAGCAAAATGCGCATTGCCCCAGCCGCCCTTACCGCCCTTGAGCAGGACGTGGCGCTGGCCGGCTTCGTGCATATCCGCCCAGAGACGGCCAGTCTGCGTGTCGCGCACGGTAGTGCCCACCGGTACCTTGATGATAAGATCCTGACCGCTCTTTCCGCGGCAGAGCATCGCCGCGCCGTTTTCGCCGTTTTCTGCGGTGTACTTGCGCCTGAAGCGGAAATCCATCAGCGTATGCATATTCTCGTCCGCCAGCAGGATGACGCTGCCGCCATTGCCGCCGTCACCGCCGTCCGGGCCGCCGTTCTGCACAAACTTTTCGCGATGGAAGGAAACCGCGCCGTTGCCGCCATTGCCGGCCTTCGCGGTGATTTTTACCTGATCGACAAACATGATTTTCTTCCTTTATATATAGAGGTTCAGCTTTCAAAAGTATCCGCAAGATTATACCGTGATATCCCTCTTTCGTCAAGCTTTTTGGCAAAAAAGTTATGACAACAAAATGATAAATTTTTTTGAAAAAAATGCTTGAAGAGGCTTGATTTTTGACGATACCTGTGCTAATATACGTAACTGGCACATCCTTGTTCCATCTGAGAAATGGTGGAACCAGAGTCCAAAAGGAGGTGAAAGGATCATGAATAAGTACGAACTGATCTACATCATCGATACCGCTGCCGAGGAGACCACCCGCAAGGAGCTCATCGAGAAGTTCAACGGTATCATCACTGCCAACGGCGGTGAGGTTGTCAAGGTTGAGGAGTGGGGCAAGCGCCGTCTGGCCTATGCCATCGACTACAAGACCGAAGGTTACTACGTCTACGTTGGTTTCAACGGTGGCGCCGAGCTGCCGAAGGAGCTGACCCGTAACCTGCAGATCAACGAGAGCGTCATCCGTTCTCAGATCGTCAAGCTGCTGGAGAAGAAGAGCAGCGTTAAGCCGCGTGCGGCCCGCGTCGCGCCGGTTGAAGAGGCTGTCGAAGCCGAGAAGGCCGAGTAAGCCGAACGAGATGATCCACAAGAGGAATTTGAGCGTATGAATAAAGTTTATTTGATTGGTAATCTGACCCGCGATCCCGAGATGAGATCGACCAGCACCGGCATTCCGGTCTGCAACTTCAGCATTGCGGTGAACCGCCGCTTCAAGAATGCGCAGACGGGCCAGCAGGAAACCGATTTCTTCAACATCGTCGCCTGGCGTCAGCTTGCCGAGCTCTGCGGCCGCTATCTGGCCAAGGGCAGGAAGGTCGCCGTGTTCGGCTCCATCCAGACTCGTACCTACGAGGCGCAGGACGGCAGCAAGCGCAGCGCATTTGACATCGTCGCTGACGAGGTCGAGTTCCTTTCCGCCGCAAATGCCGCGCCCGCTTCCTCCGGCGATTATCATGCTGCCGTGTCCCCCGCTCCCGCTCCGCGTGCCCAGGCTCCGGCCTATGCGCCCGTCGACAGCGGATTTACGCAGGTGGATGACGACGAACTTCCCTTTTAATTGATTTGATCTGAGAAAAATTAGCCAGTTAAAGTCTGGCGATGAAAGGAGACGTTACCATGTCTGAAGATCGTGCCGCACGCCGTCCGCGTGGCCGCAAGCCGCGCCGCAAGGTCTGTGCGTTCTGTGTTGACAAGATCGAGTACATCGATTACAAGGAGTTCCGTGATCTGAACTCCCGTATGCGCCGTAACATCAACGAGCGTGGCAAGATCATGCCCCGCCGTATGAGCGGCAACTGCGCCAAGCATCAGCGTCAGCTGTCTGAGGCCATCAAGCGCGCCCGTGCCATCGCGCTGCTGCCGTACACCGCTGAGTAAGAAGCGCAACTGCATAGCAGAAAGTAAGCGCCTTCCGTATGGAGGGCGCTTTTCTTTTCAGCTTTTTTCTCTGCCCGTCATGATCATCCCAAAGAGTCCGCCGGCGGCAATGCCCATCCCCAGATCGGCCATGTATCCCGTCATCTGCGGCCCATGTCCCATCAGCATGCTGTAGCAGACTATCCCCGCGGCCATATACAAAAATCCTACGCAGCATCCACGCAGCGTTCCGCCTTCTCCCCCCGGCCCCAGCGCCGAGGCAACGCCCGCAAGGATCGAAGCGAACTTGACCACCTGATTGATCGCCGTAATCGTCCGGTCCCCCGCGTCCCACCAGTTGAGCAGCAGGGCAAACACCGCAATGGCAACAACCGTCATGCAGGCGGCAATCAATACGCCGCGAAGCACCGCCGCCAGCGCGCTCTTTCCCTTGCCCCTGCGCATGCTGCGGCACATGGATCGCCTGAACGAATCCAGCCCCCTGTCCTTTTTCTTGATCACATTCTGCGCATTTCCTTCCATAACCGTCCCTCCCGCATAATAAAAACGCTCTGCCATGGTCAACCCTATGACAGAGCGTTTTTGATTATGCAATCAGATGAGGGTCTCCGCATCATTGGTCACGGAGAGCTGCTCCACATTGCGGACAGCCCAGCGCGCGATCATCATCTGGGTCTTGGCCTCGCCAACCTCAATGGTCAGGACCTGATCCTTGATGCGCACGATGGTGCCATAGATGCCGCCGATGGTGCAGATGCGATCGCCAACCTTCAGGCCATCGAGCATCGCCTTGGCTTCCTTATCCTTCTTGCGCTGCGGACGGATCAGCATGAAATAGAAAACAGCGAAGATCAGGATCATCGGCAGGAGCTGAACAAGCAGCACGACAATCTGCGCACCACCGGAGATTTCCTCGGTCGCCGCGCCGGCAGCCGCGTCAGCCAGCAGGTTCATCAGAGAATACTTCATAGGAAAGACACATCCTTTCAAGATTTGCAAAATACAGCTTTACCATTATACCCTGTTTATGCAGAAACTGCAAGCAGAGAAAACAATTTCCGGCATTGACCCGAAAGAAACCCCTTTAGAAATTCCGGCTCATATCGTACTTGTTGAAGAAGTCGCGGCGGAACTCCTCAAAGCGATCCTCCTCGATGGCCTTGCGGATGCGCTCCATCAGGCGGATCAGATAGCGCAGGTTGTGGATCGTCGCCAGACGGCCGCCAGTGATCTCGCCGGCCTTGAGCAGGTGGCGGATATACGCGCGGGAGTAATTCTGGCAGGCGTAGCAATCGCAGCCCTCTTCAATCGGGCCGAAGTCGCGTGCATACTGCGCATTGCGGATGACGAGACGGCCACTGTCGGTAAAGCAGGTGCCATTGCGTGCAACGCGGGTCGCGAGCACGCAGTCAAACATATCCACGCCGCGGTATACGCCCTCGACCAGGCAATCCGGGCTGCCCACGCCCATCAGGTAGCGCGGCTTATGCTCGGGCATATACGGCATGATCGCCTCGAGCATGCCATACATGATCGGCTTCGGCTCGCCGACGGACAGACCACCGATGCCATAGCCCGGGAAGTCCATATCGGCCAGAACCTTCGCGCTCTCAATACGCAGATCCTCATAGAACGCGCCCTGCACGATGCCGAACACCGCCTGATCCTCGCGGGTATGATGCTGTTTGCAGCGCTGCGCCCAGCGGTGGGTGCGATGCATGGCTTCCATCGCAGTGCGATGATCGCAGGGATACGGCGAGCAGACGTCAAACGCCATGGCGATATCGCTGCCCAGCGCCTGCTGGATATCCATGGAGGTCTCCGGGCCAATGAACATCTTGCTGCCGTCAAGGTGGCTGCGGAAATGCACGCCCTCTTCCTTGATCTTGCGCAGGCTGGCCAGGGAGAACACCTGGAATCCGCCGGAATCGGTGAGAATCGGGCGATCCCAGCTCATGAACTTATGCAGGCCGCCGGCCTCGCGGATCAGATCCTCGCCAGGGCGGATGTGCAGATGGTAGGTATTGGAAAGAATGATCTGAGAGCCGATCTCCTTGAGTTCACGGCTGGTCATCGCCTTGACGGTGGCCTGCGTGCCGACGGGCATGAAGATCGGGGTCTGGATATCGCCATGAGGCGTATGGACGACGCCGCGGCGGGCATGCGTCTTTGCATCCTTCTTGACGAGATCAAACGTTACGGGCTTTGGCATGGATTTTCATTCCTTTCTTAAAACAAGGGCGAAGCCATGAAGGGAGTCTGGGGGATGAAATCCCTCAGGCAGGTCTGGGCGGCAGCCCAGCGTTCCCTCAGTCGGTGATCATCATCGCATCGCCGAAGGAGAAGAAGCGATAGCGCTCCTTGACGGCGATCTCGTAAGCAGAGAGCGCATTCTCGCGGCCCATGAGCGCAGAAATGAGCATCAGCAGCGTGCTCTGCGGCAGATGGAAATTGGTGATCAGCGTATCGACCGCCTTGATCTTCACACCCGGGGTAATGAAAATCTGGGTGAATCCGCTGCCAGGATGCACAACGCCATCCTCTGTCGCCACAGTTTCCAGCGTACGCACGCTCGTCGTGCCGACGCAGACCACGCGGCTGCCGCGCTCATGCGCAGCGTTGATCTTCTCCGCCTGCTCGGGCGTCACCTCGTAGTATTCGCTGTGCATGTGATGGTTGGCGACGTCCTCCTCCTTGACAGGACGGAACGTGCCCAAGCCCACATGCAGCAGCACCGGCACCACCTCGATCCCCTTCTCCTTCACGCGCTCAAGCAACTCGGGTGTGAAGTGCAGTCCGGCTGTCGGGGCGGCAGCGCTGCCGTCAATCTTCGCATAGACGGTCTGATAGCGGGTCTTGTCCTCCAGCTTTTCATGAATATACGGCGGCAGCGGCATCTGCCCCAGACGGTCGAGCACATCCTCGAACACACCCTCGTACTCAAAGCGCACGGTGCGTCCCCCATCCTCGGCCATGGAAAGCACCTCGGCTTTCAGCTCGCCCTCGCCAAACACAAAGCGCGCGCCGGGCTTGGCCTTTTTGCCGGGCTTGAGGATCACCTCCCAGTCGGTGAGATTCAGCCTGCGCAGAAGCAGGAACTCAATCGCGCCGCCGGTGCCTTCCTTCGCGCCGTACAGGCGGGCGGGAATGACGCGGGTCTGATTGACAACGAGCACATCACCGGGGTTCAGATAATCAATCACATCGTGAAAGACCTTGTGCTCGATGGTATTGGTATTTCTGTGATAGACCAGCAGGCGGCTGGAATCGCGCGGATAGACAGGCGTCTGCGCAATCAGCTCTTCGGGCAGGTCGTAGTTAAAATCGGATGTTTTCATTGTTATCTGCAATCTTTCTTTATACAATCGCGAAGCGAAATCGGGAGTCTGAGGGATGAAATCCCTCAGGCAGGTCTGGGCGGCAGCCCAGCGCCTCTTTCGCTCCGTTCTTTAATCCAGCAGGCTCGTCTGATCCGCCTTGGCAGCGGCACGCATATCCAGCGGCATCGGGATCTTCATATGATCATACGCCGCCTGCGTACAGATACGGCCGCGCGGCGTGCGCATGATGAAGCCCAGCTGCATGAGATACGGCTCGATGACGTCCTCAATGGTCACGGCGTCCTCGCCGGTCGTCGCCGCCAGCGTATCCAAACCTACCGGTCTGCCGTTAAACTTGACCATCATCGTATGGAGCATCGCACGGTCCGTGCGATCGAGGCCCAGCTCGTCCACATCCAGCAGATGCAGCGCCTCACGCGCGATCTCGCGGGTGATCACACCGTCGCCGCGCACCTGAGCATAGTCGCGCACGCGCTTGAGCAGGCGGTTGACGATGCGGGGGGTTCCGCGGCTTCTTCTGGCAATCTCGCGCACGCCATCCTCATCCGCCGCCATATTGAGCACGCCAGCGGAATGATAGACGATCTTCATCAGCTCTTCCGTCGTGTACATCTGCAGGCGGAAGATGATGCCAAAGCGGTCGCGCAGCGGCGCAGAAAGCGAGCCCGCGCGGGTCGTCGCGCCGATGAGCGTGAACTTCGGCAGCTGAATGCGGATGCTGTTGGCCATCGCGCCCTTTCCGGTGACGATATCCAGCGCATAGTCCTCCATCGCGGGATAGAGCACCTCTTCCACAGCATGGGAGAGGCGGTGAATCTCATCGATAAAGAGCACGTCGCCCTGCGAGAGATTCGACACCAGCGCCACCAGATCGCCCGGGCGCTCGATCGCCGGGCCGCTGGTCACGCGGATATTCGCGCCCATCTCGCTGGCAACGATATTCGCCAGCGTCGTCTTACCCAGACCGGGCGGGCCGTAAAGCAGGATATGGTCCAGAGGCTCACGTCTCTGGCGCGCCGCCTGAATATAAATGTTCAGGCTGTCCTTGACCACCTGCTGACCCACATATTCGCGCAGCGTTTTAGGGCGCAGGCTGCTTTCCTGATCGTCGTCCTCCTCGCGGAAGCCGCTCATGACAAGGCGTTCGTCTTCCATGGTTTCACCTCATATAAGCATCTCACCCAATCAGGCGAAACGGTTCATTTCCTCATTGTATTCATAGCCGACCTCGGCCAGCTTCCTGACGATTTCTTCTTTGCTCACGTCCATATCCTCGCAAAGCGCATCAAGGGACGGATACGCATCGCGCAGCTTCATATTCACCGCGCTCAGCAGCATGATCGGATCACTGGGCAGCATCATCATTTTCCTCCCCTTACATCGAACTGAGCTGGCGCACGGCCAGCAGGATCAGCTTATCTGCGGTATCAGCCTGATCGCGCACAAGATTGAGCGCACGTGCAGCCTCTGCGCTCGTATAGCCAAGCGCCTGCAGCGCGGCCTGCGCCTCGCGCATGGCGCTGTTCCCCGTCGGCGCAGCGACCGGTATGCTCGCGCCGGCCGGAGCGGAGGAGACCTCCGCCTGCTCCACCTTGTCCTTGAGCTCAAGGATGATACGCTGGGCGGTCTTTTTCCCAACGCCCGGCGCGCGGGACAGCGCATTCACATCGCCGGTGACAATCGCAATGGACAGATCGCGCAGCGGCAGCGCAGAGAGCACGCCCAACGCCGTCTTTGCGCCCACGCCTGTGACCATACAGAGCTTTTTGAACATCTCCCGCTCCAGCTTTGTCGCGAAACCAAAAAGCTCCATCGCATCCTCGCGCACATTCATCACCGTATAGCAGCGCCAGGTTTTGTCCTTTTCCGGCGCAGCGGCGATCGTCGCGTTGGAGCATAGCAGCGAAAAGCCCACGCCTCCGGCATTGATCACCAGCTCGCCATGATTCTTTTCAGCGACCTTACCCTCGATAAATGCAATCATATATTCCTCATCCCGTTATGCCGGTTATTTGATTCTGAACTGTTCGCGCAGCCTGCCCGCATGCGCATGGGTCAGCGCGCAGGCCACAGCGTCCGCCGCATCATCCGGCCTGGGCACCTCCGTAAGGCCCAGCCGCATGCGCACCATCTGCTGCATCTGCTTCTTTTCGGCATTGCCGTATCCGGTAATCGCCTGCTTGATCTGCATCGGCGTATACTCGTAGAGCTTGTCGGTATAGCTCTGGCAAGCCGCCAGCGCCACGCCGCGCGCACCCGCCACCTGAATACCGGTAGTGATATTCTTGGAAAAGAACAATTCCTCAAAGGCGATCTCATCCGGCTTGAACGTATCAATCAGACCCCTGATGCCCGTATACAGGCTGCCAAGGCGCGTAGGAAACGTATCGCGCGGATAGGTATCCAGCGTCCCGTATTGAATCAGGCGGTCGCGATAACCGTCGGATTCGATCATGCCCCAGCCCAGCGTCGCAAGGCCGGGATCAATACCCAGAATTCTCAATCTATTTCTTCCTTTATACACGCGAAATTCGTAACCAATTTAGTTTATCCTATTTTGCATGCGCTGTCAATGGATGCATAGATAAGCCAATTATGCGCATATTCAGTATTTTTATGCATCAGTTTGCATTTTAATCTCCTCCGTCAGTCGATTTTTTGTTGAATCAATGTCGAATAACATCATTTTTGCGAAATAATGCAAATTATTCCGTAAACCCTCTTGCATTTTTATGAGTAAAGCGTTATAATACGAACTCGTAACAGCTAAATCCTTGCAGGCGCAATGTTGCACCCGCAGCGAATATGGAGGGAATACTTATGGCCAACAAGAAGTATAATCGTGTTCTGCTTGCGTACTCCGGCGGACTGGATACGTCCATCATCATTCCGTGGCTCAAGGAAAACTA
>JAFXCE010000019.1 GCA_017521565.1 Clostridia bacterium | reverse complement strand
GTCATCGAAAACGTCCATCAGGTTCTCACCGAAAACAGTAGGAAGATAGTTGCTCATAATGCAAACCTCCATTCATTTTGGCCTTGCACCGCTGGTACGTTTGCCAGTAATGTAGGGTCGCATATTGGCCTTTCGCAGGTCGTGCGTGATGTGGTCATTAGCCACTTCGTTCATCCCTGAACGATGACTTTATTATAGTCAAAAGTCAAAGAAAGTCAATATGTATTTGCGTAAATTCTGAGGTTTTTTTTGCAGACCCCCGGGCCTCAAATTTCGCGTAATTTCACGCGAGAGGGGGCGGTCGCTTAGTTATGGGCAGCAGGGTCGGAGGCTCCCCTGGTGGGCACGGACTTTTCCAGACAAAGCGGCGAATCAGACTGGGAAGGGCGGCGGGGCGCGACTGTTCCAAGCGGTGTCTTTTCCGGGCGAATTGTGAAGGTCGCTTAGAAAAAATGCAATATGTTGCGTCCGGAAATTGCAAATCCACAACATATTGATACTTGCGGCCTTTTGGTACATTTTGAAAGGTTGCAAAATAGTTGCAAAGAAAAGGTACCAAAGACACGCTTTTATGCAAATTGCATAAGAAAAAGCCGGAAATCATAAGATTTCCGGCCGTTTTTTGGTCGAGGTGACAGGATTTGAACCTGCGACCTTTTGGTCCCGAACCAAGAGAAAAGTCTGATATTATTATTAAAAAAACAACTATGTATCCAACGTGCATCCAATGGAGAATCAGAACGAATTTGTGATCTTTTGCATGGCTTTGAGATCCTCGGACTGATAGACGCGCACGGTCGTCTCGTAATCCGAGTGGCCGATGAGGGCGGCCTTGTCCTTTTCTGCGCCGGGTGCATCCTTGAGGAGATTAGCAAAGAAGTGACGGCAGGAGTAGGGGACGTATATGGCCGGGTGCTCCTTATCCGGCAGCTGCTGGATCCCGAGATGCGCCAGAAGCGGATAGAAGATCTTCTCGCGGAAATACTCGTCGTCGATCATTTCGCCATCCGGGCCGGGGAAGATGTAAGCGCCAGGAGCCTGGACGAGCCTGCGGATGAGCGGCGCGATCTGCGGAGCGAGGGTGACGGCGCGATCCGTGCCGGCAGCGGTCTTAAAGCCGCCGATGAGGTACTCCACGCCATTGTCATTATGATAAGCGTCCTTTGTCAGCTGCAGCATCTCATTGGGACGATGTCCCAGATAGCACAGGCAGTAGGCATACTCGGCGAGGGGATACTTGCCAATCTGCTGTCGGATCAGCTCCACGTGCTCGGGCTTGAGCGCGGGGCGCGGCTTATTACCCTCTTTGGAGATATAGACGTAGGATGCATAATCGCGATCCACGATGGCGCGGCCGATGGCATACTCATACAGGCGCTTGCCCAGCGATTTCATGTTCTCCTGGGTGCGGCGGCCCTTGGGGCAGGCGTCAATGCAATCCTGCAGGTCATCAGCAGAGAGCGAAGCGAAGGGAGCGCCCCAAAGCTCCCGGAAATAGGCCAGAGCGGCCCTGTGGCCGTTCATTGTACTCCTATCGCATCTTTGTTCATAGAAGGGATACCAGCGCTCATAGAGGGCTTTAAACGTAATTTCAGGGGTCGTGGACTTGCGCTTATAGTTTTCGATGGACAGCAGCGCGTCGGTGATGGTCGGCATGTCCTTTGCCAGGCGAAGCGCCTTATTTCGCTCATCCTTTGGAATCTTGGCCGAGGACTTGAGAACGGGGATGAATTCCAACGCGGCGCGCTTGGTCGAAAAGCCGCCGAGGGTGATTTTATCCTGGTCGTGCCGGCCATCGTCCACGACATAGGTTACATTATAGACAGCCGTCCAGCTCTTGCCGCGAGGGACAGCCGTGCCAGCTCCATTCGGGCGCTGACGCCGGGAGCGCTTGATCTCCTGGCGGACACCACAGTATTTGCAGAATACGGAATCATCGTCGATTTGCTTTTTGCATTTACGGCACAACAAAGAGCAGGCCTCCTTTACAAATTCGGCCTGCCCGTGGTATAATAACTGTGCAGACCGTAATTGTGCCACCTTTTACACTGCCAGCCCGACCGTGTTCCCGCGCGGTCGGGCGTTTTTATTTTATCATTCACTTTTATTCTTTGGACGCTTAACGAAGAGAACGAACAGACGGGAAACGGCAACCGCAATCAGGACGGCAGAAAGCGCCAGCATGACAGGCCCCATGGAATACGCTTCACGATGCAGGCCGCGCGAGGGGTCCGCCATATCGAATGTAGTATAGGCGAAGATCGCGTATGCACCGAAAAAGACATTGGTGAGCACGAGGATGATGCAGGCCGCAGAGAGATTGCGGACGGAGGATTTGAGATACTCCCGGGAGCTGACGTAGCGCTCGCGCAGCTCGGCATTATGCTCATGCTCCGATTTCAGCATATCGCCCAGATGCTCTTTCATGGACGCCAGGCGCGCCTCGTAGTGCTTTTCTGTGAGAGCCATGCGCTGTTCACAGTCCTTTTCATTCACGGCGATCTCACGGGCGCACTCAGCCTTGGTGCGCTCGTTTTCTGCGTTGCACTGGCGCAGCACCTCATCAGCGCGAGCCTTGAAACGCTGGCGCTCGGTTTCCACGCGGGCGTCTGCATGTTGGATGATTTCCGTCTGCTGGGCGGCAGCCTGCAGGCGGTATTCCTCGAGGACGGCAGCCATATTGGCGCGCATGAGCGAGGCGAAAGCCTCCATGCGCTCCTGATCCGTGCTTGCAGACAGGAGCTGTGCTTCTTCGACGGTGGACGCAGCCGCTTTTCTGCGCAGCTCCTTGATGACCTCGGGACCGTCGCCGAGGACGCCAAAGATACGGATGAGGACGTCATCCTTGGGCGTCTTGATGGTTCCCTGGGCATAGGCATGCAGGGTGGAGAGCGGAACGGGCGCCCTTGCGCTGATGGCCTCATAGGTGAGGCCTTTTTCTTCTTTTCTGGCCTTGATATGCTCGCTGACGAGGATATTAAACATGCATCGCTCTCCTTTTTCAAAGAATTCGGATATTTTCAGAATGTATTCTGAAAAATCCCGGACAAATCCCGATATTGACTGAATGGAAAAGCGTGCCGTATCATGGGATCAACAAGAAACCCACGACCCGAAAGGGGGATATGCATGAACCGCTCCCGCCCCGCCAGGAACACGACGACCCACCGAGAAGACAGGAAGACGGACATGGACTACAAGACGATGACCAAGGCGCTGCTGGATCAGATCGAGGACAATTTTATCCACAGAATGATCTATGAGATCGTGCACAGCATCGTGATCCGTCTGGACAAGTTCGTGCATTAATGATTTAAATGGTTTGATTATATCACAGATCAAACAGCAGGAAAAGGCAAAATCTGAATCGATTGCGATTTTATGGAGGTACCAATATGAAGAAGGGCGAGGACGAGAGCGGAAGGATCAGAAAAGACGAAGAGGAAATCATGGAGAGTGTCGGCAGGCTGCCGCCGGAATACGTGCGCAAGGTGCTGATCTACGCCCGCACGCTGGAGAAGATCTTCTCCGCAAGATGAGCAGCAACAACATAAAAGAAGCGGCCTGAAAACGGGCCGCTTCTGCTATTATGCGTCTTTTTTGCAAAATTCCCAAGCAAAACCGCCCGCGGTTTTCTGGATACCTTTGGCAGCGTCTCGAATACATTTCACATTGATCCCCGTTGCATTGGCAGCGGAAGAAGCACTCTCATATTGCGCAATAAACTCACCCGACAAAGAAAGCTGAATCACACCGAGAGAGGCTTTCTTTTTAGATGTTATAGATCCCTTTTCGGCTTCCTTTGCTGCTCGAGCAGCGATCTTTTCTTGACGGATTCTCTCTTTCTCCTGCTCGGCACGCTTCTTGTTTTGCTCAGCTTCCCTGATCGAAACAACCAGATCATTGGATCCGGGGTCATTCATCATTTCCAGAAATTCCCAATCAGATATAATGTGAATTGGATAGCCTTGATTTACAAGTTCCATCGCATCTTTGTGCTTACCTGACATGTAATCCAGGGTATAATTATCTCCATATGGGCCGACGACGAGGAAATTCAGCTTTTTGGACACGCTCATTTTGAATTGCCCGCCATGTGAAAGGATCATTTCCTCCACTTCGCTGCGCTCATAGCTGCCGACATTGCCCGTGATGCAGAACGAGCAACCCTCCAATACATTATCAATTCTCTCGACGGACCCTGCGCGCCTATGCTCAGGGAATGGCTTATATTCTCGTTCCGGTTTGGCGGCATATTCGCTATGCGGTTCATAAGAATTAGAGAGAGAACTCTGCAAGACACAGCGGGAGCGAATAAACATTTCTTCAAGGCTGCCGAACCCGCGTCTTTCACAAAGAGTCTTCGCGATCTGGAAAAGAGCACGGGCATCATCGGACGCATGGTGATGGTCGAAAGATATGCCGGCCCAGCTGGCCAATGTATCCAGACGATGATTTGAGCATTCAGGGATCATTGCTTTTGCAACCGGAAGGAAATCAAAATAATTGATTTCGACATTGCCGATTCCGTTATCAAAGAGCGCCTGCTCCGTTGAGCGAATATCAAAATCTGCGCCATGGGCAACGATGATACAATTCCGGATCAGATCACCGAGTGATCTATGCCAGTAATCAGCGAAGGTTGGAACACCGACAACGTCGGAAGCGGAGATCCCATGCAGGCTTGTATTATACGCGTTAAATGGAGTTTGTGGATCAACAAGAGTATACCCCTGATAGACTATATCCATGCCCTGCACTAGACACCAGCCAATAGCACAGATGGATCCAATGTGTTTCTGATTGGCGGTTTCGACGTCATAAAACAGAAATCTCATAACAACACAGCCTCCGCAAGAAGAATGAATATGACATTTCTATGATTATACCAAGAACTGACACAAAAAGAAAGAGCAGCGAGTTATTCGCTGCTCTTTTTTTGCTGGTAATAATTATAGACCCAATCGAGAAGTTCATCGGGCATATCCATGATCATTTTCATGAGCTCGAGTTTATGCGGGCTTTCACCCTCGAGGATGCGCGTGACGCGCTCAAGGAGATCGTCCGTTTCCGGCGGATACATGGGCTCCTCGCCGGTCTTGAGCCACTCATAGCGAACGCCGTAGGTCTTGGAGATCAGGAGCAGGACAGAGTCATCTGGAACAACTCTATCTGTTTCATACACGGCGATAGCTGGTCTTTTCTTTCCAATTGACTCAGCAAAGGCTTCTTGACTAAGTTTGGGTGTTGCGGAGTTTCTGAGCACTTTAATCCTTTTTCCAATAGACAATGGTTTCACCTCCTTGAAAAGCATTATAGCAGAACGAATTGTGATTGTAAATACAAAATTTTCAAAATTAGTATTGACAGTCACAAAATAGCGTGCTAGAATGTGACTACAAAAACTAAATGCCAAAATAAATGTGACTGCAAAATCTAAAGAAGTAAAGGGAGAGACATCTATGAAATCCGAACTTATCCGTATGAACAAGATCAGCGATTTTGAAAAGGGCCTGTGCGAGCTGCTGGCCAGTCAGACGAAATACGACGCAGATTTTCTGATGGAGCGAATTGACGAGATTCGCGAAGACAACAAGGATCAGAATGAATTCGACTGCGTGAACTATGGATACTTTATCCGGGTGACGATGGAAGAGGATTGGTAACCGGCGGCGGGCTGATCCGCCAAAGGCAATGAAACGGACGGAGGCGAGGTTAGTGCTCACTGAAAAAGAATATCGCCTGATGTGCAGAATCCGGGACGAAGGCGAAAGCTTCAACCCGTTCAGACTCAGCAAGGAAGAGAAGAACACGCTTGGCATGCTGATGGACAAGGGATATGTAGAACGATATTGGCTATCAGAACAGAGCAAGGAGAACTTCCAGAATAGCGAAGTAGTGTTCTGCAAAGATGCCAGCAGCAAAGCCGATGATGCTGAAAAGCAGATTGAGCCAGAACTGAATCCAGGAACGTCTAGCATCCTTACTCCAACGCTTCTGAGTCGCCTGCTCCTGAGCGGATTTCTCGGCTTTGTGGTAGGCGCGCTCTTCCACTTCGTGCTTGAGCACGTTTTCGTACTCTAGCATAGCGGCATAACCAGCACTGCTGATGCGAAACGCCCAATTCCCATTGGGCAAAACGACTTGACGAATATATCCAGCAGCCTTGCAGGATTTGAAAAGCGCCAGATCTTCCGAAGTCAGCCATTGAGGATCAGGACAATCCAAATCCCGATACCGGCAAAGAAACTCAAATTGCAATTCAGTCACAAGATCACAACCTTTCGCCCTGATTGTATCACAGGGCGGGAGGCGGAGCAACAGAAAGGAGGTGAGGGCATGGAGAATATGGAGACGATGGAGAAGCGACGCGAGGAGACCGTACTCAAGATCTGCGATCTGGTGAAGAGCCAGAGCGAGCAGGATGCGGTTGAGGCGAAGAAGGTGATGAGCGGCCTTCGCCTGGCCTACAACATTGGATACGCGGACAAGGCGGCGGCGAGCGCGTAAGCGCTCCCGCCTGAGAGAAAGGAAGGTGGCACGATGAGCAACGAATTCGCGATGCACGTCTTGAAGGAGATGGGCGAGATGACGAGCAACCCCGATAATCAGAAGGCCTTTGAAGAGGAGATAGAGCTTCAGAAGAAGCGTCGTGAGAAGGTGGACGAGCTGAGCATTCGGGCGCTGTGCGCGATGAGCACGGCGATGGAGACGATTGAGAAGGTGCTGGTTGAAAACGACACCACGATCGAGCAGATCAGCGATCTGACCGGCAGGATGGCCTCACTGGGCATGAGCATGGGGCATCTGCGCATGAACATGGGCGGCATCGGCTACGTTGGAACCAGCTGCGGATACGCTGTATAAAAGAAAGGAGCGGCACACATGGACGACGCAAACTATCTGGCGCTGCTTGGAAGAATCAAGGATCTGGAAGCCAGAGTCAAGAAGCTGGAAAACCGGCATAGCCTGGCGAGCGCTAACGGCGATGCAGGGTGGCTGTTGGAGACTTATCCGTTCATGATGGACAAGAGCGCTGTAGCCAGGGTGCTCAGCGTCACGCGGGCGACGGTTTACAAGCTGATCGCCGACGGCGTGCTGGACGTAAACCCTGTCGGCAAAATCCCGACGAGAAGCGTGATCGACTACATCGAGAAAGGAGCAGCGCATGGAGAAACATGCTGAGGCGTTGGAAGAGATCAAGGCGATGGACAAACCATACATCACGGCGGCACAGGTTGCCCCGGTGATCGGCATGGATCCGCACTGGATCCGCGTGCGGGCGAGGCAGTGCCCGGAAAGCCTGGGCTTTCCGGTGACGATGGGCGGCAAGGACGGGCACAGGGTGTACATCCCGAGGATTCCGTTCATACGGTTTGTGGAAGGGGCGTGATGATCATGGGCGAGGGATGCGGCCTGGCGGCCGGCATTGCGATCATGTGGCTGATGGCCATAGTGATGCTGCTCACGCGCTGAGATTCTGCGGATGGGCGCCGAAATCAAATAACAAAGAAAGGAGATCCTCTTGTGATCATATCGGGATGTGCCAGCACCTGCGGCGCTCATCCGGAGGATCTCCAGATACACCCTCGTAGCTCAATGGAGAGCAGGCTTCTGCAAATGGCCATGAAGCGGGTTCGAATCCCGCCGAGGGCACCAATGTACCGTGGACACGGCCCGAAAGGACGGATAGGCGGTTGGGTTTTAGGAAGTCCTGAACGAAGCCCCACAAACCGCACGGCGTCAATTGCGGTTGAGACAGTCAACCAAGAGGCGGCGAACACTGTCGGACAACCTGGAAAGACAGGACATCTACCTTCGATGGGAGCAAGGCGCAAAGGAGTATACTTCCGCAAAGCGACAAGATGAAAAAGAGTGCTATGTCTTCCCTTGCAGCGGGGTTCTGCGATGCGCTAATCGAGGAAAAGAAACACTGCATGACGGCCGGGAAAGACCGGCGCTCACGGATCGCTGGTGTAACGGTAGCGCAGATGGCTTATGTCCAGAAAGACGGGGTTCGACACCCTGGCGATCCACCAGATCCTAACCCATCTTCTAGACGGTGCGCTTTGTTGCTTCCTGCGACAAGGCGACCGGATGGGCAGGCGCATCGCATACTGCGTTAGTGTATGCTCGGTCGAGATCGGCGGCCGATAGATAAGCGTGGTCGAGACGTCGGGCTGCGCACCGATCGACTATGGCAGGCGATGACAGGATCACGAAGGCGTTTAGCTAACGGTCTTTCACATAGGAAATCCTCCCCATTGTTTATCCTTTCATACGTACACATCTCTATATCAATTCAGTTTGACGCGAAGCACCTTAACGCCTTACGGGCCGGTTCAAATCCGGCGCCTGCCACCACAGCGCGAAAGCGCACGGTACAATTCATTCTGACAGCCCGGAAAGACGGGCACTGGGATAAGGTTATTGCTCATCACTCACACGACTCCCCGGCACCAGAAAGGAGGAGCGCCGGACAACACCTACGCGGGGCGGCTTTCTTCTCTCTTGTCTATGCAGAACACAAATCCATGGTTCAAGCCAGCCCCGCAGTTTTTGCAGGCGTCGTCCAGCGGAAGGACGCCGGCTTCCCAAGCCGGAGGCGCGGGTTCGAACCCCGTCGCCTGCTCCATAATTTAACAGAAGGGTGGCACTTTCATTGGCAGCATTCATTGCATTGCTGTGCGGCATGGGTTATATGGTCATGCTTAGCGACAGCGGGCCCAAAAAGGCCGAAGAAGCCGCAAAACCAGAGATCATCTGCGCAACAGAAGAGGCGGCACACAGACGACACAGAAGAAGGAGGAGAAGGGTATATGTGGATTATAACGCATGATAACGTACACGAGGCCGGGATCAATCCGGCCGTCAGCGTTCCGCGAAGCCGGGATTTTCTCGAATGCGTGACGAAGGCGCGAAACGAACGCGTACTCAGGCGACGGATATTCCGTCTGATGAAGAGCGAACGCGAGCTATTCCGCGGCATTGCGTACTTTGCGGACGACGCCTCATATCGAGAGATCCTGAAGCCTCTTGATGAATTCGGCCGGAATCTCTATGACTGCGACGTGATCGAGTATCAGGTGAAGGATCTGAGCCGGACGCCGAACGGGCGAACTGTATGGAACAGGGTGCCCGAAGAAGTCGGTAGGCGATTCGATGAATATGTCGCCAAGAAAAACCCGCAGGCATATCGAACGCTGATAGACCGTTACGGCATTGACAACACAGCTGAGGCGACGGAAGCCATGCTGATTATGGCATAAAAGACGAGGAGGCACAGATGAACGGGATGGCAGCCGCGCAGAGCGCGGCGATGGCGAGGCCGCTTGTTGAGATCGAGGCGGAGATACTCGCACAGAAGAGGACGATCGGGCGCTCGATCGTGATCATCGGTCATGCGCTGCGGGAAGCAAAGAGCCAGCTGGTACATGGCGCATGGAGCGCGTGGCTGGAAGAAAAGGTGAACTTCAGCCAGAGCACGGCAGAAAACTACATGCGAATCGCCGAGCAGGTGAGCAGCGAGAGCGCGTTGCTCAACCTGCCGTACACGAAGATCCTCGCGCTGCTGAGCGTACCGGAGGACCACAGGGAACAGTTTGCCAAAGATAATCAGGTAGAGGACAAGAGCGTGAGCGAGATCAAGCAGCTGATCCGCGAGCGCGACGCAGCGAGGGCCGAAGCCGCAAAATGGTTAAACAGCGCAGAGGAGAACGCGCGCAAAGCGACAAGGGCCAACGCTCGCGCCGATCAGGAGCGCAGAAGAGCTGATGCGCTCGCCTCCCGGGAGCCGGACACGGTGACGATCGAAAAAGAGGTGATCCCGGCTGACTATGAGCTTATCAAGAATCAGCTGCGATGCACGCGCGAGATGCTCGCCGAGGCCGAGCGCGAATTGGAAGAAGCCGGCGAGGAGCGCGACGCCGCCATGGAAGAGCTGGAAGCGATGAAGGCAGGCGGTGATCCGCTGGATGTCGTTCCGTTCTGCGGATCATGCGCTTCGTTCCTGAACTCGGTATTTTCTGCGCCGTACGCACGCGAGTTCTTTGCTACAAAAAATGATGACGAGTTAGAGCGATATGGAAATAACGTAGCGCTCATTCTCGAATGGGCCAAGAAGACGCAGGACGTTATCGAAGATGTGCGCATGGATCGGACAATGGGAGAAAGGTGCTTTTCGATCATATGAGCACTAAGACGCCAAAGGCGGTCTATATCGCCTGCACGCCGGATCAATACGAGCTGCCGTTTGCCGTAGCTGACAATGCGAAAGAGCTGGGCAGCATGATCGGAGTCCCTGAAAACATTGTGCATCAAATGATTTCGCGAAAGAAGCAATACGACCGGGACGGCCACAAGATGAAAGGTGGCCGCTTCCGGCTATACAAGGTGATTCTGATCAAAACGTACTGCCCGGTGTGCGGCTCGGAATTTGAACCGAGGAACCTGCTAAACAGATACTGCAGCCGGGCATGCAGAAAAGAAAATGAAAAGGCCGTGATGGCCAGAAGAAAGGAGGAAAAGGATGGTCTACAAGGGAGAGATCATTGTGGCGCGCGATCCTGATCTCCGGGACATGTACTACTGCGAGGTGGTGCGCGGAGACGAGGAGAACAAACAAAACCTGCTGTGCAGGGTGCTGAGCATGGCATATTACCCGATTCAGCACGCAATCCTGGACGGGAGTATCCCCAATGAAAATCCACCTCTTGGACAGGGGACGGTGTGCCGGCTCCAGTTTGTACGCAGGGTGGAAACGCCGGACAAGTGGCACCACAACTACGAGAGCAGCGTGAGCCGCTGCCTGGCCGAATACGAAAGCCGGCGGCGCGGTCTGTATCAGGATCTGGAAGGCGTGCCGGAGGCGCTTGCACACGGACGCAGGCGGCCGGATCCGCGCGAGTTTGAGATCCTAGAGCGGCACAAGACGCGCAACTATCAGGCGCGAAGAGTGATCATCAGCCATTAAGGAGGACGTATGTGCTACGTCAATTACGTCAAAGAGTGCATCTCTTTCATGGAATACGCTGCCAATGAGCGCGTCAGCGCCTCCGAACAGTCGCTTTGGCACACGCTGTTTCATTTGATGAATCAGCGCGCCAACGGCTCGGACTGGCCTGAAGGCTTCATCAGCATTCCGAATGCGAGGGTGTTACTTTATATGAACGTAGACGAAAAGACGCTCAGCGGTGCGCGAAACAGGCTTGTGCAGCGGGGATTGATCGAATACATCAAAGGCGACAGGCAGAGCCGTGCGCCTCAATACAAGTTGAAATATTTCAGCACAGAGTTATCCACAGACAATCCACATTATGTGCACGGTTGCGGGAATTATTCTGGCAACCAAGGAGGTAACCAAGGGGGCAACCAAGGGGGCAACCAAGGGGGCAACCAAGGGGGCAACCGCGCCCACCTTAACGTAAACTTATACGGAAAACCCAACCGTAACCCAAACGCATATGATGACGACGATCACGAGGAGGGGGAAATCTCGCGTGCGCGCGAGGCGATGGGTCGGATCGTAGAGGACACGTACCTGCGGTGCATCGGGCGCGCTCCCGTTCCGATCGAGCGCCAGCAGCTGATCACAGTGGCGCTGGACTGCGGCATGCTGCCCGACATGGCGGAGCAGGCCATCGGACGGGCAGCGCTCAGAAACGCAAAAAGCCCTGCGCTGTATGCGATGGAGCTGATGCGGGACTGGGAGCATCACAAAGTGCACACGATGGACGACCTTGTCGAGTACGAACACAAGCGCATGTGAGGTGAAGCATGGCAGCAATTCCGAGAAATCTATATGCGTACATCGAAAAAAAGCTCTACGAGCAGCCCTATGAGGCCGTAGGCGCGGCTGCCGAGGCGCTCATCGAGCGGCGCGAGGAGGCGCTTGGCGTGAAATCGCCGGGGAGTGAGCCGGGCGGAGGGCGAAGCGGCGGCGTGAGCAACCGGGTGCAGGATGGCGTGCTGCGCGTGATCGCGGCGGAAGAGAACCTGCATACAGCCAGCCGCTGGGCCTTGGTGGTCACGCGGCTTGGAGAGATCTTTTCCGGCACGGAAACGGCGGAGATTGCGGAGCTTTTCTATGTGCAGAAAATGACGGAGGCCGACATCGCGCGCAGCAGGCGCGTGAGCCGGCAGACGATCCGAAGCAAGAGGGATGAATACGTGATACGCGCAGCGCTGCTTGCTGCGGAGCACGGGCTTGTACGGATGAGCGAATACAGGGAGTGATTGCATGACAGACGAGAAAAAACGGGAGCTGCATGATGTTGCGCAGGCGCTGCGCTGCACCAGTACGCCGTGCGGCAACTGCGAGGGCAGCAAATGCCATTTTTGGTCGGAAGATGAAACGCCGGAAGAAATCCGGCACGAGGTGGGCGACACATGGGGCGGGTGCGACTGCGACGCCGTGGGCATGGCCGGTGCAGATGCGATCCAGGAGCTGCTGTGCGAAGTGGAGCGCCTTGAAGAGGAGAACATGGAACTTCGCATCAAGATGCGGGGCGACTGCGGCGTGTGCGCGCACAGGAATGATCCGAAGATGTGCGCTGTATGTCTGGGCCATGAGGATCGGCCTGCATGGGCATACGAGGGAAGCAGCCTATGACGGACGGATGCCAGGGCTGCAAGAGGCGGACCATTGAACCGAACTGCCACAATGTGGAAACGTGTGCATATTGGGCAAGACACATGGCTGAGCAGGAACGAAAGTATGCCGAGCGGGAGCTGGAGCAGAAGCTCAGAAGGCCGGACACGAGCTATGTGAAGAATGCGAACCGGAACGGCGGGATATACATCCGCGGAGAAAAAAGGCCGAGGGTACCCAAGGGCAGGACACCTGTGAAAGGAGGTGGACCATGACGCAGCTGACGAGGGAAGAATGGGGAAAAGTGGCCGAGAGGCTGGGTGAGGAAGCGGGAGATTATGAAAGGTTTATTGCCGAGATAAAGGTGAATTGCCCGGAAGGCGCGACTGACAGGCTTCAGAATACGGCCGATGCTTTACGGATGGCCGCTGCCGCGGTGCTGTGGGTGAGCGAGAACGCAGCGGATAAGGTGCGATTCATGATGCTGGACAGCCATCCGCCGGATGGTGAATGAGTGTTTGAATCATGTCAGTTGAACGACGAAAGGAGAAGCACATGAAGGCATACAAGGGCTTTAACAAGGATATGACCTGCACGCCTGGCGGCAAGGCATTTCAGTTTGAAGAGGGCAAGACCTACGAAGAGCCGGAGGCGAAACTTTGCAAAAATGGATTCCATGCGTGCGAGAATCCGCTGGACTGCTGGGATCATTATGATATCCTCAATGGTGTTTTTCATGAGGTCGAACTTGATGATGTCAGCGATGAGCGCGAGAAGAACAGCACGAAAGTTTGTGCGAAGAAGATCACGATCGGCGCGCGCCTTGACATTAAGGGAATCGTGAAGGCATCTGTTGATTTTGTAACGAGTTCTGTCAAAGAATGCTTTGACAAGAAACTGATGGGCAAAAAGGTTGTCAGCGAAGAAGATTGGGCGCAGATCGGCTCGTCTGGCTATGGGGCGAAGATCGGCTCGTCTGGCTATGGGGCGCAGATCGGCTCGTCTGGCTATGGGGCGCAGATCGGCTCGTCTGGCGATTGGGCGCAGATCGGCTCGTCTGGCGATGGGGCGCAGATCGGCTCGTCTGGCGATGGGGCGCAGATCGGCTCGTCTGGCGATGGGGCGCAGATCGGCTCGTCTGGCGATGGGGCGAAGATCGGCTCGTCTGGCTATGGGGCGCAGATCGGCTCGTCTGGCTATGGGGCGCAGATCGGCTCGTCTGGCTATGGGGCGAAGATCGGCTCGTCTGGCGATG
>JAFXCE010000013.1 GCA_017521565.1 Clostridia bacterium | reverse complement strand
TCCCTGTGAGTATGGAATCTATCCCCTCGGCGGTCTGGAGACGGACGAGGTCGAAGTGGTGGAAGGAATGAATGACCATGAGCAGGAATAAGCAGCCGATTATCCGCGCCTATGCACGGGTCGCAACCAGAGAACAGATTAAAGGCATATCAGAGCATGCCGAGAACTGCAATGCTTATGTATATGCTCGCGTCGGAGGTGGGAGTTCGTCGCTACCTGGCACTGACATTGCTCGGATCACGCTTGAAGCGCAATGCGACAGGCTCCGCGAATGTGCAGAATCCATGGGGCTTAAGGTTGTGGAGAAAGAGGCCGAGTTTGCCCGCATAGGCATCTCGGAAAGCTCCATGCAGAAGATGCTGAAGGCTGCGGAATCCGGCATGATAGGAACTTTAGTGATTGCCGGATGTAATCGGCTTCACCGGAACTCGGAGAAAGCCATTGACCTGCTGTCGGAGCTTGATCACTACGGTGTGCGAATCTACAGTCAGCAGGAAGGCTGGGTCAATGTATCCGACGAAGGACAGCCGTCCATGCTTCAGTTTCTTCAGATGATGCGCTCGATTGATAGGAAGGTGCGTTGAATGAGCTATCCTGACAGAGAAACCGTTGCCCGCATTCGTGCTGAGTTTCCGCCCGGCACCCGTGTAGAACTTGTGTGGATGGATGATCCGCAGGCACCTCCCATCGGCACGAAAGGCACGGTAGTGCGCGTTGACGATATAGCCTCGCTGTGTATGCGCTGGGACAATGGTTCGTCCTTGCATGTAGCTTACGGCGAGGACGTTGTGAGAAAGATTGACTGAACGGAGGAATGAACATGGGAGCGAAATGTGAACTGTGCGGCAGAGACATGCTGGAAAGCAAGGGCTGCGCCATTTCCAATATCCACATTGGCGGCAAGGTCTACAAGCGTATCCCTGTTGGAGGTTCGGGTGATTTCCTTGAAGGCGGCCCGAAGGACGCACGATGTGGCGACTGCGGCGCCTTGTTTGGCCACTACCACCATTGGGGTTGTGATTGTGAACGCTGCCCGGCGTGCGGTCTGCAGCTGATCGGCTGCGAGTGCGAAGATGTGTACGCCCAGGGAAAGAAGTAATACAATAGCGGTCTCTCCTACATTCTAGGACAGATCACTTACCATATCAGTTTTGAGGTCTGTGCCCACAATCTGGGCGCAGACCACTTTTTATGCCAACTCAAAGAAGGAGGAAAATTCCATGCGGGTAAAGCATGATCGCAAGCTCCTGATCGCCATTGGCAGGAGCAGAAAGGCATCCCAATGGCAGAACAAAGAAATGATGTGGAGCGAGTTCCTTGATAAGCTCGCTACCACTACCCGCACCCGTGAAACGGTAACTGATTATGCCGGCATGTCCAAGGCTGACCGCGATACGATCAAGGATGTTGGCGGTTTCGTTGGTGGGTACCTGAAGAACGGCAAGCGCAACAATGCCAGTGTGGTCAACCGCTGCATGCTGTGTCTGGATGCAGATAACGCAGATCCCGGTCTCATGGATGATCTGGATATGATGTTCATCAACGCCTATGCGCTGTACAGTACCCACAGCCATACGCCTGAGAAGATGCGCCTGCGCCTGATCATTCCGCTGACGCGCACGGTCACCCCAGACGAGTATGCTGCCGTTGCGCGGCGCGTGGCCGACGATCTGAACCTTAAGCGTTTTGATCCCACGACCTTTGAACCGGCTCGACTTATGTACTGGCCCAGTACGCCCGAGGACGGCGAGTTCTTTTTTCACTACGCTGATGAACCTTTCCTCGACCCGGACGAAGTGCTGAACACCTACGCCGACTGGAAGGATGCATCCCTCTGGCCAACCACCCAGCCTGTGGAGGAACGCATCCGTCACACTGCTGGCAAGCAGGAAGATCCCACTGAAAAGCGCGGCATTATCGGCGCCTTCTGTCGTGCGCATACCATTACCGACGTACTGGAGCATATTCTCTCCGACCGATACACCCCCACCGAACAGGACGACCGCTTCACTTTCATCGGCGGCAGCACCACGGGCGGTCTGGTTCTTTACAGCGACAAGTATGCCTTTTCCCATCATGCCACCGATCCGGCCGGAGGAAAACTTTGCAACGCCTTTGATCTTGTGCGTTGGCATCTGTTCATGCCGGGTGGTACGGCGCCGGATGGTTCACTTGTCGGTGACGATGCTTCTTCCATGAAGCTGATGCAGGAATACGCATCGAAAGATGAAGCAACCAAACGTCAGCTGGCGGAGGAGCGCCGCGCCCAGGCACTGGAAGAATTCAGCGATCTGGATGCGGATGCAGAAAAGAAGGCCGCAGCAGAGAATGTGAACTGGCAGGACGATCTGGACATTGATAAACACGGCAAGGTCAAGGACACCCTGGGCAACCTCGCGCTGATCCTGCGCAACGATCCGAAGCTGAAAGACATTTCCTACAACATCCACCGCAGCGGCATCGACATCCGCAAGGACGCCGAGGGCAAGACCACTATTCCATGGACGCAGCTCAAGCCCGGTTGGAACGAATCCGACCTCGGCGCGGTGCAGATCTATCTGGAACGTGTGTATGGCCTGTACACCCCCAGCAAGCTGAAGGGTATTCTGCTGGCCATTGCAGCCGAGCGCAGCTATCATCCCATCCGTGATTACTTCGCCGCTTTGCCTGCGTGGGACGGTGTTTCCCGCGTGGAAACGCTGTTCATCGACTACCTCGGTTCTCCGGACACATCCTATATACGCGCCATTGCCCGCAAGATGATGGTCGCCGCTGTCGCCCGCATCTATGAGCCGGGCATCAAATTTGACAGCGTGGTCGTACTCAACGGTCCCCAGGGTATGGGCAAGAGTTCCTTCTTCGCCAAGCTGGGCGGCAAGTGGTTCTCGGACAGCCTGACTATTTCCGATATGAAGGATAAGGCGGCTCCTGAAAAGTTGCAGGGTTATTGGATTCTGGAATTGGGCGAGCTTGCCGGGCTGAAAAAGATGGACGTGGAAACAGTCAAGGCGTTCATTACCCGTCAGGATGATAAGTTCCGCCATTCTTACGGTTACAGCGTGGAGGATCATCCCCGGCAGTGCATCATCGTGGGCAGCACCAACAACGGCGACGGCTTCCTGCGCGACGTCACCGGCAACCGTCGTTTCTGGCCCGTTACCTGCACCACCAATTCTCCGCACCGGCCTTGGGAAGTAGAGAACGCCGTTCCTCAGATCTGGGCGGAGGCATATACGCTGTATCGCGCAGGCGAGCAGCTGTTTCTTTCTCCAGAGGAAGAAAAGCAGGCCGCCATGGAGCAGACGGCGGCGCTGGAGAGCGACGTGCGCGAAGGCATGATCGCCGAGTATCTGGACAAGCTGCTGCCCGAGGATTGGGACAGGATGGACCTGGCCGAGCGTCGCGGTTTCCTGCGCGGCGATCAGTTCGCGGGTGGCAATCGCACCGGAACCGTTCAGCGCACCACCGTTTGCGCAGTCGAGGTCTGGGCAGAGTGCTTCGGTAAAGACCCCTCCGCCATCAAGCGTTCTGATACCTACGACATCTTCGGCATGCTGATGAAGATCGGCGGCTGGGAGAAGTACAGCGGAAACAAGAATGCCTCTCTGAAGCGCGGCTTCTATGGTACGCAGCGTTGCTTCGTCCGCACCGTCAAGGCACCTGCCGATTGCGATATGCAGAACGCAACGTAACTGTGAAATATCATCTGCGGTAGCAACGGTAAAGGCAACAGCGTAGCAATATGGCCCTATATATAAGAAAGAATTCCCCATGATTGCTTTGTTGCTTTCTCTCTATAGAGTCTTTGGAAAAAGAGAGATAATAGAGGAAAATGAGCGCGAATATGCCCGTATGCCTGTACGCGCGCGGGAGAACACAACGCAACACTTCAAGGCTGACGGTCTTCAGGCTGTCAGCTTTTCATTTTCTCTTTCTCTTCTGACCGTTTCTCGTTTGGAAGATTCTCTCGGCTGCAAGTGGTAAAGGATGTCCACGATTGTTTCCATGATCGCCTTTGATTCTCTCATTGATCGCCCATGTGGTTGCAAAGTGTGGAATGCTACCGCCAAAGTTTGCTACCGCATAAGGTATCAGGATATCAAGGTTTATACGTAATAAGTCGCCGTTATTGGCGCAGAAAGGAGGCCGGTCGTGCCGTGTGAAAACGACCTGCACGGTTACCAGAAGTTCTGCGTGGACTTTCTGGAAGAGAAGCCGCAATGCGCATTGTTTCTGGATTGCGGCCTTGGTAAAACCATCATAACGCTCACGGCCATCTCGCATCTGCTGTTTGACAGCTACGAGGTGAGCCGTGTTTTGATTATTGCGCCGCTGCGAGTGGCGCGTGACACATGGATCGGTGAACTCTCCAAATGGGAGCATCTGAAGGGACTGCGGATGGAGCGTGTGATCGGCACACCCAAGGAACGTGTCGCAGCCCTCTCCCGGAAGGCTGAACTGTATATCATCAACCGCGAGAATGTGGAGTGGCTGGTTAAACACT
>JAFXCE010000032.1 GCA_017521565.1 Clostridia bacterium | reverse complement strand
GTGAGCCGCGAGACCATCACGGTCGACGCGCTGGGCCACACCGAGAAGGAGGCCGTCATCGAAAATAACGTCGATGCGACCTGTACCGAGGAAGGCAGCTACGACACCGTTGTGTACTGCTCCGTGTGTAATGTCGAAGTGAGCCGCGAGACCACCACGGTCGACGCGCTGGGCCACACCGAAGCAGCGGCTGTGAAGGAGAACGAAAAGGCTCCGACCTGCACTGAAACTGGCAGCTACGACAGCGTCGTGTACTGCTCCGTGTGTAATGGCGAAGTGAGCCGTGAGACCATCACGGTCGACGCGCTGGGCCATGACTATACGGATACCGTGACTGAGCCGACCTGTACCGAGCAGGGCTATACCACGCATACCTGTTATGCCTGCGGCGATACCTATAAAGACAACTATGTAGATGAGAACGGCCATGATTACCAGTGGGTAATTGATAAGGCTGCCACTGTTCTGGAATCCGGTATCAGGCATGAGGAATGTACCGTCTGCCATGATAAGCGGAACGAGAACACCGTGATCCCGATGCTTACGTGTGAGCATATCGGAACCATGACTGGCACTGCGGCCAAGGCATCGACCTGTATCGAACAGGGTAATACTGCTTACTGGTACTGTTCTGCCTGTCAGAACTACTACTCCGATGAGGCGGGTCAGCATGAAATTGCTGAGAACAGCTGGATCCTGCCTCTTGCGGACCATACCTACGGCGAAGCGAGCTATGAGTGGACCGAGGATACCGAGAAGGGTACCATGACGGTCACCGCGACCCGTGTGTGTGAGAACGATGCCGATCATTTCGAGACCGAAACCGTTGATGCGACGTATGCAGTCGTGACGGAAGCGGAATGCGAAGCTGCCGGCAGCGGCCTGTGGACATCCGAGGCCTTTGAGAATACCGCCTTTGCGGTGCAGACGAAGGAAACGGTGATCCCGGCTACCGGTCATGCATATGCTGAGGATGCGTCCCTGGCGATTGCGCCGACCTGTACGGAAAATGGTACGCGCACGTTTGTCTGCGGCAATGGCTGCGAAGAAAACGTGATTGTGACTATTGATACGGTTTATGCAGATCTGGATGTGTCTATTCAGACGCTGATTGTCGAAAGCGACATTGAGGCGCTCAAGGCAGTTGGTCATGATCTGACCTTTGTGCCGGGTGTTGCGGCGACCTGTCAGGCGGAGGGCAATGTTGCCTATTGGCACTGCGGTGTCTGTGGGCTGAACTTTGCCGATGAGGAGGGCAAGGCTACTGAAACCGTTCTGAAGACCGTGGTTCTGCCCATCGATTCCGATAACCATACGTGGGATGTGGGTACTGTAACCAAGGAACCCACCTGTGCGGAAGATGGTGTACGCGAGTTCCATTGCGTCAACCTGCCTGTAACCGATGCTACGCAGAGCGAAGCTGTTGTGAATGGCTGCACGCAGACCCGTACAGAAGCGGAAAAGTTTGATCCCGAGGTGTACTCCGATAATCACATCTGGGATGAAGGCGTTGAGACGCTGGCGTCTACCTGTCAGGCGATGGGTGAGAAGACCTACACCTGTACGAATGAAAACTGCATCAGCAAGGACGAATCCGGTGCTTTCAAGAAGTACGAGAGTATCCCTGTCAATCCTGAAGCACATGCATGGTTTGAACATGAAGTGCTGACGCCGGCTACCTGCCAGGCTGAGGGCGAGAGCGTGTTCATCTGTACCAATGTTAAGGCTGCTATTGATGACGAATATATCGGCATCGATAACATGGCGCTGACGGAAGCGACTGCGGGTGAGGCTGAGAATGCTGCAATCTGCGGTGCGACCAAGACCATGGTTACGCCTGTCGATCCGGATGGACATGACTGGAAGCAGACATCTGAAGAGCTGCATAGCTGTAATTCTGATGGCGGCTACTGGCAGAAGTGTCAGCTTTGCGAGACTGAAGAATTTGTGGTGACGCAGCCGAAGCATACGCCTAAGGTGATTAAGGAAGCGAAAGATCCGACCTGTACCGAGGGCGGTTGGACGGCTTCCATCATCTGCTCCGTGTGTAATACCGGCCTGCAGGACAGCGAACCGCTGTCTGCGCTGGGACATCATTGGAATGAGAGATATCCCTGCCAGAACGAGACGTCTTTGTGCTATCGCTGCTATGAGCGGTACGAGGAGCAGCAGGAGCATCTTGCTGTGACGGATCCCGGCATGGCTGCGACCTGTGTGGAAACCGGCTTGACCGAAGGCTCTCATTGCGGTTGGTGCGGTGAAGTGCTGGTTGCACAGGAGGTCATCCCGCTGGCTGATCATGAGTGGCTTGTTGCCGATATGGAGATCCCGGCAACCTGTGGCTATGATGGTCACCATGTGGGCGCGTCGTATTGTAACTATTGTAACTATGACGCGGATCCCATTCCCGCGCTGCAGCATGAGTGGATGGACATGGATGCTAAGGCTCCGACCTACACCAATGTGGGCTGGAATGAGCATCAGAGGTGTCTGTTCTGTGGTCAGCGCAGCGAGAACTACGAGGAATATGCGAAGCTTGAGGTGGTATCCAACGCAACTGCCGAACTGTTCCTGCTGAACGTTGGCGCGCTGGAAATGATGGCGAGCAACTATACCCGCGAGAATCCTGGTACGGATCCGCTGGCTCTGACGCTCAACTACATCCGTACTGGCGTTTCCAACTATACCTCCGGTTCCTGGGGCATCATGGCTGGTGAGGAAAATACCAAATTCCGTGACTATGTCTACCAGCTTGAGGATGCCATCAAGACCAATCCGGAGCAGTTTGGCTATACTGCTGAACAGGCGGCTATGCTGAATGTCTCTGGTCTCAAGAAGCTGAAGAACTATGAGCTTCCGTACAATGAGCAGTACTACGGCAGCTGGAAGGGCCAGGTAAGCTTCGGTAGCGGTCATCTCTTTGGTCTGATGGATATGACCTATCACAATAAGGGCAGCCAGAACCATGCGGATATTTCCGGCTGGGCGGGCGACCTTGTGGACCTTGTGGATACCGTTGATCAGTATGCGGATCGTTTCAGCCTGATGGATCTGAACACTGAGGAGAAGATTGCAAAGATTCGCGAGAATCTGCTGTTCTCTGTTGAAATTGCAGGCTCCGAAGGTTCCTTTGGCATCACGGACATGTATCAGGACATGGAAGGCTTCTACTTCATGGATCAGCTCATGAACAGCTATAAAGTGGGCGATCTGTCCAAGATCATGACCGAGTTCTATCTGGAAGAACGTCAGACATTCACTGGTCGTCTTGAGTACTTCATCAACAATCGTCTGGACGGTGTCAGTACCCGTCAGGAGCTGCGCAATGCGGTGTACAATGCGTATACCAGCAATAAGCTGCTCTCTACGCTGGAAGGCACCCGTAACTTCAGCCACAGCGGCGCGGATCTGACCGAACTGCGTAAGGCGACTTGCTATGCTTTTGCGGATGAAATCTGTAAGGTGGCAGGCGACTACGTAGAAGACCTGGTTAACCCCTACTTCACGGTTTTCGATACCGAAACCAAGAATCTGGCCCCCGGTATCAGCCAGAAGATCAGCTATGCGACCAATGCCAACGGAGATCAGGTTGTTTACTACGTTGCAACTGCGGACGTGAGCCGTGAAGACGTCGATATGTGGGTAAACTACAATGAGCGTGAGCCTGGCACGCCGGACAAGCCGCGTTGGGCGATGTCCCGCGTTCTCGATTCTGCGCAGAATGCACAGAATATCTATGGCGATCCGACGAATCCCAACCATATCGAAAACTTTGAGGTTATCGTTTCTACCAACGCCGGCGGTTTTGATATGTCCAACGGCAACCCCGGCAACCTGCTGGTGATGGATGGTGTGGAATGGCATGCCAACACCAGTGACGTCGGCTTCTTTGCGATTCTCAAGAATGGCGAGGCTTACCTGGGTGGCCCTGGTGAGTATGCCGAGATGAAGGATCAGATTAAGGAAGCGGTCGGCGGTTTCGGCAGCTTTGTCGTTAAGGACGGAGAAGTTGTCGGAAGTGCAGCAGCCAATGATGCTCCGCGTACTTCCGTGGGTATCACGGCGACCGGCCGTGTAGTTATCATGTGTCTGGATGGACGTCAGAGGCCTTTCTCTGCGGGCGGCAGTCTGGCGGAAATCGGTTACATCATGAAGGAAGCCGGCTGTGTGAACGCCATCAACCTGGACGGCGGCGGTTCTACTACCTTTGTGGCACGTCAGCCCGGAGATACTGAACTGACGATCATGAACCGTCCTTCCGATGGTTATCCCCGTTCTGTTTCCACTTCTTTGCTGGTGTTCTCCACCGCTCCCAGCTCTACTGCGTTTGATCATGCGCTGATTGAGTCTGCGTATGATTACGCCACCGTTGGTACGCCTGTGCAGATGACTGCGAGCGGTATCAGCCCGAGCGGCAATACCGTGGCTCTGCCCGAAGGCACTTACTGGGCTGTGAGCGACGAAGGCTATGCTTCTATTACGGAGGAAGGCGTCTTTGTGGGCAAGGGTCTGGGCGATGTGACTGTCTATCTGATGCAGCCTGCTGCAGAGGAGGGCGGAGAACCCATCGTTGTCGGCTCGAAGTCCATGACCATGACGAACCCCGATCAGCTGTACTTCACCAAGGATAAGGTGGACGTGGTGTATGGTTCCAGCGTTGAGCTGCCTCTGGTAGCGAGTTTCGCAGGCAAGGATATCGCGATTACCTCTTCCGATCTGGTCTTTGAGTACAATACTGATGCGGGTGAGATGCAGGGCATGTTCTTTGCGACGAATCCCAATACAACAGTGACGACAACGACCGTTAAGGCAAGCCTGAAGGCGAATTCGAGCAAGACTGCGTCTATTACTGTGATGCTCTTTGAGCAGGGCGACAAGTACTTTGACTTTACTCAGGCCTCCGGCGGCGATCGTATGCTGGCCTGGAATCGTCAGGTGACGAATGCTACGCTTGAAGAGGATACTACGAACATCTATAACGTCATTGATCCTGCGCAGAAGATGGAGGTTAACTACACCTTTGCGATGGACATGACAGCGATCCCGATTCCGGAACGTCTCGATGATCTGATTTACATGCTGCCTGGCTCTGACCTGGAAGGTGCATCTGCGTGGACCTTCCTGCTGCAGTTGGCTCAGCGTATCAGTGATCTCACATGGGTAAAGGCGACGGTTGACTTCGATGATCGTTTTGATGTGGATTACAGCGAACTGAAGGTCGTCAACGATTACTTCAAACTGAGTGAGAACTCTGAAGGCGGCGGCATCAAGTTTGATGAAACCACCAATACCCTGACCCTGACGCTGAATTGGATTCGCGTCTCTCAGGCTATCGATCCGGCTACGGCGAATCCCCTGTGCCTGATCAATGGCATCAAGCTGACGCCGAAGGACGGTGTCCTGACCGACGAGGAGCCTGTTATCGAGGCGGTATGCGGCGGTGAAGTTGGCTACCAGATCTATATGCGCGCAAGCGGTCTGTACTCCTTCGCGCAGAAGCCTGAAAACCAGGCGGTCTTCGGACTGTATCCCTACCGTAATGAGGCGATGAGTTCTGATGCTGGCGGTTACTTCAAGGATACTTACACCACCATTAAGGATGAATTCGTTCTTAAGAATGCGCTGAAGGATGGTTGGTTCAGCATGGATGGCGGTTTTGCCTACTATGTTGAGGGTAAGCGTCTGTATGGCATTGAATTGGTCGATGGTTACTACTACGACTTTGGTGAGAAGGGTATCAATGTCGGCCAGACGAAGTACAGCGGCCTGTTCGTGAAGAACGAGAATACCTACTTTGCCCGCAACGGCGAACTCGTCAAGGGCTGGCAGAGCATCGGCGACGATTGGTATCTGTTCAACTGGAGCACCGGCGTTGGTGTTGATGGCACACATCGCGAAACCATCAATGGTGTTGCAGTCACCTATGAAATGGACAACGGTCGTCTGGTGAAGGGCTTCTGGCACGAGGACGAAATCGGACTGCGGTACTTCTATGGTCCGTGGTACTATGCGCAAGGCTGGAAGACCATCGACGGTGAGCAGTACTTCTTTGAGGAGTACTATGCCAAGACCGGCGTAAAGCCTGTCAGACCTGCGCATGCCACTTTCAGAACGTGGTATGAGTTCGCTGAAAATGGCGCGCTGATCGGTGAGGCGGAGGACGGTCTGTACTGGTTTGAAGATAAGCTCTACTATGTTGTGGATACTTTGGATCAGCATACCGGTCTGTACTGCATTGACGGCGACTACTACTACTTTAGTTCCAGCTATAACGCTCATGTCAATAGAGTGGGCTGGATCTCCAACATGAATGGCTTGCCGTTCCCGGCGGGCACCTACCGCTTTGCTGCGGATGGCAAGATCATGATGGAAGCTGAAGTTGTGAATGAGAACGGCGTCTACTACTACTATAACGAAGGCAGAAGAGTGGACAATGCCGGCCTTGTGAAGGTGGGTGAGGACTATTACTGTGTCAGTTCTGGCGGTATGGTCATCGTCGATCAGACGCGCTGGATGTCGAAGGTGAACAATTATCCGTTCACTGCTGGCATGTATCGTTTTGCTGCTGACGGAAAGATCATCATGACCGAAGAGGTTGTGAATGAAGACGGTGTGTACTACTACTACAATGAGGGCAGAAGGGTAGAGAATGCTGGCCTTGTGAAGGTGGGCGAGTACTATTACTGCGTCAGCTCTGGCGGCAAGGTCATTGTCAGTGAGACGCGTTGGATGTCGAAGGTGAACGGTTATCCGTTCGCCGCGGGCATGTATCGCTTTGACGACATGGGCCGCATCATCATGACGACTGATATTGTCAATGAGGATGGAGTTCTGTACTACTACAAGAGCGGCATGCGTACAGCAAACGCTGGTCTGGTTGAGTACAATGGCGCTTACTACTATGTAGGCGCTGATGCCAAGGTGGCGGTAAATACCACTGTGAATGTGACTGCGAGCAAGACGAACGGTCTCAAACCTGCTGGCGTGTACTGCTTCGGAGAAGACGGAACGCTGCAGATCTTCACGGGCATTCTTGAAGGCTACTACTACGTGGACGGCATGAGAACGGCAGCCGGTCTGGTTGAGATCGACGGAAGCTACTATTACGCAGGAAGCGGCGGTAAGCTGAAGATGAATGAGACGGGCTGGATCAGCAACAACATGCATGGCAAGCTGCCTGCGGGCACGTATCGTTTCGATGTCGACGGCAGAATCATGATGGAAGCCGCAGTTGTAAACGAGGGCGGCGTGTACTACTACTACAACGAGGGCAGAAGAATTGATAACGCTGGTCTTGTGAAGGTAGGCGAGTACTACTACTGCGTCAGCTCCGGCGGTGCGGTTATCGTCAGCCAGACGCGTTGGGTCTCAAAGATGAACGGTTATCCGTTCACTGCGGGCATGTACACCTTTGATACAGAAGGCCATAT
Source organism: Clostridia bacterium (assembly GCA_017521565.1). Classification (GTDB taxonomy): domain Bacteria; phylum Bacillota; class Clostridia; order Christensenellales; family Aristaeellaceae; genus Ventricola. The sequence continues at coordinate 56,232 of JAFXCE010000032.1, read as the reverse complement.
GGTCATCGACTAATCCAAGACGCCTGCGTTGAGCAGGCAAGCCGCCCATTCTACGATGTGGAATGGGCGGTATTTCAAAGGAATTCTATAAAGGATTCTTTTGAAATGCCGTCCGGCCTAAATGGGTTACATTTGAATACTTGAGGAGAAATCTGAATGAAAAAACTGCTGTTTGTAATTCACTCTCTGAGCTATGGCGGAGCAGAAAGAAGTCTTATCAATTTACTCAATGAATTACCGGCAAACCGGTATCAGGTGGATGTACTTCTGTTTCAGAATCGTGGTGGATTCAGGCAGCAAATTCCTGCATGGGTTCAGCTTCTTGAGACTCCCGAGCAGCTTCGCAGGCTGTATGCGCCGCTGCAGCTGTTTTCCGGACTCTCACTGAGGAAGCTGGTTGGAACATGTTGTGCCAAGCTGGTTAAACGAACTCGTAAAGAGCAGCGCTCGTTTCGCTGGAAAATGTTTTATAAGCGAGCGATTGACAGTCTCGATGGGCATTACGATGTCGCAGTGGCCTATGTCGGTTCTGAAATTATGTTTTATGTTCGTGATAAGGTTTCTTCAGACAGGAAGCTGGTGTGGGTTCACAATGATTATCGGGCAGCTGGATATTCTCGTGAGGATGAATTTCCTTACCTTGCGGACATGGATGCGATCGTGTCGGTTTCGGATGAATGCGCGGAAATTCTGCGTCATGAGTTTCCAGAGTTCCGAGAGCGTGTACATTATGTTCAGAACATTATATCCTCATCCATGGTCAGAGCGCAGGCAATGCAGTTTGAACCGATGGAATTTGGCGATTGCACGATAAATATATTGTCCGTTGGGCGGCTTGCAAAACAGAAGGGTTTTGACATGGCAATCCAGGCTGCTGTCTTGCTGCGAAAACAAGGAATTTGCTTCCGCTGGTTCGTGATTGGCGAGGGTGAGCTTCGCAGCGATCTGGAACGGCAGATTCGGGATGCGGGTGCTGAGGAGTATTTTGTGCTTCTGGGCACACGGAGCAACCCATACCCGTACATCCGTAATTGCAGTGTGTTTGTTCAGCCGTCGCGTTTTGAGGGAAAGTCGGTGGTGCTGGATGAGGCAAAAATCCTGGGCAAGGCAATCGTGGCAACGGCTTATCCTACGGTTAGAGATCAAATCGTGGATGGGAATGAAGGGTTGATCGTTCCGATGTCTGCTGAAGGCGTAGCAGAGGGCGTTATGCGCTTACTGGGTGATCAGTTTTTGTATGGAAGGATTAGCAGCTATCTTTCTACACACGAATACGGCAATCAGCACGAAATAGAGAAGTATATGAGTCTATTTGATGGAGAAAGCAATGCGTAAGGTATTGATTGCAATCAATAATATGAGAATCGGCGGTGCTCAGAAGAGTTTGTTGTCTTTTCTGCAGGAATTATCTGTGTCGGAATATGCAGCGGATTATGAGATTCATCTGCTTGTGATGGATCCTGTGGGTGAATTCATGAGGGAGTTGCCAGACAATGTGCGCCTCATTTCGGTTCCTGAACTCAGGTGGTTAGGTGGACGGATGTCGTTCAGACTGATTTGCAGTTTTTTTTCCATACGAGCACTGCTGGGTGAGATTTGTTGGGTTCTGCGTAAAAAGCTGGATCTGTTTCCTAAAGGGCTGAACACAGAGCAAAAGCTATGGCAGAGTTGGCGTCCCTTTATTCCGAAGTGGAAAGAAAAATATGATTTTGCCATCTCCTATATGGATGGGCCGCCCAATTACTGGCTGATGGACAAGGTATTTAGTCAAAAGAAGGTTTTGTGGGTACATAGTGAATACCAGAAACAGAAATACGATTCAGTGTTTGATCGCAGCTATTTTGGATTATGTGACGCAGTGGTAACGATTTCGGAGAATTGCCGCAGCTGTATTGTAAGAGAGTTTCCGCAGTTGGAAAATAAGGTCTATGTTCTTGAAAACATTACCTCGTCTCAGAGTATAATTCACCAGAGTAAAGCTTACGTGCCGAAGGAGTTTGCTGCTGTGGAAGGAATGAAAATCCTGTCTGTAGGCAGATTGAACCATCAGAAGGGCGTGGATATTGCCATCGAGGCAGCACGCCTGCTAAAGGAGAGAGGCGAAGCATTTCAGTGGTTTGTTCTGGGTGATGGTTCTGAGCGTGCGCGGCTTGAGCAACAGTTAGAGGAAAGCGGTGCCGCGGAGTGCTTTAAATTACTTGGCTCTAAAAAGAATCCTTATCCATACATCAGAGAATGTGATATTCTTGTTCAGCCTTCCCGAGTTGAGGGCAGATCTATGGTTTTGGATGAAGCTAAGGTGTTCTGCCGGCCTATTGTGGCTACGAATTATACCACTGTCCGAGATTCTCTTGAGCATGGAAAGAGTGGTTGGATTGTTGATATGACGCCTGAGGCTCTGTGCGATGGCATTGCGCATATGATGTGTGATGGAGCACTTCGAAAAAGCCTTACAGAATACCTGGAAAAACAACCTAAGGGAAATGCGGAGGAACTGAAAAAGTATATTGATCTTATGATGAAATAGGATGGAAATGGGAGGATAATTGTGCAGCCGTATTTTAGCGTCATTCTGCCAGTATACAATGTGGCAGCCTATCTGGAGCGGTGTATTCAGTCAGTGCTAGAGCAGAGTTTCAAGGATTATGAAATCATTCTAGTCGATGATGGATCAACAGATGGGTCACCTCAGATTTGTGACCGGTACGCACAAGAATATGAGTTTATCCGCGTAATTCACATGGAGAATGGTGGTTTAGCCAGCGCAAGAAATGCGGGGCTTGCTGTTGCGCGAGGAAGATATATTTGGTGGGTGGATTCGGATGATTGGATTGAGCCTAACGCTCTGAATACGCTGTATCAGGCAACCTGTCGTGATTCTCCAGACTTAGTGAAGTTCAGTCATTATCGAGTGGTAGGAGAAAGACGTTATGAAGTATTGTCTAACGCAGAACCAGGGGTTTATGAGGACGATATAAGAATTGATAGGCTGATGAATTGGGCGCTGTATTCTGCTGGTGTTTTTTCGCTTTCTGCATGTATGAATATCTATCTGACAGATTTCCTGAGGCGTACAAGAGTAGAATTTTTGTCGGAGAGAATCATAGGTAGCGAGGACTATCTGTTTAACCTACAATTGTTGGCTCAGGTAAAAAAGGTGCGGGTAATAAAACAATTCCTCTATAACTATGAAATGCGCATAGGCAGTTTGTCTCAGCGATACAAGAAAGATCTTCCGCAACGGTATACAAGGCTGTTTTGTCAGTTGGAGGAAAGCTACAGGAGCGTGGGGATTCTGGACAGATACCGGGAAGGGATCAGCTTCTTTTATGTCTGGCATCTGATGCGCGGCACCTGCATCCTCAACGAATACTACGTTTCAGAGGGGCACACTTTGGCTGATGGTCGAAGAAATATACGTCAGTTTTTGCGCAGTGAGGTTTTTCGGCGAGCGCTAAACCAATGTGATGAGCATATGCTCCGCCGGAAGAACAGGAAAATATACTGGGCGCTGAAGTACAGAATGGAAGTGATTCTTTTCATTGTGTATGTGGTAAAGCCTGTACTGAAGAAAGGATTGCGCCGCAACGATGATACTCAGAATTAAGAAGAGATTTCCTTTTCGAAACCTGATGCTCTGGTTGGCGATGTTATTTGTGTTTTCATTCGCATTGCTGGAGCATGTCAGTATTCCGATTCCAGCTTTTTCGCTGGTAAAAAGACCGCTCCTATATGCAGGAGGCCTTTGCATTCTGACGCAGGTTAACGTACTGCTGAAGAACATCCTCAAGAAGCGATATTTTTATGTGGTTCTGGTGCTGCTGATCATGTGTGTAACGATGGTCATTGCGACATACTTGAATCCCAAAGGAGACGCTGCTTTGATGCGAAGCGTGCAGCGGCTTGTGCTGTATTTGGTTGAACTCTTCGCATTGGTTATTCTGCTGGCAGAGGCGGGATGGAGCAGGCGCGCGCTGCGGTTTTTGTATGGATATCTGCTGGTGCTGACGATTTTGACAGACACACTGATGCTTACGGGTATTGTCCGCTTTAATTCAGGGGCACATGAACACTATCTTATTGGTACTAAGTTTACGATCGTATATCTGCATATGAATTTGATCGTATTCTGGCGGATGAAGTGCATGGATGAGAAAAATACAGTATATCTGTCCAGATGGCTGCTTTGGGGCGCAGCGGCGATGTTTGCATGGCTTTCCTTGCGCGTGAGTTGTATGACTGGACTCATTGGCGCTTGCATGTTGATTATCTTGCTTTTCTGGCAGAATACTGGAAGAAGAGAAACTGTGAAATGGCTCTCCTCTCCGGTCAATATGAATATATGCCTGATGATCAGCTTTGTTTTTCCCTTCGTCGTCGACAGTATTATGAGTCTTTCTGTGTTTGAGTATTTTGTGGAGGAGTTACTGGGAAGAAACAGCAACCTGACGGGACGGCTAAATATATATCAAGTGTTTGCGGATCGAATGGCAGGAAACTGGCTGCTGGGTTATGGCTATGGCAGCGGCAATCAAATGTCTGTGAAGCTATTTGGATATGCAAATACACAGAACGTGATACTTCACTGGATTCTGCAAACCGGTGTTTTGGGCACAACGATGCTGATCGCGCTGCTGACCGTAATTATGTGGCGGGTTCAGCGTTACAGGTTGGATCAGACGATGGTTATCCGCCCACTGCTGGCGCTGATTTATGTGTATATTGCGTTGGGAACCGTGGAACCTACAATAGATATGAGCTTTATTCTGTGGTTCGCGCTGCTGTTTATGTATGTCAATGGCAGTGAGCCTGTCAAAGGCAAAACCTGAATGAAGGAAAGAGGAATTACAGAATGAAGATAGCGCGGACAAAAAATGCAATGAATGGCATCAGGGTTGGGCTGATACAGCGAATATTCCAGATGGCTGCACCTTTTTGTGTGCGTACGGCGATGATTCATTTCATGGGTGTTCAGTATCTGGGGCTAAACAGCCTGTTTTCTTCAGTGCTGCATGTGCTGAATCTGGCCGAATTGGGTGTGGGTGCGGCGATGGTGTTCAGTATGTACAAGCCCATCGCTGAGGATGATACAGTGACGATCTGTGCGCTGATGAAGCTGTACAGAAAGTATTACAGGATCATAGGATTGATTATTGGCGTTGTCGGTTTTGCACTGACACCGATGATTCCTAATCTGATTTCAGGAGAAATACCTGCAGGGCTAAGCGTTTATATACTGTATTGGCTGAATCTGGGCGCAACGGTGTTGTCATACTGGTTGTTTGCTTACAGAAACTGTATTCTGCATGCATATCAGCGTGCGGATATAATCAATACAGTGCTGATTATCACACAGGCGGCGCAGTACGCCCTCCAGCTTGCAGTCATACTTTGGGTTAAAAACTACTACCTGTATGTGATTGTACTCTTGATGACCACGATGCTCAATAACGTGCTGACCGCTGCTGTTGCTAGGCAGAAGTATCCGCAGTACCGTCCACAAGGCGAGCTTCCAAAGTCGGTTGTGAAGCAGATTAACGGAAAAATCAGAGATCTGTTTACCGGAAAACTGGGATACGTAGTGCTCAGCTCATCGGATACGATTGTGATTTCAGCCTTCTTGGGACTCTCGATGCTGGCAATCTATCAAAACTATTATTTTATACTGTCATCGATTGTTGCTGTCATTGAAATCCTGATGGCATCCATACGTGCGGGATTGGGCAATAGCTTTATTACAGAAACACAGGAGAAGAACTTTCAGGATCTGGACAAGTTTACATTTATCTACATGTGGGCAGTCGGGATGGGTTCTTGCTGTTTTCTGACCATGTATCAACCGTTTATGGAGATTTGGGTTGGCAGAGAATTGATGCTTGGGGCGGCAGAGGTAATCTGCTTTGCTGTGTATTTCTACGTGTTTGCTTTGAATAAGCTGCTTAATGTCTATAAGGACTCCGCGGGGCTGTGGCATGAGGATCGTTTTCGCCCGATGGTTGCAGCATTTGCCAATCTGGGACTGAATCTTTGGTGGGTACGCAGCTGGGGAATATTGGGTGTGATTCTTTCTACGGTTGCCGCGTTAGCGTTTGTCGAGATACCGTGGGTTGTATATAATCTGTTTCGGCTATTCTTCGGGCGGAGCCGAATGAAGGGGTTCTGCTTCAGTTTGCTGAAATATGCCGGAGCGGCATTGATGGCTGCGGTCGTGTCTGGCGCGGTCTGTGCGGAGATCCATTGTGGATTGTGGCTGAAGCTGATGCTGTGCATGCTGATTTCGGTTACAGTTCCGTGCATGCTGTTTTACCTGCTGTTTGGCAGGACCCAGCAGTATGCACAGGCCTTGCAGTTTATGGATAGAATCATAGGAGGAAGGCTCTCTTTGTTAAGGCGATTTAGGAAAGCATGATGGGAATGCTGCATAAATGCGCTGGGATCGTGAGAGCGGAGCAAAAGCGAAGGAATTGTTGATATTCAAACGGTATAGGATACACGATGAAAAAGGTTCTGATTACAGAAAATGTCAGCCGGACGCAAGCTGCTGCGTCCGGCTGTTTTGCATATGTTTGTACTGTGAGTGCGGTGAAGAAAGCAGAATCATACTGTAAGATATCTGCATACTGAAAGGGTTAACGTAGCAGCGCGCTTGAAAGATAAATCGTGAAGCCGTAGGATACAGGAGTATCACGTAATATAAGAAAGCGCAATTCAGCGGTTATCAAGCGGTTTTAGTCACCTGCCAAGAAACAGAAATGTCCGTGGCAGCGATTTAGACAGAGAATCATGACTGCTCAAGCTTTAATTCTGTTTGGAGGCTGCATGCGCTTGATAAATCAGAGTATACGTAGTAAAATACATTTGTTGAGTTTTATATGTATACGGGCACATTGGAAAAGAAGTGTCGGATACTTGTGTGAGCGCTGGAACTGCGGGGGCTGTTTTTGATGTACTGACATGCAATATACAGCGTTCATGCGTGTGTAAACATCACATTCTCAGATACCATTGAAAGATGCGTATAATATGAATAATACATGAAAGAGGGATTGACATGACGAAGAACAAGGTAAAGCGGCTCATTACCATGCTGCTTGTGTTTGTTATGGCATTTTCTGTGCTGCCTGCAAGGGGAATTGTGGAAGAGCTTGAGACACATGATCAGGATGAGGTAATGTCTGCGGAGGAACCCGAGAACAAGCCAGAGCCGGAATCGGAGAAGAAACCGGAGCCGGAGAAGAAACCGGAGCCGGAGAAGAAACCGGAGCCGGAGAAGAAGCCGGAGCCGGAGAAGAAACCGGAGCCGGAGAAGGAACCGGAGCCGGAGAAGAAGCCGGAGCCGGAGAAGGAACCGGAGCCGGAGAAGGAACCGGAGCCGGAGAAGGAACCGGAGCCGGAGAAGAAACCGGAGAAGGAATCGGGCAAGGAACCAGCCGAAGCAACGAGCCAAAAAGAGGCTGCGCAGAACAAAACGGATAAGAGCAAGAAACAGTCGTCCAAGAAGCCAAAGACGGACCCTTTGCATGTTTCTATCGACACTGACGAGGCGTATGCCGTTGTTGGTGAGAAGAAAATGGAGATTGATGTCGCAATCAGCGGCGGTTCTGCGCCATATACGGTGACTGTCCACGGAGATGTGAAACGCGTAGAACCTGTAACGACAAAAAAGAAGTCTCTAACGATCAGCTGCATGCCGCGTTCCTGGGACGATACCGAGGTGTTGGTGCAGGTAACGGACGCAGAAGGAGCTGTGGCGAAAGGGTCTTTGCTTTTTTACTGCGCAGAGCGTGAAGACGAGACCGTTGAGGATTGGGAGGAATCTGTTAAGGATGTCGAACTCTCCGGCATCTGGGGTGAGGATATCATTGCCATTGCCAAGAGCCAGATCGGTTATAAGGAGAGCAAAAAGGATTTCACGGTCGACAGGAACGGTAAGAAGAGCTATTATACTCGCTATGGAGCGTGGTATGGCGCGGCTTACGGCGAGTGGTGTGCGATGTTCATTGCGTTCTGCGCCAATTACGCGAAGATTCCAGCGGGCAGCTATCCGACCGATTCCAGCGTATCAGATCTTGTCGAGGAAATGCAGGAAGTTGGAGCATGCAGAACGGATCTGGATGCGTATGTTCCACAGACGGGCGACATTGTATTCTTTGTCAATGTTGAAACCGGCAAGTTCAAGCATGTAGGTCTTGTTGAGAAGGTAGAGGACGGCAAGCTCTATACCATCGAGGGCAATGTCAACCGTTCCGTTTGCAGCCGTGAGCATGAACTGACGAATGAGAGAATTGCTGCTTACGCGTCCATTGATGCGCTGATGCAGAAGTATCTGGACGAACAGAACAATCTGATCGAGCCTAACAATCCGAATGATTAACCTGACGAGACGGCTGATCATAACAAAAGCAAGCGGGTGGACGAGACAAAGCTGCTTGCATTTGTGAAGGTATTCCCAGCAGCGGGTTTTGCAGAGTAGAAGGCGATGCAAAAACTCTGCAACATGCCGCAAAAATGCCGTGAAGGATATTAAGAAAACGGAATGGCTGCTATCTGATTGACGGGCGATCATCAATTGATGGTCGCTTTTTTGCTGCAGAACTTGCATCGCTGTATGATATTTGATACAATAAATATGTTTATGGGCTGTTACTGCAAGCAGAATGGACCCAAATGAAGTGGAATGCAGGTATAAACAAAAACGTCGGGTATCCCTTGTGAACCTGAACGGAGGAATGAAAAATGAAGAATAAGCAGAGGAACAGATATAGCGTTCTATATCTTACGCAGCTGGCGCTGCTCGTTGCGGTTGAGTGTGTGATGAAGATGATCGGTTTGGGCAGTGTGCCGGTTGGTCCGTTGTATATGTCGTTTCTGACGGTTCCCATTGCCATCGGCGCAATTGTGATGGGGCCGATGGCCAGTATGATTCTGGGCGGCGTATTTGGCTTTGTGAGCTTCATGGATGCGATCAAGGGCGCATCGATCATGACGTCGAATTTGCTGGCGGTTTCGCCGGTACATACGTTTGCGCTTTGCTTTGTCATGCGTGTGCTGATGGGGCTGTGCGTCGGCGGAGTGTATGGGTTGATGACGAAAATCAGCAAAAAGCGTATGCTGAATTGCTTTGTTACTTCACTTTCAGCGCCGCTGCTCAATACGCTGCTTTTTATGGGCTATATCGTCCTGGCGTTTTATCAGACAGAGTATATTCAGGGAATGGCAGCGGCGAATGGCGCTGCGAATCCCATGATGTTCGTTGCTGCGCTTGTGGGCGTTCAGGGAGTTGTTGAAGCGGTTGTCTGTTCTGTTGTGGGCACGGCGGTCGCGGGAGGGTTGCTCAAGGCGTTCGGAAGGCCGACGCGCTGATATGCACCGGGTTCCGAATGGAGGAAATACACAATGATCTTTGTCATGGATGTTGGCAATACGAATATCAAGGCTGCGGTATTTGATGGAGAAAAACTGCTCAAGCGCTGGCGCTGTGCAACCGATCCGTCGATGACGTCGGACCAGTACGGCATTATCATGTCGGATCTTTTCCGCTATCATCAGCTGGATATGAAGGCCATCGAGGGTATTATGATCTCGTCCGTCGTACCGACGATTAACTTCACCATTGAGCACATGTGTCTGGATTACTTTGGCAAGGAGCCGCGCCTGCTTGTGCCGGGGATGAAGACGGGGCTGAATATCAAATATGAGAATCCGCGGGAGCTGGGCAGCGACCGTATCGCGAACGCTGTTGCGGTATCCACGCTTTATGGTGGTCCGTCGATCTTTATCGACTTTGGTACCGCGACAACCTATGGCGTGGTTTCTGAAAAGGGTGAGTTCCTTGGCGGTGCGATTGCGCCGGGATTGAGGATGATGAATAAGGCGCTTTCCACCGGCACGGCAAAGCTACCGAGCATTGAGCTGGTGGTTCCGCCGAAGGTTATCGGAAAAACGACGGTTTGCAACATTCAGTCCGGCGTGCTTTACGGCTATATCGGCTCGGTCGAAAAGATTGTTGGCGCGATGAAGGAAGAGATGGGCTGCCCGGATGCAAAGGTTATTGCAACTGGAGGCATGGCGCATATTGTCAGGAACAATTCTTCAGTCATCGATGAGATCAATCCAGATTTGACGCTGACCGGGCTACGTATTATCTACGAAAAGAACCAGGCCTGACAGGGCTGACGGGAGGAAACACATGGAGAGGATTACAGTGGGCTTTCTGGGCTGCGGCAATATTGGCTGCGGCGTGTACAAGCTGCTGGAGACCTATGGGGAAGAGATTTTTAGGAACGAGGGCGTTGCATTTGATGTAAAGAAGATTCTGGTGCGCTCGCTCGGAAAGAAGAGAAGCTGGAACATCCCGGCGCATCTGCTCACGGATCATCCGGACGAAGTGCTGGATGATCCGGAGATTGCCGTTGTCATGGAGTTCATGGGCGGTGAGGAGCCGGCTTCTTCTTATATGATTCGTGCGCTTGAGGGCGGCAAAACCGTGGTAACGGCAAACAAGATGGCGCTTGCATCCAACTGGAATGCCATTGTTTCCGCTGCGCGGGAGCATGGCGCCGGGCTGTATTATGAAGCCAGCGTCTGTGGCGCTATTCCGGTTATCCGTGCGATTAACGATTCCTTGCAGGCGAACCGCATCACTTCGGTGATGGGGATCATCAATGGCACGACGAATTATATTCTCAGCCGCATGAGCCAGGAAGGCGCTGCGTATGAGGATGTGCTGGCAGATGCGCAGAAACTTGGTCTGGCGGAGCCGGATCCCACGGCGGACGTGGAGGGATATGATGCGGCGTATAAGCTGTCCATTCTCTCTACACTGGCGTTTCATCGCCATGTGCCGGTAGAGTGCATTTATCGTGAAGGGATTACCGGAATCACGCCGCTTGACGTGCAATGCGGCAAGGAGTTTGGCCTGACGCTTAAGCTGCTTGGTGTGGCCAAGGAAGAGGACGGAAAGATTCAGGCGCGCGTCCATCCGACGTTTGTCAGAAGCAGCCATCCGCTTGCCGGCGTGAGCGACGCATTCAATGCGGTCTATGTCAACGGGCATGCCTGCGGAGAGATGATGTTTTATGGCAGGGGCGCGGGAGATATGCCGACGGCGAGCGCGCTGGTGTCCGATCTGATTAAAGCGGCGCATACCAAGCGCCATCCGCTGCCTGCAGTGAACGATGTTCCGTGTGAGATCGCGGAGGACTGGAGCTGCGTGCATTTTGTTCGCATGAAGGCGAAAGACGAGCCCGGCGTGCTTGCGCTGGTTTCCGGTCAGTTTGCTCAGTATGGCGTAAGCATCTCTTCGATGGTGCAGAAGGGAGATCGGGATGCGGACGGATATGTCCAGGTCATCTTCCTGACGCATGAGGCGTCGGAGCGAGCGGTGCGTTCTGCGCTTGCGGCGCTTCCTGCTGAGAAGGTTTGTATCGGCAGCATCATTCGCGTAGAAGGTGAATGAGTTTTCCATTTAGCCTATGATTTATAGAGAAAAGACAATGACAGCGTGTGAAAACATGCTGTTTTTTCTATAATAAAGAAAAGTTTTTTGATCAAAAACTGTAGAATATTGCATATGTGCAATTTGCACAAGATGAGACTTGACGATCTGTAATCAGAGGATGAAATCAGTGGAAAATGAAAGAATATGAGAGGTAAAAAATGCAGGAATTAAGAGAGGAGTTTTCAAAAAAAGGGGTTCACACCCGAAATTTGCATAAAATTTGTTTCGGAAACGATACCGGTACTTCTATGTTTCGAATCGTAACATAACCGATACAAATGTTTGGCTGTGAACAAGGTGAACAAAAATTAAGAAAACATGAGAAAATAAGAGATATTGAGATTATCGATAAGGTAAATCGAAAATTCTGGCGTAATTAATGAAATTTGAAACAAATAAATGAAAATAATAGAAGAAGAAACGGGATAATTGTGTGAGTTTTTTGTGAAGTTAAGCAATTGAAAAAATGAATCAGAATCCGTATAATGTAGTCAAACCAAACGCCGCAGAACGAAAATACACGGCGTTAGTCACTTTGGACGAAATTAAAGGGGGATTATCTCAATGGCAGGCCTGAAGCTTAATCACATCTATAAGATCTATTCTGGCAACGTTACTGCTGTTTCTGACTTCTGTCTGGAAATCGACGATAAGGAGTTTATCGTTCTGGTTGGCCCGTCTGGCTGCGGCAAGTCCACCACCCTGCGCATGGTCGCTGGTCTGGAAGAGATTTCCGAGGGCGAACTCTACATCGGTGATCGCCTCGTGAACGACGTCGCGCCGAAGGATCGCGACATCGCGATGGTGTTCCAGAACTACGCGCTCTATCCGCACATGACCGTGTATGACAACATGGCGTTCGGCCTCAAGCTGCGCAAGAAGCCGAAGGACGAGATCGACAAGCTGGTTCGTGAGGCTGCCAAGATCCTGTCCATCGAGCCGTACCTCAACCGTAAGCCGAAGGCTCTGTCCGGTGGTCAGCGTCAGCGCGTCGCGCTCGGCCGCGCCATCGTCCGTGACCCGAAGGTCTTCCTGTTCGACGAGCCGCTGTCCAACCTGGATGCCAAGCTCCGCGTTCAGATGCGCACCGAGATCACCAAGCTGCATCAGCGTCTGCAGACCACCTTCATCTACGTTACCCATGACCAGACCGAGGCCATGACCATGGCTTCCCGCATCGTCGTCATGAAGGACGGCTTCATCCAGCAGGTCGACACCCCGCAGAACCTGTACGACTATCCGACCAACCTGTTCGTCGGTTCCTTCATCGGCAGCCCGCAGATGAACTTCTTCAACGCCAAGCTCGTGAAGAAGAACGGCGAAGTTTGGGCCGAGTTCGGTACCAACGCCATCAAGGTTCCGGATGCGAAGGTTCGCAAGCTGGTTGACGAGTCCTACATCGGCAAGGAAGTTGTCATGGGCATCCGTCCGGAGAATATCCACGATGAAGAGCGCTTCCTCTCTGTCGCCGACGGCAACCTCGTCGAGGCGAAGGTCGAAGTTACCGAGCTGATGGGCTCTGAGACCTATCTGTACCTGCAGACCACCGGCAAGGAAGGCAACGTTGTTGCTCGCGTTGATCCGCGCAGCACCGCCCGCAACGGAGACACCATCAAGGTCGCCTTCGAAACCAGCCGCCTGCACTTCTTCGATAAGGATACCGAGAAGAGCATTCTCAACCGCTAATTTGTTCATATTCGAGACCACACCGTTTCGGTGTGGTCTCTTTTTGTGCTAGTTCCACAAAAATACGGCATATTTTACCAAATTTGCGGAGATATTTTTTGAAAGATATAGATTTTTGAATGATAATGCGCTATAATAAATTTGTATCTGTATTAATTGACTAGTATTCTCGAAAGGGGAATGAACATAATGATTCCTGAAAAGCGGTTTCTGAACCAGATTCAGCAGGTTCTCGCCCGCCTGATGCAGCCGCTGTGGCTGCTTGATACCGAAGGCACCGTTCTTCTGCCGGAAGAAAACCGCAGCAAGATCAGCCTGCCTGAGTTCATGGAACCGGGTATGCCGGTTGCCTTTGAAGGCAAGACTTTCCTGATGATTGGCATTACGCCGGAACTGATCCTCTGCGCGGATGCGCAGGGTGCTGCGACGCATGACTGCATCGTGCTCGCCGGTGCGATGATCCAGTCCATGGGCCGCGGCGAGGCGCCGATCCAGAGCCGCTACGATGTTTACCGCCGTGTCCTCCGCGACGAACTGACCGGTTCTGAGCTTGAGGCGCTTGCGCATGAGCATCAGATTGAAATGAACCGTGAGCGCTGCGTGCTCACCTTCCAGATTCTGCAGACTGAAAATGAAACCGCGTTCAACATGCTTGAGGAACTTGTTCCGCGCGCGAGCGGCGATCTGCTCGTGGAGATGGACCGTCATACCGTCGTGTTCCTCAAGAGCATGGACAATATCGAGTCCTTTGACGAGCTGTATCAGCTGGCCGAAGCCATCGAGCAGACCCTGCTTGATGAGGTGGGCAAGAGCTGCGTCATCGGTATCGGCGAACCGAAGAAGACCTTCCCGGAGATTGGCGAGAGCTATCGCGAGTCCCGCCGCGCTGTTGAGGTTGGCCGTATCTTCCTCAACGATCAGCACATCTACATCTATCGCGGCCTCGTGCTCGAGCGCTTCCTGATGGATATCCCGCGCGAGATGGGTGCCCGTTATCACAGCATTCTCTTCAATCGCAAGACTGCGCGTCTGTTTAACGACGAGATGCTTCACACCATTGAGATGTTCTTTGCTAAGGATCTCAATCTTTCGGATACCGCGCGCCAGCTGTATATCCATCGCAATACGCTTGTTTACCGCCTTGACAAGGTGCAGCGCCAGACCGGTCTGGATCTGCGGAAGTTTGACGATGCGGTGACCTTCAAGATGATGATGCTGCTTGGCAAGAGCGGCAAGGATAAGCCCCGTCCCGTATATTGATTCTGCAAAAGACAGCCGGCGCCAATCGCCGGCTGTTTTGAAATAGAAAGGAAACGTGAACAGAGTGAAGCGCAAACATGTTACCATTTCGCTGACTGCGGCTGTGATCCTGATGGTTGTCTGCATGTCCACGGCCTGCGGCGCGTCGAAGCTGCCCATGTTCAGGCAGCAGGGGGATGTGACCATCCCCCGTGAAGAGTATGAGCGGCTTTTGCAATATGAGAAACTCGATGTGCTCATGCAGCTTGTGGATATGTATTACTACGAGGATGTGGATACGGAGGAAATGCTCGAAAGCGCCGCGTGGGGGCTGATTGCAGGAATCGGAGATGTCTACAGCACGTACTACACGAAAGAGGATATGGAGGCGTTCAACGAGGAGACGGAGGGCGAATATGCAGGTATTGGCTGCCAGCTTCTTGCAGATCCTACAGATCAGCTGATCACGGTTACGCGCGTCTTTAAGGGGAGCCCTGCAGAGGAAGTCGGTATGCGTACGGGGGATAAGATCGTCTACGTGAACGATGTCTACTATTCCGCGTATGAGATGGATGCGGCGGTCGACGTCATGCGCGGTACGCCGGGCGAATCGGTCAAGGTGACGGTTATGCGCGGTCTCGAAACGATCGACTTTGATATCACGCGTAAGATTGTCAATATCACGTATGTAGAATCGCAGATTCTGGAAGGCAATATCGGCTATGTGATGGTCTATGACTTTCTGGGCAATGCAGTCGAAGGCTTTGAGCAGGCGCTTGCGAGTTTTCAGGCTGCCAATGTTTCCGGCGTGATCATCGATCTGCGCAACAATGGAGGCGGATTGCTGGATGCCAGCGTTGCGCTGGCGGATATGATTCTGCCGCAGGGTACGGTTGTGTCCGTGCGCGATAAGCTTGGCCGCGAGGACCGGTACGAAATTGACGAGAACTATTATGATGTTCCGATGGCGGTGCTGGTCAATGAGTATTCTGCCAGCGCTTCGGAAATCCTCGCCGGAGCGATTCGCGATTACGGCGCGGGCACGCTTGTTGGCACCAAAACGTTTGGCAAAGGCGTTGTGCAGAGCGTGGTGGATTTTCCGGATGGCAGCGGCCTGAAGGTTACGACGGCACGCTACTATACGCCCAGCGGCGAATGCATCCACGAAGTCGGTATTGAGCCGGATGTCGTCGTGGAGCTTAATGAGGATGTCGTGACGCTTTATGGCATCAACAATCTCCCGCACGACCAGGATGCACAGCTTCAGAAAGCGATAGAACTGATTCAAACCGGAGAAATCCAATAACCATATGCATATGGGCCTTCACTGAAAAGTGGAGGCTCTTGTCTTTCGCGTGTGGAATATGGTATAATCAATCTGTATGATTATGTATGTCGAAATGGGGGTGTTTGCGATGTGTCGAGTGAGTGTGATTGTGCCGGTATATCAGGTGGAACAGTATCTTGCGCGCTGCATCGACAGCATTCTTGCGCAGACATTTGAGGATTTTGAACTGATTCTGGTCAACGACGGCACAAAGGATGGTTGCCCGGCGATCATGCAGGCCTATGCGGACAAGGACGCCCGTATCCGGCAGGTGCATAAGGAAAACGGGGGGTTGTCTTCTGCGCGCAACGCGGGGCTCGATGTTGCGAAGGGTGAGTATATCGCATTTGTCGATTCGGATGACTATATCGCGCCGACACTGCTGGAGGATGCCGTTCGCGCCGCGGAGGAAACCGGCGCGGAGCAGGTGCTTTTCAATTATCAGCTTGTTGTGGATGGCGTGCAGAAGGGCGCATATCTGGATATGACCGATGAGACGATCGATCTGCAGGCGCTTGGTCTTGCCAATTATTTCTATCGCTACTGGATGCCCTATCGGCATGGTCAGGAGGCGTGGAGCAAGCTCTATCGCCGCAGTGTGATCGAAGAAAACGGCCTGCGCTATGCGCCTAATAACGAGGTTTTTGCGGAGGATACGCTCTTTTCCGCGATGTACCTGCTGCACACGAAGAAGATCGCAGCGCTTTCAAAGCCGTATGTATACTATGTTCAGCGCGGTGATTCGCTCATGGGACTTGCCAAGCCGCGTCTTGCGTGGCGGCTGATGACGCTCTCTGTCCGGCTGACGGAATATGCGAAGGCCTGCGGTTGTTTTGAGGAGATTCGAAATGTTCTGCCGGTGCTCTGTTATGATAAGCTGATCACCAAGGGTATCCGGTTTGACCCGAAGAGCGAGGACGTATATCGTGCCATGGAGGAATACGGCAAGAATTCTACCATGCGCGGCCTGCTGCGGGCGCTGCTTTCGCCGATGCCGCTTTTGATGTACACGCTGAAAACGCATAAGGGAATCCGCACACAGGTACGTGCGCGCCTCTTCGCGCTGCGCTGGCTGCGCGGCAATGTGAAGGGCGCTGCCGCGCTTGTGCAGGGGCGGGAGGCTCAGGTATGAGGGTCAGCATCATCATTCCGTGCTATAACAGTGCAACGTATCTGGAAGCCTGTATGGCGTCCGTGCTCGCGCAGACGATGACGGATTTCGAGGTGATTCTCGTCGACGACGGATCGACAGATCGGACGCTGGCGATTGCGCAGCGCATAGCTGAGCAGGACGCACGCGTGCGCGTGCTCAGCCAGAAGAACAGCGGTGTTTCCGCTGCGCGCAATCTGGGGCTTGATCACAGCTGCGGCGAATGGGTGACGTTTGTGGACAGCGACGATTTGATTGTGCCGGATATGCTCGAGACGATGCTGTCTGCGGCGGAGGCTGGAGTGGATATGGTCGTCTGTGCGCATAAGACGTTTACGGATGCGGGTTCGGAGGAAATTGTGATTCCCGAGACACGCTGGATGGATCTCAAGGGAGAGGCCAAAAAGCGCGCGGCTGCGCTCCGTCTGATCGAGGGCGACTGCGTGCTCAACATCATGTGCAACAAACTGCATCGTCGGGCGCTGATTGAGCGCGAAGGTCTGCGGCTTGATCGCAGTGTCCGCATCGCGGAGGATGCGCTGTTTAATCTGGAAGCCGTGCTTTGCGGACGCGGGATTGCCTATGTCAACAAGGCCACGTATCTGTATCGCATGCATGCGGCTTCCGCTACGCAGAGCCAGACCGCCTCGGAGTTTGACAAACATCTGCCATGGCTTCGCGCCATGCGCGAGGTGCTTCTGAAGCGAAAAGCCATGGAGGCGTATTACGGCGCCTACCTTGACAGTGTCGCCCTGCGCTTGTATAAAGATGGCGGGGTACAGGGCGTTATGGGCGGTTTTCGGAAAAAGGCTGTGCCGCTTGTGGTGGTGGACCGTCTGGATACATCGCGCATGACGGCTGCTGCATGGCTGCTTGCCTGTATTGTGAAGCGCGGCCTGTATCCGATTGTTTACCCTGCGATCTATCCTGTGCAGGTGATCCGCCGCAAGGCGAGAGAGGCTGCGTTCTATCTGCGAGCGAGGAAGGAGATGCCGGATGCATAGTCCAATGATATCGATCATCATGCCTTGCTACCAGAATGGAAGTACGCTTGCCTGTACGGTGGAAAGCATTCAGGCGCAGACAATCGCAGATTGGGAATTGATCACGGTAGACGATGGATCAAAAGACGATACGCTTGCCGTCCTTGAGCGGATTGCAAAGGATGAACCGCGCATGCGCGTGATTCATCAGGAGAATGGAGGCGTGTCGAGCGCGCGCAACGCGGGAATTCGCGCAGCGAAGGGCAGTTGGCTGTTCTTTGTCGATGCGGATGACTGGCTGCTGCCGCATGCGCTTGAGCATCTGCTCTCCATGACGGCTGACAGCGTGGATATCGTCTGCGGTGCCTATGAGATGCGCTTTCGCGATGAAGGGGGGCGCGTCGAGCAGCATGTCTGTGCAGATGGTGCGCTTCAGGTTGTGCTTGAAAGCCTGATTCGCGGTGACAGTGCGCTCAACAGCATGTGTGCGCGCCTCTATCGCACAAGCATCATCCGCGGCCATGGCGTGCTTGCGCCGCTCGGCGTGAAGGTTGGCGAGGATGTGCTGTTCAATCTTGATGCTTTTATGGCTGCCCGTGCATGGCGCATGAGCAGCGAAACCATCTATGTGTATGAATTTGGCGGAGATTCCGCCATGACCCGCGCACGGACAGACCGCTACCAGCGCAGCACAGCAATGCTGGAGGGAATCGGCCGGTTTATTGCCAAACACGGCCTTGAAACGGCGCTGTTTCGGGCGCATATTGACATCTATGTGCGTACGCTGCGCGCGGACTGCGGCAGGCTGCGTGCGGCATGCAGGCTAAGCCGGAACATGGTTTCTGCCATGACGGCTGGCGTGGATTTTTCGGCGCTTCCGGCAAAGCAGAAGCTGTATTACGCGGCGCTGAAGATCCTGCCTGCGTCGAGCTTCCTGCTGCCATAATCCCATCACCCGAAGTGGAGGAACACACGAATGAACAGACAGGCCGATATCAGCATCATCGTGCCTTGTTATAATGCAGATCGGTATCTCAACATATGTCTGGAAAGCTTGAAGGCGCAGAAGCAGCCTGAGATTGAAATGATCCTGATCGATGACGGCTCCACGGATGCTACCGGCGCCATTTTGGATCGCTTTGCCGAGGGCGAACCGCGCGCAAAGGTCATCCATGTGAAAAATGGCGGCGTATCCAGCGCGCGGAACCGGGGACTTGAACTGGCGGGCGGCAGATATATCGCTTTTATGGATGCGGATGATGCGCTCGAGGAGAACAGCCTGCAGCTGCTTTATCAGCATGCTGTGCGTTCCGGCGCACAGATTGTTTCGGCCAACCACACGCTCTTTGAGGTGGAAAACAACCGGCGCGTTCAGGTTGAGGTTGAGCCGGTTGTGCAGCAGCCTTCGGAAATCATCAAAGAGATTATCCACATGCACCGCATATACAACAACATCTGGAATAAGCTCTATGACCGCGCGCTCTTTGACGGATTGAGCCTTGATGAGTCGGTGCGCATTGGCGAGGATGCGATCCTTAACCTCCAGCTCTACAGCCGGGCGAAGCGGGTTGCGCATCTGCCGGAATACACCTATGTATACCGGGTGCATGGCAGCTCTGCGATGGCCGGCATCAAGGGCTACAGCGACGCGCATCAGCCGATGCTGCGCGCAATGAGCGGTATCCTGCTTGCAGAGGGCGTCAAGGAGCGGTACTTCAGGGATTATTTGCAGAGCTGCGTATGGATAGACGAAAAGGAGCGGGGCATCAGGGCCTGTATGGACACGTTTGATGCACGCGTCCGTCCGCTTGTCATGGAAGGGCTGTGCCCCAGGCGAATTGCCCGGCAGGATGAAAGGCTGTATCGCCTGGTTGCCGGAGGACATTTCCCAGCGTTTTATATGCTCATGCGGATAAGAGAAAAGATCACAGGAAAGAGATGGGGGATCCGGCGATGAAGCGCATCATGCTCTATAACCATGGCGGCTGTGAGAATCGCGGCTGCGAGGCCATCGTCCGTTCGACAGCGGGGCTGTTTACCGGCAAAGCCAGGCTTGCCTTGGCGTCGGACCAGCCGAAGCTGGATGCTGCTGCAGGGCTTGATGGGATCGAAAAGGTGATCTCCAGCGAGATTGCGCCTTACAGCGTTCGCCGCTTTGTCAATTCCATCGGTTTCAGACTGGGTATTCCGCGCGAGCAGGAAGTTGCCCGCAAGCATAGCACGGTGATTGACCTCGGTAAGCGCAGCGATATCTGTCTTTCCATCGGCGGAGATACGTACTGCTATAATTTTCAGGAGCATCTGCAGGTGATCAACGGCAGACTCAAGCGGGCGAATAAGCCCATGGTGCTTTGGGGATGCTCGGTCGAGCCGGACCTGCTTAAAACGCGCACGCTCGAGGACCTTCGGGCATATGACCTGATTGTTGCACGCGAGACGATCACGGAGCAGGCGATGCTGGAGGCGGGCCTTCCTGTGATCCGCTGGTGTGATCCGGCGTTCACGCTTGCGTATGAGGAACTGCCGCTGCCGGCTGCATGGAAAGCGGGAAACACGGTGGGGCTGAATGTCAGCCCGCTGGTGCTGGATCGCGCCAAGGATGGAGCAAAGGCCATCGAAGCGTTTGCTGCGCTTGTGCGTCATATTCTCAAAACCAGCGATGCGGCCGTCGCGCTGATTCCGCATGTCATCTGGGAAAAGGACAATGACCTTAAGGCGCTTGGCGCGCTCAAGGAACGCTTTGCGGATGAACCGCGCGTGTTTATGCTGCCGGGCTCGCTCAATGCTTTGCAGGTCAAGGGCTATATTCGAAGGCTGTCTGCGCTGGTGACGGCGCGTACGCATGCGTCGATTGCGGCGTATTCAAGCGCTGTGCCGACGCTGGTCATCGGCTATTCTGTCAAGGCCAAGGGCATTGCCCGTGATCTGTTCGGCGACGAGGCGGGACACCTGATTCCCGTGCAGGAGCTCAGCGGCGAGGCGGAGTTGATCGCATCTTACGATGCGCTGATCCGGCGTGGGAATAAGGAGCGCGGATTCCTATTAGAGAGACTGCCGGTCTATACGGCAGGGGCAGAAGAAACCATCGACGCCGTGCTGAATCTGGCACGATGAGGGGCGAGACGATGAGAACGACAGTCAGAGCAAACAAGCTCGAATGCACGGGTTGCGGCGCATGCGTAAGCGTCTGCCCGAAGGCGGCCATCACCATGAAGATGGACGAAGAGGGTTTTCTCTATCCTGCGGTTGATAGCGGGCTGTGTGTGAATTGCGATCTCTGCGAAAAGCGCTGCCCGGCAGGAAAGCCTATGAAGGAACACACG
This sequence comes from Clostridia bacterium, assembly GCA_017521565.1. GTDB lineage: Bacteria > Bacillota > Clostridia > Christensenellales > Aristaeellaceae > Ventricola. The sequence goes on along the minus strand of JAFXCE010000032.1, from coordinate 35,024 downwards.
CCGCAGGTTGTCGGCGCGCAGCATCGTGATGCGCAGGTGAGAGGCGTTTCTTCTTCCGGCGGCGTGTTTACGGCGCTTGCCCGGGAGATGTTCAAAAAGGGCGGCGTAGTATTTGGCGCAGCGTTTGATGAGGCGCTGCGTGTAGAGCATATCGGCGCGTTTGATGAGACGGAGCTTTCGGCGCTTCGCGGTTCCAAATATGTGCAGAGCGATGCGGCGGAGGCGATCGGTCATGCGGCTTCGCTGCTTGAGCGTGGGATCCCGGTGCTCTTTTCCGGAACGCCCTGCCAGATCAGCGGACTTGCGGCGAAGCTCCATGGAAAGCATGAGGATCAGCTGCTGACGGTTGACTTTGTCTGCCATGGCGTTCCGGCTCCCGGGGTCTTTGCATCCTATCTGAAGGAACTGGAACAGCAGTACGGAAAAAAAGTGACGGCGTATACGTTCAGGGACAAGCGAAACGGCTGGAAGGATTTTTCTGCGGTTGCGACCTTTGACGATGGCAGCGAACATGTGGGTTCTCAGGTGACCGATCCGTTTCTGTATGGATTCTTGCAGAATCTGTATCTGCGCCCGGCTTGCGCGCAGTGTACGGAGCTGCGCGGCAATAAGCACCCTGCCGATATCACAATTGCCGATCTCTGGGGAGCGCAGGAAGTGTGTCCTCAGCAGGATGACGATACGGGTCTGTCGCTGGTTTTCGTCAATACGCAAAAGGGACGGAAGTATCTTGACGCCTGCGCTTCGCAGCTGACGGTGTTCCCGATCCGGGAAGTTGATCGCTTGCTGCGTATGAATCCATGCCTTGTCAGACCTGCAGAGGCGCATGCAAAGCGCGCGGCATTCTTCAGGGGCTTCAGGGAGCAGGGATTTGACAGCAAGCGGGTGATGAAGCTGCTTGCCGGCCCGGGAAAGCTGGAAAAGGTGATCCGCAGGATTGCGCATCTGCCGCTGGGTGCGCTTCGACGGCTGCGCATGTTGATTGGCGGTTAATCAAGTCTGTGGGATCCGCTAAAGGTTCTTAAAGCATATGTGAGGTTGCATATGAGACGATTGATCAGGCAAAGACCCGATGTGAACGGAATCACGGAGGGCGTCATCTGGAAACAGCTTCTGCTTTTCTTTTTCCCGATCGTACTGGGCACGTTCTTTCAGCAGCTGTATAATACGGCGGATGCGATCATTGTCGGCAAGGTTGTCGGCAAGGAGGCGTTGGCCGCTGTCGGCGGTTCGACCGGTACGCTGGTCAATCTGCTTGTTGGTTTCTTTGTCGGCGTGGCGTCCGGTGCGTCCGTGATCATCGCGCAGCTCTTTGGCGCACGCAAGGCGGAGGATGTTTCGCGTGCGGTGCATACCACCATTGCCCTTGCGGTGGCCGGTGGTGCGGTGCTTATGGCGCTGGGGCTGGTGTTTGCCGATGATATCCTTCAGCTGATGGGTACGCCGGAAGAGGTCATGGTCTATGCCGTACCGTATCTGAGCATTTACTTCATGGGCATGATCCCGCAGCTGATATACAACATCGGCTCCGGTGTTCTGCGTGCTGTGGGTGATTCCCGCCGGCCGATGCTTTTCCTGATCTGTGCAGCGATGACCAACATCGTGCTTGACATCATCTTCGTATTGGGTCTTGATATGGGCGTCAGAGGCGCGGCATGGGCAACAATTCTCTCTCAGCTGGTCAGCGCGATGATGATCCTGGGAAGCCTCCACCATGCAAACCCTGCCTACCGGCTGCATATCCATAAAATCCGCTTCCATGGCGATATGCTTGCGCGCATTGTGGCCATCGGTTTGCCTGCCGGTCTGCAGTCTGTGATGTATTCGTTCTCTAATATCATCATCCAGACCGGTGTCAACGGCTTTGGTACGGATGTGATGGCGGCGTGGACGGCATACGGCAAGATTGACGGCCTGTTCTGGATGATCATCAGCGCATTTGGCGTTTCGATCACGACGTTTGCCGGCCAGAACTTTGGCGCTAAGCTTTACGACAGAATGCGCCGCAGTATCCGTGTGTGCATGGGCATCGCCGCCGGTGCCACCGTGTTTATGAGCGTATTGATCCTCATCATCGGTCGCCCGATGCTTGGCATGTTTACCGATGACCCGCATGTGCTGGAGATTGGCGTGTCCATCATCCGGCTGATTGCGCCGACGTGGATCTGTTATCTGTCTATCGAGATCCTTTCCGGTTCGATGCGCGGCGCAGGCGATACGCTGATCCCCACCCTGATGACGCTGGTGGGCGTATGCATGCTTCGTATTTTCTGGATCACGGTGATTGTTCCGATGCGCCATGAACTGAGCATGCTGCTGCTCAGCTATCCGCTGGCGTGGATCATTACGTCGATATTGTTTATCGTTTATTACCGCAGAGGCAACTGGCTCAAGCGCTGCATGAAAAAGCAGAGCGAGCGGGAGGCTGCTCAGTGAGCATCAGCGGGCGTGAAAGACTCTTTTTGCCCGTTCGCCGCAAGCTTGCCTCATTCGCAATGGCCTATCTGGCCGGTGTCTATCTTTCGGTGCATGCTCAGTTTCCTGCTGCATGGACCCTGGCATTGTGCGCTTTTTTGCTGGGGTGGGCCTTCCTTCGGCTTGCCCGGCGCAAAAGCGCACTTCTTTTTGTGATGGGGATATTTCTGCTTGCAGGCAATGGAATAGCCGGGTATCAGATATCTGTGCGGGACCTGCCGACGCAGCCTGGCGTGCATGTGACAGGGCGGATTGCGGCAGTAGAAAAACCATACCGTGTGTATTTGAAGGATGTGCTGGTGGACGGCGAACCCAGAATCCAAAGGGCTGTGCTTGTTACGCTGATGCGCGAGGATTCTGACGAGGAGCCGCTGCCGGATGCTTCCGTGGGTCAGCTTGTCAGTGGATACGGGAGGCTCTTTGCGCCGGAGGAAGTGCGTAATCCCGGCGGCATCGATCAGCGCATACGGGCGCTTGCGGATGGATATGAGCTTTCAGGCTATATCCTGCCGGGATGGACTGTGGAAGGGACGGCATGCTTTTCCCTGTGGGAATGGTTTCGCTGTCTCCGTGAAAGGATGCTTGCGCGGACAGCATCCATCTTTGGAGAGCGGGCTGCGCTGTTTCAGGGGATCATGCTGGGCGATAAAAGTGCAATCAGCAGCGAAGTATCCCATGCGATGCGGCTGACGGGTACCGTCCATGTGCTTACGGTTTCGGGCATGCATCTTGGCATGATTGCCGAGGTGCTGAGCGCCCTGCTTCGAAAGCTGGGCGCTGGACGATATGTCCGCTTCGGTGTCCTTGGAGGGGCGCTGGGTTTCTTCTCCTGTCTGACAGGCGGCGCAGCGGGTACGGTACGTGCGCTGATCATGGCGCTTCTTCGTGAATGGGCGCGGATTCGCGGGCGAACGTATGAGCCGCTGACGGCGCTTTCTTTTGCAGCGCTGATCATGACGCTGATCAGGCCGCTGTGGGCGCTGGATGCATCGTTTCAGTTTTCGTTTTTTGTCATGCTGGGGATCATCCTCCTGGGGCAGGGCATTTCAGCGTATCTGAACCGGCTGCATATGCCGGATGCGATCCGGCGCAGCTTGGAGATGGTTTCCGTCAGCGCGACGGCACAGATCGCTGCATTGCCTATGCAGCTGATGTTTTACGGCTATGTGCCGCTGCTGGCCTTGCCGATGAATTTTCTCTGCGGCATGTTGATGCCTGTGCTTTTGCTGGGCGGCTGGCTGTGTACGCTGGCGAGTGTGTTTCCTGCGTGGGTATATGATCTGCCTGTATCGGCGCTGGGAATGATCAGCGGCAGATTTGAGGCGGCGAGCGTTGCGGTAGCGTCGTCGAGATTGGGCGTATTGCGCCTTCCTGCGCCATACGCTGCGTCAGTTTTTCTGTTTGCGGCGCTGATGGCGCTGCTCAGCTGCCGTATCCGCTTTGGAAAGCGCAGAAGAATTGCAGCGCTGTGTACAGCGCTGTTGCTGGCGGTAGCCTATCTGCCGCGCGTTTGTCCGCTGCCGCGTTATGTTCAGCTTGACGTGGGGCAGGGAGATGCGGCGCTCTTTCGAAGCGGCCGGCATGCCGTGCTGGTGGACGTGGGCCCTGCGAACAGCTATGATATGCTGCGCTATCTTCGCCATGAGGGGCTCTTTGTGGATGCCGTGGTGCTTTCGCATCTGGATGAAGATCATGCAGGCGCGCTTGCCGTTCTGCTTGATTCAGAGGTTGATATTCCCTGCGTCATCATGGCGGAGGGCGCGTGGCATGACGACGTATCGCAGGATGTTCTTGCGGGGCTGAAAAAGCTGGAGGCACAGGGAATTGCGGTGCATGAGGTTCGCAGAGGCGATAGGATTCATTTTGGAAGCCTTGTGATGGACGTATATTCTCCGGATGAGCTTCGTCTGGGCAGCAATGAACGGTCGCTGCTTCTGCATGCAAGCATGAGCGGCACGGATTTCCTGCTGACGGGCGACCTTCCGCAGGAGAGCGAACCAGAGAACATCCCGCGCTGTGATGTGCTCAAGGTTGCGCATCACGGCAGCGCCAAGGCGACCAGCGATGCGTTTCTTGCAAGGGCGCGGCCGACCCTGTCCCTGATCAGCGTTGGAAAGGATAATCGCTATGGGCATCCTGCTAGGCGCGTTCTGGATGCGCTGGATTCCGCTGGGAGCGCGGTGCTGCGTACAGATGAAAACGGATGTATCACCCTCTGGCTCAGAGACGGAATCTGGTACATACAGCGTTATCTTGAGTCATCGCGGAGGGGCGATTCCGCATATACTGCCCCAAAGAATAGTATGCTCAACATGCGTATGACGCGTGTTTATGGATGAATAAATGAAGCGGGTCAGCAGGAATTTGAAATACAACCTAGAATTATCTGTCAGTCCAATGCATTTGGCAAAGGTGCGATGATGCGTTGATCGGGACACGGATGACCCATATGATGGGAGGAAAGAAAATGTATACAATTATGACGGATTCCTGCTGCGATCTGAATCCCAGGGTTGCGGCGGGCTATGAAAAACTGGTGATTCTTCCGCTGAGCTACACCATCGGCGGCGAAACCTATGCGGACAGCATGACCGATCCCAAGGATGTGCATGCATATTATGACCGCCTGCGCGCTGGCGAGGTCAGCACCACATCGCAGATCACGCCGGCTGTGTTTTATGAGGCATTTGAGCCGTATGCGCGAAGCGGTGAGGCGCTGCTGTGTTTGCAGTTTTCCTCTGCGCTTTCCGGTACGTATGGTTCTGCCTGCGTTGCCAGGGATATGATCCTTGAAGCGTACCCGGATGCGGCGATCGAGGTGGTGGATACGCTCGCTGCCAGCGCCGGTCAGGGGTTGATGGTCTGCGATGCTGCAGAGAACCGCACACAGGGTATGGATGTGCGCGAGAACGCCGCATGGCTGCGGGAGCATGCGCAGAGCTATGCGCAGTGGTTTACGGTGGATGATCTGCATTTCCTCAAGCGCGGCGGCCGTTGTTCGCCGTCCTCGGCGTTCTTCGGTTCCATGCTCAGCATTAAGCCTGTGCTGCATGTCAGTGAGGAAGGCAGGCTTGTGGCGCGCAGTAAAGTGCGCGGGCGCAGGCAGGCGCTGCGCGCACTTGCGCAGAAGTTTGGCGAATTGGAAGCATCGAAGGATCAGTGGGTGTTCATCAGCCATGGCGACTGCGAGGCAGATGCGCTGCAGGTCAAGCAGGAACTGGTGGATGCTTATGGATGCGATCCTGAAAAGATTGTGCTCAGCTTTGTCGGGCCTGTGATTGGCAGCCATGCCGGTCCGGGTACTGTCGCGCTGTTTTTCCGCGGAAAGGATAGAGGCTGATGCACGAGGCATACATGCGCGCTGCACTTGAAGAGGCGGCGATCGCGAAAGGCGAAGGCGAGATCCCTGTCGGTGCGGTCGTTGTCTGCGAAGGAGAGATCATCGCCCGCGCGCATAATGAGCGGGAAGCGCTGATGGATCCCACCGCGCATGCTGAGGTGCTTGCGCTTCGACGCGCTGCGAAGCATCTGGGGAAAAGGCGTCTTGATGGCTGTACGCTTTATGTGACGCTGGAGCCCTGTCCAATGTGCGCGGGCGCCATTGTGATGGCTGGCGTAGATGGCGTGTATTATGGTGCGGCGGACGAACGGGCGGGCTGTGCCGGCAGTGTTTATGCTCTGCCGGAGGATCCGGCATTCGGAAGAAAGATTCCGTGTATGGGCGGCCTGATGGCTGAGGCATGCATGAAGGCGCTGGATGACTTTTTTGAGGAGAGACGCGGATAACGCGCCTCTTTTTTATGTGGGAGCGGCAACTGGCACTTTTTCTGATAGAGAATTGAGAAGAAACGTGTTAAAAACGCAGAATATCTCAAGGGGAAAGCGCAGTGGAAAAGGGTGGAGGCCCTTTTGCTGTGTTTTCCTTTTCGAATCGCTTGACAAGGTATGTCCTGTACATGTATAGTGTGGAGTAGATTTTGCATATCTCCGCAAACAGGCGGAGGAAAGAGGAAGCGCATATGAGCCAGAAGATTCCGTTTATCACACTTGATCAGGCGAAGGAGATTGCCAAAGCGTATCCGACGCCGTTTCATATTTATGACGAGGCGGGTATCCGCCGCACGGCCCGGGCGCTGAATAAGGCATTTGCCTGGAATCCGGGCTTCAAGGAGTATTTTGCCGTCAAGGCGACGCCCAATCCGTTTATTCTGCGCGTCCTGCGTGAGGAGGGCTGCGGTGTGGATTGTTCCTCTGTGACGGAACTCATGCTCAGCCATGCCTCCGGTTTTTCCGGCAGGGAAATCATGTTTTCCTCCAACGAGACGCAGGGCAGCGAATTTGCCTATGCGCATCGTCTGGGCGGAATCATCAATCTGGATGATTATACGCTGATCGATACCCTTGAGGAGTCCTGCGGCATTCCGGAGACGGTTTCCTGCCGCTATAATCCGGGCGGGGAGTTTTCAATCGGCAACGAGATCATGGACCAGCCCAAGGATGCGAAATATGGCATGACCCGTGCCCAGCTGACGCAGGCATACCGCAAGCTGATGGAGAAGGGAGCAAAGCATTTCGGTTTGCATGCGTTCCTTGCCTCCAATACGCTGACCAACGCCTATTATCCGACGCTGGCGCGCATTCTCTTTACCACGGCCGTGGAACTGCATCAGGAGACCGGCGCGCATATTGCGTTCATCAATCTCTCCGGCGGCGTGGGCGTGGCATATCGTCCGGAAGAGCCGGATAATGATATCGCCGCCATCGGCGAGGGTGTGCGCAAGGCATACGAAGAGGTGCTCGTTCCGGCTGGCATGGGCGATGTGGCAATCTGCACCGAGCTGGGCCGTTTTATGCTTGCGCCCAACGGTGCGCTGGTGACGACTGCCTGTCACGAAAAGCATACCTATAAGGAATACGTCGGGGTGGACGCCTGCGCATGCAATCTGATGCGACCAGCGATGTATGGTGCGTATCACCATATTACCGTATTGGGTAAGGAAAATGCGCCGGAGGATCGGGTATACGATATCGTAGGCAGTCTGTGTGAGAATAATGATAAGTTTGCCATCGATCGCCGTATGCCGGCGATTGACCGCGGCGATCTCCTTTATATCCACGATACCGGTGCACATGGCTTTTCCATGGGTTACAACTACAATGGAAAGCTGCGCAGTGCAGAGCTCATGCTGCGCGAGGATGGCAGCGTGCAGATGATCCGCCGCGCGGAGACGCCCGAGGATTATTTCGCGACGTTTGATTTTGCCGGACTCAAGTTTGACTGAGCCGGTGCGGCCTGCGCAGCATGCAATTTTGCGCAATTTCCTATAAGGTAAAAAAACCGGCTCGCTTATGCGAGCCAGCCAAGCTGATGCATGCGCTGTACGATGGGATCGTGCAGGCATGCATCTTTTCGATAGACGTATTTTGCGGACGTGGGGACGAGGCGGCCGTCAGGCCAGAGGATGCGACCTGCGCCGTATTCGTCGAGGCCGAAATCTTCGATTGTGCGTCCTTCCGGCGGCGTGATATGCGATACGCGCGCGTGGCATCGGTTTCCAAGAAAGAGCTCGAATACGCCAAGATCTGGATCGATGACCAGATGGTTGCCCGTAAAGCCGCTGATTCCGAAGCCGTGTTCGCCCATGTATACAGGAACTTCACTCAGCCGCTGAACGGGATGCTTGAGGAAACAGAGGAAGCCAAGAGGCTGCCGATAGCTTCCATCAGCGTTGTATCGTCCTGTGCGGTTGGTTGCGATGGAGAATAGCGTGTCCCGGCGGATGAGTTCTCCGCGCAGCAGCGCCTGAGCAAAGCGAGTCATATCCGATGCCGTCGAGAAGAGGCCTGCATGTCCGCATAGATCGCTGCCTTCGTCACACAGCAGCAGCGCTTTGGGATCATGCGGCATGCCGGGCGGCACACAGTCCCGCAGAATGTACCGGTCGCGGACAATGCGGTGCTCATAATTGTAGCATACACAGCGGTCCAGCAAATCCGCCGGGACAGTGCTGAAGGTTTCTTTCATGCCGGCAGGATCAAAGATATGGCGCTTGAGCGTATCATAAAGCGGCATACCGCTTCTGGCTTCAATGACATATTTGATTACCATGGCGTTGATGTCGGAATAGATGCGAACAGGGGGCAGGGGAGCTGTTCGGACATCGAACAGCCGGAGAAGCCCTTCTTCACGTGTGGGCGCGTCGTCAATGCGCCCGGGCGTCTGCAGGCAGACGCGGTAGCAGAGCACATCGAATACCGAGACATCTTTCAGATGGACAAAGCGCGGATCGATGGCGCCCACGGTTTCCTCCAGCGAGAGCATGCCCAGTTCAACCAGGCGCATGGTCATCACGGAGACGATGAGCTTGGTCAGCGATGCCAGGTCGCAGATGTTCTGCGGAGTGAGCGGGCGCTCGCAGGGAACAAAGCTTCCGTTTGTCAGCTGTACTTCCTGCGCTCTGCCGTAGCATGCGCATTCACTTTGATCCGCCGTGCCGTAGGCGGCGCAGATTCCGGCAAGCATCTGTGCGTCATCGCACAGATATCGCATGTTTTTTAGCAGAGCCTGCATGACATACCTCCGTGGAACTGTTTTTGTGATAGATTTATTATGCATATACTGCAAATGCGCGTCAAGAGCGTGGAGGGAAAAGATGGCTGTTAGGGTCATGGATGAATGTATCGGAAGACTGCTTGTCCGCGATGACGGGCATGGAATTTGCGAAATCCGTATGCTGCGCGAAGGGGAAGACGTGGCGGATGAGATGGATTCTCCGCTCCTCAACTGCGCGCAGGCACAGCTTCGCGCGTATTTTTCAGGAGAAAGACAGACTTTTGATCTGTCGGTTTCTGTATCTGGGACGCCGTTTGAACAGGCGGTATGGCAGCGGCTGTGTGCAATTCCGTATGGAGAAACCAGAACATACGCTCAGATTGCCGCAGAAATGGGAAAACCCAAAGCGGCAAGAGCGGTGGGCGCTGCCTGCGGAAAGAATCCTGTGCTGATCGTCGTGCCGTGTCACCGGGTTGTGGGCAGCGGCGGAAGGCTTACGGGCTTTGCTGCCGGGCTTGATGCCAAGCAAAGATTGCTCGCGCTGGAGGGACATACGGTCAGGAATGGCAGAATGGTATGAGCGCTGATGATGAAAAAGGCTTCTTTGACATATAGGAAGCTTTAGCATGCTGAAACGGGTACTTCCGCTTCTTCGGAAGTACCCGTTTGTCTGTTGATATGCGCAATGTTACTCTGCGAGATACGTGTATCGGACGGTCAGTCGCGGCATTGTATCATACAGGCCATAGGCTTCGCCGTATATCCTGTACTTTTCGCCGACCGCCCATGTCGTCTTGGAGCTGTTTTCGATCATAATCCGTTTTTCAAACGTATCTGTGCCGATATTCATGATCGCCATCTGGGGTGCAGTGCTGATGATGCGCTCGACAGTACCGATGCCCATGTAGATCGTTCCCTTGCGGATGTTGATGTAGTTGATCAGATCGGTGTACTGGGCGTTCAGGTCCCATGCACGGCGGGTATAGATGTCTGCGTTGGGCATGTAGTAGACGGTATGGGTGATGACGGCATCCTTCTTGCCCTCATAGGAGGCGCGGATGACGACGTCGTTGTTGCCCAGAGAAGAGAAGAGCGGATTGAACGTGAATTTGCCGTTCACGGAATCGACGGAGAGATTCTCGTGCGGGAAGTCGACGTGGATGGTTGCGCCGGGCAGCATCGTGCCGCCGATGGACGGGCGCTGCATTTTGGCTCGCTCTTCATCGCTGGCAGCGGCATACTTTTCATTGGTGATCGGCTCATAGTTCCACTCGACAAGCACGGTTGCGTCAAGCTCCAGCGGAATCTCCTGCGGCTCGCGGTAGAGGGTAACCTCCATCTTGTTTTCTCGGCAGTACTTGCTCTTAACGGAAATGGAGATCGTGTTGTCGCCGACGGGCAGAACCTGAACGTTTTTAGAGACGTTTCCGGTTTCTCTGATGAGCGTGGAAACATTTGTGCCATCGATGATGACCGTGGAGCCTGGCTCAACGTTGATGCGGACTTCGTAAATGGATACGCCAACCTCTGCGCGAATCGTCGATGGATTGAGCAGATAGATCTGAGAGAGCGGAACGTCAATGGTGAACTGGATGGGATCGAGCTGATACTGGTCGCCTTCCTGGGAGTAACGGATGAACGGCGTGATGGTGACGTCCATCGTATCGGTTTCCACGGGTGTGGCGAATGTGGAGGACTCCGTGTCGTACCACATATAGTCGGGCACGGTCACCTCGATCTTGCCGTCGGCGATTACATAGGAGGACTGCATTTCGCGCAGGTAAACCGTCGCGTTTTCCTTGCCGTAGATGGTCAGCGTATGTGCGGGCAGCCCGTCTACGGTTGTGGCGGTTACTTCCACGTGCGTATCGCTGTCTGCGCGCTTTTGCAGGCCCTGCTGCTCGATGTATTTTCGGGCAGCGAACAGCCCGCCTGCGCCGACGATAGCGCAGCACAGCAGGAAGATGGCTGCGCTGAGAAAGAAACGGAAAATGCGGCTCTTTTTTCTCTTTCCGGTGTTGACCGTTTCAAGCTCATCTTCGTGGTTGTTTCGGGGCTGGATCCGGCGAGGCATGAATTCTTCGTCTGTGAGCGCGCCCTCATCCCCGGAGTCCGGCGTATAGCCGTCATAGTAGACCGGAGCGTCTTCGTCGTCATCCACATAGGTTAGCGGCTGCTCGGTGGAATCGCCGAAATACCCGTACCGGTCGTATTGGCTCCGCTGCTGCGCGGCAGAAATGCTGCCCTCATCGGCATAGGAATTGTCCATAATGTCGGATTCCTGCAGCCTGGCGCTGTATCGGGCCTGACTGCTCTGCTGCCTGCGGCGGATAACGATGCTGTCGCTGTCATAGGCAGAGGGCGCATCGCCTTCTTCGGGCATTGGCCGGACAACCTGCACCTCGCGCAGCGAGCGGTGGACGCGGCTTGCCTGCTCCTTCATCTGCTCAATACGGCGCGAGCCTTCCTCGCGGCGCTGCTTGAGCATTTCAATTTCGTCGGTCAGTTCAGTGCGGTTGAGCGTATCGGGATCAAAGGGATCATCCTCATGAACGGCGTCATGCTGCACAGGCATGCTTTCGTCGTATTCATCAAACTGCACGACGGTCAGCGAATGGTTCTTTTTGTGCATGGATTCTTCCCATGAGAGTTGCTTTTGTGTGTTGTTGTCAAGCGGCGTGCCGCAGCGGCAGCATTTGGGCAGATAGGCTGCATTCCATGCGCCGCAGTGGGGACATTTCATAGCGCGGAAAACCTCCGATGATGTTGATCAAAAATAGCTTAACATTATTCATTTCGCGACAGGCGGCAAAAGTCCTTTTTTTGATTGAGTCAAAAGAATTGCTGACGGGAAGGAAACAGAAACTCTTGTCCTTTGATATGGTTTGGTGTTATAATGGCATACAATGAAATACGGAGGTCTGTTTTGTTATGGATTATTTCAAGGAAGAGGTTGTGACCGCGCGCAACAGTATGCTGAACAGTATTCTTTATATGCTCTGCTGGGTGTTCGTTGTGGTTCTTGGCCTGTATGGCATGCTGATGATGCAGGTTGTGTTTTATGCATTTAATCTTGCTGCGCTGCTCATTACGGTTTTCTGCATTGGCGGTGCGGTGCTGTTATTCTTCTTCAAGGATAATTTCAAGGTTGAATTTGAGTATGCGTTTACCAACGGATCTCTGGATTTTGCAAAGGTCATGCGCGGCGCCAGGCGCAAGGAGCTGGGCAGCATGAACGTGGCAAATGTCTCCGCCTGCGGTCATGTGGCGCATGACAGCTTCCGCAAGTTTCTGGCGATGAAGGATGTGCAAAAGCGCAACTGGTTCCTCAACCGCGACGGCAATCTGTTCTATTTCTATTATGTGAAAGAGAATCAGAAGCACATGATCATCATTGAGCCGAGCGAAGAAATGATCGATATGATTCGTCATTATCTGCCGGTTGGCGTCTATCAGGGTTAAGCCAGCGTATTCGTCTCCAGCATGGCCTGTCCGTACTGGAGATTTTCTTGCGTTATGGGAATTTACAAAAACGTGAATTGGGGAATAAGGGGAATACTGTGATCTATCTTGACAACAGCGCGACGACGCGTCCGTTTGACAGCGTGATCGAAAAGACTGTCTCCTGTATGCGCGATGCGTACTTTAATGCGTCGGCGGCGTATAAGCCTGCGGTGGATGTGGATCGTGAGATTCGCGCCTGCCGCAAGCTGATTGCCGCGCAGCTTGGCGCAAAAGAGGACGAGGTTTACTTTACAGCGGGCGGAACGGAAAGCGACAATCTGGCGATTCTGGGTTATGCCGAAACGCTGCGCAGGCCTGCGAATTTCGTGTGCAGCGCGATTGAGCATCCTGCTGTGCTTGACACCATCCGCCGGGTGGAAAAGCTCGGGCATACCGTGCGGGAACTGCCGATTGACAGCCGGGGGCGGGTCGATCTCGCGGCTGCGGAGCAGATGATTGATGAAAATACTGCGCTTGTTGCCTGCATGCAGGTGAGCAATGAGACCGGCGCGATTCAGCCGGTCGCGCAGCTTGCTGCGCTGGCAAGAAGAAAAAATCCGGATGTGCGCGTCTTTGTCGACGGTGTGCAGGGGTTCATGCGCGTCCCGATGCATATGGGAAAAATGGGCGTGGATATGTATGCGCTCAGCGGCCATAAGATCCATGGCCCCAAGGGCATCGGCGCGCTCATTGTAAAAAAGGGGATCCGTCTGATGCCGCAGACAACGGGCGGAGGACAGGAGAAGAATCTGCGCTCCGGTACATACAATTCGGCAGGGATTCTTGCGCTTGGCGAGGCTGTTCGAGAGATGACGGCGCGGCAGGAGCAGATTGCTGCGATGCGCGGGTTGAAGGAATGCCTGTGGACGAGGCTTTCTGCGCTGGAGGGCGTGCGCGTCAATGGCCCTCTGCCGCAGGAGAAGGATTCTGCGCCGCATATTCTAAGCTTGTCCTTTGACGGCGTGCGCGGGGAGGTTATGCGCAACGCATTGGAGAGCGCGGGGATTCTGGTATCCACCGGCTCTGCCTGCGCGTCTCATAAGCAGAAGGTTTCTGCGACGCTGAAAGCCATGGGCCTGACAGCTGAACAGGCGGATGGAACGATTCGCGTCAGCCTGGGCCTGTACAATATGATGGAAGAAATGGAAGAGACTGCGGCGCAGATGGAAAAGATGTTTGCGCTGCTTGCCCGATACAGGAGGAGATAACCATGAGAGAGATTCTGCTGGTCCGCTATGGCGAGGTGTTCCTCAAGGGACAGAACCGCCCGTTTTTCCTGCGCAAGCTGGTGGATCATGTGAAGCTGGCTGTGCAGGAGGTGCATGGCCATGTTTGGCTGAGCGACGGACGTATCTATGTGTCCGATTATTCCGATCAGGATGAGGCGATCCGCCGTGTATCCCGGGTATTCGGCGTGCATTCCGTCAGCCCGGCGGTTGAGATGGAGAAGGACAATTTCGAGGCGATCTGCGAGCAGGCCGCAAAGATGATGTCCGTCAAGAACGGTACGTTCAAGGTGCTGGCAAAGCGCTCGGACAAGCGCTATCCGCTGGATTCTCCGGCGATTATGCGCGAGGCCAGCGGCTACATTCTTGAGCATGTGCCGCATCTGTCGGTCGATGTCAATAAGCCGGATCATGAGATCACCATTGAGATCCGCGGCATGGCTTATCTGTCTGTTGATCGCGTGATGGGCGTGGCGGGTATGCCGATGGGCACCAACGGCAAGGCTTGCCTCCTGCTTTCCGGCGGCATCGACAGCCCGGTTGCCGGCTTTATGATTGCCAAGCGAGGCGTGGAGCTGTGCTGCGTGCATTATCATTCCTTCCCGTATACCAGCGAACGCGCGAAGGAAAAGGTGCTTGAGCTTGCGCGTATTCTCAGCGAGTACTGCGGAAAGATGCGCGTGTATGTCGTTCCGTTCACCGAGATTCAGATGGAAATCCATGAAAAGTGTCCGGAGAACTTCACGACGCTGATCATGCGCCGCTATATGATGCGCATTGCGGAGATTCTTGCCCGCAAGGATGGCGCGCAGGCGCTGATTACCGGCGAGTCCATCGGTCAGGTGGCCAGCCAGACGATGGAAGCGCTCGGCTGCACCGATGAGGTGGTGAATATGCCGGTATTCCGCCCGTGTGTGGGCATGGACAAGAGCGAGATCATCGAGCGTGCGGAGGCGATTGGCACGATGGAGACCTCGGCTCTGCCGTATGAGGACTGCTGCACCGTCTTTACCCCCAAGCATCCGGCGACTCACCCGCGAAAGGAGCTTGTCCGCCGCGCGGAGGAAAAGCTCGATTCTCAGACACTGATCGATGCAGCTGTGGCGGGTACCGAGATCGTTGAAGTCGGCTGAATGGCCTAAAAACTGCATACCGATCATATGATGAACGCAGAGCGGTAAAAGCGCCCTGCGTTCTTTTTGTTGTGATGAGGTGAAAATATGCCCTGGAGAAAAACGCTGTATCCCTGTCTGCCGCAAGAGGTTGTGAATGCCTTATGCCGGCAGGAGGAAAGCTGCCTGACCCGGCTTGAGGAAATCCGCGCGTATGCCGGTTCTGCGCTGGAGCTGGTTGCCGAGGGGAAAACGGTTCGTCTGCCGCTGATCATGGATACCGCCCGGATGGAGGGGCTTCTGGCTGCGTTGTCCGGATATGCGCTGTATCGGTGTGAGCGGGAGCTTGCACAGGGGTATCTGCCTGTCGGCGGCGGGCATCGCGCGGGGGTTTGCGGCAGAATGGTCCTGGAGGATGGCACATGGCGAATGGGCGAGGTGACATCCCTGTGTCTGCGCATAAGCCGACACGTGCCCGGTGCGGGCGCACCAGTGTATCGGCATTTGCTTCATACAGCCGGCAGTGTGCGCCGCGTGCTTTTTCTGGGCATTCCGGGCAGTGGAAAAACGACGGTGCTTCGCGATGTGGCGCTGTATCTGGCGGAAGCATTCGGGCTTCGTGTTGCGGCTGCGGATGAGCGCGAAGAGTTGTTTTCTCCGGATGTATCCAGACGCGTCGATGTGCTCTCGGGGATGGACAAGGCACAGTCGATCATGCTGCTGCTGCGTTCGATGGCGCCGCAGGCAATCGTGACCGATGAGATTGGCAGACCGGAGGATGCGCACGCAATTGAGGAGATCACGCGCTGCGGCGTCGGTCTTCTGACCTCCGCACATGCGGGCAGCTTGGCGGAATGCATGGATAGGCCGGTGCTGCGCAGGCTGATGGAAGAGCGCGTTTTTGACCGGTATGTACTGCTTAAGCGTCAGGCGGGCAGAAGCTTTTTTCGGATATGGGACGAAAGCGGACGGCAATTGGGTGATGAGGAGGGGATGTGCAATGACAAACCGGGATGCGGCGGTGATGGCCATGATCGGCATCAGCGCGGCGGCGTTTTTGATATCGGACGGCGAACAGCGCCGCGTGCGCTGGATCCAGGCGATGCGGCGCTGCCTGCTGCGGATGCACGGCATCATCCGCTACGAACAGCCGGGGCTTGGCCTGCTGCTGCGCCGCATTGATCTGCGCGCCACGCAGCAGGAGCGCGAACTGACGCGTCTTTTGCATGCCTGTGCCCAGAGGATGGAAACGTGCAGCAATCCGAAGCTGATGCTGCTTTTTGCCGGAGAGAGCGCAAAACTGCCGGATTATGGCGTACTCAGCGAAGAGGATCGCACAGCGTTTGAGTGCGTACTCGGAGAACTGGGCCAAACGCGCCTTCAGGAACAGATTCGTCTGATTGACAGCGCGGACGAGCAACTCCGCGCTAGAGAAGAGATGCTGGCGCGGGAATGCACAAAGCGCGCAAGGCTCATTCGCACGCTGGGGCTTGCGGGCGGTGCAGCGGTCTTTTTGATTCTGATCTGACGGAGACGAAGGGAGAGGCGCATGAACATTGATCTTTTGTTCCAGATTGCCGGCGTGGGCATTCTGGTGTTTGCTGTGAATCAGGTGCTTCAAAAGGCGGGCCGGGAGGACATCGCTGTACTTGCCTCGGTGGCGGGTCTGGTGGTGGTGCTGTTTCTGGTGGTCGATCTGGTGGCGCAGCTGCTCAACAATGTGAAAAGTATCTTTGGCCTGTACTGAAAAGGGGAATGAGAGAAGATGGAGTGGATGGCGCTCATCGGGTATTGCCTGCTCGCGGCGTCGATGGTGCTGGTGCTGCGCCAGATGAATGCAGCGGCGGCAGGGCTTTTGACGGCAGCCTTTGGCGTTTTGATGGCGGGGTTTCTTCTGCCGCAGATCAAATCTCTGATCGATACCGTTCATGGATTCCTCGCTTCATTGGGCATGGATGCGCAGTATTATCGGATCATGCTCAAGACGATGGGCATTGCATTGACGACACAGATTGCGATGCAGGTCTGTCAGGATCTGGATGCGCCGTCAATCGCCCGCCGCGCGGAGTTCTGCGGACGTGTTGCGCTGATGAGTGTTGCGGTGCCTGTGTTTGTGCAGCTGACACAGATGGCCGTGGGGGCGCTGCGGTGAAGCGGCTGGTATGCGCATTGCTGCTGGCGCTGCTGGTTATGGCGGGAGAAGCCGGTGCACAGGGAATGGAACAGCGGGATATGGAACAGCAGGTTATACAGACACAGATTGACGAGGTGATCGCAGGACTCGATTTTTCGGGAATGGAGAATATGCTGATCGATGTGCTGCCCGGTTCGCCGGGCGTCCGGGAGGCAGTTTCGTTTTTTGCCGCGGGCGAGGTGGTGCAGTCTGAGGACGTTGTAGCCGGTGTGCTTGGGTTATTCCTTAGCGAATTGAAACGGCTTGGCAGGCTGATGACTGCGCTGATGCTGCCGGTTTTGCTTTTGAGCGTATTGTCACATACGCTTCTTGGCGGCAAGGGCGGGCTTTCGGGCCTCGCGCACGGCGTAGGGTTTATTGTGATCCTTATCCCTGTCGTTTTGCTCGTGCTTTCAGAGCTTGAACATGCGCGTGAAACGATTACGGCGATGACCAACCGCATGGACAAGCTGCTCCCGCTGCTCCTTGCGCTGCTCACGGCTCTGGGCGGCAATGCGTCCTCAGCTTTTCTGCATCCGATGGTGGTCGCCGCTTCGGGCAGCATGGTGTTTCTAGCGAGGGAGGTGATTCTGCGCCTGGTCATGTGTACATGCGCGGTAACGACGGTCAATCATCTTTCGGATCGCGCGCATCTGACGCGGATGGCGCGTCTTTTGCGCAGCGCGGTCTGCTGGCTGCTGGGCGTGAGCTTTACGGTGTTTCTGGGGGCCATGTCGGTTCAGGGGGTGTGCAGCGCGTCGATAGACGGCATGGTGATCCGTGCTGCGAAATACGCAGTGGATAACTTCGTACCGGTCGTCGGCGGCATGTTTTCGGATACGATGGATACGCTGGTTGGGTGTACATTGATCGTCAAAAATGCGCTGGGCGTCACAGCGGTGTTTGTGCTGCTTGCGGTGATTCTGGGCCCCATGATGCGTACGCTCGCAGTGGTCTTTGTGATGAAACTGAGCGCGGCGCTGTTGGAACCTGTGGCGGATGGGGACGTTGTACAGGCGATCGGGGATTTTTCAGGGACCATTGTGCTCTTTTTGATCACGATGCTCTGTGTGGGTACGATGTATTTTCTTCTGATCGTTCAAATGCTTCTTGTCGGCAATCTGACAGTTTTGCTCAGATAAGAAGAGAGCAGGAGGCTGCGGGTGGTTTCAATCATTGCGAGGCTCTGCGCGCTGTGTGCCATGTGTTCTCTGATGCAGATGGCTGCACCGGAAGAGGCAAGGGACAGTCTGCGCCTGATCGGCGGGCTGCTGATGCTGCATCTTGTGTTGTCCGGCGCGAATACGCTGTCAGGGCAGGCGATGGATTCCGGGGATCTGATGCAGATCTTTGATATTCTGATGAAATAGAGGATAGAAGGTGAAGCGATTGAGGGATCTCCTTTTGAGGCTGCGGGCGGCGCTGACCCCGCAGGCACTGATTGTGCTGGCGCTTTTGCTGCTTGGCATGGGCTTTGCGCAGAAGGGAGATTCGAGAACGGCGCTGGAAAAGCGCACAGAGGAAGCGCTTGCAGCTGTCAGCGGCGCGGGAAAGGTGCAGGTGGTCATCAGAATGCGGGAAGCGCCGCGGCAAAACAGTCTTGCGTCCGCCTCTACGGGAGCAGACGTGCCCTGCGGCGCGGTTGTGGTGGCACAGGGGGCAAGTGACCCATGGGTCCAGATTCAATTGCAGGAGGCGCTTTGCGCCCTGCTCGGTCTGCCGGTTTCTGCGGTGAGCGTTGTTGCGGGAGGGGAGTAACATGACTTCATTCGGAAAAAGAAGGACGTATTCGTGTATTCGAGCGGCTGAAAGTGTGCTGCTTCTGACGATGCTGGCTGTCTGCGGTTATGCCGGGGCGCAGCAGGAGGCTGTGCAGTCGGTCAGCGTACCGGTGGTGTATGAAGTCCTTAGCGCATGGGAGATTTCAGAGGAGGCGATGGAGGATGTAAGCGTTCGGCTTGGGCGCGAGCGCGAGAGGGAAATTGCCATGCTCGACAGTGTGATTGCCAACCAGGATGCGTCTGCCGAGCTTGTTGCTCAGGCGCTTGCGCAGAAAATGCAGCTGAGCGAAAGAATGGAAAGGGAAGCGCGTACGAAAGCGGCGCTTTCCTATATGGGATATCCGCAGGTGAATGTCATCTGCGGTGAGGACAAAATGACCATTGTTGCACCGTGGCAGTATGCATCGGATTCGTCGGAGCGTGTAAAACTGATTGCGGCGGCGGCGGATGAAGCGCAGCTTCCGGTTGAATGCGTGAAAATCATTCTGCCAAAAAATGAATGAGAGATTGTGTAAGGGAGAAAAATCTGATATACTTATGTGTATCCATAGGGAGGTGTTCTTTACATGAACGAAAATATGACCATTGATATGGAAAAGGGCCAGGATAATGGCCAGATCACATACGCGAATGAAGTCATCGCGACGATTGTGAATGTCGCTACGACGGAGGTTGACGGTATTTCCGGCATCGTGGGTTCCAATTCTACGATTTCCGGCGTATTCGGCAAGGGTAAGTCCTCCAGAAGCAACGTGCGCGGCGTGCGCGTGGATATGAAGGGCGAGAATGTCAACGTGGATATCAGCGTGAACGTCGATTATGGCATGCCGATCCAGAAGGTTGGCCGCAACGTTCAGGAGAATGTGCGCAAGTCGATCGAATCCATGACCGGTCTGTCCGTGGAGAAGGTCGACCTGCATGTCGTGGGCGTAAGCTTTGAAAAGGAAAACCAGGAGATGCAGCTCAGCCAGAATGTCGCCATGTCCGTGGAAGACGCGGAAGAGGAGCGCGCCGGCGAGGAGACTGCGTCTGAGCAGCCGGTGGAGAACGCGCCGGTTGAGCTGGTGGAAGACGACGATCTTGACGACGAGGACGAAGAACTCGACGAAGAGACGGAAGAAGAATAACAACAGAAACCGTCCGCAGCGCAGCTGCCGGGTTAATCAAGGAGGAGACGAGCAATGAAGCACCCTGTTAGAGACAGAATTTGGATTTTCCTTTGCGGCGTTTGCGGCCTTTGCGTTGCTGCGGTTCCGGCTGCGCTGCTGCTTGGCGTGGTCACGGTGGACCCTGTGACAGCGCTCCTTGCGCGCATCTCTGACGGCGTCTCCGTGAAAGAGCAGGCAGCGCTGGCTGCAGCGGCCATCGTGCTGGTGCTGGTTGCCCTGCGCCTGTTTGCGATTCTGCTGCCGGCTAAGAAGAAGCGCTCCAGCAGCTTTGCCTATCAGCAGAATGAAAATGGCATGGTTCGCATCTCTGTCAAGGCGCTGGAGGCGCTTGTGCAGCGCTGCCTGAATCAGCATCCGGAGCTCAAGGTGGTCTCGTCTTCGCTCTTCAGCGACGAGGAGACCGTGTGCGTGGATGCCCATATCACTCTCCAGTCTGATATCAGCATGCCGCTGGCGATCTCTGCACTGCAAAAGCAGATCAAGCGCTACCTTGAGGCCTGCTCTGGCGTGGTTGTGCAGGAAGTGCGCGTCTTTGTCGACGGAACGATTCCGGCCAATGCAGAAACTGCGCTTTCTCCGTATGCGATTCCGGCTTCTGTACTCGAAAAGGATGCGGATCTCTCCGACCTGAAGGACGAGCCGCAGGAAGAACTGGCAGAGGCTGCCGAGGAGACCGCTTCTGAGGAGATTATGGCCGAGGAAGCTGTGGCAGAAGCTGCACAGGAAGCTGAAACGGCCGAGGAGCCGGCGGAAACCTGTGAGGCGGAAGAAGCCGCACAGGATGAAACCGAGGAACCCGAAAAGACTGACGAAGTGAGCGAATAATCGTATGGATAAGAAGAGTTTTTTTAGCCAGATGTTTACGCCCGGCACAATGCCCTGCACGGTGTTTGGCATTGCGATTGGCTTTGTCTTTGCTATCCTCTGTTTGACGCTTGGCGTAGGCAAGACGCTGCTGATCGGCGTATTCTGTCTGGTCGGCGCGTTTGTCGGCGGCGTGAAGGATAAGGGCGGATTCATCCGCAGGGTACTTGGCGCGCTGCACCGCGAGGATTGAGCGTCTGAACTGCAATAACGTATTTCTCAAATTCTATTGATCGGAGCTAAAGAAAAATGGCACGTCCTATTGCGCGAGAGGCTGCAATGCAGCTGGTATTTGAGCAGCTTTTCGGAGGCGAAGGGGAAACGGAAACCCTCGTTGATCTGATTGACTATGAACCGGTTGATAATGACAGACAGTATATTGATATGGTCGTTTCCGGCGTGAAAGAACACGCTGCAGATCTGGATAGCGAGATTGCTGCCTGCCTTCGCGGCTGGACGATCGCGCGTCTTTCCCGCGTGGATCTGGCGATTCTGCGCCTTTCTGTCTTTGAAATGAAGTATGCCGGTCTCCCGGTGGCTGTTTCCATCAATGAAGCGGTTGAACTGACGCGCAAGTATTCTAATGAGAATTCCTGCTCGTTTGTCAACGGCGTGCTGGGAACCATCAGCAGAAAGCTGGCAGCAAAAGCATGAAAGCGGTGCTAGGCATTGATACCAGCTGCTACACCACCTCGGCAGCATTGGTATCCGTTTCCGGCAGGTTGATCGCCTCTTCCCGCCGCTTGCTGACGGTTGAAGATGGAGAACGAGGCCTGATGCAGTCGCAGGGCCTGTTTCAGCATGTCAGGAATCTGCCGGAGATGATCGACGATGTGATGAGCAAGGCACAGGATGCGCAGATTGCTGCTGTCTGTGCCAGCACGCGTCCGCGGCCGGCAGAGGATTCGTATATGCCCGTGTTTAAAGCAGGTGAAAGTCAGGCGCGCGCAGCGGCAGCATTGCTGCGCGTGCCTTTTTATCCTGCCAGTCATCAGGAGGGGCATGTTCGTGCGGCGATGGTGGGCGCGGGCATAGAGTCTGCTATGCCCTTTCTTGCGCTGCATCTTTCCGGCGGAACGACAGAGATTCTGCTGTCTGATCATGGTAAACTGACGCTGCTGGGCGGCAGTCTTGATCTGCATGCCGGTCAGCTGGTCGACCGTACAGGCGTCTATATGCATTTGCCTTTCCCGGCTGGCCCTGCGCTTGAGAAGCTTGCGCAGAGTGGCATTGCACATGCGCCGGCCAAAGGACTGCTTGGCGTTTCGATCAAGGGTGTTGACTGCAATATGTCCGGCGCGGAAAACAAAATTGTCAAATGGCTTGAAGCGGGCGAGATGTCCCATGAGGAGATCGCCGTCGAGGTATTTGATTTCCTTTGCAGGACGATTGAACGAATGATTGAGAATGCCTGCGAGCAAACTGGCGCACGTCAGGCACTGCTGGCAGGCGGGGTTGCGTCGTCCACGCTCCTGCGCGATATGCTGATCAAGCGTGCGAAAAAGCGCAGGTTGGATTGCCGACTCTGCTTTGCCCGGCCGGAACTGTCCGGGGACAATGCCGTGGGTGTCGCCCTCATGGGCGCGCAGATGCTCAGGCAAGCTAAGAAGAGAGATGAAAATGCTGAACAGATCAGCGATTGAATGGGAGGAAGCGAATCATGGCTGCTGTGATCATTGACGGCCGCGCTGTGGCTAAAGCATATAAAGAAGGGATTGCTGCGCGCACGCAGGAGATGATCGCGCGCGGTATTGTGCCGCATCTGGCGGTGGTGCTCGTGGGTGAGAATCCTGCCAGTCAGGTCTATGTCCGCAACAAGGAAAATGCCTGCATCAAGGCTGGAATCCGTTCCACTGTGATTCGCCTTGCGCAGGATTGTACGCAGGAGACGCTTGAGGAGACAGTGAGCGCGCTGAACAAAGATGCCTCTGTTCACGGTATTCTCGTCCAGCTCCCGCTGCCTAAGCACCTTGACGAGGCGCGCGTGCTTCGACTGATTGATCCTGACAAGGATGTCGATGGATTTCATGCGATGAATTCCGGCAGGCTGATGAATGGTCAGCCCGGTTTTGTGCCATGCACACCGCTTGGCGTGATGGAGCTGCTTAAAGCGTATGATATTTCGATCGCGGGGAAGCATGCTGTTGTGATTGGCCGAAGCAACATTGTCGGCAAGCCGATGGCCATGCTGCTGCTTGCTGCGAATGCGACTGTGACGATCTGCCATTCCCGCACGCAAAATCTGGCGGAACTGACGCGTCAGGCGGATATTCTCGTCGCCGCGGTTGGACGAGCGGGTTTTGTGACGGCGGATATGGTCAAGCCCGGGGCGACGGTCATCGACGTGGGCATTAATCGTGTGGATGGACAGATTGTTGGCGACGTGGATTATGCTGCTGTGTCTGAAAAGGCAGGGTATATCACACCGGTTCCGGGCGGCGTTGGCCAGATGACGATTGCGCTGCTACTCGCCAATACGCTGGATGCGGCCGAACGCTGTGGCTGCTAAACTGACCCTGACCGTCTCTCAGTTGTGCGAATACATTCGCAGGATGTTTCAGCTCGATCCGATGCTGCACAGTGTCGAACTGAAGGGCGAGATCAGCAATTTGAAGTTTCATCAGAGTGGGACGTTGTTTTTTACGCTCAAAGACGAGCATGCGTCTATTCAGTGTGTGATGTACGCGTCGGATGCCGAGCGGCTTCAGGTGGAGCCTTTTGAAGGCATGCGCGCTGTTGTCTGCGGCAGCGCCGGTGTGTATGTCAAAGGCGGACAAATGCAGTTCTACGCCAGTCAGCTTCGTGCAGATGGTGTAGGCGCTTTGTATGAGCGCTTGATGGCGCTTAAGCAGCAGCTTGCTTGTGAGGGCATTTTTGCGCCCGAAAGAAAACGGAGTATTCCGCTTGTCCCGGATACGATCGGCGTGGTCTCATCTCCGACGGGCGCGGTGATCCATGACATTTTGAACGTGTCGCAGCGTCGGGATCCGCAGGTGCGGATTCTGCTGTGTCCGGTTCGTGTGCAGGGTGTTGGCGCTGCGCAGGAGGTCGTACACGCGATCCGATTGCTTGAAAGCATCGACAGCGTCAGCGTGATTATCGTGGCGCGCGGCGGCGGCTCTATAGAAGATCTTTGGACATTTAATGAAGAAATGGTCGTCCGTGCTGTTGCTGCATGCAGTAAGCCCGTCGTGTCAGCAGTTGGGCATGAAACAGACGTTACACTCTGCGATCTTGCAGCAGATTTGCGCGTTCCGACGCCGTCTGCTGCTGCGGAATGCGCTGTGCCGCTGCGCGATGAGCTGGATGCACAGCTTGAAACGCTGAATAGAGCGCTGCGGGTAGGAATGCTTGCGCAGATTGCCGGCAGGCAGAATCGGCTTCAGATGATCAGGGCGCGGCTTTCAGCGTGCAGGCCGTCAAACAGACTGAAGCAGGAGAAAACGCGGCTTGGGTTTGCCTGCGCTGCGCTGGACCGGCA
Organism: Clostridia bacterium; assembly: GCA_017521565.1. Lineage (GTDB taxonomy): Bacteria > Bacillota > Clostridia > Christensenellales > Aristaeellaceae > Ventricola. The sequence goes on along the minus strand of JAFXCE010000032.1, from coordinate 10,686 downwards.
GATAGCGCTGCGCCTGAATTCGGAAAGAACGCGTCTTTCTCAGCGCATGCGCGAGCTGGAGATGCTTAGTCCCTATCGTGTGCTGTCGCGCGGTTATGCGATTGTCACCCGGGAGGGAATGCCGGTCGTTTCAAGCGCGATGCTGCATGCTGGTGACCGCGTGAGACTCCGCTTCGCCGATGGCGAGACGCGTGCTGCGGTGCTGGATTCACAGGAGGCTTAATCATGGCAGCCAAAAGGAAAAAGATGACCTTTGAAACGGGTATGCAGGAGCTTGAAGCGCTGGTCGATCGGCTGAGTGGAAGCGAACTGCCGCTTGATGAGGCGATTGCGCTGTATGAGCAGGGCAAAATGCTTGCCAAAGAACTGGAAAGCCAGCTTTCTGCTCAGCAGAAACGGATTGAGATGATCGATCCGGATACCGGAGAAATTGAACCGTTTGGGGAAAGAGAGAACGACTGAGCAAAGCGCGCTTGTGCGTGATGGAGGAGCATGAAAATGGGATATCATGAGCAATACAGCCACTATGTCGGCATGATCGAAGAAACGATTGAAAAGCTGATGCCTCAGACGGAGGAGGTTTTCTCCAAAGAAGGCGCAATGCCGAAGCTTTTGTGCGAATCCATGCGTTACAGCCTGCTTGCCGGCGGGAAACGCATCCGTCCTGTTCTGCTGCTGGCCTGCTGTGAGATGCTGGGCGGTGATATCGAGCAGGCGAAGGTTCCTGCTGCTGCGCTGGAGATGGTCCATACCTATTCGCTGATCCATGATGATCTGCCGGGCATGGACGACGATGATTATCGCCGTGGCAGGCTGACAAACCATAAAGTCTATGGCGTAGGTCCGGCGATTCTGGCCGGCGATGGCCTTCTCAACTACGCATATGAGTCCCTGCTTGCCAATGCTGTGGATTATCCGCATAATCTTGAAGGACACATGCGCGCTGCAAAGGCAATTGCCAACCGCGCGGGCGTATGCGGCATGATTGCGGGTCAGAGCATCGACCTTTCCAGCGAGCATATGGCGCCGGATGCGGACAGGCTTGCCTACATCCACACGCATAAGACGGCGGATCTTCTGACGGCGCCGCTGCTGGCGGCTGCATATATCGCCGGCGCCAGCGAGGAGCAGATTGCTGCTCTTGAGCGCTTTGGCTGGTGCGTGGGCATTGCGTTCCAGATCGATGATGATCTGTTGGATGTAGAGGGCGACGCTGCGCTTCTGGGCAAGCAGACCGGTATGGATGCCCAGCGGGGAAAAATGACGTGGCCTGCGCTTGTGGGCGTGGAGGCTGCAAAGGAACGTTCTGCCCGTCTGTGGGACGAGGCGGAGGAAGCAATCAGCTGCTTTGGTGAACGCGCGTGGTTCATGCGCGGATTTGCCGATCAGATGCGCATGCGCAAGAGCTGATGAGCGCACTGTGAACACACTCCGAAAGAATAATAGGGGGATCACACGTGAGTGTAGTGTTTGAAATCCTGGGGAACAGGGTGATTCAGGCAGCCGCGCTGGCATGGGCGGTTGCGCAGGGGCTGAAGGTCATCCTGACGTTGATTCTCAGCGGAAGGTTTGACAGCTCCCGCATGCTGGGATCAGGCGGCATGCCCAGTTCACATTCGGCAATGACCTGTGCGATGCTGATGGTGATCGGCTTCCACGAAGGGTTTTCATCTTCTGTTTTTGCGCTGGCATTTTGCTTTTCCGGCGTTGTGATGTATGACGCTGCGGGCGTTCGCCGCTCAACTGGCAAGAATGCAGAGGTGCTCAATCATTTGATCGAGGGCCTTGTGGGCAATGGATTTGAGTTTAACGAGGAGCGTCTTAAGGAACTCGTCGGTCATACGCCGATTCAGGTTCTGGCAGGCGCGCTGTTGGGCGTTTTTGTGGGTACGCTGCTTGCGTAATGAACGGGCAGTTGAGCTCAAAAGACGGTTATAGAATATAGAAAGCAAAGGAGGCTCGATGAATGGCATTGCTTTCACAGATTCATGGGCCTGATGATGTAAAAAAACTCTCGCTTGAGCAGTGCGGCGCACTTGCGACCGAAATCAGACAGACGATCATCGATACCGTTTCCAGGCAGGGCGGCCATCTGGCCTCTAATCTGGGCAATGTGGAATTGACGATTGCGCTTCATCGTGTCTTTAACAGCCCGACGGATAAGATTCTCTTTGACGTCGGCCATCAGATTTACGCGCATAAGCTGCTTACCGGACGGCAGGATCGTTTTGATACGCTCAGATCCTATCAGGGGATGAGCGGTTTCCCGTGCCATGCGGAGAGCGAGCATGATCTTTTCGATACAGGTCATTCTTCAACGGCGATTTCAATGGCGCTGGGGCTGGCACGTGCGCGCGATCTCAAGGGCGAAAAGCATCATGTTGTTGCTGTCGTTGGCGATGGGGCGCTGACCGGCGGTATGTGTTATGAGGCGATGAATGACGCGGGCAACGGAAAAAGCCGCCTGATTGTGATTCTCAACGACAACGAGATGTCGATTTCACGAAATGTCGGTGCACTTTCTACATATTTTAAGCATCTTCGTGCGAGCGCTTCGTGGTATGGCGGAAAAAAACGGATCAAGCATCGCCTTCAGAGCATTCCGCTGCTGGGCAAGCCAGTTGCCGGCATGATCGAGAATGCCAAAAACATGATCAAATCACTTGTGACCGAGGGCGAAATGTTTGAGGCGCTGGGTTTCCGTTATCTGGGGCCGTTTGATGGACATAATATCGACGAAATGACGCGCGTGCTCGAGCAGGCAAAGCGTGTCAGCGATACGCCGCTGCTCATTCATGTGATCACGAAGAAGGGATACGGATACGATCTTGCCGAGCGCCAGCCGGAGAAATTCCACGGCGTGGCGCCGTTCCGCGTAGAGAATGGCCTCAAGCGCAATCAGTCGCCTAAAGCCAGCGCAGCCCAGATTGCGGGTAAGGCGCTTTGCGCCATGGCGGCAGAGGATCCGCGGGTGGTGGCGATTACGGCGGCGATGGCTGGCGGAACAGGACTTTCGCAGTTCGCCGAATACTATCCGGAACGCTTCTTTGACGTTGGCATTGCCGAGCAGCATGCCGTCAGCATGGCGGCAGGTCTTGCCCGCGCGGGCGTCAGACCGTATTTTGCGGTCTATTCGACGTTTTTGCAGCGGGCCTATGATCAGATTGTGCATGACGTCTGTCTGCAGAATCTGCCGGTATGCATCATGTCCGATCATGTTGCGCTTGTCGGCGACGACGGAAAGACACATCATGGCGTGCTCAGCGTACCGATGCTCATGAGCATTCCGAACATGACACTGCTTGCACCGCGCGATACGCAGACGCTTACGGATGGACTTCGTGCAACACTTGGGCTTGAGGGGCCGTGCGTGATCCAGTATCCCAAGGATGGTATCGAGCCCTATGCGAAGCCTATCGATGGCTGCCCGCTTCAAATCGGCCGCTGGCAGAAACTGCGGGAAACCGATGCGCGTGACAACTGCGTGATTCTGGCTTATGGACGCATGACCAAGCATGCGATGGAGGCGGCTAGGATTCTGCATGATCAGGCGGGGCTGCATATCGGCGTGATCGATTGCTGGTCTCTGCGCCCGATGGATATGGATTGCCTGAAGGCGTTGTTTGAGGCAAAGACCCGACTCATCACCATTGAGGAAGGCGAATTGATCGGCGGTTTCGGTTCGGAGATTGCGCGTCTGTGTGTGGAGCATCATGCGCAGGAACCGGCGGCGATCTTTGGCTTGCCGAACCGGTTTATCGCGCATGGTACGGTTGATCAGCTCCTTGAGGAGTGCGGCCTTACGAGCGAACAGATTGCTGAGCGAATCCGAAAAGTGCTATGCGTTACGGAGAAGGAACATGGCTGATAAGAAAAGAGTGGATGTTGCGCTGGTGGAGCGCGGCCTTGCTGCGAGCCGCGAAAAGGCGCAGGCGCTGGTGATGTCCGGCGTTGTCTACATTGGGGAGAATAAAGTGACAAAGGCTTCTGTCACAGTGACAGAGGCCGATGAACTCATTGTCAGAAGCAGCGGAACGGGGTATGTCAGCCGCGGCGCGCTGAAGCTGGAAAAGGGACTCAAGGTTTTTGATGTCAATCCGTCTGGTGTGGTTGCGATGGATCTCGGTGCGTCGACCGGCGGTTTTACCGATGTACTGCTTAAAAATGGTGCGGCGCATGTTTATTCCATCGATGTGGGTTATGGACAGCTTGATTGGTCCCTGCGCAATGATCCCCGCGTCACGGTGATGGAACGCACCAATGCGCGATATCTGAAGCGTGAAGATCTTCCGCTCCATCCGACGCTCGGCGTCATGGATGTTTCGTTTATCTCCATCACTAAGATTCTGCCCGCTGCGGCGGAGATTATGGGAGAGGATGGCGCATTTATTTCGCTCATCAAGCCCCAGTTTGAGGCGGGGCGTGATCGTGTCGGCAAAAAGGGTGTTGTGCGCGATAAGCAGGTGCATCGCGATGTGATCTGCGAAATCCTTGCGTTTATTGAAAATGATCTGGGCTGGTCGGCGCAGGCGCTGTCGTATTCGCCCATCAAAGGCCCGGAAGGCAATATCGAGTTTCTTGTGCATATCCTGCCCAAGTCCCGCGCGACGCACAGCGTTACGCATAAGGAGATTGACGATGTTGTTGAGCAGGCGCACGCCAGCCTGAAAGAGGCGTGATATTTCGATTGGTTTAAGGAGATTCAGCGCGTGATCCGTCGTGTGATGTTTTACCTGAACAAGGACAAGCCGTCCATTTATGAAATTGTCAGCCGCAGCGCTGCGCTGTGTGCGGAGCGGGGAATTCAGCCGTGCTTTTTTTCCGAGGACGCACAGCAGCTCCGTCTGTTTGCTCCCCAGGCGCTGGAGGGCAGCATTATCATGGACGCCCCCAAATCTGGCAAGGTGGATGTGGTTCTTGTCTTTGGCGGAGACGGCACGGTGCTGCGTGCACTGGATCTGTATGTCGATCAGGAAATCCCTGTGCTCGGCGTCAATCTGGGGCGCATGGGGTTCCTGCTTGAAACGCCGCCGGAAGAATTGGGGCATGCGCTTGACCTGCTCTGCAAAGGCAAATTCGAGATTGAGCGCAGGATGATGCTGCGCGTAGAGGGCGTTTGTGCTGGAAAGCAGATCTGTGCATATGCGAGCAACGATGTCTCCATTTCACGCGGCCTGTCTCAGCGGATGATTGCGATGGATGCCTATGTAGGGCAGACACTGGTGGATCATTATATCGCAGACGGCCTTGTGCTCGCCAGTCCGACGGGTTCGACGGCATATTCGCTTTCATGCGGCGGCCCGATTGTTGCGCCGGATGTGCAGTGTTTCGTGCTCAGCCCAATCTGTCCGCACTCGCTGCAGTCCCGTCCGATTGTGCTTTCACCCACGGAACGCGTTCGCCTTCGCATCAGCATGAAGGAAATGCGCGAGGGGATGCTGCTGTCTGTGGATGGCCAGGCCATCTGTGAGATGCGCAATCATGAAGAGGTCTGCGTTTATCGTTCGCCGCACGATGCGATGCTGATCCGATTCAACAAAGATAGGAATTATTTCTCTCTGCTCAGGGAAAAGCTTGCGCAGTGGAGCTTGTGATTGATCGGAAGGAATTTTGAACGAGGGGGGAATTACGCATGAAAGCAAGACGTCAGGCGATGATTCGCGAAATCGTAGAGAGTCAGAGCATTCAGACGCAGGAGGAACTTGCGGAGGCGCTTCGCGCACAGGGTATGGTGGTCACGCAGGCGACCGTATCCAGAGATATCAAAGAGATGCATCTGCTCAAGGTGCTCGCGGATAACGGAAACTATCGCTATTCGACGATGGAGAAGGGCGATTCGGGCATGAACGATCGTTTGATTCGCATGCTTTCGGATTCTGTTGTAGACATCAGCAGCGCGAATAACCTCATCGTGATTCATACGCTGCCGGGCAGCGCTCATGTTGCTGCTGAGGCGATCGACAGCCTGAAATGGCAGGAGGTGCTGGGCACCATCGCCGGAGATAATACCATTCTTGCGATCGTCCGCTCCAATGAAGAGGTGGAAGAGGTGGTTCGCCGCTTTCGCAGTCTGGTCAAATAATGTCGGAAACAAAAGGATGATTCGTGTATGCTGCTGCAGCTCAGTATAAAAAACCTTGCCCTGATTGATGCCATCACCATCGACTTTGCGCCGGGTATGAACGTCATGACGGGAGAAACCGGCGCAGGTAAATCGATCGTCGTCGATGCCGTCAATCTGGTGCTCGGTGAGCGCGCTGATCGCGACCTGATTGCCGATGGCCAGAGCAAGGCGCGCGTAGAGGCGGTCTTTGATATCACGGATAATGAAAAGGTGAAGGCGATTCTTGCGCAGATGGAGATTGACGGCGACGAGGATACGACCTCCATTTCGCGCGAATTGACCAGTGCAGGAAAGAACATCTGCCGTATCAACGGCACGGTTGTTCCCTTGCAGACGCTCAGGCAGATTTCCTCGCAGCTATTGGATATTCATGGACAGCATGAACATCAGCTTCTGCTGGACAGCAAGAACCATATCGCATACCTCGACGAGTTTGCCGGAGATGAGATCAAGCCGCTGCTTGAAAAAACAGAGCAGATCTACAGCCTTTGGCGCGCTAGTGCAGTCAAGCTCACCAAGCTGCGCAAGAGCGTTTCAGAGCGCGAACAGCGCATCGATATGCTGCGCTTTCAGCTTGAGGAACTCAAGAATGCACGCCTTGTCGAGGATGAGGAAGAGGAACTTGAACGCCAGAAGGTGTTTTACCGCAACGCGGGGAAGATCATGGCGGCATTCGACGAGGCTTGCGGTTTGCTGGATTCAGGATCGGCGCAGGGCGGCTCGTCGGCTGTGGAACTCCTGCGCGAGGGCGTTCGCGCGCTGACACCGGTTGCCGTGCTCGATAGCCGTTATGAAGCGGTGCATGCGCGGCTTGATGGTCTTTGTTATGAGGTTGAGGACGCAGTAGCTGAGCTGACGGATCTGCGCGATGATATGGATTATGACGAGCAGGAGGCGGAGCTTGTGGAAAGCAGGCTTGACCTGCTGCACCGGCTCAACAGAAAATACGGCGCAACGACGCGAGACATGATCCGCTATCGCGATCGTATTGCTGCGGAACTCGGCGAACTGGAGGATTCTGACGAGGCCATGGAACGCTTCGAAAAGGAATTCCGCCAGAATGCCAAAGCGCTTAAGGAGATCTCTGCGGAATTGACGCGTGCCAGAGAAAGCGCTGCTCGCCGCTTTGAAAAGAGCATTGAAGCGCAGCTGCACGATCTCGGCATGAAAAATGCACGCCTGTCTATGAATTTCACGCCCTTGGGACCAGCGGAAAAGATCAGCGATCGCTTCAGTGCGCAGGGCGTTGATCGCGTGGAGATGATGTTTTGCGCCAATCTTGGGCAGACGATGAAGCCGCTTGCGCGCGTCGCATCGGGCGGTGAACTCTCGCGTATCATGCTTGCGCTCAAAAATCTTTCTGCTCAGAAGCCGGGGATTCCGCGCAGCATGGTGTTTGATGAGATCGATACGGGCATCAGCGGGCGTATGGCGCAGGTGGTCTCCGAAAAGATGTCTCAAATTGGCGATCATCATCAGGTGATCTGCGTAACGCATCTGCCGCAGATTGCTGCGATGGCGGATGAGCAGTTCCTTGTGCGCAAGGGCGATGAGGGCGGCGTAACCCGTACGGAGGTCGTCTGCCTGAACCGCCAGCAGCGCGCTCAGGAAATTGCACGCATGGTTGGCGGCGCTGCATGCGAAAGTGAGAGCAGTATCCGCCATGCGATGACAATGCTTGATGAGGCGGAGGAGCGCAAGCGCGTTCTGCGCGAGGCTTATCGCGTATCGTAAAATGTACAGACAAAATAACGGCCAGCTTCAGCAGCTGGTCGTTCTTTGTTGCATTGGCATATTCTTTGGAAACAGAAGATGACAGGGCGCGTGCTGTTTGTGTGTTTTAGTATGCGCCCTTGAGGATGCAGATGCACAGCGCACCGCTGTGAACTGTGGACTGAATGGTGATGGGAAAATCAAAATCGTTCTCGAACTCCAGATTCAGGTTTTCCGCACCGACCGCCGCGTCCACGCCATGGGGCGCATATTTCGCGCCGCCCGGGCCATGCGGCCTGCGCCAGATGATCTCGATGCCATCCGAAATCTGAAGCAGCACGTTATACAGCGTCGTAGAGACCTGGCAGGTGCCGCCGCCGGCGCCGCCAACCGTCTGTCCGTCAATCAGCACGGGCGCATCCTTGTAGCCGCGGCTGTAACGGTACGGGCCTGCGACATTGTTGAAGTCGAATTGATAGCCGGGTTCATAGGTCTGGTCGATGTATTCGCAGCCTACGCGCATGTTTTCCATGCGGCCAAGGTTCAGCTCAGTCGTCTTGGTGGAATAGAACGTGGTAAATGCAGCAAGAATGTCGCCCGGTTCAGCATCTTCGATGCTGGGTGCGACCGGCGTCAGATCCGTCAGATCGCCGACGTACACATAACCCACAAGGCGATTATAGGGTACGACAGCCCAGCCGTCGCGAATCAGCCAGAGGCTCATGCGCGTGCCGGCGGGGTAGGTTCCCAGCGCTTCTGCACCCATTTCCGGGCTCACGAGCAGAGCGGTTTCGCGTGCAGTGGTTGCAATGAAGCGGTTCTTGATCACGCCGTAGGGCGGGATATCTTCACTCAGCGGCGTGATTTCATCGACATTGTGGCGACCGATATAATACACGCCAACCTCGTCATCCCAGCAGAATAGCCACTGCTGGTCAAAACCGAAGATGTAAACACGCCCGCGCTCCTTGATAACCCCTAAAGATGCGCTGCCCTTGTCAGGACGGCTGCGCATGTTCAGAGAAACGACCGTTCTGCCGGTATACAGAAGCATGGGCTTTCCGCTTGCATCGGCGTATTCCATAAAATCCTCATAGCAGATGTCGTATCCGGTGTCATCTGCGAAGGCCAAAGGGCAGATAAGCAGGAAAAGGAAAAGCAAAAGGGAAATTCTTCTCACGATAGCGCCTCCGTTGTAGATCGCGTCCCCAGTATCAAAACAGAATAATCAATTTATTATACTGCGAATCAGCCTGCAACGCAAGCTTGAATCCTGCATAGTTTTGCGGGGAGGTGTTTGCATGGCGAAAAGCTTTGTGCTGAAAGACAGAGAGGGCAGAATGGGCGGGTATCTCCAGTTGCATCAGGATGAAGTGCGATGCAGATTGACGGACGCAAGCATAGAGGCGAAGCTGATTGTCTATGGCCGGCAAAGTCAATACCTGCATATGGAAGCTGGCGGCAGAGAGCAGCGATTTCCTGCCGCGGGAGCGGACATACGCGGTGCTGTTGTTGTAAAAGGAGAACAATTGTGTTTTGCGACGGACGAGGCGTCTAAGCTGCAATTTGAACGTACGCAGCAGGAGACGAACAGGCAGAGCAACCAGAAAAATAAAATAAGTGGCCGGGAAAGCAAGCGGTATGAGCATACGTCATCGTCAGTGCCGGCTTGTGATATGAAGCGGTGGCCGCAAAGAAGATGGCCGCCGCCTGTGTGCTGGTCATCGGCTGTCTATGATCAGGGGCGGTGGAAGGAAGGAATTGAAGCCAAGGAGAGCTAGACTGGCAGGTGACGGAGCGCAGCAGCATGTCTGTTATGAATATCTGCAATATAGTGCGTTCTTTTGAATGGAGGCAACGCGTTTTTCTGATCAGATAGCGGTGTGTTTTCCTGCGCAGGGACGAGAGCATGGAGATACTGTTCCTCTATGGGCTGCGCATTTGCTTGGGTGATGCGCCGGTCATAGTCGCTGATCCATGTTGGCGATTGCGGTCGGCTTGACTTGAGAAGCTGATAGGGCGAGAGCGCGTCAGGCATGTGCATTCCTCCTGTTGATTTCTTTCTAACAGAGTATGACGCTCTTCCGGCGATGTGCATGCAGCAGAGGAGGTGCATTTGTTGGCATAAAAATGCACAGCTTTCTGCCTTTTGTTTAAAATGGGATTGAGAAAACGAACAATATCCTGTATAATAGAGCGAGACCGAATAGTCGAAATGAGGTGTACGATTTGGATGAACAGATGAACAATACGCCGCGGCCCCGCAGACGTAGAAGGGTTGTTACGCCGGTAATTGTATCAGAAGAAGACAGCGCGATCGTGCAGCCGGAGGAGACTCCGGTTGAAGCGCCGAAAACAGAGTTGTTTGAGGAGCAGCCGGTTCGTGTGCAGCAGAGTGTACAGGAACCGCTATGGGATGATGATGATTTTGAAGAAGAGGAAGAGGAAGACATCCCGGTTTCCAAGCATAGGAAAAGCAGCAAGAGGAAAAAGAAGGGCGGCTGCCTGAAGGCAGTGCTTTGTATTCTTTTGCTTTTGATTGCTGCTGCTGCGCTGCTCTTTTATCTGTTCCCGCAGCAGAGCCAGATGGTTTTTGAGCAGACTGTCGGCAAAGTGATTCCGTTTGCGACCGCAACGCCGATCCCGACGCCGACGCCTACTTCGACGCCGACGCCCACCCCGACGCCGACGCCCACCCCGACGCCGACGCCCACCCCGACACCTACCCCGACGCCGACGCCGACGCCTACTCCGACGCCTACTCCGACGCCGACGCCTACCCCGACGCCGACGCCCACCCCGACGCCGACGCCAACCCCGACACCAACGCCCACACCCACACCCACGCC
>JAFXCE010000031.1 GCA_017521565.1 Clostridia bacterium | reverse complement strand
GGACACTGCCGGATTCCAAATAAAAGAGACACCCGTTTGGGTGTCTCTTTTATTTGTTCCCGTCAGTATCTCCTACTCTCCCAGGGCGCTTCGGTCAAGTACATTTATGTACTTGACTAGGTTTATCATCGGCGGCATCCTGTGGATGCAGTGAAGCCGATGATAAACGCCCGGGAGCGGATAGTGCAGAGAAGCAATTTGCCCTCCGTTGTGCCTACTCTCCCGGAATGTCTCAGCTGAGTGCAGCATTGTACTTGGCTAGCGCGTAGCCGGGCGGCGTCCGTGGGACCGAAGCCTGCCGCCGCCAGTGGCGGAAGCAGGCAGGCGGAGCGTCGGGAATCGCAAGGAGCGGCAGTACGCCGCGACTATGCGAGTTCCCCGGGTCACAAAGAAGCCCGTGCTGAACGCCCGGGAGCGGATAGTGCAGATCACCGAACGGGTGTGTTTTTTATTTGCGGAACCTCAGGGTTTTCAATTCACTAGAATTACGATATAATACGAGAAATAAACTTGAGTGATGGAGGTGAAAGCGTGTGAAGCACAAAGGAACCATCTCGATAGAGACAGATAGGTTGATATTAAGAAAGTTTACTATTGATGATGCTGAGGTTGCCTTTCGTAATTGGACGAGTGATGAGAACGTGACTGAGTTTTTGCGTTGGCCTGTACATGCTAGTATTGACATAACAAAACGTGTTTTAGATGATTGGATTACAGGATATGAGAGATTGGATTTCTATCAGTGGGCAATTATGCTGAAAGAGATCAATGAGCCGATTGGTACGATTTCGGTAGTTGATATGGATGAACTGACGGAAAAAGTCCACATAGGATATTGCATCGGAAGCCAGTGGTGGCATTGCGGTTTCGCAAGTGAAGCGCTTTCAGCCATTATTCCTTTTTTCTTTGAACAGGTTGGGGTGAAGCGGATTGAGTCTCAGCATGACCCTGAAAACCCGAACTCAGGCGCTGTCATGAAAAAATGCGGCTTGGTTTATGAAGGTACGTTGAGAAAGGCTGATTGGAATAACACAGGTATAGTAGATGCATGCATGTATAGTATGCTTGCGTCTGATTATTTTTGGGAATGAGATATCATAAGTCTGAGTGGACGAGATGACAATACCAAAGCTTTGCCATGTGTACGTTTAACCCCCAAACTCATAAAGATTCCAAATATAAAACGCATCACAAACGTGGTGCGTTTTTTTATTTTCTCTCCGATGCATCTTGCCCCCTGAGTTAACGCAGACAAGTACAACTTGTCTGGCACGTAGTCTGGCACGCCACGTGGGCGAAGCCCCCGGGAAAGTAGGTTACGATTTTTAAAGGCGGGAGGAGCAGAGCCGCTTCACATACACAGCACGGCGTGCGAAACAGATATCGCACTGGAAGCATATCATCTTGAAGAAAACACAAATGGAAACAGCCATAATCGGCAGGGTGCAGATGTCTGTGCAAGCGCCTATATCGGCCAGCTTCAAGATGGTACTGTCGCGGTGTATCAAACTCTTCCGTGGGATATGCGTTGCTGGATCAGCGGAAAAGGCAAGAATGGTAATGCTAACAGGATGGGATATATCGGTTTTGAGATCTTTGAGGATGATTTGACGGACGAGAGGTATTTTAAGGAAGCGGTCATGACTGCTGCGGTCAATCTGACAGCATATCTGTGCGAGATTATGAATACGACACCAGACGCATTGGTGGGTAGGTATGATGATGGAGATGCGTTGGCGGTTATGGATCATAGTGAGCTTGCAGCAGTCGGTTTGGCGTCGAGGCATGCTGATATTACGCATTGGCTGAGACGATATGGAAAGAAAATGAATGATTTTCGTAAGGAAGTTAAGACAGCCATGCAGGAGGGGATTGAGGTGGAGTATATTGATGCACAGTCGATTGGAGAGGAGTGGTCAAAGGTGGATATGACGTATGAGGTATACGCATCCAATGGTGGGTATACCAACCTGCGTGAAGAGCCTACTACGTCAAGCGCGTCGATGGAGCAGCTGCGTAATGGTGACCGCGTGCATGTGTTGGAGCAGGGTGATACGTGGAGTAAGGTGGAAACGGAACAGCATACAGGATATGTGATGACGCAGTTCTTGCGGATAATAGGACAGGAAGGCACAACGGATATTCATGATACTAACGATCCGACGCTTCGGATCGTTATCAGGGACGAAGTGGGAAATGAATTCAGACCGGTTGGGAAGTGCATGATTGATCTTGAGGATAGTGTAGACTGATTAAAAGAATTGCTTTGGGGTGCCCTGTGACTCAGGGCGCCTTTTGGTGTGAAAGACTTCCGTTTATTGAAATGCAGAAACGGATAAGGTATAATGTATTACAAATTCTGAAAAATGAGATGGTTGAATGAGAATTGGGGCGTATCAGTTTGTGGTTTCAGGCAGTATTGAAAACAACCACTTGATTATTCGGAAAGCAGTTTTACTTGCTGCAGAAAAGTGAGTATTGAAAGGGCGTATGTAATAACTATGACCATCAACGAATACCAGAACCTCGCCATGCGCACGCTCAATCCTGAGCTTAACAAGAAAGACGTCCTGATCAACGGCGTCATGGGCCTTTGCGGCGAGTCTGGTGAAGCCATTGATATCGTCAAAAAACATTTGGCGCAGGGACATGATCTGAACCGCGAGGCACTGATCAAGGAACTGGGCGATGTTGCCTGGTATCTGGCTGAGACGGCCTACGCGCTGGATGTATCGCTAGAAGAGGTAATGCAGCGCAATATTGACAAGCTCAGGATGCGCTATCCTGAAGGATTCGAGATAAACCGCTCAATTGATCGTGAATGATGGAGGTGAATGTCATGGATTTTCTGGAGATTGCAAAGCTGCGTCAGTCTTGCCGCAGCTATGATGAGACGCGCATGGTGGAGGAAGAGAAGCTCCTTTCCGTGCTGGAAGCGGCGCGCTTCGCACCGTCTGCCTGCAATGGTCAGCCGTATCATCTCACAGTGTGCCGCGGCGAGGCGGCACATGAGGTTGCAAAGGCGACGATGGGCGTGGGGCTGAATAAGTTTGCTCCGCAGGCGCCGGTATTGATTGTCATTTCGGAGATGCCGTATGTCAAGTCTGCAGGCGTGGGCGCGAAGGTCAAGAATAATGATTACCGTTCCATGGATATCGGCATTGCAGCGGCGCATATCACGGCGCAGGCCGCGAGCCTCGGTTTGGGGACGTGTATTCTCGGGTGGTTTGATGATGAGCGTGTTCGCGAAATCTGCGGCCTTTCTCATCCTGTCCGTCTGGTGATTACGTTGGGATACCCAAAGGCTGGCGATCCGCTGCGGGAGAAGAAGCGCAAAGCGATGGATGAACTGGTTTCGTTTGTGGAATGAGGGCGTTGTCGTGAAGGATTTGAGAATAGAATGGGCGAAGCCTGAGGATGCAGAAGCGGTATATGCGCTGTATCATTCGCTGATCGACGCGCCGTTCAGCACATGGAGCGAGGAGTATCCGACCCGCGAGGATGTGGATGAGGATGTGTCGCATGGCTGGACGTTGATCATGCGTGAAGATGATGGACGCATTGCCGCGGCGATTGCACTGCTGCCTGGCGAACAAGAGCCCGAGTTTGAAACCATCGCGCCGTGGTATTCGGATGTAGAACGCTGGGCCTGTCCTGCGCGTCTTGGTGTTTCGCTGGATATGCAGGGAAAGGGGATTGCCAGACGGATGCTCGCTGCAGCAATGGATGAAGCCCGGCGCGAAGGATGCGGCGGAGTACGATTCCTCGTTGCGAAGAGCAATCCCATTGCACAGCGGTCTTATGTGAAGCTGGGCTTTGACGTGTGCGGCGAATGCGAGATGTGGGGCGAAGTATGGCTTTGCTATCAAAAGCGGCTGTGAGCTTGTCTGCATCAAAAAACCATGGTATACTGTACATACGTATGAGAATTTACAGGGTCAGTCATGCGTGACTGGCTCTTTTTAATGGAGGGTATGCTTTCATGCATATGCGCACAAAGAAATGGGCGAAGCCGGAGCTGGCGGTTTGCCCGTATTTTACCGATGAGGCGGAGAAGCACCGCGGTCACTGGCGCGAACTGTTTGAGAAGAATCAGCCGCTGTATCTGGAGCTTGGGTGCGGTAAGGGTGTGTCGACGGCTGCGATGGTGTATGACAATCAGGACGTCAACTTTATCGCCATGGACATCACCTGCAACGTGCTGGGGGATACGCGGCGCAATATCGCCAAAGCCTATGGCGATATGCCGGTGAAGAATGCGATGATCACACGCTACAACATTGAGGATATCCGCAAGGTGTTCGCGCCGGAGGACAGAATAGAACGCATTTACATCAACTTCTGCAATCCGTGGACAAAGCGCCCGAAGTACGCCAAGCGCAGGCTGACCCACCCAAGGCAGCTGATGCAGTATCGTGATTTCCTTGTTGATGGTGGTGAAATCTGGTTCAAGACGGATGATATGCCGCTGTTTACGGAATCCCTGCCGTATTTCCATGCATGCGGGTTTGAGATGCGCTATCTGGTCAACGACCTGCATGCAGCGGGTTTTACGCCCAATTACGTCAGCGAGCATGAGATGATGTATACGGCCAAGGGTGTGCCGATCAAGTTTGTCATCTTCCGCAAAATGCCCGGTCCGGTGGAGATTGATCCCGTGCGCTGGGTGATGCCGGGGGCATTCGCCAAACTGCGTGAGGCGGGAGATGGCATGGAGAACGAGACGGAAGAATGCGAGGGCGAGGCGGAGTAATTTCCGCACTGCGAAAGAAGAGGAGGACGGCGCATGTTTGGTATTGTTGTCAATCCCGTGTCCGGAGGAGGCAAGAATAAAGCGATCACGGCACAGGTAGAGGCGATGCTTGATGCGCGCGGTATCGCTCATAGATGCTTCGCGACCGAAGCGGAGGGCGACGGTGGTCATCAGGCAAGGCTGGCGCTTGATGCCGGCTGTGAGGCGGTTGTTTGTATAGGCGGCGATGGTACGCTGTCCGAGGTTGTCACCGAGATAGCCAATAGCGGAAAAGCGCTTTACATAGTCCCAAATGGCACGGGAAATGACTTTGCTCGTGCGATGGGGCTGATTGGCGAACCGATTGAAGCCTTTCGCGCACAGCTGGATGGAAAACCGGAAAGAATTGACTGCGGCAGTATCAATGGTAAGCCGTTTTTGAATGTCTCCGGATCCGGATTTGACGTTGAGGTGCTGCGCAAGACGGAGGAACTCAAAGCGGTCTATCCGGGTCCGAAAGCCTATACCAAGGCGGTTTTGGCGGTTCTGGGCAGCTATCAGGCGATGGAAGCGGAGGTTTCAATCGATGGAGGGGCATTTGCGCATACACGCGCTACGATCATCGAGATTGCCAACGGCAGGTATTTTGGCGGCGGTATGAATGTCGCACCTGCGGCGGATTTTCGCGATGGCTTGTTTGATCTGGTGACAGTTGATCGTGTGCCGAGCAGGATGATCCCGCTGCTGCTGCCGCTTTTTAAGCTGGGGCTGCATGTCAAGCTTCCGATTGCGCGCGTGGTTCGCGCAAAGAAGATTGTGCTGCGCTCTGAGGGGATGGTTGTCAATATCGACGGCAGACTTGAGTCCATGGATGAGGCGCATTATGCAATCATGCCGAAGGCGCTTGATGTGATGATTCCGGTAAAATGATAAAGCATACAACAGGACGACGGGAGTTGGCGTGCCCGTCGTCCTGATTACGTAATCCGGGATCACATGGGCGCGAAAGAAGAGAAGCAAAACTGGACAGAACGCAGATTCTTGATCCTGAATTTTCGGCATCATTTCAGAAAAAATGAATAACAAAAGGAACGTTTGGGGTAAAAATCAAAGGTTTGAACAAAAAGCGGCAGGAGATTTCGCCTGTTTTTTGATTTGTGGATGATTCAGGAATTTTCCTGCTTGCATGTTTTTGCGCGGTGGATTATAATCTGCGCGTACCGGCGAAGGCGCCGGTGGTGTATTCGGCTGACGAGAGGAGTATGTGCTTCATGAAACAGTTCAGCTATGTTCTGACCAGATCTGCCTTGCTGCATGCGCGCACAGCCGGCGGCCTGATCAAGGAGATTGCGCGTTTTAACAGCAGCGTGAGCGTGCGCTGCGGCGAAAAGCAGACGATCATTAAAAAGCCCAAGGATATTCTTGAACTGGGGCTTGGCTGCGGTGATGAGATCACGATCGCCGTTGAAGGATGCGACGAGGAAGCGGCAGTTGCCGCGATTCAGAGCTTTATTGTTGCGGAATCCTGAGAGGGGATGCGCGAAAAAGGATGCCCGGATTGAAAAACGGACACAGAAGATCATACAGAAAAGACGCTGAAAAGAAGCGTCTTTTTTTGTGTGTTTTTTTGAGGCGAAAATGGCCGGAAAATCCTTTGCAGCATTTGAAAAATTGCGTCAAATTTGGTATACTATCATAGTAAGAAAATGTGCTTCTTTATGCCTTTTGAAAGGCGTATTCCGCACGGAAAACGGAGGGTTTTATGATCCTTCATCTGGGCGATGACGTATCGGTTAAGACGAGCGACATCATCGCGATTATTGATCTGACAGATAGCCATAGCGCCGTAACCGGCGCCATGCTGCTTGATATCCGCCGTCAGAATCGTATCCTCGCTAAGCAGGGCATTGTCGCTAAATCGGCGGTGGTCTGCGCAGGCGCGAGGCGGCCTGGCGGCATTACAGAGAATGCACGCGTATATCTGTCGCCCATTTCGACGGCGACGCTGATGCAGCGTGCACACGAGCGGGCCTATGCAGAGACGAATGTGCTGGGTGCACAGCATCTGCCGTATCACCCGAACGACGAGGAAGAGATGGGGAGACTGAATGGATAATCTCGAGAATCGAATGGAAGAGAACATGGAAAAGCAGACTGAAGCTGCGGCCGTGCAGGAATTGGAAGAGCAGGAGAAGGTCACACAGGCCTATGACGAGAACCAGATTCAGGTGCTTGAAGGCCTTGAGGCTGTCCGCAAGCGCCCGGGTATGTACATCGGCTCCACCGATGAGCGCGGCCTGCATCATCTGGTCTATGAGATCGTGGATAATGCCGTCGACGAGGCGCTTGCCGGGTATTGCTCCGAGATTGTGATCACGCTGCACAAGGACGGATCCTGCTCTGTGGATGATAACGGCCGCGGGTTCCCGGTTGGCCTGCATCCCAAACTGGGCCGTCCAGCGGTTGAGGTCTGTCTGACGATTCTGCATGCCGGCGGTAAGTTCGGCGGCGGAGGATATAAGGTTTCCGGCGGCCTGCACGGCGTCGGCGCGTCCGTTGTCAATGCGCTCTCGAAGCATCTGATGGTCACCGTTCATCAGGACGGCAAGATCTATCAGCAGGAGTATGAGCGTGGCAAGATCTGCTATGACCTGAAGGTTGTGGGCGAAACGGAGCGCACCGGCACGATTATCCGTTTCTGGCCGGACGTCAAGGGCATGGATGACGAGGGAATCTTTGAGACCGGCAGCTTCCAGTTTGACGTGCTCAAAACCCGTTTTCGCGAGATGGCGTTCCTCAATCGCGGCATCCGCATCGTATTCCGCGATGAGCGCGGCGAGGAAACGAAGGAACGCGTCTTCTATTACGAGGGCGGCATCAGCGAATTCGTCAAGTATCTCAACAAGAACAAAGAGGTACTTTTCCCGGATCCGATTTATATCAGCGGCATGGTGGGCACGACCAGCGTTGAGGTCGCCATGCAGTACAATGACTCCTACTCGGAGAATATTTTCACCTTCGTCAATAATATCCATACGCCGGATGGCGGCACGCATATGGCCGGCTTCGCCATGGCCATCACCCGCGTGGTCAATGATTACGGCCGCAGGCACAATATCCTCAAGGCCAACGACGCCAATCTCAGCGGCGAGGATATCCGCGAGGGTATCGCGGCGATCGTCTCCGTGAAGCTGGAGGATCCGCAGTTTGAAAGCCAGACCAAGAGCAAACTGGGCAACAGCGAGGTCCGTACCATCGTCAATCAGCTTGTGGGCAAGCAGCTGACGGATTACCTTGAGGAGAACCCGAAGAATGCCAAGCTGATTCTGGATCGCTGCCTGGCGGCTTCCCGTGCCCGCGAGGCGGCGCGCAAGGCCCGCGAGGCGACCCGCCGCAAGAGCGTTCTGGAGTCTGCGAGCCTGCCGGGTAAGCTGGCAGACTGCTCTGAGCGTGATCCTAAGAAGTGCGAGATCTACCTCGTCGAGGGCGATTCCGCAGGCGGCAGCGCCAAGATGGGCCGCAACAGCCGCTTTCAGGCCATTCTCCCGCTGCGAGGCAAGATCCTCAACGTTGAAAAGACGAGACTGGATCGCGTGCTGGGCAATGAGGAGATCAAGGCGATGATCACGGCGTTTGGCTGCGGCGTGGGCGATGATTTTGACATCTCTAAGCTGCGCTACGACCGCATCGTCTGTATGACGGATGCTGACGTCGACGGCGCCCACATCCGTATCCTGATGCTGACGTTCTTTTATCGCTATATGCGTCCGCTCATTGAGCAGGGCCATGTCTATGCCGCGCAGCCGCCGCTGTACAAGGTCACCTACCAGAAACAGGAGCGCTATTGCTACTCCGATGCGGAGCTGGAGAAGATCATGACCGAGATCGGACGCGACAAGAAGCCGGAGGTGCAGCGCTACAAGGGCCTTGGCGAGATGAACGCCGAACAGCTCTGGGATACCACCATGAACCCGGAAACCCGCACGATGCTGCGCGTGTCTGTCGAGGATGCGATTGCCGCGGATGAGATCATGAGCCTGCTCATGGGCGAAAAGGTTGAGCCGCGCCGCGAATTTATCGAACAGAACTCCAAGCTCGTTGCTGATCTGGATATTTAAGGAAGGAGGAAGGACCTTTGGATTTCAAGGACAATCTGCCTGGCAATCTGACGGATATCGAGCGTATCCGGCCGATTGATCTGGAGCATGAGATGAAGACGTCCTTCATCTCCTACGCGATGGCGGTCATCATCTCCCGCGCGCTGCCTGATGTGCGTGACGGCCTCAAGCCGGTTCACCGCCGTATTCTCTATGCCATGCACGAGCTGGGCGTCACGCCGGATAAGCCGTATCGTAAGTGTGCGCGTATCGTCGGCGACGTTCTGGGTAAGTATCATCCGCACGGCGACTCCTCTGTCTATGGCGCGCTGGTGCGCCTTGCGCAGTCGTTCGCTACGCGCTATCCGCTGGTGGACGGTCAGGGCAACTTCGGTTCCGTCGACGGCGACGGCGCCGCTGCCATGCGATACACCGAGGCACGCATGAGCAAGCTGAATCTGCAGATGCTTGCTGATATCGACAAGGAAACGGTCGACTTCGTACCCAACTTCGACGAAACGCTCATGCAGCCGGTCGTTATGCCTGCCCGCTACCCGAATCTGCTGGTCAATGGTTCCTCCGGCATTGCCGTCGGCATGGCGACCAACATTCCGCCGCATAACCTCGGCGAGGTCATCGACGGCGTGATCAAGCTGATCGAAAAGCCGGATGCGACCAATCAGGAACTGATGGAGTGCATCAAGGGCCCGGACTTCCCGACAGGCGGCCTGATCCTTGGCCGCAGGGGCATTTACGATACCTACACCACCGGACGCGGCCGCATCATCGTGCGCGCCAAGACGGACATTGAGCCCATGGCGAACAACCGCCAGCGCATCATCGTCACCGAGATTCCGTACATGGTCAATAAGGCGGCGCTGATCGCCAAGATCGCGGAACTGGTGCATGACAAGAGGCTGGAGGGCATCAGCGATATCCGCGATGAATCCGACCGCGTGGGTATGCGCATCGTCATTGAGCTCAAGCGAGACGTGAACGCCGCCGTGGTGCTCAACTATCTCTATAAGCATACGCAGATGCAGGATGCCTTTGGCGCAATCATGCTGGCGCTGGTGGATGGCGAACCGAAGGTGCTCACCCTCCGCGAGATGCTCTATCACTACCTGCAGCATCAGAAAGAGGTTATCACCCGCAGGACGCGCTACGATCTTGATAAGGCCGAGGCCCGCGCTCATATTCTGGAAGGCTTGCTGATTGCGCTGGATAACATTGATGAGATCGTCAAGATTATCCGCGGAAGCGCCAATACCGCCGAGGCGAAGGTTCAGCTCATGGAGCGCTTTGGTCTCTCTGATAAGCAGGCGCAGGCGATTCTTGATATGCGTCTTGCCCGCCTCACCGGACTGGAACGCGAACGCCTGCAGGAGGAATACGCGGAGCTTCAGAAGACCATCGCGTATCTGCGCGCAGTGCTCGCCGATGAGCAGCTGGTGCTGGGCATCATTCGTGACGAACTGACGCTGGTCCGGGAAAAGCACGCGGACGAGCGCCGCACGGAGATCACTGCCATGGATGGCGAGATTGATCCGGAGGACCTCATTCAGGAGGACAGCGTCGTTGTGACGCTGACGCACTTCGGCTATGTCAAGCGCACGCCGCGCACGACCTACCGCAGCCAGAACCGCGGCGGAAAGGGCGTCATGGGCATGAGCACGCGCGAGGAGGACTACGCAGAGAAGATGCTGGTCACCTCCACGCATGCGGAGATTCTCTTCTTCACGAATAAGGGACGACTCTACAGCCTCAAGGGATACGAGATTCCGGAGGCCGGACGCACGGCCCGCGGCACCGCGATTGTGAACCTGCTCGAGCTTGATGGCGGGGAGAAGGTCACGGCGATGATTCCTCTGCCCAAGGAGCGCGAAGAGGGCTATCTGGTCATGGCGACCCGAAACGGCCTGATTAAAAAGACTGCCAGCGACGAATTCGCAAACCTGCGCAAGAAGGGCCTCATCGCCATTGCGCTGCGAGAGGATGACGAGCTGATTGCTGTCGAGCTGACTCGGGGCGAGAGCGACCTGATGATGGCGACTCGTATGGGCCAGGCGATTCGCTTTAACGAATCCGATGTCCGTGCCATGGGCCGCAATTCCATGGGTGTGCGTTCCATTGACCTTGCCGAGGGCGATGAGGTGATCGCGCTGGCGAAGGTGGAAGCGGGCAAGCAGGTTCTTGCCATCACGCAGAACGGCTATGGCAAGCGCACCGAGATTGACGAATTCCGCACGCAGACCCGCGGCGGCAAGGGTATCCTCGCCATGCGCCTGACCGAAAAGACTGGCCTGATGGCGGCGCAGATGCTCGTCAGTGAGGATGAGGATATCATGCTCATCACCGATGACGGTACGATCATCCGCATGCCTGTCTCCGGCATCTCCGTCATTGGCCGCGTGTCTCAGGGTGTGCGCGTCATGCGTGTGGAGGGCGAGAGCCGCATTGTCGGCGTCACCGCCACCGAGCGCGAAGAGGAAGCGCCGGAAGAGACGGAAGCAACGGAAGAGTAAGAGACGTTGGGGCCGCGGGCCCCAAACCCCGCCTGGGGATTTTATCCCCAGACCCCATTTTCGCTTCGCGCTTGTTTTAAGGAGTTATCCATGGAGCGGCAATAGCCGCTCCTCGGAAAACATCTTAAAGCCGCCGCGAAGCGGAAAAGGGAGTTTGAGGGTTCGGATTCTCCGAACTGGGGCAGGAGTGAATGACAGCCCGGTGGGCTGTCAGAGCTGCCTTGACCGACGAGCGTCGAGCGAGGAGATAGAAATCCCTTAAGCGGGTTCGGGCGGCAGCCCGGCGTTTCCCCATAAACACAGGGAGCTGAAGATCCCTCAGCTCCTTTTTTCGAGGATTTGAAGATGAATAAAGGACTTCTTGTGGTGCTCGCTGTGGCTGGCGTGAGCATATCCGGCCCGATGGTCAAATGGTCGCTGGCCTGCGGCGCATCACCGGTGATGATCGCGTTCGGCCGTATGCTGGTTTCAGCGCTGCTGCTGCTGATTCCTGCTCTGAGAAGCGGTGAGCTGCAGCGGGTTCTGCGCGCGCCGAAAAAACAGCTGGTGCTCGCCTGCGCTGCGGGGCTTCTGCTGGCGCTGCATTATACGGCGTGGATGACGAGCCTGTCGTTTGCCTCCACGTTCGTCTCCACAGCGCTTGTTTGTACGCAGCCGCTGTTTGTTGCGGCGCTTTCGGGTATCCTGCTCCATGAGCCGATTAAGCGCGAGGCAATACCGGGTGCGATTGTGGCGATTATCGGCGCGGCGCTGATTGCGCTGCTGTCGATGAACGGTGAGCATGGCAGTCTGCTTGGCGATGTGCTGGCCCTGGTGGGGGCGGTATTTATCGCGGGCCACTGGCTGTGCGGCCGCGCGGCGCGCAGGGATCTTCCGGCGATCGGCTATATGACGTTTGTGTATATCACTGCGGCTTTCTGCCTGTTGTGCTTCTCGCCGATGCTGGGCGGCTTCCAGGTGACGCTGTCTTCCATGGGCGGCATTCTGGTGCTGGCGCTCGCATGTACGCTGGGCGGCCATGCGCTGATGACCTATCTGCTTGGCTACGTCAGCGCGGACGTGGTGTCCTTTGCGCTGCTGGGCGAGCCGATCGGGGCGGCGCTGTGGGCGCTGCTGCTCTTCCGCGAACCGGTCACCATGCCGCTGCTCATCGGCGGCATGACGGTCATCGCGGGCCTTGCGATGTATACATACGGTGAAATGCTGGCGGCAAAGCGCGAGGGCAAACGCAATTGACCCTTGCCATTCCTGCAGATTTTTGATATGATATCTGCATTGATATGAAAAACACGCGCACGAACGCTGTGCGCGGAAAGAAGGTATAGCTATGAGCGAGATTAAGGTGTATGATCTGCGCGAGATCGCGGCGGATCCCAAGGCGTTTGAGGGCCAGACTGTGGCCATTCAGGGCTGGGTGCGCAATCATCGCAAGCAGAAGAATATTGGCTTTATGGAGTTCTTCGACGGCACCATCCTTGCGCCGATGCAGGTCGTTTATGACGAGAACGTGGAGGGCTTTGCAGCCGTGCAGGCCATCCGCAACGGCGCAGCCATCTGCGCGACTGGCAAGCTCGTCATGAGCCCGAAGGGGCAGCTGGAGATGCAGGCCGCTCAGGTTGTGCTCGAGGGCGACTGCTCCGAGGATTATCCGCTGCAGCCCAAGCGCCACAGCCTGGAGTTCCTGCGCGAGATCGCATATCTGCGTCCGCGTACCCGCCTGTTTCAGGCGGTGTTCCGTGTGCGCTCCATCGCTGCGCAGGCTGTGCATAACTACTTCCAGACCCGCGGTTATGTCTATGTGCATACCCCGCTGATTACCGCTAACGACGCAGAGGGTGCGGGCAACACCTTTACCGTCACCACCTGTGAGATGGGCAAGCCCTATAAGCCGGAGGAGGACTTCTTCGGTCATCCGGCGTCCCTGGCCGTTACCGGCCAGCTCGAGGGCGAGACCTTCGCCATGGCCTATAAGCGCATCTACACCTTTGGCCCGACCTTCCGTGCGGAGAATTCCAACACGAAGACCCATCTGGCCGAGTTCTGGATGATGGAACCGGAAATCTGCTTCTGCGACCTGAATCAGCTGATGGATATCGAGGAGGACTTCCTCAAGACGGTTGTGAGGGAAGTGCTTGATAAGGCGATGCCGGAGCTCCAGTTCCTGTAGGGCTACGCGAAGAGCAACCTCATCGAAAAGCTGCAGGCGCTGACCACCTCTACCGTCGCTCGTGTGACGCACGAGGAGGCCATCACCATCCTGCGGGGTGCCAATGCGGACTTCGAGCATGAAGCCAAGTACGGCGAGGATATCTTCAAAGAGCACGAGAAGTATCTGTGCGACGTGCATTTCAAGTCCCCGGTCTTTGTCTATGACTGGCCGAAGGACATCAAGGCGTTCTACATGTATCAGAACGACGATGGCAAGACCGTCGCTGCGGTTGATCTGCTTGTGCCGGGTTCCGGCGAGCTGATGGGCGGCAGCCAGCGCGAGACCCGCTACGATCTGCTGGTGGAGCGCATGAACCAGCTGGGCATCTCCGGTGAGTCTCTCGACTGGTATCTGAACCTGCGCCGCTTTGGCGGCTGCACGCATTCCGGCTTTGGCATGGGCTTTGAGCGTCTGGTGATGTATCTCACCGATATCGAGAACATCCGCGACGTCATCCCGTATCACCGTACGCCGGGCAACTGCGATTTCTAAGATGGACGAAAGATTTGTAAGGACTGCCCTCATCTTTGGAGATGAGGGCATGTCCCGTTTAGGGAAAGCGCGCGTGGCGGTGTTTGGCATCGGCGGCGTCGGCGGGCACTGCGCGCAGGCGCTGGCTCGAGCTGGTATCGGCAGCTTCGATGTCTTTGATGACGACGTGGTGTCTGTCACCAACATCAACCGTCAGGCTGTCGCCATGACCTCGACCATCGGCAGAGCGAAGGTGGATGTGATCCGCGATCAGATTCTGGATATCCATCCGATGGCGGAGGTCGTGTGCCGACGAATGTTTTTCACGCCGGAGAATGCGGATGAAATCGATTTTTCCCGCTATGATTATGTGGTCGACTGTATCGATACCGTCAAGGCAAAGGTCGAGCTGATCTGCCGCGCGAAGGCGGCGGGCGTGCCGGTCATCAGCGCTATGGGCGCTGGTAATAAGCTCGATCCGACGCGATTTGAGGTGGAGGATATCCATAAGACGAGCGTCTGCCCGCTCTGCCGCGTGATGCGCACGCAGCTCAAAAAGCGGGGCGTTGTCCGTCACAAGGTCGTGTATTCGAAGGAAGAACCGTGCCGCGTTGTTGCGGATGATTCAAATGGCCGTCATGCGCCGGGCAGCGTCAGCTTCGTGCCGCCGGTGATGGGGCTGATTCTCGCAGGTGAAGTGATCAAGGATCTTGCGGGCGTATACGGAGGGGAATGAGCATGCAGACACAGGCAAAGCAGTTTTCTGCCAGTGAAAAAACAACGCTGGAATTCAAGCGGCATATTCTTCAGCAATCACATGCATTTGCCGAGGAACCTGCGGCAGATCTGTATCGCATTCAGCTGCTGGGCATGATGCTCAATCGCTATGACGAACTGCGCGAAAAGGGCATGGGCGAGATCGCAGCGGAGAATCGTACAAAGTACGAGTTTGACGATATTGCCGACAGGATGCGCGAGCAGGGCTTTGCGGAGCGGGAGATGAGCGATGGCTTTGATGCAGAAGAGGCCGATCCTTCCCGCTGGCCAAAGATGAGCGAGGAGGAGGCTATACGCTATATCCATGAGCGCGATACTTATGTACATAAGATGGCGCTGGGCGTCCTGATGTGCGTGGCGTGTCTGACGCCGATGATGCTGTTTACTGCTGTTTCCGAGCTTTTCTGGATGGCTGAAGAATTCTTTGTCATGTTTGGTTTGGTAGGCCTGTTTGTGATGATCGGTATGGGCGTATACACGATGGTGACAGCGGTTAAGCCGAAGAATGAGAAGCGAATCAAAAAGAAAAGGTTTTCTCTGACGCGAGGTCTGCGCAGCAGGCTTGCTCAGATGCGGGAGGCCATCGACGAAAAGGCCAGAAAGCGCAGGGGTAAAGGCGTAGCCCTGTGTGTGATGAGCGTGATTCCGGTGATTATCGGCGCGATGATGCAGGAGATGTTCTATGTGGATGCCTGGACGATGCTGGGTATTGCGGGCATGTTTGCGATGATCGCAATAGGGGTATATGAGCTGGTGATGGCCGATGGTGAAAAGACGACCATGAAGCGCCTGCTTGACGGCGAAAAAGAATAAACAGAATCCCGCTGCAGCGTATTGTGCAGCGGGATTCTTGCTAATGTATTTGGATGGATTTACTTTCGCATGACCCTGCGGAAGTTGCGGCGGGTCTTCCAGTACTGGCTTTCGCGGCGGAAGGTATTCATCAGGTCGCCGCCAAGGAAGAGGAACACGTTGAGCAGACACAGCACGATCGTAACCCGGGAGGACCACGGACCGATGAAGAACGCACGCAGGTAGATCAGCGCGTCAAGCACGGCAAGGTATTTCATCTTCAGCGGGAGAATGCCGAAGAGATAGACCTCCTCATTGGGAAACAGCGCAGCATAGGCGAAGAAGAGCGAGAGATTGAGGTAGGTGTTATCCGCATGGCCGGTCAGCAGGCAGGCGATAACAGCACAGAGCATGCCGATCAAATAATAAAGGTTGAACTTGACCTTGCCCCAGCGGCGCTCCAGCCCGGAACCGATCATGTAGTAGAAATACAGCGCGAAGAGCACAAACAGCGGAGAGGATGACGGCGGAGCAAAGACGAACGTCACCAGCCGCCAGATCTGTCCGCGCAGGATAGCGGAACGGGAGAGCGTGATCATGGAATAGAGCGAATACCCCAGAGACGGCCAGACGTACATCAGGATATACACCATGCCCTGACCGATGACGATATACTTCATCAGGTCATAAATGGTATATCGGCGAAGCTTGCGCTCAAGATCGTAGTTGATGTGGTTGCTGTTCAATGGCGAACCCTCCTTTTGCTATAGTATACCATAGCGTGGGGACTTCCAACAATAGATATGCGCACAGAAAAAGACAAGGTCAGCGCCTTGTCTTGATGATATCGGTCAAACCCATCAGCCGAGCAGCACATCGAAGATCAGCATCACGCAGAAACCGACCAGCAGTGCGTAGGTCACGCCGTTGGATTCTCCGTGATGTGTTTCGGGGATCATTTCGTCGCTGATGACGTAGAGCATGGTGCCGCCGGCGAAGGCCAGCGCAAAGGGAAGAATGGCGGAGGATACGCTTACGGCGAGATAGCCGATCAGCGTGCCAAGCACCTCGACAAGGCCGGTAATCATTGCGCAGATGAACGTCTTTTTTGCGCTCACGCCTGCAGAGAGCATCGGACCGATGATGACCATGCCTTCCGGGATGTTCTGCAGCGCGATGCCGCCGGCAATCAGCAGCGCCTGAGCGGTATTGCCGGAACCAAAGCCTACGCCAGCGGCGATGCCTTCCGGAAGATTGTGAATGGCGATGGCCATGACGAAGAGCAGAACCTTGCTCAGGTTGGCGTTTTTGTGAGGCTCAATGTCCGAACCGACCATGCGGTGGAGATGGGGGACGAGCTTATCGATCAGGTTCAGGCACAGCGCGCCGGCAAATATGCCGGGAATGGTCATCAGAAGGCCGAATCGCCCACCGTATTCAAGCGAGGGCAGAATCAGACCGAGCACCGCTGCAGCGAGCATGACGCCTGCAGCGAAGGAAAGGACGATATCCGAAAAACGATGAGAGATGCGCTTGAAGGCGAACCCCATCAGCGAGCCGAAGATGGTTGCACCGCCTACACCGAGCGCGGTGAGTAATACCAGATTCATGTACGGCCTCCTTGGTTTGAAATGTAGTTTAATCTGATTAAGATGGTATCACAAACGAAGAGGATGTTCAAGCGGAATGATACGGCAACAGAGAGAATAAGAAAAAACGCAGATCGTCTGATCTGCGTTCTGGCTCCCCAGGTAGGGCTCGAACCTACAACCCTTCGGTTAACAGCCGAATGCTCTGCCATTGAGCTACTGAGGAATATTCACATGTTTTCCTGAGAACGTGATTATTATACTGCGATCTACCAGGTTTGTCAACACCTTTTTTCGTCTTTCAGTAAAAAACAGGGACGGAAAATGCCGTCCCTGCTTTTGAAATGCGAAATGCTCAAATTACTCAATGCCCAGCACCGGATAACCCTGATCTTCGATGGCCTTTTTGAGCGTTTCGTTGTCGATCGGAGCGTTCAGGGTGACGACAGCGGTGCCAGCGGTATGGCTGACGACAGCCTCGGCGACGCCCTCCATCGCCTCAAGGGTCTTCTTTACGCGCGCCTCACAGTGCGGGCACATCATGCCTTCGATCTTCATCGTCTTTTCCATAGGTTGTTCCTCCTTGTGTTTTCTGGTTTTGATTTTTCTATCTTTTCCTGCGTCGTGCAGGTTGAAAAGATTCAGCCTCAGGGCGTTGGTCACCACGCAGAAGCTCGACAGACTCATTGCAGCCGCGCCGAACATCGGGCTGAGCTTAAGACCGATGAGCGGATACCACAATCCGGCGGCAAGCGGAATGCCGATGATGTTGTAGAAGAATGCCCAGAAGAGATTCTCGTGGATATTTCTGAGGGTCGCCCGGCTCAGGCGGATGGCCGCAGGCACATCGGAAAGGCGGCTATGCATCAGCACGACGTCCGCTGCGTCGATTGCAACATCCGTGCCTGCGCCAATGGCGATGCCGATGTCTGCGCGTGTGAGCGCCGGAGCGTCATTGATGCCGTCGCCGACCATGGCAACCTTACCCTGGCGCTTCAGCCTGCGGATGACCGCCTCCTTGCCATCGGGCAGAACGCCTGCGATCACCTCGTCCACGCCGGCCTGTGCGCCGATGGCCTTCGCGGTGCGCTCATTGTCGCCCGTGAGCATCACGACGCGAATGCCCATGTTCTGGAGTGCGCGGATGGCGGCAGGGCTGTCTTCCTTGATGACGTCCGCAACGGCGATTGTACCCAGAAGGGTGCGATCCTTTGCAAAGAGCAGAGGGGTTTTTCCTTCTGCTGCAAGCTGCTGCGCATGATCGCGGATGGTCTGCGGAATGTCCGCTACCGTCTGCATGTATTTGAGGCTGCCGCCGGTCAGCGCAGCGTCGCCGAGCTTCGCAGTCAGGCCGTTGCCGGGCAGCGCGCTGAAATGTGCAACAGCGTCCGGCACAATCTGTTGCTCTTCAGCCTTGTGCATGACGGCGCGGGCGAGGGGGTGTTCGCTGTGCTGCTCAAGCGCAGCGGCGAAGGCGAGAAGCGAGCGCTCGCTGATGCCTTCGGCCGGGAGAATATCTGTAACCTTCGGTTCGCCCTTGGTGATGGTGCCAGTCTTATCCAGCGCGACGATTTCAGTTTTCCCTGTTTCCTCAAGCGATACAGCGGTTTTAAAGAGGATGCCGTGCTTGGCGCCCATGCCATTGCCGACCATGATGGCCACGGGCGTGGCCAGACCCAGCGCACAGGGGCAGCTGATGACCAGCACAGAGATGCCGCGGGCGAGGGCGAAGCCCGGCGTCTGACCGCAGAGCATCCAGATGATGGTGGTGGCGACGGAGATGGAGATGACTGCCGGAACGAATACACCGGAGACACGGTCGGCGGCTTTGGCAATCGGCGCCTTAGTCGCAGCGGCATCGGAGACCATTTTGATAATCTGGGAGAGCGTGGTATCCTCGCCTACGCGTGTCGCCTCGCAGCGGATGAAGCCGGACTGATTGAGGGTCGCAGCGGAGACCATATCGCCCGGGGCTTTATCCACCGGGATGCTCTCTCCGGTCAGGGCGGATTCGTTTATGGCGCTTTCGCCTTCCAGCACCACGCCGTCCACAGGGATATTTTCACCCGGGCGAACGAGGAAGATATCGCCCTTTCGCACCTGCTCAATGGGCACGGTGATTTCCTGACCGTTTCTTTCAAGCACTGCGGTTTTGGGTGCGAGCTTCATCAGGCCCTTCAGGGCGTCGGTTGTTTTGCCCTTGCTGTGCGCCTCCAGCATCTTGCCGACGGTGATCAGCGCCAGAATCATGGCGGCGGATTCAAAGTAGAATTCATGCAGGAAGTGCATGGTGCCCGCGAGATCGCCGCGCGCCTGCGCGCCGGTCATGGCGAAGAGGGCGTAAGTGCTGTAGATAAACGACGCGCCGGAGCCCAGCGCCACGAGCGTATCCATGTTCGGCGCGCGGTGGAGCAGGCCTTTGAAGCCGTTGATAAAGAATTTCTGATTGACGATCATGACGATCGCCGAAAGAAGAAGCTGCACAAGGCCGACGGCGACAGGATTATCCGAAAAGAACGCGGGCAGCGGCCAGCCCCACATGGCGTGGCCCATGGAGACGTACATCAGTACGATCAGGAACCCCAGCGAGGCGAGCAGCCTGCGCATGAGGACGGGCGTTTCATGGTCGGCGAGCGCATCGGCATCGCCGGAAGGGGAAGAAACCGTGTTGGTTTCGTTTTTGGCATGCGCGCCATAGCCAGCGTTTTGCACAGCGGCAATGATCGCCTCGCGGCTGGCCGTGCCTTCTACGCCCATGGAGTTGGTCAGCAGGCTGACCGAGCAGCTGCTTACGCCCGGAACAGCAGAGACGGCCTTTTCCACGCGCGCGCTGCATGCGGCGCAGCTCATGCCGGTGATGGTGTATTGATCCATAAATGACCTCCAGGAATGTTTACTTCATCAGTTTCTGCAGGGTGTGTACCAGTTCGTCCACGGTTTCATCCTTGCCGTCGCGGATATCCTGTGCGACACAGGTCTTGATATGCTCGGCAAGCAGCGCCTTGGTAAAAGCGTTGAGAGCCGCATTTGCCGCCGCAACCTGTGTGAGAATGTCGATGCAGTATGCGTCACGCTCGACCATGCCGCGGATGCCGCGGATCTGTCCTTCAATGCGGCTGAGCCGATTGAGCAGGTCGCGGGTTTCTTTTTCTGTCCGCTCCTTGGTTTTATGGCAGCAGCAGTTGTTGTCCATCGCGTTCACCTCTATGATTCAGTATCTATATTATATACCCCATGGGGGTATATGGCAAGAGGATGGGAAAAGAAAAATGATAAAATCAGAAGAAGTGCAGACAGTCGCTTGACTTCTTTGTTTTGCTGTGATACATTGAAAAACGTTTGAAAAAGTGATCTTGCTGTAAAACGGAAAGCCGCCTGCGGCTATGGAGGAGACAAATGAAAAAAGGCAATCCCATCGCGCTGCTGCCCATCGGCGTGTTTCTGCTGATGTATCTGGGTCTTGGCCTGCTGTTTGAGTATGTGCTGAAGATCCCCATGGGCTTTTACAATATTCCGATCGTCATTGCATTCATGGTGGCGATCATGGTCGCCTGTTTCCAGAATCGGAGTGTCAGCTTCGATGATAAGCTGGCCATCATGGGGCAGGGCGTGGGCGATAAGAATATCATCACCATGCTCCTAATCTTCCTGACCGCGGGTGCGTTTGTCGGCGTCGTCGGCCGTTCCAGCGCGCAGAGCGTTGCGTACTTTATGCTTTCCATCATCCCGCCGCAGTTCTCCGTGGCGGTGCTCTTCATTGTCGCGTGCTTTATTTCCACGGCGATGGGAACCTCTGTCGGTACGATCACGCTGATCACCCCGATTGCGGTGGAGGTTGCGCAGGCGGCGGGCTTCGATGTGCCGCTGTGTATCGGTGCTGTGATGGGCGGCGCAATGTTTGGCGACAACCTTTCCTTTATTTCCGATACGACCATCGCCGCCTGTAATGGTCAGGGCTGCGCGATGCAGGACAAGTTCCGCGGCAACTTCCTGATTGCGCTGCCGGCCGCTTTGGCGACCGTTGCCGCGCTTCTGGCGCTGTCCGTACAGGCGGAGCCGGCTGCTGTGACGGGTGAATACAATCTCGTGCAGATCATTCCGTATATGCTGGTGCTTGTGGGCGGCATTGCGGGCGTGAATGTGTTCCTTGTTTTGCTGGCGGGCATTGCCTCCGGCGCGGTGATCATGCTGCTTACCGGCCAGACTGCGCCGGTCGACCTGCTTGCGAGCATGGGCTCCGGTGCAAGCGGTATGTTTGAGACGAGCATGGTTGCGATCCTCGTTGCTGCGATGTGCGCGCTGATTCGCGAATATGGCGGTTTTGACGCGCTGCTGGCGTTCATTCGCCGGCTCTTCAAGGGCAACAAGGGTGGTCAGCTGGGTATGGGTCTGTTGGTTGGTGCGATGGATATTGCGACCGCGAACAACACTGTCGCAATTGTCATGGCGAACCCGATCGCCAAGGAGATGTCTCAGGAATACGGCATCTCGCCGAAGAAGGCGGCCTGTATCCTTGACTCCTTCTCCTGCGTGTTCCAGGGTGTGATTCCTTACGGTGCGCAGATGCTCGTGGCGATCTCCGCCGCGACGGAGATGGGCGCAGCGGTTTCTGCGTTTGAAATCATGCCCAATCTGCTTTATCCGTATCTGCTGCTTGTCAGCCTGCTGGTGAGCATCTACGTGATTCCGCACAAGAATAAGTAAGCATCAAGAATAAGTAAGCATACAAAAAGGAGCTGCAAGCGCAGCTCCTTTTTGTCAATAGCAAATTGTGCACAAATGCGTGCTTCGAGCGAGAAGAACTCCATGTTGTAAAGTGCTTTGGAACTGAGGGCAGCCACTGGCCGCTTTTTGCTGGGTATCAGCTCTGCATCTCACGGCGGCGCTTTTCCAGCCAGACCATGAGTACCGTGATGTCCCCCGGCGATACGCCGGAGATACGCCCGGCTTCGCCCAGAGAACGAGGCTGATGCGCGGTGAGTTTCTGGCGCGCTTCGATGCGCAGTCCATCCAGCGCCATATAGTCAAATCCCTGCGGAAGAAGCGCATCCTCGCTCTTGCGGAAGGATTCGACCTGTTTGCGCTCCTTTTCAAGGTAGCCTTCGTAGCGCAGGAAGATATCGACCTGTTGCTCAACGGAGGCGGGGAGGGGCGTCCAGTTTTGATCGATGGACGCGAGATCAGCATAGCAGATGCCGGGACGGCGGATGAGATCGGCTGCGCAGACGCTGCCGGAGGATTCGCTCTGACCGTGCGCTGTCATCCATGCATTCAGCGCTTCGCTCTTGCCGATCCATGTCTTTTTCAGGCGTGCGATGGCGTTTTTCGTGTCTTCTCGTTTTTGGCTCATTCGGGCAAGCCGTTCATCGGACGCCAGTCCAACGCTGTGGCCGATCTCCGTCAGACGCAGATCGGCATTGTCCTGACGCAGCAGCAGGCGGTATTCGCATCGGCTGGTCATCATTCGATAGGGTTCGTTGGTGCCCTTGGTCGTCAGGTCGTCCACCAGCACGCCGGTATAGCCCTGGTCGCGTCCGAGAATGATGCTTTCTTTTCCCTGAACGAAGCGCGCTGCATTGATACCTGCAAGGATGCCTTGCGCACCGGCCTCCTCGTATCCGCTTGTGCCGTTGATCTGCCCGGCAAAATACAGCCCTTTGTGGCTGCGCAGAGAAAGATCCGCACGCAGCTGGAGGGGATCGATGCATTCATACTCGATTGCATATGCCAGACGCAGCACGCGTGCGCGCCGGAGGCCGGGGATGGTGTGCAGCATTTCGATCTGTACGTCCTCGGGAAGCGAGGTGGACAGTCCCTGAACGTACCATTCGTTGGTGGACAGCCCCTCCGGCTCAAGGAAGAGCTGATGGCGGTCCTTGTCCGCAAAGCGCATGATCTTGTCCTCAATGGAAGGACAGTAGCGCGCGCCGGTTCCCTTGATCGTCCCCTGATACATGGGCGCGCGGTGGATGTTTTCGCGAATGATGCGGTGCGTATCTTCATTGGTGTAGGTCAGATAGCACATGGCGCGGTTTTCCATCACGCCGTCGGTCATGAACGAGAAGGGCGTGATGACATCGTCGCCCGGCTGGGGCTCCATCTCGTCAAAGTCGATGGAGGCTTCGTCAATGCGCGGCGGCGTACCGGTTTTGAAACGGCGAAGCGATATGCCGAGCTTTCTCAGCGCGCCCGCGAGATGCGAAGAGGAAAGCAGCCCCTGCGGCCCGCCGGCCCAGCTGCATTCGCCGATGATGATACGGCTGTCCATATAGACGCCCGAACAGAATACCGCTGCACCGCAGGCGATTTCAGCCCCAGTGGTTGTCTGAATGGCGGTGATCCGGCCGTTGTCGGTGAGGATTTCCCCGCATTCGCCCTGACGGACCTCAAGGTTCTTTTCTGCGAAGAGCGCGCGCTTCATCCTGTCCTGATAGGCGCGCTTGTCTGCCTGCGCGCGCAGGGAGTGTACTGCAGGCCCCTTGCCGGTGTTGAGCATGCGGGACTGGATGAACGTATCGTCGATGGCGCGGCCCATTTCGCCGCCCAGCGCGTCGATCTCGCGGACGAGATGTCCCTTTCCAGTGCCGCCGATGGCCGGATTGCAGGGCATCAGTGCGATGGCGTCAAGGTTGAGCGTCAGCAAAAGCGTTTTGCAGCCCATGCGTGCGCAGGCAAGCGCAGCTTCACAGCCGGCATGACCCGCACCGACGACAACAATATCAAAACGATCCATATGATCCTCCATATTTGGAATAAACACAGGCTATTATAGCATACGCAGCGGGATTTGTCCTGTAAACATCGTGTTTTTACAAAAAGGATAATACACAGTGGAAAACACCCCAATAAAGTCTGTCGGAATGGGAAATGAAATAAAACAATTGGATTTATACGCAAATGTCATGGCAATACTTGACGTGCATGCATATCTGTGTAGTATACTATAAACAAATGATTGACAGGCAACTGTCAATCAAGAAAAAAGAAGGAGGAAGATCTTTATGAAGAAGATTCTTTCTGTCATCCTGGCGCTCGCGCTCATGATGACCGCTGCCATGGCCGTGGCTGACACCAGCTACACCGCCACTGTCGATTCTCAGATCGGCGGCGTCGGCGCTGTGACCGTCACCGTCACCCTGAAGGACGACGGCTCCATCGCGGCTGTGACCGTTGATGAGTGCAAGGACACCCCCGGCATCTGCGATCTCCCGTGCGAGAAGCTCCCGGCTGACATGGTGGCCATGAACTCCATCAATGTCGATATCGTCGCTGGTGCGACCATGACCTCCGACGCGATCCTGGCCGGCGCTAAGGCGGCTCTGGAGAACGGCGGCGTGGATATCACCGCGCTGATGGAGAAGAAGGAAGTCGTCGTTGAGAAGGCTGCTGACGAGACCCTCGAGGCCGACGTCGTGGTCATCGGCGCCGGCGGCGCTGGCCTGGCTGCTGCGATCACCGCTGAGCAGAACGGCGCGAAGGTTATCGTTGTTGAGAAGATGCCCAAGGTTGGCGGCAACACCATCCTGGCTGGCGGCGCTGTCAACGCTGTTGACGACCGCAGCGAGTTCGCCATCAAGCAGAACGACTCTGTGCAGTGGCACTTTGAGCAGACTTACTCCGGCGGCGACTATCAGGGCGATCCGGAGCTGATCCTGACCCTGGTGCAGAACGCTTGGGACGGCATCGAGTGGACCAAGTCCCTCGGCATGGAATGGCTGGGCGAAGACGCTGTCTTCACCGTTTCCGGCGGTCTGTGGCCGCGCGCGTGGAAGCCTGCGATGCCGGCTGCCACCGGTTTCTTCGATACCTACACCAAGTATATCGAGAAGACCGACGCGATCAACCTGATGCTCAACACCAAGGCTGAGAAGATCCTGACCAATGCTGACGGCGCTGCCTGCGGCATCATCGCCACCGGCGAAACCGGCAACACCATCACCATCAACGCGAAGAGCGTTGTCGTGGCGACCGGCGGCTTCTCCAAGAACGTTGCGCTGCGTCAGGCTTACGACGCCATCTGGGGCATGCTGGATGAGTCCGTTATGTCCACCAACCACGAAGGCGCTACCGGCGACGGCGTGAAGATGCTCCAGCTGCTCGGCGCTGACTTCGTGCAGATGGGCAACATCCAGCTCCTCCCGCTGGGCGACCCGAAGACCGGTTCCCTCTCCGGCAACATCGAGCACGGTGTTGATACCCGTATCTTCGTCAACAAGGAAGGCCTGCGCTACGGCAACGAAGCTGGCCGCCGCGATGACATGACCCGTGATCTGTTCGCGCAGACCGACGCGTACATGTGGATCGTTATGGACTCCGACACCTATCCGACCGGCGACGAAGTCAACAACTTTGGCGAGACCGCGAACCAGCTGGTTGAGGCTGGCCGCGCTGTCAAGGCTGACACCCTCGAGGAGCTGGCTGAGAAGATGGGCGTTCCGGCTGAGAACCTCGTGGCCACCATCGATGAGTACAACAAGTACTGCATCGGCGGCGAGCTTGAGGGCCAGGCTGACCAGTTCGGCCGCGCTCTGTTCGGACCGAAGATCGACAATGGCCCGTTCTATGCTGGCCCGCGCGTCCCGACCGTGCATCACACCATGGGCGGCGTCCGCATCGACACCCAGTGCCGCGTTTATAACGAGAACGGCGAAATCATCGAGAACCTGTACGCTGCTGGTGAGGTCACCGGTGGTATCCATGGTTCCAACCGTCTGGGCGGCAATGCTCTGGCTGATACCATCGTCTTCGGCCGCATCGCCGGTGAGTCTGCTGCGCTGTGCAAGTAATTGCCTGAAAGCAAACGAATTTCCCAATTTCATACCAATGATAAAGCTGTGCAGCCTTTGGGCTGCACAGCTCTTTTGCATATTATAGGGAAACTGTGTAAAGTGTTATGGATCGGCTGTTTGGGATCAGTCCGTATAGCTTTCGATACCACGCAGCAGCTCAAGCTCGCGAATGTCGCGCGCATCGGTAAATGCATTGCGCGAGAGAAGCGCGCCTGAGCGCCAATACAGACAGATGTAGGGCATATCCTGCTCGAACTGATCCTGAATGAGACTCATGGCGTTTTGATAATCGCCTGAAAGCTCGCTGGATCGCAGCTGCGTCAGCAGAGCGTTCATATCGTCGCTGCGGTATCGGGTGTAGTTGCAGCTGGCGGTAGAGGTCAGCGTAAAGCCGGGATCAGGCGCAACGTCAAAATTGAATGCTGCCAGCGCGAGGGAATAGTCTCCGCTCTGCAGCTTCTGCAGAACTGAGCCGCGCGACCATGTGGCCACATATGCGGGAATGCCGACAGCGGAAAGCTGCTCGACGATCTTGTTTGCGGCATTTGTGCGGACGGTGGAACCCGGCTCGTCGTAGACGAGGATGCGGAAGCTCTCCATCTCTTTTCCGTCCTTGTATCGCTTGCCGTCGTTTGCCATCTTCCATCCGGCCTGATCCAGCAGGGATTCAGCCATCAGCGGATCGTAAATATCGCGGATGGTCGATTCATTGGAAACCCATGTGCCAGTCGGGATAGGGGTGTAGGCTACGGTGGCCATACCCTGATAGACGGAGGAGATCAGTTCGCTGCGGTTAATCGCATAATTTACCGCTTCGCGCACAAGATTTTTGCCTTTGTCGTCGCTTTTGAAGTACTTGTATGCCCGGTTGACGAGCAGCACCTCAAGCTGGCGCGTGCGAGCGGAGAGGGAGAAGGAGTTCAGCGAGCCGGAGTAGCGCGAGGCGTTGATCGAGCGTGTCATCGCGACGTCGACGTCCTGTGCGTCAAATGCGCTGAGCGCCTTTTCGGAATCGCTGTAGATGTTGGCGCGGATATTCTTGATCTGCGGTGTGCGCTTCCACCAGCTGCTGTTCGCCGTCAGCCAGATGGCGCTGCCGCGCTCGTAGCCGTCAAACTTGTACGGACCGGTACCCGCAGGCATTGCATTGGCAACCTCGGATGCGGGCAGGATCGGGAACGTCAGCGCATAAAGAGAGCCGAAGCTCGCGCGGCGCAGACGGAAGAGGAGCGTGCGCTCGTCCCTTGCTTCCCAGCTCTTGACGGAGTAGAACGTGGAATAATACAGTCCGCGATCCGCAAGCTCATAGGGGGAGTTGAGATCGCTGTCAAAGCCGGAAAGCTCATACATGTAGTCAAGCGTGGCGACAACGTCATGCGCGGTGAGCTTTTGCCCGTTGTGGAACGTGACATCCTCCCGCAGCACGACCTGAAGCTGCTGACCATTGTTGGCAAAGTCATAGGAATAAGCCAGATTAGGCTGGGGCATGTAGTTGTCGTCCATGGCGAACAGCCCCTCGTACACCAGATTCAGCACGCTGACGACGTCGCGCTGGTTAAGCTCCATCGGACGAAGCTCCAGCGTATCTGTGGCGACGATGGCGCAGGTGAGATACGTCGTCTCAGCAAAGGCGGAGACGGGCGCAAGCAGCAGCGCCAGCGCGACTGCTGCTGCTGCGATGCGCTTTACGTAAGGAAATGGGAAATGGTTTTTGCGCATGCGAATGCTCCTTTTCGGGTTCTAAGGAGTTACTGGGGCTCTGTAGGGACTGGCGTGGGCAGCGGGAAATAGTGCTTGCGGTAGATGTCTCTCGCGCGCAGAACGCGTGTGGCATAGGCTGCCGTGTCCCGCGTCGGGATGACGTTAAGCGTCACGCCGTCGTGGCTGTAATCCGGGTTTTTGAGCCACGCATCCACATTGCCCTGACCGGCGTGATAGGCGCAGATGATCTTGGTGGCGTCTCCGCCGAAGCGGCGGGAGAGATAGCCCAGATACCATGTGCCGAATCGGATATTCGTTTCAGGGTCGTAGAGCAGGTCGAAGGTGTAGCCGGCGTCGTCTTCATCGAGCTTATGCGCGACCCAGCCTGCGGTGTCCTCCATCAGCTGCATCAATCCGCGCGCGCCCAGCCGGCTTTCTGCCAGAGGATTGTAGCTCGATTCGCAGAGGATCACGGCGCTGACCAGCGCGGGATCCAGATCCTGTGAAAGCGCATAGGAGACGATCAGATCGGCATATTCAAGAGGATGCTGCGCACGCTCGGCGGCTTCGGCCTCCAGACGGCGGCGCTCCTCCTGCTGCCGGAGATAGGAATTCGTAATGCCAATTGAGCAGGCGAGGAAAACGGCGGCGCACAAGATGATCAGCAGGATACGCACGGGCGTAGACATGCGCTCAAGAAAAGAATCCTCGAGCATGGAATCAATGGCATCGAACTGCCTGCTTGGGCGTCTGCGCCTGCGGCGCGGCGCGCCATGCGCAGCGGGGGCAGGCGTCTGCGGTGTGCTGTGCATGGGCTGCGGTGCGCTGTGCATGGGCTGCGGTGCGCTGTGCATGGGCTGCGGCGCGCTGTGCATGGGCTGCGGCGCGCTGTGCATGGCCTGTTCGGGCGTCTGCTGCATGGACTGCGGATGTCGCCTTCTGCGCTGCGGCGCGGGGGATGGTGTATTCATGCCTGCCTCCTTTGTCTAGCGGCTGCGAGAAGCGCGTCAATCTGCTTGCGCGTATCGGGGATGGGACCGTTGGTATGGATGACGGCGTCCGCGCGGCGCTCTTTTTCTGAAAGCGGCATCTGAGCGTCAATGCGCCTGACGGCGTCTTCCCTGCTCAGGCCGTCGCGGATATGAAGCCTCGCAATTTGTTCTTCCCGAGGGACACTGACCACCCATATGCGGTCAAACATGCTTTCCATACCGCATTCATATAGCAGCGGCACATCGCCAAAGACGAGCGAATCACTTTGGTCGTTGGCGATGAGCTGTGATGCGATCTCGGAAATGATCATCGGATGGAGAATGGCGTTGAGCGCAGCGCGCTTTCCCGGATCGGAAAACACGAGGCTGCCCAGCGCGCGGCGGTCAAGCCTGTCGCCGTCAAAGATGCCGTCGCCAAAGGCGACGCGCAGCGCAGGGAGCGCGGGGCCGCCCGGGGCGGTCATGCCATGAGAGATGGCGTCTGCATCGGCGACGAAATAGCCCAGCTCCCGCAGGTAATGGCTTACTGTGCTCTTTCCGCAGGCGATAGAGCCTGTCAGACCGATTTTCATAGATGCAAAATACTCCTCTTACTATGTGACGGGAATGCCCTTTGTCATGTAAATCCTATCGCAGAATAGCCGGTGATACAGATGGCATCATGCCGGTTTGCTCCGGAAATCATTTGGTATCATACCAGGAATGACCGGCGTGCACATCGGCAACCAGCGGAACGGAAAGCTGAGCGGCGTTCTCCATGCAGGCTTCCAGCAGCGCGCAGACCCTTGCTTCCTCCTGCTCCGGGCATTCTACGATCAGTTCGTCGTGTACCTGAAGAATCAGACGGGCGGAGAGCCCTTCTTCGCTCAGCTTCTGGCGGACGGCGTTCATGGCGATCTTGATGATATCTGCCGCGGCGCCCTGTACAGGCGTATTCATTGCGGCGCGTTCGCCGAACTGGCGGCGGTTATAATTGGGACTGGTCAGCTCCGGCAGTGGACGGCGGCGGCCGTACATCGTGACGGAGTAGCCCTCGGCTTTGCCCTGCGCGACACAGGCGTCCATGAACCGGCGGATGGCCGGATACCGGGCAAAATAGCGATCGATGAACTCGCCTGCTTCGCGGCGGGAGATGCGCAGGTTGTTGGCCAAACCAAAGTCGCTGATGCCGTAGACAATGCCGAAATTGACAGCCTTGGCGCTGGAACGCATCTGCGGCGTGACATCTTCAAGCGGTACGCCAAAAACCTCAGCTGCCGTGCGGGTATGGATATCCTGTCCGCGGTTAAATGCATCCTGCATCGCTTCATCGCCGGACAGATGCGCCAGCAGACGCAGCTCAATCTGGGAATAGTCCGCATCGACGAGCACATGACCGGGCCGAGCAATGAAGGCGCGGCGGATTTCGCGGCCCATCTCCGTGCGCACGGGGATGTTCTGCAGATTCGGCTCACTTGAGGAGATGCGTCCCGTTGCCGCGATGGTCTGATCAAACCAGGAATGGATGCGGCCATCGCGCCCGGTCAGGCGCAGCAGTCCGTCGATGTAGGTGCTGTGGAGCTTGGCGACCTGGCGGTAGGCGAGGATCTTGTCAATGACAGGATGCAGGCTTGAAAGCTCCTGCAGGGTTTCTGCGTCAGTGGAATAGCCGCGCTGGGTCTTTTTCTTCGCAGGCAGACCGAGCGCATCAAAGAGCACCGCGCCCAGCTGCTGTGTGCTGTTGAGGTTGAAGGGCGCGACGCCGCACAGCGCAAAGATTTCCTCGCGCAGCGCACTGATTTTTGCGCTGTAGATTTCGCCAAGGCGCGTAAGCTCGCTGCGATCTACGAGGAATCCCTCGCACTCCATCGCATAGAGCGTATGCAGCAGAGGAAGCTCAATTTCGCGGTAGAGCTTCATCATGTTCTGCGCTTCAAGCGCAGCGCTGTCCAGAAGGTATTGATCATACAGCGCAGCGGCGTTCTCAGGCGCTTCATATTTGCCGCTCTGAGGCGCGAGCAGATAGGCCATCAGCTGCACATCCTCAATCGGAGCTGTGAGCGAGAGGTTCCATTGCGCCATCTGGGTCATCAGCCGCTTGCCGCCAAAGAGGATCAGCGTGCGGCGACCGGTGAGAAGCGGGGAAAGAGCCTGCGCAGCCTGAATGGGGTCAAGCCCATCGCCCAACAGCCCCTGCACAAAGGGAATCCGCGCACGCATACCCGATGGACAGGCGAGAGAGAAGCCTTCCTCCTGCATCATCAAAGAGAGAAGGGCATCGTGATCAAGCGCGCTGATCCAGCCGGAAACAGCCTCCGCGGAATCCAGCAGCATGTCTTCCTGCCAGACGATCGCGGCGGTTTCAGGCTGTGAAGTTTCCGTCTGCGGGGCAAAATGAGCAAGCCTCGCCATCAGGGATTTAAGCCCGAGGCGCTCAAAGATGGCCATACCGCCCTGCATGTCGCCCAGGCGGCAGTCCTCCAGGGTCTCTTCAAGCGGAACATAGCGGGTGATCGTTGCGATCTTCTTGCTCATCAGGCCGGAGAGACGGCCATCAAGCATCTTTTCCCGCTGCTTGCCCTTGAGATCGGTTTCTGCGTGATCAAAGGCGTTTTCGATGGTGCCGTAAGCGGAAAGCAGCTTAATGGCGGTCTTTTCGCCGATCCCCGGTACGCCCGGGATGTTGTCGCTTGCGTCGCCCATCAGGCCTTTGAGGTCGGGAATCTGATCGGGGCGGACGCCAAAGTCCTCAAGGACCTTTTCCGGCGTATAGCGCACCACATCGCTCACACCGCGCTTGGTGTAAAGGACATGGCTTGTCTCGCTCACCAGCTGCATGGAGTCCCGATCGCCTGTCACCAGCAGAGCGCTGATGCCGCTTTCCTCGCAGCGGCGTGCAATCGTGCCGAGGATATCATCCGCCTCAAAGGAAGGGCAGGTCAGCTGCCGGATGCCCATGGCTGTCAGGCATTCGCGCACGAGATCAAACTGCGGGCGAAGCTCCGGAGCGGTGGGTTTTCGTCCGGCTTTATAGGCTTCATAGTCCTGATGGCGGAATGTCGGGCCATGCAGGTCAAAGGCGACAGCCATATACGCGGGCTTAACGTCGGAGGTGACCTTCAGAAGCATGGACAGGAAACCGAAAACCGCATTGGTGAAAATACCGTCCTCGTTGGAAAGCGGCGGCAGCGCGTGAAATGCACGGTGCATCAGGCTGTTGCCGTCGACGATGATAAACGTTTCACGGAAATCTTTTAAGATTGATTCAGACATAGGCTATACCTCAAA
Source organism: Clostridia bacterium (assembly GCA_017521565.1). Classification (GTDB taxonomy): domain Bacteria; phylum Bacillota; class Clostridia; order Christensenellales; family Aristaeellaceae; genus Ventricola. The sequence goes on along the minus strand of JAFXCE010000031.1, from coordinate 105,522 downwards.
TGGACATATATACTTATAATACCACAAACAGCGATAAAATACAATGAAGAGGCACGTGGGAGAAAAAGGAGGAAAAGAAAGCAGGAAAAAGGAAAACAGCATTGAAATTTATATAATTGGTTGGTTATGCTTATTTAAAACCTGTACGGTTTCTGAAAGGATTGGATCATAGATGAGAGTAAACATATGCGCAGCACTGCTGCTGCTTTGCATGCTGCTGGGCGGATGTGTGCCCGCGGGCGGCGCCGCGCAGGACAGGGTGATCGTCGCCTCGTTCTATCCGATGTATGTGTTCACGCAGAACATAGCGAAGGATGTGCCTGGCGTACGGGTGGTGAATCTCGCGTCCGAAAACGCGGGATGCCTGCACGATTATCAGCTGCTTACGCGTGACATGGTCACGATCGAAGAGGCAGATGCACTGGTCATCAATGGCGGCGGCATGGAACAGTTCATGGATAAGGTCATCGCCATGCGCAGCGATCTGCCCGTCATCAACGCTGGCGAGGGCATTGAGATGCTCTGCGGGGATGACGGGCACGGTCATGATCATGCACACGATCATGCGCAGGAGGCGCTCAATGCGCATGTCTGGCTGGATGTGGAGCTTGCAATGAAGCAGGTGCAGAACATCGCAGACGGGCTTTCCGCCGCAGACAGTGAAAATGCGGCGGCATATCAGCGCAATGCTGAGGCGTATATTGCGCGTCTCGCTGCGCTTGACGGGGAGATTTCCGCCGGGCTTGCGCCGTTTGAAGGAAGCGAAATCATCACCTTTCACGAGGCGTTTACGTATTTTGCGGATGCATACGGTCTGCATGTCGCAGGCGTGATTTCGCAGAATTCCGGCGAAGAGCCGAGTACAAGGGACATTGCAAAGACCTGTGATCTGGTGCTCGATCTGGGCGTGAAGGCGCTGTTTGTCGAGCCGCAGTATCCCACCAAATCTGCCGATACGATTGCGAGGGAAACCGGTGCGTCCGTGTGGACGCTTGATCCGGTGGTTTCTGGCGATGGAAGCATGGAAAGCTATGAGAGCATCATGCGGGAGAACGCCCGCGTGCTGACGGAGGCACTCACGAAATGATGGAAAAAATCAAGCCGCTGCGCAAGAGTCAGTATGCCATTGACGACCGGATGCAGCGGGAGAAGCCGCATGGACACTGCCCGCATCCGCTTTCCGGCCCGGATGCGGATTGCAAGCTCTGCCGCATCGAGGTGGATAAGCTGACGGTTTCCTTCGGCGCGCAGATGCCGCTCAAGGATGTGAGCCTGCATATCCATTGCGGCGAACTGACGGCGCTGATTGGCACCAATGGCGCGGGCAAGACGACGCTGCTGCGTGCGCTGCTGGGCCAGCTGGAATATAAGGGAACCATTCGTCATCTGACCAGCGACGGAAGGCCGGCGGCGGAGCTGCGCACGGGCTATGTGCCCCAACAGCTGGAGTTTGACCGATCCACGCCGGTGACGGTGATGGATTTCATGGCGGGCGCGCTTTCCCGCCGTCCTGTGTTTCTGGGCGTGTCCCGCAAGACGCGGGAAAGGGTCATCGCCGCGCTTACGAGAACGCACTGCGAGGCGCTTGCGGGCAGGGCGCTGGGCGCGCTCTCCGGCGGAGAACTGCAGCGGGTGCTGCTTGCGCTCGCATTGACACCCCAGCCGGATCTGCTGATCCTTGACGAGCCGGTTTCGGGCGTGGATCAGAACGGTCTTGAAACGTTTTATCAGACAGTTGATGAGCTCAAGCACAAGAATCATATGGCGATTTTGCTGGTCTCGCATGATCTTGGGGTTGTGGAGCGGTATGCGGACCGCGTTGTGCTGATGCAGGGCACGGTCGTCAAGCAGGGCTCTCCGGAGGTTGTGTTTGATTCGCCGGAATTCGAGCAGGTGTTCTATGCGAAAGGAGGGCGCGCATGATGGAGTCGCTTTATGCGGTCATGGATGTGCTGCTCCCCTTTGAATGGCTGCACTATACGTTTATGAAAAATGCGCTGCTGGCCATGCTGCTCATTGCGCCGCTCTTCGGTTTGCTGGGTACAATGGCGGTGGATAATAAGATGGCGTTCTTTTCGGATGCACTGGGACACAGCGCGCTGACCGGTATTGCCATCGGCGTTGTGCTTGGCTGGGAGAATCAGATGGCGGCCATGCTGCTCTTTGGCGTGCTCTGGGCCGTGCTGATCACGTTTGTCAAGCACAACTCCAAGATGAGCGCGGACACGATCATCAGCGTGTTTTCCTCTACGTCCATTGCGCTGGGCCTCGTCGTGCTCTCGCGCGGCGGCGCGTTTGCCAAGTATTCCTCCGTGCTGGTTGGCGATGTGCTTTCCGTTACGCAGGGCGATCTGCTTGCGCTGCTGGTCACGCTGATCGTGACGGCGGGAATCTGGCTGGCGCTGTTTAATCCGCTGATGCTCACCAGCGTCAATTCTCCGCTGGCGCGCAGCCGGGGTATTCGCTCGCGCATGACGGAATACGCATTTACAATTCTCGTCGCCGTCGCGGTGATGGTTTCCATCCGCTGGGTGGGCGTGATGCTGATCAATTCTCTGCTGATTCTTCCTGCGGCAGCTTCGCGCAATATTGCGAAAAATGCTGCGGCGTATATGCGCGCTGCGGTGCTGATCTCCCTTGTATGCTGCGTGGCGGGCCTCGTGCTTTCCTACTATCTGAATACCTCCGCAGGAGCAGCGGTTGTGCTGCTGTGTGCAGTGGTGTATTTCGTTACGCTGCCCCTGCGCAGGAAATAAGCAGACAAAACGACATTTGGACAGACAGATCTTGGCACTGGTGCGGAGCGTATGCTATAATGCTTCCCGTATATGGATGGGACGAAGGGAGGGAACGCATTGCTGGGCGTAATGACATTTCGCAAGGACGAAATGAAATTCCGCGAGTTTGACCGCTATCGCGGATACTACTGCGGGCTTTGCCGTGCGATCGGCAGCCGCTGCGGCAGCGTTTGCCGCATGGCGCTGAGCTATGAAATGACCTTCCTTGCGCTGCTGCATACTTCGCTGTATGAGCCGGAGACGGAAAGCGGGATGCATCGCTGTGCGCTTCATCCCGTTGGGAAGCGGCTGATGCTTTCAAACGAGGCGATTGATTACTGCGCCGACTTGAGCGCGCTGGTATCCTATTATGATCTGCGCGACGGGTGGGATGACGAAAAGCGCGCGGACAAGCTGGCGGCGAGCGCCCTTCTTAAAAGGGCGGCTGTGCGGGCAGGCGAGCGGCTTCCGCGGCAGAAAGAGGCGGTGGAGCGCTATGTGCGCACGCTGCACGAGGTAGAGGCGAAGAACGACCAGAATCTTGACGTTGCGGCGAACCTGACCGGCGAAATGCTGGCGGAGCTTTACGTCATGCGCGAGGATGTTTATGCGCGCGACCTGCGCGAACTCGGGTATTATCTGGGTAAGTTCATCTATCTGTGCGATTGCTACGAGGATATTGAACGCGATATCAAAAAGAAAAACTATAACCCGCTGATCGCAAGAAGCGAAAGCGAGCATTTCGCGGCGGATTGCGAACAGATGCTTTCGGATATGATGGCCCGCGCAGCGATGGCGTTTGAGCGGCTGCCGCTGCTTGAGGATGCAGAAATCATGCGCAATATTCTGTATTCGGGTATCTGGCTGAGATTTGAGAATGCAACCGAGCGAAGAAAGGCGAAGAAAGAGCAATGACAGATCCGTATCAGGTGCTGGGCGTCGCGCCGACGGCGACAGACGACGAGGTAAAAAAAGCATACCGCCAGCTCTGTAAAAAATACCATCCGGATGCCAATGTAGGCAAGCCGGATGCGGCGCAGGCCGAGAAAAGGTTTATGGAAGTCCAGCAGGCGTATGAGGAAATCATGCATAGGCGGCAGGGCGGCGGCACGCGCGCAGGCAGCGGCTATAACGGCGGCAGCCAGCAGCAGCGGCCGGGCGGTTACGGCGGCTATGGCTACGGCGGGCAGGGCGGCTACGACGACGACCCGTTTGCGCAGTTCTTTGGCGGAGCATATGGCTATGGCCAGCAGCGAGGCTATCAGCAGTACGGTTATCAGCAGGAGCAGGATACCGTGATCGAGATGCGCGCGGCGAAGAACTACATCGATACGGGGCACTATGCCGAGGCGCTAAATGCGCTCAATTCCGTGCCTGCGGGCAAGCGCAATGCGCGCTGGTATTATCTGAGCGCGCTGGCGCAGGCTGGCCTGCATAACAATGCGCAGGCGATGGAATACGCAAGGCAGGCGGTATCCATGGAGCCGGGCAACATGCAGTATCAGCAGCTGCTCAGCCAGCTGCAGAGCGGCGGCGCGTGGTATAGCCAGCGCGGCACGAGCTACGGCAGACAGTCCGGGCCGCATATGAACCTGTGCTGTCAGTTTATGCTGCTGCAGATGTGCTGTACCTGCTGCAGCGGAGGCAGGATGTTCTATTATCCGCTGTGCTGCTGCATCTAAAACTGTAGATCAAACGGCCGGAGCCTGAAAAGGTTCCGGCCGTTTTCCTTCCTGTGGTTGGTGGCTTGCGACCGGCGATGGCCTTATAATGGCATTGCACAGCACAAAAGAAGGAAGGCGACGTCATGTTCAGGCAGATTGCAGAGCAGATGCTGACCCATGTATTCTATCGGGTGAGCGCGGTGGTCGGCATTGGAGAAACGCAGAGGGTCTGCAGCATGCGGATGTTCGATACGGAATTTGGTGCGGCTTATATGCATGTACCGGAAAATGCAAGGGAAATCTGGCTGATCAGCAATCACCCGGAGGGGCAGATTTCGCCGTATGAAGCAGATCTTGAGCATGCAGAGCGGATTCTTCGCGCTGCGCCAGGGGTGCGGCTGCGCCTGTTTGTCTGCGGCGAGGATATCGGGTGCATAGAAATCGCGCCGGACGGAAAATGTGTAGGCAGTTCAATGAAACAGGAGGCGGAATGATACGGGAGAATACGGGTTGATAGGACAATCAAAGCGCAAAAGCCACCGGAATGACCGGTGGCTTTCGGTTTACCGCTGAACTGCGGGAATCAGAATGGGCGAACCCATGAAACGCGTTCGCGAAGGGCAGGATGTTCATAAAACCGCGCTGTTTTATCCCGATTCGTATCGTTCCATTTATCAAAGCCTTCCGGAGCAATGTGGGGTCCATACTGACAGTTTTCAAAAACAGCGATGCCATAATCGCGCCATGGCCTGGCCAGATAAATGCTGCATGGGAGGATTTCTGGCTCGCATGTAAAACGACAGTTACGAAAATGAAGCCCCTTCGATTGAGCAAGCGCATGCGCGGGCGCAGCCACATATCCGACTTGGCGGCCGTCATAGACAGAGCGGATTTCGCAGCGTTCAAATACAGCGTCTGCGCAGCCGAAGATGAAGTCGACAGAGCCCTCAATGAGGCAGTTCATGTAACGCTGGCGGAAAGGACCGGGGACGCGCAGTTCATCTGCCAGAAAACCACGATAGCGATCAATCAGATCGGGGGGAAGCGGCCCGGTAAACAGCGTATCCTGCGTAGAAGAAAGCCGGCAGTTCTCCATGAAGAATCGATCGCCCAGTACGGAAAGCGCGACTTCCTGTCCCTTTTCTTTCGGATTCAATGCATCATTGACGACGGACAGATTCCGCATCGTAATGCCGTCTGCGCAGATTGCCAGGGTATAGGTGCGGAATGTGTTATATGCCTGACCATCGGCGTGGATTTTGTTGGCATAATCATCCCATACCAGAATGGTGTTCTCGGCACCGGCGCCTTCGATTTGAAGATTGGGTGTGCGAATCACGGTTTTTTGCCGATAGACGCCGGGCTGGAGGTGTATGGTGCTTCCGGGTGCTGCGCGGTCGATGGCCTGCTGCAGGTTATCTGTGGGATCCAGCGTGATGGATACTGCCATAATCGCACTCTCCTATATATTTTGATTCGTAAATACTATATATCATATTTTGAGGAAAATGGGATGAATGGAATATAGAAAAGTCGGTTTTGTGCATAAACTGTTTTGTTTTTGTTATGTACGCGCAGTATAAAAAATAGTAGAATTATAGATAGAATAATTGGGAGTATTTACTGCTGTTGGCGTGCTTCGGGCGGAAAATAGATGGAAAGAAAGGGATGCGGATGACCTTCAAACGGTATCGGATGATGGATTTGTGCATGTTTACCGTGATGATGTGCATCTGTGAAGCGCTGATTGTGCTGGCATCCGGAAGCTGGTTTCCGCATGAACCGTATATGCTGAGCCTGACCCCGGCGATTACTGCTGTGGTGTTGGTTCGCTGGGGCGCGTATGCGGCCTTTCCTGCTTTGGCGGGTGCGCTGACGCTGTGTATCGCCTCTGGCGCGCAGCCGGTACAGGTTTTGATCTACTGTACGGGCAATCTGCTGTGTCTTGTTTTACTGCCCGTGCTGAAGCGGCTGACCTGGCGGGTTTTGCATGAGCATGTTCTGCTTGCTATGGCGTATGGAGCGGCAGCGGCGCTGCTGATGCAGACCGGGCGTGCGGCTGCGGCATGGCTGTGTGGCATGTCCGCTTACGTGTGTGCGGGTTTTATCACGACGGATGTGCTCTCCCTTCTGTTTTCCGTGTTGATTGTCTGGATATGCAGGCGGCTGGACGGTATGCTGGAAGAACAAAAGCACTATCTTACAAGGGTCCATGAAGAAATGCTCAGGACAGGAGGAATTCGCAAGTGAAACCGAAAGCGGCGGATTATCTGATTTATGATGAAGCTTCCGGCGGGTATAGGGAGAATCCCGAGCAGGCTGTGCGCGATGATGTGGAAAAGCACGCGTGGCGCCATGTAGGCATGACGATTCTCCGGGATTGGCGTCTTTATCTGATGCTGGTGCCCATGCTGCTGGTTTTTCTGTTCTGGCGCTATCTGCCGATGTATGAGCTGCTGGGGTGCTTTAAGGTTCCCGACGAGGTTCTCCCGGTCTCTGAGCAGCTTTTCTCCGGCTTCTCGTATTTCAAGCGTCTGCTTGTCGGCGGGGACAGTATGTCTACCGAGTTCTGGCGTGCGCTGCGCAATACGTTCCTGCTGAGTTTCTATGGCTTGCTCTTCGGCTTCCCGATGCCGATCATCCTGGCTCTGTTTTTCAATGAGATCCGCTCCAATATCGTGCGCAGCACCTGTCAGGTGCTGACCTATCTGCCCAAGTTCATGTCCACGGTCATCATGACTTCGCTGGTGATGATGCTCGTCAAGCAGGGCTCGCTGACCACCAGCATGGGCATCATCAGCCGGGCGCTTACGTCCCTGGGCTTGATTTCTGAGGAGGTTGCCAACGCGGGTCTGCTTAACAACCCCGACTTTTTCCGCGCAATCTACCAGATTTCCGGCATCTGGGAGGGGGCGGGTTATGACAGCATCGTGTATTTTGCAGCGATTATTGCGATCTCGCCGACCAGCTATGAGGCGGCGCAGATCGACGGCGCAGGCAAGATGGCGCAGATGCGCTACGTCGTCCTGCCCAGCATCCTCTCTACGATCGTCATCATGCTGATCACGCGCATCGGTTCTCTGCTCAATATCGGTTATGAAAAGGTACTCCTGCTTTATAACACCAATACCTATGTGACGGCAGACGTGGTCTCTACATTCGCCAATCGCTATGGCCTTGAAGGCGCGCAGAAGGGCCTTGCTGCGGCAGCCGAGATGATGAATAATGTCATCGGCATGCTGCTGGTTATCAGCGCTAACACGATTGCCCGCAAGGCGTCCGACACATCGCTGTATTAAGGAGGGAAGCGTCATGAAAAGAAAGCTTGAAACCTCCGAGATGATCTTCCGGGTCGTCAGCTACACGCTTTTGTGCATATTCTCTCTGTTGTGCCTGTATCCGTTCCTGTATGCGATTTCTGCGTCCATCAGCGGCGAGCATGCGGTCAACTACGGCGAAATCATTCTCTTTCCGAAGGATGTCCAGTTCGAGGCGTTCGGACGCATGTTTAATGACAATATGTTCTGGAATGCCTACTCCAATACGCTGTTCCTCACGTTCTACGGCACCGTCTGGGCGCTGTTTGTGGCGATCCTTGGCGCATATGCGCTCTCCAAAAAGAGATTGCTCTTCAGGCGCTTCTTCAACTTCTTTCTTGTCTTTACCATGCTTTTTTCCGCGGGCATCGTTCCGCAGTATCTGAATTATCTGGATACCAAGGCTGTGTTTAATTCCGTAGGCATTACGGACGATAAATGGCTGGTCGTTATCGCCATGGGCATGGCAGCGATGAATATCATCCTTCTGCGCAATGCCTTCGAGGGTGTTCCGGGCGAGATTGAGGAGGCAGCCATTGTCGACGGCGCAACAGAGTTTCAGGTGCTGGGCAAGGTCTATATCCCGATGTGCAAATCTACCATTGCGACGGTTGCGCTGTTCTTCGCCATTTCGCGCTGGAACGGCTACTTCTGGGCAAGGCAGATGATTTCCAATTCCAACGAGCATCCGCTGCAGGTGTTTATCCGCCTTAAGCTGGAGGAATTCACGGATCCTGAGGCGATGGCGGGCTGGAACGAGGTGTACGCTTCCGATTCCGTCATCTATGCGCTGATTGTCTGCTCCATCGTACCGATCCTGATCATTTATCCTTTTATCCAGAAATACTTTGCCAAGGGCGTCAATGTCGGCGGCGTGAAGGAGTAAATGACCTGTCGCCTTAAAACAAATGCTGTTTCCCGGATTGTATCCGGTAAATAAGGTAAAAGAAAGCGAGGAAAACACATGAACATCAAGCGTACTCTGTCTCTGGTGACGGTGCTGGCGATGGTTCTGGTGATGCTCACCAGCTCTATCGCTGCGGCGGAACTGAGCTATGCGGAAGGCACCGTGCTCCGCATGGCCACCGGCTACAACAGCGCGAAGACCGGTCTGTTCTTCGACGCCGAAGTGGCGGGCGAGGGCGTGACCCTGGCCGACGGCGTGACCTATCACACCGGCGATCTCAAGCCCACCTGGGTTGAGGTCCAGAATACCCTGGGCGTTGCCTTCGAGAATCTCTATCAGGGCAACAACGCGACCAAGGAATTCGATTTCTGGAAGGAACGCCTGAACGAAGTCGATATGGTCAGCGGCACCGCGGCCAAGCTCTCCGAGTATGGCGAGGCCGGCAGCATCGTAAACATCGGCGCTTACCTCGACGAGATGCCCAACTTCAAGGCGTATCTTGAGGTCAACCCGATCGTCCGCCTGTCCATCACCGGCAACACCTCTACCGGCGCGATCTACTTCTCTCCGTACTTTGACGGCGTCAACGACATCGAGCGTATGCCGCTCATGCGTGTGGACTGGGTTGCCAAGCTCCTGGATGGCGAGGGTGAATTCACCGCCGAAGCCAGCAAGCCGCTCGCCGCTGCTGTCTATCAGCCGTACATGCCCACCGCCGGCGCCGTGACCGTTGACGTGGTCAACCTGGAAGGCACCGCTGTGGAGACCGTGACCAAGAACTACGACAAGGCCGGCAACATCGTCGCCAAGATGAATGAGGCTCTGGCCGCCGGCGCTGTGGATGGCGTTGCTGCTGTCAACATGCTGCGCACCTATATCGACGAAGCGTACGATGGCTACTACGGCACCGCGCGCTCCAACCTGTTCATCGGCCAGAACGCCGCGTGGGACGTGGACGAGATGGTCGCCCTGCTGCGCTGCGTCGTGGCGAACCCGCAGACCCTCAACGGCACCGATTCTGTGCAGGGCCTGTTCAGCCGCGAGGATGACAACAACCAGCGCCGCGTCGATATGAAGCGCTTCGCCGGCGTGCTCTTCGGCGTGCGCGGCATGGAGTCCCGTCAGGATTCCCTGTGGATCGACGCCGAAGGCAAGCTCCGTGACGCCCGTCAGGATGTTGAGGCCTTCACCGCGATGGAATACATGAACAACATGGCCGCTGAGGGCCTGATCTCCAAGGCGTTCATGGACAGCTCCAAGGAGTCCACCAAGACCTATCTGGAGAACGATCTGGGCTTCATGCACTACGACTACAACCAGACCCAGACCGTGTATAACCAGACCGTCCTGCAGGATGGCGAGAAGTACATGGCCGTGATGGTTCCGGTCGCCCGCTGGTTCGACGGTACCAACGAGGATGGCGTCTATATGCGCTTTACCGAGTCCTGGCGCTCCGTCAAGACTGACGGCTGGGGCATCTCCGTGGCCGGCACTGAGGGCAACCCGGACAAGCTGAACGCGGCGCTCAAGCTCATCGACTACGCTTACAGCCCGGAAGGCCAGATCCTCATGAGCTATGGTCCGGATGCGTTCATCAAGACCAATGAGGACGGCAGCTACGTCACCTTCAATTTCAATGGTCAGGAAATGCCTGTGATCGCCGATGCCACCTTCGCCGAGCTGTGGGAGAAGGCTTCCGGCAACTACACCAACTATGCCCGTCAGTTCCTGGGCTCCACGCTTTCCTTCGCCAAGAGCCAGGCTTTCGAGTATCAGTGCACGCATGACGTCGGCAAGGAAGGCGCGGGCAAGATCTCCGTGGCCATCGGTCTGGGTACCATCAAGCATCCGGAACTGGCCGTGACCGAGAATCCGTGGTACACCTCCGTGCCCACCGTTCTGCCGAATACCACCGTTGAGAACAACATGATCAACGAGTACGCGGATCTGCCGGCGAAGTTCAACGACGCCAAGGACAAGCAGAACCTGTTCATCGATCAGATCGTGAATGGCTACGCTGTGGAAGGCATGTCCAGCGCCGAAGAGTCCGCTGCGTACGTGACCGACGCCATGGGCGGTAAGCAGTACCTGGCCCTCAAGCAGCGCGCTTGGGATCGTCTGGTCGAGTACTACAACGCCCTGTAAGCGGGATATACCTGCTGCACATATTCTTGTGCAGGGCTCTGACACGTCATATACCTGCGGCAGGGATTTCCCTGCCGCGGGTTCCCATAAGCGTCCGGCATCCTCTGGACGCTTACGGGAATCCGCATTTCTGCCGGCGCAGCCGGTGTATTCAGGAGGTCATCATGTATCGCAGACAAATGATCTGGCAGAAGATTCTCTGCTTTGCGGCGATTGCGGCAGGCGCTGTCGTATTTCTGTATGCGCTGGGGGTAATGACCGACCTGTATGACAGTCTGTATTACACGATGATGGATCCGTCCAATCCGATGGATACATGGGTACAGGGATCATGGATCTATTACGACATGCAGCCCTTCAATCGCGCGCTGCTGCGTTATGCCATTGGGCTGCTGCTGCTTGCCTGCCTCCTCTTTATTACAAGCACGCACAAGCGGCGCAGGTATTACATCGGCAATGCGATTTCCACGTTTGTCTTTGCCGGTGCGGGCACGGTACTCGCCGTCTGGTCCCACGTGCAGCTTGAAGCGTTCAAGGCGCAGTATCTTGAGGTCAATTTCGAGGAGCTGGAGTTCTTCGCAGAGATGATGGATACGCCGTATATCAAATCGACTTTCTGGTTTGATGCGCATTATGCGGTGTTTGCGCTGGTGCTCATTGTCTGCGCGCTGCTTATCCATAATTTCTTCTGGAAGCACAGCCTGATGCGCGCGGAGCGCCGCCTGATCGAGGAAGGGAAGAAGGTGTGATCATGGATGAAATGAAGCATGTCCGTCTGGATCGCATGCGCTACACAAAGAACAAGCTGGCTTCTAATCTGGCGCTGCTGGCAATTGTGTTCAACGTGCTCTATTTTGTGAGCATCTATGAATCCGACGTAGGCTCCTGGTATTACAGCCTGCTCATCGGCGCTTCGATCGTGTACAATCTTCTGTTCATGCTCATGGCATTTCTTGCCTCGGAGGGCGTGAAGAATTACAGGATCGGCTATGCCTTTTTGCTCCTTGCCATCGGCGCGGGGCAGATTGTGCGCATCTTTATCCTGCCGCTTAAGGCTTATCATGCGACGGTCACCATCAGCAAGGTGACTCACCAGGTGATGCAGACGCAGCAGTTTGCTACGGTGGTGCTTCTTTTGAGCCTTTCGGCAATCTGCTGCATGGCCGCCGGCGTTGTCGGCGTCAGGCGCAGCCGTATGCTTGCCGCCTATAATGCTTCCCTTGAAGAAAAGCGCGTGTAAAGGAGATGCCCCATGGCCAATATCAGCTTACAGCATCTGAATAAAGTTTACGACAATCACGTGCAGGCCGTCTTCGACTTCAATCTGGACGTCCGAGATGGCGAACTCATTGTGCTTGTTGGTCCCTCCGGCTGCGGCAAGTCGACCACACTGCGCATGATCGCCGGTCTGGAGGATATTACCGAAGGCCGCCTTCTGCTGGATGGAGAGGATATCACAGCGGCGCCGGCCAAGGATCGCGATATGGCGATGGTCTTCCAGAATTACGCGCTGTATGGTCATATGACGGTCTATGAGAACATGGCCTTCTCCTTGACGCTGCGCAAGGAGGATCCCAATGTGATCCACAGGAAGGTGCTTGCCGCAGCGGAAATCCTGGGTCTTACAGATCAGCTCAATAAAAAGCCCAAGCAGCTTTCCGGCGGCCAGCGTCAGCGTGTGGCCATGGGCCGCGCTATTGTGCGCAATCCGAAGGTGTTCCTGTTTGATGAGCCGCTTTCCAATCTGGATGCGAAGCTTCGCGGTGCGACCCGCCGTGAGATTCTCCTGCTGCACAAGCGTCTTAATGCTACCATGCTCTATGTCACGCACGACCAAACGGAGGCGCTGACCCTGGCGGACCGCATTGTGTGTATGTCCATGGGCCACGTTCAGCAGATCGGCACGCCGCTGGAGCTGTATGACACGCCTGCCAACCTGTTTGTCGCCAGCTTTATCGGCCTTCCGCCGATGAACTTCTTTGATGTGCAGGTAAAAGGCGGCAAGCTTCTCAGTTCCTTCTTTGCACTGGCGCTTGATGAGCAGGAGAAAAAGCTGCTTGCGGCCTATGAAGGGAGGGAGATTGTCCTTGGCGTGCGCCCGGAGGATATGGTTGAGGGCGGCGACGTGAGCGTGTCTGTCTTCTCCAATGAGAATCTGGGCATGAATACGCTCGTCCATGGACGTCTTGGAAACTCACCGGATTCGGCCATCACCTGCAAACTGCGCGGCTGGTATGATTTCAAGGCGGGCGACACGGTAAAGGTTTCCTTTGTCAAGCGCCACTTCTTCGATAAGGAAACGACCAACGCGATCCGCGCGAAGGGAGAATGAGCATGAAAAAGAAAAATGGCGGCATGAAGGAGCTCTTGAGAAAGACGATCGTCTCCCTGAAGCGCAAGCCGCAGACGATTCCGCTGCTTGTGCTTGCGGCTGCATTTCTGCTCTATTCGCTCAATCTGACGCATATATCGGATACGACGGCGAAGATCCAGCTTTCGGGCATGGGCCTGAGCGGCTTTTGCACCATGCTGTTTTCGCTTCTGTCCTTTGTCTGCTTCATCAATGCCTATCCGCACAGAAAGAAAACCAACATCCCCATGCTGGTTTTGATGTTCCTGATGCTGGGCATTCTCATGATTTGCGATACCTACTATGCAGGTAAGATTCAGATGGCGATTACCCGCGCTGATCATCCGATTATCGTGGACGACAGCACGGCGTATATTCCCAAGGCTTATCAGGTGCTGATGGTGCATCGTGCAATTGTCGCGTGCGGCGCGGTGCTGACGCTGCTTGTGCCTGTGCTGCGCAATGCGCTTCGCAGGATTGATACGTCTCTTCCTGTGGAAGAGGGCAGCGGCATGGAGCAAATCATACTGACGGACGAGATGTAACACCATGAAAGCAAAAAAGCAAGCAGGACAGGCGATAGAGTCGCATTACCGCCTGCATACAGATGCCATAGAAGATCTGGTAACGGCCAATCGGGACAATACGCCGGAGTATACCAGGGAGGAACTTGAAAAGTATACTTCAGTCAAAGGAAAGCGCCGCGTTCCTGTGCCGCTCAAGGTCTTTCTGATCAAGGCGTGGTTTTATGGCGCGGTATGCTTCTTTGTATTCTGGGGCCTTGGCCTGTATGTGGGTTCACGGTTGGATCTGTGCGTCATTGCCGCTGTTTTCATGGGTCTGGTGACGGATCTTCTGATCAATACGCTGCTGCGCTTTGGCGAAAAACGCGATGGCGAGAGTGGACGACATATGATGGTCAGGCGCGTGGGCGTCGCTGGTATGCTGCTGAATATGCTTTACGCATTTGCGCTGATGTTCGTGGTTGTGACGGCATATGCCATGATCAATGCCTTGTTGGGCCTGATTTCTCCGGTTTTGGGGCTTACGCTGTTTCTGGGCGTAGGGCCTATCGGCTTTGGTCTGATTGCTGCTGGCGCAGACACGGCGCTCATCGCCTGCAAGCATATGCTGCTTGACATGGCTGCCGAAGCGCGCGGCAGATGAAAGGGGATTGCAATGATCAAGTCTCTGTATATCGGATCGACAAGCGCGTGCTTTGAGCTTGAAAACGATACGGCGTATACTGCGCCTGCTCCGTTTGATGTATATCTGGATGGAGAGCACCGGTTTTCCTGTGATACCAATGTATTCTCTCTCTTTGGTTTGAAACCGGATAAGAATTATCTGGCGGAAATTGTGATGGATGGCGTGCGCCATGCGCTGCCGCTGCATACGTGCGCGGAGACCTGCGCGGTCGATGTGCGCAGCTTTGGCGCGGTGGGCGATGGCGAGCATGACGATACGGCTGCCATTCAGACGGCGCTGCATTTCCTGCCTGCGGGCGCAAGGCTTTATTTCCCTGCGGGCGTCTATCTCACCCGGCCTCTGGCGCTGCGCAGCCATATCACGCTCGATTTCGCTGAAGGTGCGGTGCTTCTTGGCAGCGCGGACCGGGAAAGTTATCCGGTGCTTCCGGGCATCGTCAGCGATCTGAACGGCGGAGATGACCTGATGACCGGCGCTTTTGAGGGCCTGACAAGGCCGATGTATCAGTCCCTTCTGCACGGCGAGTATTGCGAGGATGTGACCATTACCGGCCTGGGCCACATCGACGGCAATGCACAGAACAGCGACTTTTGGACGGCGTTCAAGTCCTTTGAGACGGCGCGCCCGCGCATTTTGTTCCTTTGCAATTGCAGGAATGTGACGATGCACGGCGTTACAGTAAAAAACTCTCCTTCCTGGAATCTGCATCCGTTCTATTGTGAGAATGTATCCTTCTATGATGTGAAGGTGGAAGCGCCAAAGAACAGCCCGAATACGGATGCGATTGATCCCGAAGCCTGTGTGGGCGTGAATATCATCGGCTGCCATTTGAGCGTGGGCGACGACTGCGTGGCGATCAAGTCCGGCAAGCTCGAGCTTTCCCGCCAGCGGCTGCAGGCTGCGCAGAAGCATGTTATCCGCAACTGCCGCATGGCCTTTGGCCATGGCGCGGTCACGCTGGGCAGCGAAACGGCCTGCGGCGTTCGCGAACTGAGTGTGACGCGCTGCCTGTTTGACAGCACAGATCGCGGCCTGCGCATCAAAACGCGCCGTGGCCGCGGTAAACACTGCGACATCACGGATATTGTCTTTGAGAATATCCGCATGCGAAATGTGATCACGCCGTTTGTGATCAACATGTGGTATAACTGCTGCGATCCGGATCGATTCTCCGACTATGTGAAATGCCGCACACCGCTGCCTGTGGATGATCGCACGCCGCATCTTGGCGCATTCACATTCAGGGATATCGATTGTACGGACGCGCATGCAGCGGCCTGTTATATCGATGGCCTGCCGGAATCGCCGATTGATCAGGTGACATTTGAACGCGTATTCGTTCGATTTGCCGAGGAGGCAAAGAGCTTTGTTCCGGCGATGCAGAACGATGCTGTTGCCCGCTGCCGCATGGGCCTGTATCTGAACAATGTGCGCCGGGTCTGCGTCAGCCATGTGACGGTGTGCGGAGCGCAGGGGAAGGCGCTGATTACGGAAAACTGCGCGAATGTGGAAACAAACGAACTGAATGAGGATGTCTGATGTACGAAAAGATTGGCAGCTACGTGCTGCAATTGATTGAGCAGTCCTCTCCGGAGAGAACTGCGTGGAACATCGAGAAGGTGCGCGCGGGCAAACCGGCAAACTGGAATTATATTGACGGCTGCATGCTCAGTGCGCTGCTGGAGATAGCCAGAATCTGCGATGATGCGCGGTATTTCAGCTTTGTAGAGCGCTTTGTCGACAGCTTTATATCAGAGGACGGACAAATCCGTACGTATGAGCCTCATAAGCAGTCTCTGGATGATATCAAGGAAGGCTGCGTGCTGTTTGAACTGTATGAAGCGACTGGCAAGCAGAAGTATCGTCTGGCGGCTGAGACACTCAAATGTGCGCTGGATGAACACCCGCGTACGTTCGAGGGGAATTTCTGGCATAAGAAGATCTACCCGGATCAGGTCTGGCTGGATGGCGTCTATATGGCGCAGGTATTTGCTGCGCTGTATGAAAAGCACTTCGGTCACGGAGATTATTCAGATATTCTTGCGCAGATCCGCATGGTGCGGGCGCGCATGTATGATGAGAACAAGCGGCTGTATGTGCATGGCTATGATGCGAGCAGGACGGCGTTCTGGGCGGATCCGGTTACAGGCCTGTCTGCGAGCTTCTGGCTCAGGGCTATGGGATGGCTGGCAGCCGCGCTGGCGGATTTGTGCGAAATCCTGCCTGAGGGCGATGAACGCAGCGAGATAGGTGCGCTGCTTCGGGAGATGATGCGGGGCGTCATCCGATATGCAGATGAAAAGACAGGCATGTATTATCAGGTGGTCGATCAGGGCGGCAGGGAAGGAAACTATCTGGAAACCAGCGGCTCGAGCATGATCGCCTATGCGATGCTCAAGGGTGCGCGCCTTGGCGTGCTTGAAAAAGAATATGCCGCCCAAGGCCAAAAGACCTTTGACGGCATCGTAAATACATATTTGACATTCAGCGACGAGGGCATGGAACTGGGCGGCATCTGCCTCGTGGCGGGTCTTGGCCCGCAGAGCGACAGGCGCAGAGACGGCTCTTATGCGTATTACATCAGTGAGCCCGTTGTAAAGAATGAGGCCAAGGGGGTTGCGCCGCTGGTAATGTGTTATACGGAGATCAGGAGGCTCACTCGGGAAGAATGATCTTCTGGCTTTCTGCGTGATTGGCAGGCTTATGGTGCGTGTATTCCGTAGGGGATACATGGTACTTCTTTTTGAACATGCGAGAGAAATACAGGGGATTGCGAAAGCCGCAGAGATTGGCGACTTCGGCGATGCTGCTTGTGCTGTAATCTGAGCGGAGCATGGATGCGGCCGATTGAAGGCGCAGGCTGTTCAGGTATTTGTGAGGCGTCGTTCCCTTTTCTTTGCGGAAAACCCTGCACAGATAATCGCTGCAGTAGGGCATGGAGCCCAGAATCTCATCAAGCTTGTAATTGATATCGGTGTAGTTTTGCAGGATACTCTGCTCAATCTGATCAATGATGGGATTCTTCTGGTGCGTGCGCTGCTTGGCGATCATGAAATGAACGATCAGATTGCCGTAAGATGTCAGAAAATCTGCTTTGTCCGGAAGGTCGCCGCGATAAAGATAGTGTGCGTCGGAGAACAGGTGCAGAATCGTCTGGTTGCTGTCATCCTGAATCATGACGGGCTGTCTGAATGGGAGCGTCGTATTGTCGATATTCAGATGAATGTTGGTGAATCCGTTATCGCTGACATTCTGATGAGGCGTATCCGGTGGGATGACGACAATATCGCCGACGCCGTAAGGGATCTCCATGGTGTCAAAGATAAACTTGCCGCATTTTTCCGTGCAGTAAATCAGTTCCCAGTTATTGTGTTTATGCCGGCTGACATTGTAGGTCAGAAAGTGTTTTCCAGCACGGACGATATCATTCATCCCATCACCTCGAAAAAAGCATTGCTCGCATTATTATAGCAAATGGCTGTGCATTTGTCTATTCGTGGTACTCTTGTGCCCATCAATTATGGTAAAGGGGCGTATTGCTATGGCATATCTCACACTCAGGAATATCAATAAGATTTATCCCAATGGTTTTCATGCGGTGCATGATTTCAATATGGAGGCCGAAAAAGGCGAGTTCATCGTTTTCGTCGGCCCTTCCGGCTGCGGAAAATCGACAACGCTGCGCATGATTGCTGGCCTTGAGGATATCAGCAAGGGCGAGTTTCTGATTGAAGGCAAGCTGGCCAATACGCTCAGCCCGCGTGAACGCGAAGTAGCGATGGTTTTTCAAAGCTATGCCCTTTATCCGCACATGACCGTCTATGATAATCTGGCATTCGGCTTGTCGCTGCAGGGCATCGACGAGGATGTGATCGACGAACGTGTGCAAAAGACAGCCAGGATTCTAGGGCTGACGGATTATCTGGATCGCATGCCCCGCGCGCTTTCCGGCGGCCAGCGTCAGCGCGTGGCTGTCGGCCGGTCGATTATCCGTAAGGTGGGCATTTTCCTGATGGATGAGCCGCTGTCCAACCTTGATGCCAAGCAGCGCGTTACCATGCGCTCGGAGATCACGCAGATCCATCGGGAGACGGGGGCGACGACCATCTATGTCACCCATGACCAGACAGAGGCGATGACCATGGCGGACCGCATCGTGGTGATGAAGGATGGCTATGTGCAGCAGATCGGCACGCCCAAGGAAGTGTATTTTAACCCGGCGAATATGTTTGTTGCGGGCTTTATCGGCGAGCCGCCTATGAATTTTATCAGAAGAACGCTCAGGGACGGATGCATTGAGATCGGTACGAGTAGGATTGATCTTCGCAAAAAGCTTGGCGAGCAAGCGGCTGCATACGAGGGAAAGGAAATTGTGTTCGGCTTTAGGCCGGAGGCTGTTGCGCTGGGTGAGGGCGATTATACCTTGCGCGGCTGCGTGGAACTGACGGAAATGCTTGGCGACAGCGTGAATGTTTACGTGGATATGGCGCAGGAGAAGGCCATTCTCAAGGTGATGCCGCATGAAATGCCGCAGATGGACAGCGAGGTTGTGTTCTCTATTCCGGCCTCAAGCGTCTATCTGTTCGACGGCAGCACGGAGATGGTTCTGTAAGCGCAGATATACAGGTTGGTGTATGTGATAGGCCCGCAGAAAGGATTCTGCGGGCTTATTCAAAAGCAGCGATAAGGAGAGAGCAGAATGATTGATCACGGAAATGCTGTTTCTGACGTAAGAATCGCCTATATCGGCGGCGGCTCCCGCGGCTGGGCATGGACATTTATGACGGATCTTGCGCTGGAGCCCGCGTTGAGCGGTACGATCCGCCTCTACGATATCGACGAGCAGGCGGCGAAGGCGAATGAGATCGTCGGCAATCGGGTGTCTGCACGCGCGGAAGCGGTGGGCAAGTGGAAGTATGAGGTTTCCAAATCGCTTGCAGAGGCGCTTGCAGGCGTCGACTTTGTCGTGATTTCGATTCTTCCAGGCACGTTTGATGAGATGGCGTCCGACGTCCATTTGCCGGAGCGCTACGGGATCTATCAGTCCGTCGGCGATACCGTGGGGCCCGGCGGATTGGTGCGCGCTCTGCGCACGGTTCCGATGTTTGTGGAGATTGCCGAAGCGATCAGGGAATATGCACCTGAGGCATGGGTGATCAATTATACAAACCCGATGAGTCTGTGCGTCAGAACGCTGTATCATGTGTTTCCGGGAATCAAGGCGTTCGGCTGCTGCCATGAGGTGTTTGGCACGCAGAAGGTGCTTAAGGCGATCGCGGAGCAGGCGCTGGGAGCAGAGGATATTGCACGTGAGGACATTCACGTGAATGTTCTGGGACTCAATCACTTTACATGGTTTGACAAAGCGTCCTACCGCTGTCACAATTTATTCCCGATTTATGAAGCGTTTATCGAGAAGAACGGAAATGAAGGCTATAACGAACCGGACAGGAACTGGGCAAATTCCACGTTCAACTGTGCGCATCTTGTGAAGTTTGATCTGTTCCGCCGCTATGGTGCGATTGCTGCGGCAGGGGATCGTCATCTGGCGGAGTTTATGCCGGGTGAGATGTATCTCAAGGATCCTGAAACGGTAAAGCGCTGGAAATTCGGTCTGACGACTGTCGATTATCGCAAAAATGATCTGAAGGCGCGGCTTGAAAAATCTGCAGAGCTTGTTGCTGGCAAGCGTGAGGTGGAACTCAAGGCCACCGGCGAGGAAGGCATTCTGCTGATCAAGGCGCTGTGCGGCCTTGGCAGGATGGTCAGCAACGTCAATATTCCCAATACCCATGGCCAGATTGCGAACATGCCCAGAGATTGCATTGTGGAAACCAATGCGGTATTCTCCCGGGACTCCATTGCGCCGGTATTTGCAGGAAGTGTTCCGGAGGGTATCCATCATCTTCTGCAGCCGCATGTTGAGAATCAGAGAGATACGCTCATCGCTGCGCTGGCCCATGATAACGATTTGTGTCTCGAAGTCCTGATGCGCGATCCGCTGGTCGCTGGAAGGATTACGAGGCTGCAGGGCAGCGTGCTGCTTCGCGATATGCTGGTGAATACCAGGCGATATCTGCCGGGATGGAATCTGTGAATACCGAATTTACGGATACGCTTCGGATTTCCTCTGCTGTACACAACAGAATAGAAGCCGGCAAGTATAAAAGGGGCATCCGTCATGGATGTCCCTTTTGCTTGTTTTGTTCGTTACGCCTGACCGCTCATCGCGCGTTCAGCCTGCTCGACGAGGCGCTTGGTCATGTATCCGCCGATATAGCCTGCCTGACGGGAGGGAAGATCGCCATTGTAGCCCTGCTTGAGATTGATACCCAGCTCAGAGGCAATTTCATATTTCATCTGGTTCAGCGCGCCTTTTGCCTCCGGGACGACGGTGCGGTTGCTGCGGCCGGAATTGTTCTGGCTCTGCGTGTTCATGCCCTGACCGGCATTCTGGTTCATGCCCACATTTGCATTCTGATTCATGCTCTGATTCGCATTCTGGTTCATGTTCTGATACATAGGAAGAAATCCCCTTTCATCATTGAGTTGCGCATTGCGCAGAATGATTACATGCCCTGGGAAGCCATCTGCTGCTCAGCCTGTTCGACAAGGCGCTTGACCATGTAGCCGCCGACAGAACCTGCTTCGCGTGAAGTCAGTTCGCCGTTGTAGCCCTGCTTCAGGTTCACACCCAGCTCGCGCGCGATCTCATACTTCATGTTGTTGAGCGCGCCCTTTGCCTGCGGCACGTTGATGCGATTGCCAGAGGAATTGCTCGCCATTTCTTTTTCACCTCCATTCGGTTCGCGCTTAGTGTGACCGATGGAGGATTTCATATCCTGACAGTTTTCGTCATACGTTCCATGGGAATGACAGCATTCTTTGCGCATTTAAACGTGCAGGGCGCTTTTTCTTCTTTTCAATTCCGCTTGAATGGTGTATAATCGCTTATGATGATTTTTTATTTCAGGAGGAATTTCAAATGGCAAGAGGCGGTTTCCCCGGCATTCCGGGAGGCAATATGCAGCAGCTCATGCGTCAGGCGCAGAAGATGCAGCAGCAGATGATGGCTAAGCAGGAAGAACTCGACGCGCGCGAGTATGAAGGCACGGCCGGCGGCGGCGCGGTCTGCTGCAAGGTCAGCGGCAAGCGTCAGCTGCTTGCGCTTACGATTCAGCCTGATGCGGTTGATCCGGATGATGTCGAAATGCTGCAGGACATGATCGTCGCGGCGGTCAACGATGCGCTCAAGAAGGGCGAAGAGACCCGCGAGGCTGAGATGAACAAGATCGGCGGCGGCATGGGCGGCATGTTCTAAGTATGGCTGCGCAGATTGAACCCATCGCCAGAATGGCACAGCAGCTTTCACGCTTGCCGGGCATCGGCGCCAAAAGCGCGCTGCGGCTGGCGTATCATATCGTCTCCCTGCCGGAGGATCAGGTGCATGAGCTGGCTGCTGCAATCTGGCAGGGGAGGAAGGCAGTGAAGTACTGCTCCTGCTGCGGCAATTATACCGTGGAGGATCCATGCCCGATCTGCAGCGATGAGCGCCGCCATAACGGCGTGCTCTGCGTGGTGAAGGATCCGCGCGACGTTGCGGCGATGGAACGTATGCGCGATTTCAAGGGTACCTATCATGTACTCCATGGCACGATCTCACCCATGGAGGGCATCGGTCCGGAGGACATTCGGATTCGCGAGCTGCTTGCCCGAGTTGGAACGGAGGACGTGAAGGAGGTTATCCTCGCCACGAATCCCGATATTGAAGGCGAAGCAACGGCGAGCTACATCGCGCGTCTGCTCAAGCCCATGGGCATCCTTGTTACGCGTATTGCGCATGGTTTGCCGGTTGGCGGCGATCTGGAGTATACCGACGAAGTCACGCTTGCCAAGGCCATCGAGGGCCGCCGGGAAATGTAAAGCGAAAAATGTGGAGATATACGGGGGGCGTTGTTCCTCCCGTATTTTTTGAAAAAAGATGTTGACAAATCTGGTGCATTGATGTATAATACTCTACGTTGATGAGCGATGCGGTAGTAGCTCAGTGGTAGAGTGCCACCTTGCCAAGGTGGATGTCGCGAGTCCGAATCTCGTCTACCGCTCCATGTTTGAACGAGCATTTTGATAGAATGCTCGTTCTTTTTTTATGTATTTTCGAGTTTTTGAGCGTAAAAAGGGATAAAAGGGCCTACGTTTGCCCAAAAATAGCAGAATATGGTACGCACTCGGCTTATTGCCGGGTGCTTTTTTTGTTTTCCAGAAGCTTTCGCGGGATCGTACCCCTTTCGCGGAACAGTAGGGCTTTTGCGGGATCGTACCCCTTTCGCAGAACAGTAGGGGGCTTTCGCGGGTTCGGTAGTTCAGATTGAGAGAGAAGCGTATGTGCTGAAATACTTAGTAAGAATAGCTGACATAATAAGTTTCAGGTGTCTGTTGATCGTTTTGTTCAAGAGCCAGAACCTGTTGAAGAGTCACCTGCAACGGATGAATATGCAGAAATTGAAGTTACCCTGCGAGATAATAGATTCAAACAGTATATAGCGCGCGGTGGACATAAACATGCCGGAGATACAGTTGAGGCTGTGCCTGTCAACTATGTTGGAGGTTACTTAGCATTTTACCGAACTGGCCATACCGTAATATCTGCTACCCGAATAATCTTAGACGATGCGGATCGTATTGATGGATAAAGAAAAAAAGGCGGCACTTGCCAGAACAAGCAGTCAACGCCTGAAAGAATACTATGGAGAATGAGTACTGGGTTACAAGTTGTTCCAATAACGATACACGCTGGCCTTATAACATGCGTATCTTTGATTTGAAAATGTACGATGTTATGAGATTGGATGCTGCACAAATGAAATAGTCTTTGTTGGATTTGCATTTTGCAGAAAGGGCTTACTACAAAGTAATCGACAAATCTTTCGTTAGCTTGCATGTATTCTAAAACCATATGAGAATACTTCAAAGACCTAACTGACCTAATTAGAGTCTAAACGAGTCGATTAGAAAGGTTAGGGCAACCCAGACATGAGACTGGATGTATAACGGTAGGTTCTTTGGAATACCTAATTGAATTAGTGAAAACAGTTCTGGCGCGGAGTATGGTGTTCTCCGCGCCAAGTTTTTTCTGATGTCTGAAGGTTTACGCTCATTGTTGTTCTGTGTTTTAAGATTATTCTTTGCTGAAGGAATAATCATCCCAGCCAGCTAGATACTTGCCATAGTCGACCTTGGGAATGTTTACTCCGTTAATAGGAAGGTTAGCGCGAAAGGCCATCTGAGAAATGCTATTCAGGTAGCAGATCGTCCAATCAGATTTCAGAATCAAAACGCTGTCAGGCTCTTTCTGGGTTGGCAGAACGCTGGTGCCGAAAGCAAAACCTTCTTCTTCGGCGTTTTTCAGGAAATAGCGACAGAGGGTGTTGCTTGCAAAACAAACATAGACTTTGGGGTTGTTCTTCAAGAGAGCAGCAATGGTACGCATGATAACGTCCTCCTGTAATAATGATTGCCGCTAAAGAGGACGAAAAAACACCCATCGTTTCCGACGGGTGTTGTGTGAACGCATCTACCCATCGGCAAGCTTTAGCACCTTACCGGCTGGCAGGTTGCTGTGCGGTCAACGGGCTTGTCCCTCGCGCACTCTTTATAGGCAATGATATTATAGCACTTGAGATATCCAGCGTCAATAGAAAACTGGCTGCCATAAAGTATTAGTTGTTTTCCTCGGCTGCATCCTTGGTTTGCGCATTACGTGCGATTCGTGCATCAATATCTGCGATTGTCACCACTTTGGTGGGCTGTGCGTTATCGATAGTTGGTTTGCTGAAATAGCGATCACTTTTTGTAAGTGATTCTTTTACCGCACCCATAATTGTCTTGTCTTTGTTCTTCATAACGATACCTCCATTACTTTTTGCGGGATTTGAAGTCTTCGTCAATTCGCTTCTTCCATTCACGACCAAGTGGCTTACTGCATCTGACAGAGCAAATTGCTTCGCTGATAACTTCATAGTTTAGCTGAGTTCCTTCAGAGTCGCAATGATAGTTAACCGTCCGATCAGCATCGATGCCAAAATGCTCTGCGGTTTCAACTGCATCAATATTTGCACCAAGGAAGAGAAACTCCCAGCCATATTTTTCTTTTTGGCGTTGAATCATTTGTTTGACCTGATCGCTGCTGTAACGACGACTGGAGTTCTCCATGCCATCTGTTGTGATGACAAATAGCGTATGCGCCGGTCGATCTTCACGCCGAGCATATTTGTGGATGTTACCAATGTGGTGAATCGCACTACCGATTGCATCCAGAAGTGCTGTAGAACCGCGAACATAGTATTGTTTTTCAGTCAAAGGATGAATAAACTGGAGATCAATACGATCGTGAATGACGTCAGTCGCGTGGTCAAAAAGGACAGTAGAGATAATTGTCCGCCCAGGCTCCTGCTTCTGTTTTTCTATCATGGAGTTGAAACCGCCGATCGTATCTTGTTCCAATCCACTCATAGAGCCGCTACGATCCAAGATGAATACTAATTCGGTTAAGCTAGGTTTTACTGGGGTAACAGGAGATCCGAGGTTAGACGAAACGTATCCACAATAACGAGTTTCCCATTCTATGACAATCTGGCGCAGCTCACCGGGAAGAAGAGAAAGAGCCTTACTGCGTAATTCATTCATTGTGTCATCTTCACCGCTTCTAGCATAGAACGGCCAGGCAATTGCACAGGTGATATCTGTCAGAGTATCACAGTCGCCACCGAGCGAGACAGCAGTACGGAGAGCGTCTTCAAAGCTCGTGGATTCGAGGAAGGCGGTAATTGCCTGCGGGACAGTACCTTGACAGGATTCGTCGAATTGGTAAGTGGGACGGATTTCTTCAATTGTCATATTAAGAGGATAGAAATTGGAAGAAATGTATTCACGGATTGTTTCTTTGCTTTCGCCAGTTTTTGCCAGATAAATCGATGCTGCGACAGCGCGAGCACCTCTAATACCTTCAGGATGATTATGCGTTACATTGGCAGACATGGTTGCCAGATCTAGAGCCATGCTGAGTGAGTCTGCACAGTCGCCACATGCAGATACCCGCATGGCAGATCCGTTGCCAAAGCTTCCATAGGGACGAGGGTCAGCACTCGAAAGCCATCTGCGAAAACGCCCACCGTATCCGCCCTTAGGGCAGGGGTGTTTGCTAGCAATTCTTCGCATTTGCTGGATTACTTCACGGTGAAAAGCAGAGCAGTCACCTTTAGATAGCAGATAGGCATTAGCAATGGCGATCGACATCAGAGTGTCGTCAGTGAAATTGCTGTTTTGCGTAAAAAGCGGAAACTCTTTTGTTTTGATGTTATTGAATTCATAGACAGAACCAACGATGTCTCCAATAATAGCTCCGATCATAATGAAAGCCCTCCTTGTTTTTATGAATACAGTTTATCAAAAACAAGGAGAGCGATGGTCGCCTCGTAAGCGACAAATTAATAGCCGAGGGGCTGCAAATCCATTTTGAAGAGAACTTGATTAATTGCTATGACGTTGAAGTTTTTAGTTAGAATGAAGTACTCAACAATGATGTCGGATTTATTACTGTGGGAGAGAGCGAAGCCTGCTTTTTCAAGCATTTCCTTCGTCTGCTCTAATGTCAGTTCAAGGGAAATAGCGAAAGCAAGCACTGTCTGTTTACTGGGTTTGTATGAAGGACTATTTTTAATCTTATTAAATAAGCGTCTGTCGATATTGGCTTTTTTGTAGCACTCCGCATCACTGATGTTTTTCTCATCAATCTTTCGAAGTAGCATCTCTGCAAAGCTTTCATCCACTTGATTCAACATTTCATCAAGATTTGCACATGGGTTGAGATCTGCCAGCACTGGTGTTGAGCAATATTCCGCAGTATCTTTTCGTGCATAAGCCTTAGCTTCCTTCAGATATTTGCTTTGAAGTCTGACACGAGTAGACTCTCTTGGGGAATGCAGATGCTTGTCAACATAAACGTCGTCAATGTAAGCAGTGATGTCATTGAAGAGTTTACTACTGATTTCGAATGCTTCTTTTGAGAACACAACAATATAGACGGTCATGTCATGTTCCAGAAGAAAGCGAGTTATCGTATCGATGGCAACCTGAAGAGCCTGGGCCTTTGGGTATCCATACACACCTGACGAAATCATAGGGAAAGCCACTGTTTCACATTTATATTTGGTTGCTAATTCGAGCGAATTACGATAGCAGGCTTCAAGAAGTTCACGTTCACCTTGTTGACCACCTTGCCAGATGGGGCCGGCTGTATGGATGACATATTTTGCGGGAAGCCGATATCCTTTGGTAAGTTTGGCTTCTCCAGTTCGACAGCCGTTAAGCGCCTTGCACTCTTCAAGCAGCTGAGGTCCCGCTGCCCTATGAATAGCACCATCTACACCGCCACCGCCTAGCAAGGATGTATTCGCAGCATTAACAATTGCATCAACGCTCATTTTCGTGATATCGTTGCGGACGATCTCAAGAGGCATCGTATCCCTCCTTGTTTATGCTTATACGTATATCTTAATCCTTTTTTTCGGTATTGTCTATGGCTGGTAATTGTGAATTGCTTTTGTTGTGTTTCTATCGGAGGTAATCAGCATCTCACTTATGTATGGACGAGCATTTCTAGTCGTGATATACTCATATTAAACATTGCTGAGGCGACGAACGATTCACAGGGAGGTCTCAAAATGATAGGTGGAATCATTAGTGGTTTAGTATTTGCTGTAGTTATGACCATCTATATTGCATGGGCAGAACATGACAAGCGTAAACGAAAGCGGCAAGGGATGCCTCCCCGTAAATATGGATGCGGTATTGTGGATGCTGATACTAGCAATATGATAATTACACATAAAGTCGGAGATACGTATTATTCCACTAATTTTGAGAAAAAAGATTAAATTAGCTATTAAGATACATTTCATTTTTGACAAGGCGTATTAATTCACTGAGGCGAAGATCTAACGCGGCTGCTATCCGCCAAAGCGTATCAACATTGGCGTTCTTTTTCCCGTTCTCGATCATTGCCAGATGACTCCGTGCTACGCCAGAAAGCCCTGAGAGGATTTCCTGAGACATTCCTTTCTTTGTACGCAAATTTCCTATAGCCAGTTTATTATATGTACTACAGTATTCTGGCTGATAGAGTCAGATATTTCAAGGAGAACGAGGAAGGAGTGGCGGTTATGTGCAGAGCAATGGAAGAAATCCGTAATGATGCGGCTTTTAAGACCAGAGTTGAAGCTATCATTGGAATCATGGAAAGCTTCAATGTTTCGGTTCATGATGCAATGAAGGCGCTTAAGATCCCTGAGTCCGATTATGCCCGCTACATTGCTGCGATCTGAGGATCGTCGATCAAGCCGCGTCTGACCGACTAACTGCATAGTGTGACCAACAGCATCCTACTCTGTGGAGTAGGGTGCTTTTCTTATGCCCTGAAAGAGGTGAAACTCCATTGATTTGTGTATATCCTGCTGATTGCAGAGACTTTTCTAATAATGGCTTGGGTATATACTGTGATGGCCAACAAGAATCTTTGTATGGTTTTCTTTAAGTGACTTGATTGAATATTGGCTGGTATCGCGCGTAGTCATCTCGCAATGATTGAAATCGGCAGTAAGAGTGCAAGCGTGGAAACCCTTTGGCGGATCGCAGAGGCGCTAGATATGCGCATGAGCGATCTGATGAGAATGATTGAGGAGGAACACGAACGACAATACCGATGAATCACAGATTTGTTGCGATGTGGCAAGAGTATAAAGCAGAAAACCTCCGGAAAGTCCAGAGGTTTTCTACGTTTGAAAGAAGAAGGAGATAATAGCTTAGTACTACGCCAAATTGGAGTGAAGAGTATAAAGCCTTAGCGCTGAGCAGCCTGCGCGCCCGCTACCTTGCCGTAGTACAGCACGAGGGTCAGGCAGTCGCCGCTCTGATGGGCTACGCCCTCAAAGCCGGAGATGACGTCGCCAGCAGCGTAGAGACCGGGGATGGTATTGCCGTTTACATCGATAACTTCAGCATCCGTATTGATCACCAGACCACCAAAGGTCAGGTGATAGATTGCTTCACCGACGGCGACAAGGAAGGGTCCATTCTCGACCTTACCATTGAATTCCGTGCGGCCAAAGTCGGGATCTGCGCCGTTATCTACGTAGGTATTGAAGGTTGCTACCGTTTCTGCGAGCTTGGCAGCATCGAGACCGGCCAGCGTTGCAGCTTCTTCAAGCGTGTCTGCCACAAAGTAAGCGCCGCCGGAGACCAGTGTATCGACAATGCCTTCTTCTTTGGCGTTCAGTGCATCGATCATCTTGCTGTCACCGACCATATAGATGCGGGCGTTCGGCTGATTGATCAGACCGGCGTTCATGCCGTCGTAGAGCTTCTTGTTGTTTTCATCACCAAAGCGAACAGCGTCTGCATTGACAAACAGCTGCTGTGTACCGCCAGTCTTAGCAAAGGTAGCGCGGGCGACGCCATTGATGCCGCCGGTCATGGTGCACAGGAACTGCATATCACGCAGTTGAGCGCCCACGGCTTCGGCCATCACGATGCCCTGACCGTCGTTGGTGGCGGGGTTAGAGGAACCATTGCCCTCAAACAGGCCATCAGCGATATTCTGATACTTTGCAGCCATTTCACCGTTGGAAGAAAAGGAACCAGTCGCAATGACGACACCCTTGTTGGCATGGAAGATATGCTCTGTGCCGGTGGTATCTACGGCCTTTACGCCGACAACCGTGCCGTCCTGCATCATCAGCTCAGTGGCCTTCATGTTGAAGAGAGTCTTTGCACCGGCAGCGTCAGCGAGATTCATCAGGGCATCAACCATGCCCTTTGCACCGTTAACCGGGGTACCGCCATGGGCATTGTACATCTTCGGCTGGATTTCCATGCCGCCGGAGATCAGCCACTCGTTGATCGCATCGGCAGCCATCATGCCGTCTCGGTTCAGATCGTAGGGGAGGGAAACCTTATTGCCGTCACGGTCAGTGCCCATGCCCTTGATGTAGTGATCGACCATCGCCAGTTCAACGCTGTCGAAGCGACCAACCTGATCGCTCTCCAGATAGGCGCGGATCTGCTCCTGCGCCGCCAGCAGCGGTTCGGCCCACTCGCCAAAGTCTTCGGCCTTGTAATCCAGATACTTTTTCAGGGCTTCGTCGTTGCGGTCCATAGAAGCATTGATGGCATCGTCAAACACGAGCATGTGTCCGCCGGAACGAATGGTGGAACCACCCACGATGCTTGCAGCTTCCAGAACGATGACGCTTGCGCCGTTTTCACCAGCAGAGGCTGCTGCTGCCAGTCCTGCGCCGCCAGCGCCGATGACAATCACATCGGCGGTTTGTTCGGTGCTTTCGGTCGCTTCTGCAGTCTGAACGACAGGCTTGTTCAGCGCCTGCAAGTCAAGCCCAGCAGATACCGTTGCTGCGGTCGCCGCTTCGATAATTGCCTTGGAAGTTACGGTCGCGCCAGAAAAGACGTCGACTGCCAGAGACTGGTGTTCTACGATGGTGCTGGGGATTTGTTCGATCGCACCTTCGCAGATGCCGGGGGTTTCTCTGTGGCTGGTCACCTGAAGTCCGGTGATTATGCTGCCATCGACAGTCATTTCCACGGTCAGGGTGCCACCCAGGCCGCTGCCTTCGCCGGTATATACGGCAGGCTCAGCGCAGGCAGAGCTGCACAGCAGCATCAGGACCACAAATAGGGAAATCAGACGATTCTTCATGGGAGAGTCCTCCTTTGATTGGTATCCATTTGTTTGAACGGATTCTTGATCCAGTATAAAGGTTGGAGTAACTCCAATGTCAACCAATGTTTTGGGTGGAATTGGTTCTTTTTTGTTGTTTTGTCAGATGAAGAATGATATGATGAAAAAGAACAGGGGGCGTTGAAGAATGTCATATTTCCGAATCAATGACTTTTCTCAGATCAGCGGCGTCAGCAAGGATACTCTGAGGTATTATGACAAGGCAGGTGTTTTATGTCCGTCGAGTAGAATGGAAAACGGTTATCGGTATTATACGGAATATGATCTGATGCGTCTGATGCAGATCAGAAACTTGCGAGGAATGGATGCTCCGCTGGAAGAATGTGCACAGATGATGGCGCTTCCGTCTATGGCGGATAAACTTGCGGCAAAGGTGGATGAGCTGAATCAGCAGATTAACCGGCTCACGAAACTGAGAGACCGTATTCAAATGCTTCAGGCGGAGATATCCGATTGTATTCAATTGTGCGGTCAGTGCCAGATCGTGGAAACAATTCCGACTTACAGCGTAGATGTTTCGGATATGTGCGATTGGAAGCGTAAGCTCATTGAAGTGTGGATGCAGCATACGCCCTATGTGCACATGTCCTTTCTGATTGAGCATCTGACTGAGGACTTGAAACCGACGCTGCTTATTGGAATTCTGAAGTCCTATGCGGACACGCATCAGATTGATATTAACAAAGCGACGGAGCGTCCGGCTCGGCAGGCAATCCGCTGTGTCCTGAAACTAAAAGATCCGCTTCACCCAACAAAAGAAGAACTTATGCCGATTCTTGATTGTATGCAGGAACAGAATCTGCAATCGGCAGGCTCTTGGACATACCGTTTGAGGTTTATTGATCAGGAACATGAAGGAACAGAATGCTCTTATTATGTAGGTGCATGTGTGGCGGTAAAACCGATGAAGGATGTCTAGTTTCTACCCGAAACTATCGTGTTCTAATGCAAAAATGCACCCAAATCCGCGATTTGCACCCAAAGTGGGTACAACAAAACGAATAGTGGTACAGAAAAACGATTTATGTGAATTGTATTATTATATTGAGTCTTTCCCAACTTTATGCCAGTACTTTTGTACTGGTATTTTTTATGCAGTTGCTCATTTCATAATGCACGGACTGGTGCAAGGAAGTATACATGTACATCGGTGGAATCAGCATCCAGTGTTTGCAAAGGAATCTGAATACTCTGATCGGCAGATGTGTTTTTGGCAGGAAGAGGCATGGATGCGTGTTTGTCTGCCGGGACAGACAGAAGATGAGTGATAAACCCACCACCACTTGCATTTGAGAGGGCAAAGTGGCATAATAAGGATCAGGCGGCGAGTATTCTGATCTGTACTTCGCCGGATAATGATGGCGTGTGTTTGCAGGAGATGAATTCCGATGAAAGCCTATCGCATTTTTGTGATTAACCCGGGCTCGACGTCTACCAAGATTTCTATGTTTGAAAATGAAAACTGCCTGTTTACGGAAGATACATTTCACGACTCTTCTGTGCTGAGAACCTTTCCAACAATCAACGACCAGCTTGATTATCGCATGGCGGTTGTGCATCAGTTTCTGGAACAGAAGGGAATCGATCTGACAGGCGTGGATGCGATTGTGGGCCGCGGCGGCGGATGCTATCCGATTCCCGGCGGTGTATATAAGATTGATGAACGGCTGCTGCAGGATACCCGAGAATCCAGAAGCGGGCTGTATCATGCATCAATGCTCGGTGTGCAGATGGCAAAAGTGCTGCATGATGAATACGGCGGTGAGCTGCTGATGATGGATCCGCCCGTGGTCGACGAACTGTGTGATCTGGCGCGTATGACCGGTGTGCGCGGCGTATATCGCAAGACGGCTACGCATGCGCTGAACCTGAAAGCGACGGCAAGAAAACACGCGGAAAAGCTTGGCAGGCACTATGAGGATTGCAATTTTATCATCTGCCATATTGATGGCGGTATATCCGTGACGGCACACTGTAAAGGACGCATGATAGACGCCAATGATGCGGGTGGAGGAGAAGGTCCGTTTACTCCGACGCGAATGGGCTCCATGGCGATTACGGATATTATCGGTGCGATGGGTGAATACACGCACGAGGAACTCAAGGCGCTCTGCTCGCAGGCCGGAGGCTTGAGCAGTCACTTTGGCACATCCGATTCCGATGTTGTTCATGCGCTGGTGGAGGCAGGCGATGCGCGCGCTGTACGTGTCTGGCAGGCGATGATCTATCAGATCTGTAAGGAGATTGGCGCGATGGCTGCTGTGCTGGAGGGCAGGGTGGACGCAATTGTGCTTACAGGCGGCCTGCTGCGCTTTAGTGATGTGAGAGAGGGGATTGAGCGCCGGTGCGGGTTCATTGCGCCGGTGGCGGTCTATCCCGGCGAATGCGAGCAGGAGGCCATGGCTGCGGGCGCGATGCGTGTGCTCACAGGGGAGGAAGAGGCGCTCTGCTACCCCGGAAAACCCGTATGGAACGGATTTGAAGACGAACAATAAATCTTTGATGTTTTCCACAAATACAGAAACGGCGGCCTGGTTGATACCGGGCCGCCGTCTTTTGACAAAAACGTCGTGATTAGTATTTGAACTTTTCGACGGTCCAGATCTTGCCGTTTGTCGCCAGGCGCAGCGCACCGTGCGAGGTCAGCAGATGGGGAATGGAGCGATCGCGCAGCTGCTTGATGCCTTCAGTGGTGCTTTCGCCGGAGGTGGCGATGACCAGCGCGGGAGAAACCTGCGCAAGGAAGCTCTCCTGCATGGGCTGATAGCCGTGATGAGGGAACTTGAGAATGTCGGCGTGCAGGTCGAGGCCTTCTTCGTTTTCGCCAAACAGCGTCTGCGCGCCCGCCTGAATGTCGCCGGTAAAGTAGATGCGGCGTTCGCCAAACTGGATCATCAGCGTGACGGACTTGTTGTTCACGCGGGGCAGGTGATCGTCTGTGCGCTGATAGACGGTGACGGAGGCATCGCCAAACACGATGGATTCACCGTGCGCCACGCGATGGAACGGGATTCCCTGTGCGTGCAGATCCTCATAGACCTTAAAGCGTACGCCGTCGCCTGAGTCATAATCCTCCGGGAAGCCCAGCAGGAACTCCTCAGCGGGGACTTCCTTGAGAATGTGGTTGAAGCCGCCGATATGGTCGCGATCCGGATGGGAATTGACCGCGTAGGTCAGCTCGGTTACGCCCAGATGCTTGAACATCGCGCGAACCTCCTTGTACTGGCTGCCGGCGCAGTCGATCAGCATGGCGTCATCGCCGCAGCGCACCAGCGCAGCATCGCAGCCGTAGATGGAGGGGAAGAACACTTCCAGCAGCGGTTCGTCTTCGCCGAAGGCAAAGTCGGCGTTTTCTCCCTTGGTTTTATCAATGATGATGGTTTGCGTGCTTTCCTCTGCTATACCGCACAGGCAGGGCAGAAGGAACAGTATTGCGGCAAAAAGTGCCAGG
Source organism: Clostridia bacterium (assembly GCA_017521565.1). GTDB lineage: Bacteria > Bacillota > Clostridia > Christensenellales > Aristaeellaceae > Ventricola. The sequence goes on along the minus strand of JAFXCE010000031.1, from coordinate 71,891 downwards.
ATTTTCTTCATATTTGCAGTCTCCCTTCGTGTGAGTGTTCCTATTATACTCCATTTCAGGCAGAAAAAACAGTGAAAAAAGGTGGAAATGAAGGAGAATTGCCGGGGAAAAACGAATTATGTCAAATTGTAGAAGAGTATATTCGTGAATGGAGAAGGCGGGGGAGCAGAATGAAGAAAGCGGGAAGCTGGATCATCGTGGCGCTGATGGCGATGATATTGCTGCATAGGTATGCGCTGGCCGATGGCGGAAGCGACTGGCATTACAGCCGTGTGCATGGTTATACCCGGCTGGCGTCCTATGTGGGGGAATATGACGGCTATGTCTGTGTGGACGGTATGGGCGGTGTAACGGCGGCGGATGAATACAGCGTTACCGTGATCAGCAAGAGCGCAAGCATTTGGGCCGAACCAAGGACGAACAGCAGGAAACTCGCTTCTGCTGCACATGGGGAAAGTATCCCCTGCCGCAGCGATGACGGCGGAGAATCCCTGGTCTATGAAAATGGGTTTTACGGCGTGGAATATAAAGGAATGCCGGGCTGGATCAACGAGGATTACGTGGTCAACAACGAACTGAGAATTACGCTGCTGGAAAGCAATGTTCCCGCGTATAGTGCGCCGGACACGCAATCCAAAAAGGTCGGTTCGCTCAGCAAGCTGACGGAGTATCGGGTGATCGGGTTCTATGATGACTTTTACATCGTCAACCTTCGCGGCGCAGCCGCTGCGTTTATTCCGATGAGTGTCCGTCACAGGGACAATACATTTGAAAGGAGCTACCACGCAGGCGGTGGTCTGGATCTGCTGGTGACAGCCGAGCATAAGACCATCCTGCGCACCGGCCCCGGCAGATCGTATCCGGAGATTCGCACGGTCAGAGCCGGGACGGAATTGCGCGTGGTAGATATCATTGACGACTGGACGATGATCTATGATGAAGAGACAAATCAGTATGCGTTCATCGCGCCGGATTCGCTGGATATCGGGTTTTGAAATGCAATCTGAATATGAAACAGAGGCGGCCATTGGCCACCTCTGTATTGATGAGCAGAAGGATACTTTTCTCGCGTTTCGCTCACAGAACAAGGCACAGGAGCGGGAGCGTAATCAGCGAAAACAGTGTGGAAATGAAAACCAGACAGGAGGCAAACGGTGCGTCGCCGTCGTAACGTGCGGCGAGAATCGCCGTTGTTGAACCGGCGGGCATGCCGGAGATCAGCACCATCACGCCGCGGATCATCGGATCAATGGGCAGCGGCAAGAGCACAGCCAGCACGAACAAAGGAATCAGAGCAAGGCGAACCAGCGTGAACCACCACATCATGCCGTCCTTGAAATCAATGTGTTCCGCACACGAGAGAATGCTGCCGATGACGAGCATGGAGATGCAGGTTGTGCACCCGCTCGCAGAGGAGAGCGCTTTCTGCAGGAAGGCGGGAAGAGGCGGATTGCCTGCGAGCATCAGCGCAAAACCGATAAATACGGCGATGATGCACGGATGGGTCGCCAGCTTTTTTACGATGCTACGGCCTTCTGTATGCGTGAAGAGCGATAGACCGGCAGACCACATCACAAACCGCTGAGGAATCAGCGCGACGGAGGTCAGCAGCGTCCCCATCGGGCCGAATACGCCGCCGATGATTGGCAGACCGAGAAAGCCTGCGTTGGAGCAGACTGTCGCGTAGCGCAGGCAGGCCATGCGCTCCTTGGATGCGCCGCGGAACAGCACCTTGCTTGAAAACAGATAGAACAGCTGCGCTGCAGAGGCAACGAGGATCATCATGCCGCAGGCAGAGAGGATTTGTGCGGTCAGGTTCATCTGAAACGAGCAGATGATGTTGCAGGGAAGGATGAAGTTGATGATCAGGTCAGACAGGGATTTACGCCCGGCGGGTGTGATGGTGCCTGTCTTGGTCAGGATGAAGCCTGCGGATACAAAAACAAACAGCTGCGCCTGCAGCGCAACCATGGTTTGAAAGGGGCTTGCAGTCATAGGTACACCTCGCAGTGCATATCGGCAAAGCATTGCCGGGATGCGGAAATCCATATTATTGTAGACCTGCGGAGAATAACTGTCAAGGCGGGAAAGCCAGATTGAGAACGGGATCAAATGCTGTGGGAAGATGGCGGCTATGCGCAGTAGCCTGAGACCGTCGTATGGGGGCGCAGGATATTTTCTTAAAACATACAGATGAGTTGCTTGCCCCTTTGCAGGAATTATACCGAATGAAATACACGGATTTTCCGGGATTGTTCGATTTTTAACAGAATCATCCAAGGAACACTCGGAATTCTTGGACGTTTTTTTTCTTTTTTTCCCGAATGAGGTTTACTTGCTTGCTACTTTTGGCGATTTATTCTATAATAATGCAAGTTGCCAATGGGTTGATATGTTCACATATGTCGCTTACTGCAGGAGGAACCATGTATAAACTGCTTCTGGTTTCCGATAAGGAAGAGGTCCGTGCGCTGTATACGGGCTTCACGGAGTGGGAGAATCTGGGTTTTGAGCGTCCGTTCGTCGCTGCCAATGCGCAGGAGGGCGTGGCGATGCTCAGCCGCAGCCGTTTTGACGCGATTTCTTCGCTGCTCTCCGTCAGCGAGGGCAAGAAGTTCTTTTCGTATCTTTCCCGCCGTCCGGAGATGCTGGGCATGGAGACCGCCCGAGACGAAGCACGCCTGCGCCGCGAGATTTCCTGTGCGCGCCGCACGCTGTCCTCGCGCGATGCCGCAAGGCAAACCAAGCAGGTGGATGACTTTACCCGCGCGCTGCAGAATGAGTTCTTCTGCGATTTGCTTCGCGGCGCAGCGATGGACATGACGCGCATCGATGAGCGCGCGCAGTCTCTGAAGATGCAGGCGGTCGATCCGGCGCGTCCGGCGGCGATGGCCTCTTTCCGTCTGCCGCAGGGCGATTATTTTCTGGCGGAGGTCTGGCGCTATGGCCGCGAACGGCTGGAGAATGCGCTTCGCAATATCTTTGAAAATGGCGATGACCGCATGCATTTTGTGCTGCTGATCATCAACCCGCATCATATGCGTCTGCTGGCTCTGCCGCGCGAGGAAATGTCTGCCGAAGAGGTTGTGAGCCAGATGAATGTACACCTGATGCGCTGCCGTGGAAGCCTTGAGCAGTATTTTGAACTGGCGCTGGATATCAAGCGCGTCGTCGGATATGATACGCTTTATGCGTTGGGTCGTGAGAATGCCCTCCGTACGGCACACTGAGAGACAGAGAACCGTCCGAAATCAGAAATGGTTTCGGGCGTTTTTTTGTCCTTTGGCGCATATCATGTTCTGAACGACGATGCAGGGGCAGGGCTTTGCTTTGCGCGCAGCGAGACAAGCGCTATGATGAGGGCGGCATCCTTGCAGGAAAGGAGGAGAGCATGCGGGATTTCCCGGAGGAGGCGTTTTCAGGCGGCGCGCTGCGCCTGGTTATCTGCGTGGAAGGGCTTAACCTTCAAAAACTTCTGCGTATGGCCGCGCGGGAAGGAATCAATCTGCACTATGTTCGCAGAATAAGACGGCGGGCGCTGCGCGTGTGCGTTTCCTGCCGCCAGGCGAAGGCGCTCTTTGCGTTGTGCGAGCGCTGCGGGTGGTCTGCGCGGGAGGTGGGGTGCGGCCTGCTTGTGTGGATTTCACGTTTTTTTAGGCGTCGGCCGATGCTTCCTGCGTCGCTGGCGGCGAGCGTATTGCTGGTGTGGCTGTCCTCGCAGATGATCCTCGCGGTAAACATAGCGGGCGCAGGGGAGCATATCGCTGAAGTGCAGCATGTGCTGTCCCAGGAGGATGTCTACCCTGGGCGGATGAAAGCGCTGGTCTCCACAGATGCGCTGCGCGAGAGGCTGGCCCTTTCTCTGCCGGGGCTTTCGTTTGCCGGCGTGCGCTATGCGGGCAGCACGATGATTGTGGATTGCCAGCGGGCGCGGATGGGTGAGCAGACGGGGGTTCCCGGCGCCGGCGCGGATATTGTTGCGGCGCAGGATGGCATCATCACGCGCATTTCTGTATCAAGCGGCACGCCGCAGGTCGTGCCCGGGCAGGCTGTGCGCCGTGGTCAGGTGCTGATTCTTGGACAGGAACGCACCAAGAATGGGGAGATGCGCGCCGTGACGGCGCAAGGACAGATCAGTGCGCGCGTATGGGTGCGGGGGGAAGCGCGCGTTGCGCTGCGCGAGACCAGAACCGTGGAAACCGGCCAGATCCGTACACGGGTTACGATGCGCTCTCCGTGGCATGCGCGGGTGGTGAGGGATACGCAGCCGTTTGCCTCGCAGGATGTGAGCCGGGAGATTCAGCCGGTTGTCGGCCTGTTTGTTCCTCTGTGGCGGGAGATTGAAACCTATGCGGAGACAACGGTGTTTTCTTCTGCGCGGGACAGGGGCGATGCGGCGAGCGCGGCACAGGGTGCGGCGGAAGAAATTGCAAAAAAACAATGTCCGCCGGACGCGTTGATTCTTGACAAAAATGTAGATTATAGTATGATAGATAATGAGTCCGTGTATGCGGTTGTGGTGCTTGAATACGAGACGGCGATCGCAGCACGCGCAGTGCAGTGATCTGCACTGCGGACTTGATCAAGAGCAAAACACGGGAGGCATGCTCCTTTGGCAGAAGGCATGAAAGAGGCCCCCATCAGCGGGGCGCTGCAGAATCTGTTCGGCGCTGGCGATGAAAACATTCGCCTGCTCGAGCATCTGCTTGATGTGAAAATTGCGCTGCGCGGCGGAGAAATTACCGTTGAGGGCGGCAGCGCGCAGTCGGTGGATATGGCGGAGGCGGTGCTCACGAGTCTGGGCGCGCTGTGTGCCCGCGGCGAGCGGGTGGATACCGCCTTGGTGCAGTACGCCGTTCAGCTGGCGCAGAAGGATGAGCTGGATGAGCTGACGACGCTGTTTCGCGAGGTTGTGGCGACCACGTTCCGCGGCAGGCCCATCCGCTGCAAGACGCTTGGCCAGCGCGACTATGTGAAGGCCATCAAGAAGAATACCCTGACGTTCGGTATCGGCCCTGCCGGTACGGGCAAGACATATCTGGCGATGGCAATGGCTGTTTCTGCGCTCAAAAGCAAAGAAGTCGAGCGCATCGTGCTCACGCGCCCTGCGGTCGAGGCAGGTGAAAAGCTGGGCTTCCTGCCCGGCGATCTCAACCAGAAGGTCGATCCCTATCTGCGTCCGCTCTACGATGCGATGTTTGACATGCTCGGCGCGGAGACGTGCCAGCGCATGCAGGAGCGCGGCGTGATTGAGGTGGCGCCGCTGGCGTATATGCGCGGCAGAACGCTTTCCGATGCGTTTATTATCCTTGACGAGGCGCAGAACACTACGCAGGAACAGATGAAAATGTTTTTGACGCGAATGGGCTTCCGCTCCAAGATCGTCGTCACTGGCGATCCCTCGCAGATCGACCTGCCGCGCGGCAGGAAGAGCGGTCTGGTTGAGGCTGTGGAGGTGCTCAGCGGCGTTGAGGATATCGCAATACAGCGGCTGACCCATCAGGATGTGGTGCGCCACGAACTGATTCAGGCGATTGTGCGTGCATATGACGCGCATGCGGCCAGCCGTGCAAAGGAGGAATTCACGCATGCAAGAAACGCAGAAAACCAGCAGGACGTGGATTGACAGATTGAATCTGCGTGTAAAGCAGGCGCTGTTTATGGCGCTGACCTATGCGGTGCTGTTGATGATCTGCTTTCTGGCAGTTTCGCCGGAGCAGTATGATTTGAGCGTGGGCGATGTCGCGCCCAAGACGATCACAGCCAGCAAGGATATTGTAGATGAGATCACGACGCAGCGCCGCCGTCAGGCTGCTGCGGATGCGGTCTCCCCGGTTTATTTCAAAGATGAAACCGTTTCCGATGCCGTCATGAAGGATCTGGAGGCGATCTTCTCGGAGCTTCGCGCTGTGCGCGAGCTTGGCACGCAGATCCGCGCGGGATGGACGAACGAGCAGTTGTCCTTTACGGAGGCGGATTATGAACAGGCAAGTCAGATGCTCCCCAGATTGTCCCTGAGCAGCTATCAGCTGCGCACAATCATGAACACGGACGAGCGCGGATTTGAAAGCCTCTATCAGAGCTTGCGCTCGGCGACGAATACCGCGCTGGTTTCTACCATCACGGAGGGACAGATCAGCGACGCGATCAGCAACATCCAGCAGATCGTCGCCTATAACACGCGCACAGATTTGTGGTATAACATCGCAATCCCGACGCTGCGCGCATGCTTGAAGCCGAATATGCTCATTGATCAGACCGCTACGGAGGAAAACCGCCAGCGGGCATATGATGCGGTGGAGCCGACGGTCTATAAGCAGGATCAGAACATCGTTGTCAAGGGTGACCGTGTCAGCGCAGAGCAGATCGCGGTGCTTGAATCGCTCGGCCTTCTGCGGCGTGAAGGATTTGACCGTGCGCTGTACATCGGCGCTGCCATTGCGCTGGCCCTGATTCTGGCTACGGTGGTGCTGTTTGTACTCCTGTTTGCAAAGCATCTGTTTGTCCATGGGACAGCGGCGATGGTCATGCTGATTGTCAGCGTGCTTACGCTGACCATTTGCCTGCTCTTTGGCCGCTATATGGGTGTGAGCGCGATGCCGGTGATGCTCGCAGCGATGCTGAGCGTCAATCTGCTCGGCTCGCGCGCCGCGTATGTCCTCAATCTGGCGGTTTCCATGCTCATCACATTCCTGACCGTGACGGGCTACGGCCTTGAAACATCGCAGGTGCTTTCCGTTCTGTTGATGACCAATGCAGGCGGTCTCGTATCCATCTATATGCTGCGCAGGAACCCCGCGCGTTTGTCCGTCTTTTTGACAGGGCTTGTGGTGGGTGTGGTCGATGCGACGATTCTCCTGTGCCTCTCAGCGCTGACATCAAGCGTAACGATGAACAGCCTTACGACGGCGAGCCATGCGCTTCTTGGCGCGATTGTCGCGTCAATCATGTGCGTTGGCCTGCAGCCGATTTTTGAGGCGGCGTTTAACCTTGTGACCCCTGCGAAGCTGATTGAGCTGTCCAATCCCAATCATCCGCTGCTTCGCCGTCTGATGATTGAAACGCCGGGCACGTATCATCACTCCATGGTCGTGGCCAACCTCGCCGAGGCCGCTGCAGAGGTGATCGGCGCGGATGCGGTTCTTGCCCGCGTCGGGGCGTATTATCACGATATCGGCAAGCTTGTTCGCCCGGTGTACTTTAAGGAAAACCAGATGGGCGATAATCCGCATGACAAGACGGATCCGCGCGTATCCACCGCGATCCTCACCGAGCATACGCGCGATGGCGTGGAGCTTGCGCGCAAGCATCATCTGCCGGAGCAGATCATTGACATGATCCAGCAGCATCACGGTGACACCGCGGCGATGTATTTCTATGCCAAGACGGTCAAGCAGCTGGGCGCAGAGAATGTCGACCTGAATGACTTCCGCTATGACGGCCCGAAGCCGCAGTCTTCGGAGGCTGCGATTCTGATGCTTTCCGATACGGTCGAGGCTGCCGTTCGTTCCATTCAGGAACCGACGGAGGAGAAGATCTCCGCGATGATCACAAAGCTCGTGCGCGGCAAGATGGAGGATGGGCAGCTTGACGAGTGTACGCTGACCTTCCGCGACATTGGCAAGATCTGTAAGGCATTTGAGAATACGCTCAAGGGCGTGTATCACCAGCGCATTGAATACCCGAGTGTGGATATGAACCGCGCAAGACGGCATGCGCAAAAGGCGCATAAGCAGGCGCAGGTAAAAGCGGAGGAGAGCAAATGATTCTGGAATTTGAAGATGAGCGAGGTTTGCTCACTCCGGATGCTCGGGCGCTGATGCAGCGCTGCGCAGACGCGGCGCAGGCGGCGGAGGGCGTGAAAACCAACGTTGCGGTGTTCGTGCAGATTGTCGGCGACGATGAGATTCAGGAAATCAATCGTGAGCAGCGCGGCAAAGACGTCTCCACCGATGTGCTCTCCTTTCCGACGGTGAATTATCCTGCCGGAAAAACCGCGGGCAGCTGCGAAAAGCTGCTGCGGCGGGAATACGATCCTGAGCTGCGTGCCTGCATGCTGGGAGATATTGTCATCTCCGTGGATCATGTCCGCGCGCAGGCGGCGCAGTATGGCCATAGTGAACGCCGCGAGAGCGGATATCTGCTCACGCACGGCCTGTTCCATTTGATGGGTTACGACCACATGACTGATACCGACAAGCCGGTGATGCGCGCGATGGAAGAGAAGGCGCTGATGTCTATCGGCCTGACGAGGGAGGAATGAGCGAGAATATGACGGATGAAAAGCTGCTTGAGCTGGCGGTAAAGATGCTGGATTATTCGTACAGCCCGTATTCCCATTATCCGGTCGGCGCTGCGCTGCTTGCCGAGGATGGCCGCGTTTTTACCGGCTGCAATGTGGAAAACGCGGCCTTTGGCAACACGCTCTGCGCGGAGAGGACGGCGCTTTGCAAGGCGGTTTCTGAGGGCGCGAGAAAATTCACGGCGATTGCCATTGCCTCCCGTGGTTCTGCGCCCTTTCCGTGCGGCGCGTGCCGTCAGTCGCTTTATGAGTTTGCGCCGGACCTTCGTGTGATGGTCACGTGGGATGGTCATGTCCGCAAGACCACGCTGCGCCAGCTTCTGCCGGAAGGCTTTGGTCCGGATTCGCTGTAAGAGGATCACTTTTTAGACAAACCAAGAAATCGGAGAGAATATGAAGAATACAGAAAACAACTTCGTTTCGGGCTTCGCTGCGATCGTCGGACGCCCCAACGTTGGCAAATCCACGATGATGAACGCGATGGTTGGCGAGAAGGTTGCCATCGTGAGCAATCGCCCGCAGACGACCCGAAACCGCATTATGGGCGTGGCGACCGAGAAGGATCATCAGATCGTATTCCTTGATACGCCGGGCCTGCATAAGCCGCGAACGAAGCTGGGCGAATACATGGTCAAGTCCGTGCAGGATGCGATGGACGGCATCGACGTGCTGCTGGTTCTGGTGGACGTTTCCGACGTTGGTCCGCAGGATCGCGCGATCGTCGAGGAAATGGCGGCGCGCAACGTCAAGAAGATCCTTGTGCTCAATAAGACGGATATCGTCGACGAGGCGAAGCTGATGGCGACCATTCAGTCCTTCTCTGCGGAGAAGTACGACGCGATTGTCCCGATCAGCGCGCGCAGCGGCAAGAATATGGACAAGCTGCGTTCGCTCATCGTTTCCTTCCTGCCGCAGGGCCCGAAGTATTTCCCGGATGATATGATGACAGATCAGCCTGAGCGCCTGATCTGCGCGGAAATCATTCGTGAGAAGGCGCTGCTGCATCTGCGCGAGGAGGTTCCGCACGGCATCGGCGTTGAGATGATGCGCATCCAGAAGCTGAGCGAGAATATGACCGAGATCCACGCGACGATTTACTGCGAGCGTGCGAGCCATAAGGGCATCATCATCGGCAAGCAGGGCGCGATGCTGCGCACCATCGGCGCGGAATCCCGCAGGGATATCGAGAATCTGCTGGGTACACGCATCAACCTCCAGCTCTGGGTGAAGATCCGCGAGGATTGGCGCAACCGGATGGACGACCTGCGTACGCTGGGCTACGAGAATATCTGAGTTAGAAAAAGCAAAGAATCCCTCCCGATCGTCTTATGGGTAAAGACGATTGGGAGGGATTTTTTCAGACGGCCTGCTTTCTGCATGCATCGCAGCTTCCGCTGCATCTTCCTGCTGCGGCTTCATCCTGCGCAATCAGCAGCTCCTGCTGCTGTTTCTTTTTGTGCGTATCGTTTGCAATGGCAAGCATCAGTCGGATACGGTTCTCCTGATTCACCTTTGTGGCGGAGAGATCATAATCGATTGGCACGATGTTGATGCCCGGATGGGCCTGCGTCAGCCTGCGGATCATGCCTTTGCCTGCGATGTGGTTGGGCAGACAGCCAAAGGGTTGGGCACAGATGATGTTTTCGTAGCCGTTTTCCGCCAACTCAAGCATCTCTGCGGTCAGCAGCCAGCCTTCGCCCATTTTGCAGCCATAGCCGATGACGTCCTGTACGAGGGATTTTGTATGCGAGAAGGCGCTGGGGGGAACGAAATCCGGATGTGCCGAGATGGATTCGATCAGCAGAGCTTCCATTCCCTGAACGTATTTTTTGAGAAGGGAACAAAAGAGCTTTTTCAGCGGATTGCCGCCATACAGGTCGATATCCTGAATGCGGTTGTCGATCTTGAAAAGCAGGAATCCCATCAGCCCCGGCAGCATGAATTCGCAGTCCTGCGTGCGCAGGAATTCTTCGAGGCGGTTGTTGCCCAGAGGAGAATACTTGACGTAAATCTCGCCTACGATGCCTACACGCGTTTTCTTTTCACGGCTGCGGGCGATGGCGTCGAAATCTGCGGCGATTCTGCTCATGTTCGCACGGATTTCTTTTTTGGAAAGGCCGCGGCCAGCGTTGAATTGCTCGATCAGCTGGCTGTTCCAGCGCTCAATCAGCGCGTCCGTTTCGCCCTTTTTGTATTCATATGGGCGGGTCTGGTTGGAGACGTGCATAATGCAGTCGCCGTAGACCAGCGAGGCGATGACCTGACGAACCAGCGGGATGGTCAGCTGAAAGCCGGAACACTTTTCAAGGCCGCTCATGTTGATGGAGATGACCGGGATATGATCCAGATTCGCTTTTTTAAGCGCCTTGCGCAGCAGGAAAATGTAATTGCTGGCCCGACAGCCGCCGCCGGTCTGCGTGATGGCAAGCGCAACCTTGTTTAAGTTATATTTGCCGGAGTGCAGCGCATCGATGAATTGGCCAATCACCAGCAGCGCCGGAACACAGGTGTCGTTGTGAACATATTTGAGGCCTTCCGCCATGACGCCGGGTCCATCGTTTTTAAGGATCTCCACGTTGTAGCCGTTGAGATGCAGGACTTTCTCCATCAGCGAGAAGTGAAAATTGAGCATATTCGGCGCGAGAATGGTATATCCGGCCTCGCGCATCTCCTTGGTGAATTCTACGTGTTTGGCGGCCATACGTTAAGCCTCCTTTCCGTGCTTTTGAGTCTGCTGCTGCTGGATGGCGGCGAGCAGGGAACGCAGGCGGATGCGAACGGCGCCGAGGTTGGTGATCTCATCAATCTTGATCTGCGTGTAAATCTTTCCGCTCGCTTCCAGAATTTCGCGCACTTCGTCTGTAGTAATGGCGTCCACCCCGCAGCCAAAGGAAACCAGCTGAACCAGATCCATGTCCTCCTGCGCGGCGATGCAGCGTGCAGCGGCATACAGCCGGGAATGATATGTCCACTGGTTGAGTACGCCTGTGGGCGCTTTGGTCATCAGGTGGGAGAGGCAGTCCTCGGTGATGACCGCCGCACCAAAGCCTGCGATCAGTCTGTCAATCCCGTGATTGATTTCCGGGTCGACATGATACGGCCGGCCGGCAAGCACGATGATGCGCCGTCCTTCTGCGCGCGCATGCGCGATCAGCTCCTCGCCTTTTTTCCGAATATCGGCCATGTACGCGTCATAGGCGGCATAGGCCGCACTGCAGGCAGCGCGTACCTCGCCAAGCGAGATGTCCGGAAAGTGCTTTTGCAGGATAGCGGCCAGCTTTCTGGGGAAGGCACGGCGATGGTCGATGCCCACATAGTCGCGGATGAAATCAATCTCCTGCACCTTGGGCATGTTTGCGGAGATGACTTCCGGATAATACGCGACGACCGGACAGTTGTAGTGGTTGTCTCCGAGCTTTTCGTCGAGATTATAGCTCATGCAGGGATAAAAGATGGTCTTTACGCCCTGCTGGATGAGCCGGTCGACATGCCCGTGCATCAGCTTGGCCGGGAAGCAGACGGTATCCGAGGGGATGGTCGCCTGACCGGCGATGTAGAGGCTGCGGCTGGAGAAGGGAGATGCGACCACATCAAAGCCAAGCGCAGTAAACAGCGCATGCCAGAAAGGCAGGAGTTCATATAGGTTGAGGCCCAGCGGCAGGCCAATGCTTCCGCGCGGTGCGCCCGGATGGCGCGTCTGCATCAGCGCTTTGAGCTTTTCCTGCTTATAGCTGTACATGTTCAGCGGATTGGCGGCCTTGCTGCCGGCAACAGGCTTGTCGCAGCGGTTGCCGCTGATGTAGCGGCGGCCTGCGCCGAAGCTGTTGATCGTGAGCTGGCAACGATTCTCGCAGCCGCTGCAGCGGACGTGGGACGTCTGATTGGAGAAGCGATCAAGCGCCTGAAGGCTGAGTATGCTGCTCTCGCCCGGGATCAACGCTCGCTGCGCTTTTGCATAGAGCGCTGCGCCATATGCGCCCATCAGCCCCGCGATATCCGGACGGATGACATGTGTGTTCAGCTCGTTTTCAAATGCGCGCAGCACAGCATCGTTGAGGAAGGTGCCGCCCTGCACAACGATATGGCTGCCCAGATCCTGTGCGCTGGAACAGCGGATGACCTTATACAGCGCATTCTTGACCACAGAAATGGACAGGCCTGCGGAAATGTCGGTGACCTGTGCGCCGTCCTTCTGCGCCTGCTTGACAGAAGAATTCATAAATACCGTGCAGCGGGAGCCGAGATCGACGGGCTTGCGTGCGGCAAGGCCCAGCTGAGAAAATGCAGCGATGTCGTATCCAAGCGCATTGGCAAACGTCTGCAGGAAGGAGCCGCAGCCGGAAGAGCAGGCTTCGTTGAGGAAGATGTTGTCGATCGCGCCGTTGTGAATCTTGAAGCACTTGATGTCCTGCCCGCCGATGTCGATGATAAAATCGACATCGGGCATGAAGGCTTTCGCGGCGGTGAAGTGTGCGACGGTTTCCACAAGGCCAAAATCCACGCCGAAGGCATTTCGTATGAGACCTTCGCCATAACCGGTGACCGCGCCTGCGCGGATCATCCAGTCCGGATGATCGCTGCGCAGATCGGTCAGGAATGCGCGTACATGGGGGACAGGGTCGCCGGAGTTGGATTGATAGCGGGTAAAGAGCAGCTCTCCATCTTCGGAAATCACGACGGATTTGATCGTCGTGGAGCCGGAGTCGATCCCCAGATAGACATTGCCTCTATAGCTTTCGGGGGCACGGCGTGCAACCCTTGCGCGCGCGTGGCGTGCCCGGAATGCAGCAAGGTCTTCTTCGCTTTCAAAGAGCGCAGGCAGCGCGCTGTAGCTTTCTGTGCTGTGGAATGCGTCGATTGCCTCCATGCAGTCGGCAAGGCGCATATCTTCCATGGCCTGATGCGCTGCACCCAGCGCGACGAAGTACAGCGAATGATCGGGACAAATGCCAGTCAGGCCGAGCGTTTCATCAAAGCAGGAACGCAGCTCGCTCATGAATGTCAGCGGGCCGCCAAGGTAAATGACGTTGCCTTCAATGGGGCGTCCCTGCGCCAGGCCGCCGATGGTCTGGTTGACAACGGCCATGAAAATTGAACGCGCGATATCTGCGCGCTGCGCACCCTGGTTGAGCAGCGGTTGTACATCGGTCTTGGCGAATACGCCGCAGCGGGATGCGATGGTATAGGTGCGTTCAGCCTTTCGGGCTTCCTCATTCATCTCCGCAGGGGTGATGCCCAGCAGCGTTGCCATCTGATCGATGAACGCGCCGGTACCGCCTGCGCAGGAGCCGTTCATGCGGACCTCAAGCGCGCCCTGAAGAAACAAGATCTTGGCGTCCTCGCCGCCCAGCTCAATAATCACATCCGTGCCCGGCATCAGCAGATCAGCGGCGACCTTTGTCGCATAAACCTCCTGAACGAACGGAATATGGGAACCGAGTGCAAGGCCCATGCCGGCAGAGCCAGAGATGCTCAGCCGGACAGGGGCGCCATGCGCAACCTCTGCGTCAAGGCGGGTCAGCAGCTCGCGTGTTTTCTCGGAGATGAGGGAGTAGTGACGGTCATAACAGGAATAAATAATGTTGTCCTTTTGATCAAGCGCCACGCATTTGATCGTCGTGGAGCCGATGTCAAGGCCAATGCGAATTGCAGGTTCAGGCATAGAAATGTCCTTCTTTCAAGATGTCGCACAGGGGATGTGCGATATTCCACGTGATGGTTATATGGATTTCTTCACACTGTGAGGTATTTCCTGACAAACAGCAATGAATAAAATGCAGGATAGCATTATAGAAGATTAGTTCTTTTTCAGCAAGCGAGATTAAGGTTTTTATCAGGTGACTGGGCGAAATCTTAACGAAAACTTTATGACTGTTTCGATGACGTTGTTTTGTGTTCCGGTCAGCGATGAATTTTCCGCAGTGCTTGAAGGAAAACGTTTTTTCTGATATAATTTCAAGATGGTTGAATCTATACATGGATGCGCAGCAAGGTGTTTGTCCGTGTAAAAAGGAGGATTGGCCTCAATGGCAAAGCTGGAGGCTTATGATAAAACGCTGGATTATTCCTATGCGCCGGGGATCTTTCCGGCTACGGAATGCCTGAAGAACGCGCCGGAGCGCTGCCTGAGGCTGCTGCTTTCTTCGGCGAGCGAGAAGAGCGTGGGCGCGCAGGCCCTGCGCGAGGCTGCGCAGGCGGAAGGCATCCGCGTGGAGATTGCGGACCGTGCGCTGGAGCGCATTTCCAAAAAGGAAAACTGCTTTGCGGCGATGGTTTATAAAAAGAGCGAAGGCGTATTCAGCGCGGATGCGCCGCATATTGTGTTGGTCAATCCCAGCGACAGCGGAAACCTTGGCACGATTCTGCGTACGGCGCTGGGCTTCGGTCTTACGAATATTGCGATCATCCGCCCGGCGGTGGACAGCGACGATCCGCGCGTAACCCGTGCGTCGATGGGCGCGGCCTTCTCGCTCAATATCCGCCACTTTGATTCGTTTGATGCCTATCGCGCGGAGTTTGGCAGCAGGCAGCTCTTCCCGTTCATGCTGACAGGCGCGGTTCCGCTTGCCGAGGCAACGAGGAAGGTTACCGGCGATTATTCGCTCGTCTTTGGCAACGAGGCGACCGGTCTGCCGGATGTGTTTGCGACCTATGGAATCAGCACACTGATCCCGCACAGCGACAGAATTGACTCGCTGAACCTTGCAATTGCGGCGGGCATCGGCATGTATGCGTTTACAAACAGGCAGGAGGCTTAAGATATCATGATGAAGATTGTTCTTGACGCCATGGGCGGCGATTACGCGCCAAAGGTCAATGTGGACGGCGCGATCGACGCGCTGCGCGAATTTGACGACATTGAGATTGCGCTTGTTGGTCCGCAGGAATTGATTGAAAAAACCATCGGCGAGTATGGCGATCAGGCGGCTTACGCGGCCGTTAAGGAACGCTTGAGTATCGTCAATGCGACGGAGGTCATCAGCACGGAGGAACATCCGGTGATGGCCCTGCGCCGCAAGAAGGATTCCACCTTCAACGTTGGCATGGACATCGTCCGCCGCAAGGAGGCACAGGCGTTTGTTTCCGCTGGCTCTACCGGTGCGGTGATGGCTGGCGCGATGTTCAAGATTGGCCGCATCAAGGGTATTGACCGTCCGGCTCTGGCTGCGCCGCTGCCTGTTCCGGGCCGCACGATGCTGCTGGTGGATGCGGGTGCAAACACGGACTGCAAGCCGGAGTGGATCAACCAGTTTGCAATGATGGGCAGCATCTATATGAAGCGCGTCATGGGCGTGGAGAACCCCGAGGTCGGTCTGGTCAATATCGGTGTGGAGGCTGCCAAGGGCAACGAGCAGGCGCAGCAGGCGCATGCGCTTATGAGCGCGCAGAATGTTTATACGTTCATCGGCAACATTGAGGCGCGCGACACCATGGCGGGCCTGTGCGATGTGCTCGCGGCGGATGGCTTTATCGGCAACGTCGTGCTCAAGAATACCGAAGGCGTCATTTCTGCGCTCTTTAAGCTCCTCAAGGAGGGGCTTCTGAGCAGCACAAAGGGAAAAATGGCTGCGCTGCTGGCCAAGGACACCTTCAAGTCGCTGAAGAACAGCTTCAATTCCGAAGAGGTTGGCGGCGTGCCGCTGCTGGGTGCGGACGGCGCAGTGATCAAGGCGCATGGCAATTCCAATGCGCGTGCGATCTTCTGCGCGCTGCGTCAGGCGCGCACGGTTGTCGCAACCGGCGTTGTGGATGAGATCCGCGCGGGCGTTGCGCAGCTGGATGCGGCGAAGGAAGCCGAAAAGGCCGCTGAAAAGGAAGAAAAGAATTAATAAGCACCAATCATCCGATTGATTCTTAAGAGAAAAAGAAAAACAAGGAGGAAAACGACAATGATGGAAAAGCTTATCGCGATGGTCGCGGAGCAGCTGGGTGTGAATGCTGCCGATGTGAAGCCGGAAAGCCGGCTGAAGGAGGATCTGCAGGCGGACAGCGCTTCGATCATGATGCTGGTGATGGATGTGGAGACGGAGTTCGGCATCGAGGTTGAGGATGACGCGATCGAACTGGTCAAGACCGTGGCCGACATGGCAAAGTATATCGAAGGCAAGATGTAAACAGACAGCCCGCTGCCGGAAAAACTGTCCGGCAGCGGCTTTCCCGTGTATTTCGCTTTGCGCGAAGCGGCTTTCGCTTGTGGAAAGCGAAATGGACGGGTGTTATCAGGAAAGGAAAAGACATGAATTATCATGCGCTGGAGCAGGCGATCGGCCATACCTTTGCCGATGTTGCGCTGCTTGATCTGGCGATGACCCATCCCTCCTATGCGCTGCAGCATAAGTGCAGGGACAATCAGCGCCTTGAATTCCTCGGCGACGCGGTGCTGGAAGTCTGCGTCAGCCGTGTGCTTTATCACAAGTTTCCCAAGCTCAAGGAAGGGCAGCTGACCCGCAGACGGGCTGCGCTTGTCTGCGAGGCCAACCTTGCGCAGGCGGCCTGCCGCTTTGGCCTTGGCAGCTTTCTTAAGCTTGACCGCGGCGAGGAGGTTGTCGGCGGGCGGGAGAATCCGTCGATTCTCGCAGATACGATGGAAGCGGTGATCGCCGCCGTGTATCTGGATGCGGGCATGGAAAAGGCCGCGCAGCTGATCGATCTGGCGATGGGCGATTATGAATCCGCCGTACGCAGCGACCGAGACGCGAAGTCCGCCCTGCAGGAATACCTTCAGGCACTGGGCGAGGAAACGCCGACCTATGAGATCATTGCACAGGATGGCCCGCCGCATGCGCGCGTGTTTACGGCGAGGGTGCTGCGTGCGGACGGCACAGAGCTGGGCCGTGGTCAGGGCGCGCGCAAACAGCGTGCAGAGGAGGCGGCTGCACAGATGGCCATGAGGGCATTCGGCCAGCAGTAACCTGCTGTGCATGCGCCATAAGAGAAGGAGACCCGGGCAGAATCTGTCCGGATGAGGGAAAGGAGTCGCTCAGGTGCGACTAAAGAGACTGGAAATATACGGCTTCAAGTCGTTTGCAGACAGGACGGTCGTCGTCTTTGACCAGGGCATTACGGGCATCGTGGGTCCCAACGGCAGCGGCAAATCCAATTTGTCCGACGCGGTGCGCTGGGTACTCGGCGAGCAGAGCGCCAAGGCGCTGCGCGGCGGCAAGATGGAGGACGTCATCTTCAACGGCACGCAGAAGCGAAAGCGCCTTGGATACTGCGAGGTGTCGCTCGTCTTTGAGAATGAAGACCATGCGCTGCCGGTGGATTTTACCGAGGTCATGATCACACGCCGCGTGTATCGCAGCGGCGATGGTGAATACTACATCAACAAGACGGCATGCCGCCTGCGCGATATCATTGAGCTTTTCCGCGACACGGGCGTGGGCAAGGAAGGCTATTCGATCATCGGTCAGGGCCGCATCGGAGAGATTCTTTCGCAAAAGAGCGAGGATCGCCGCGGTATCTTTGAAGAAGCGGCCGGCATCGTCAAATACCGTACGCGCAAGGAAGAGAGCGAGAAGCGTCTTGCCAACATGCGCGACAATCTCTCGCGCGTGGAGGACATCATTTCCGAGCTGGAAAGCCAGCTTGAGCCGCTGGCCAAAGCGAGCGAGACGGCAAGGCATTATCTTGCCCTGCGCGACGAGCTGCGCGTGCTGGAGTGTTCCTCCTTTGTCCTGCGCAGCGACCGCGCGAAGGAGCGCATCGAGGACGCGGAGCAGATGCTTACGGGCCTTCGGGAGGCGATTGAGCAGGAAGAGCGCCGTGCAGGAGAACTCTCTGCTGCGCGTGATGCAGCCAATGAGGCGGCGCAGATGCTGGAGGAGCAGGTTTCCGCTGCGCATGAACAGGTGCTGGATCTCACGCGCGAGAAAGAGGCGCGTGAGGGCGAGCTGGCGATGCTCCGCGCGGAGATTACCCGCATGGAGAAGGACGTTCTGTCCCTCGGGCAGGAGGAGGACGTCCGCCGTGCGCGCAGCGAGGCGCTTTCAGGGGAGATTGAGCGCAGCGAGCGCGAAGCACTGAACACCCGGGCAAAAATCACCGACCTGCAGCGCGAACTGCATGCCAAGGAGACCGAACTGGAGGCCGCGCAGGAGGCTGCGCGCGTGGCAGAAGAGGAGCTGGAGGCGCATAAGAGCGCGATTATTGCGGCGATGAACCGCCTGAGCGACGTGCGCACCAGTGAGGCAAGGCTCTCGACCATGCGCATAGAGCTCGAGCGCCGCGGAGCAGAGGCTGAGAGTCAGCGGGAAGAACTGACGATCATTGCTGAAAGGCTCGACGAGCAGCTGGCTGAGGCGAAGGAAGAGCTTGAGCAGTTCCGCAGAGCCGAAAGTGAGCTTGCCGAAAACGAGCGGAGTATTGAACAGGAGTCGCAGGAGGCGGCGCAGAAAATCGCCCGTATCCAGCAAGCGATTACCGGCGTCAGCGGTCAGAAACAGGCGGCGGCAAGCCGACTGCGCGTGCTGCGCGAGATGGAGCGCGACTACGCCGGCTATCAGCAGGCGGTCAAGCAAGTGCTGCTGCATGCGCGGGGCAATACAGGCGTTCGCGGCGTTGTGGCGTCGCTGATGCAAGTGCCCAAAGAGCTTGAGCGCGCGGTGGAAGCGGTGCTCGGCGGTGCGCTGCAGAATGTTGTCACCAGCGATGAGTACGTTGCGCGCGATATGATCGCCTATCTGAGAAGCAACAAGCTGGGCCGCGCAACCTTCCTGCCGATGACGACCATCACGGGAAGAACGCTGAACCAGCAGGAGCGCCAGCTTTTGTCCATGCCCGGGTGTGTCGGTGTGGCGAGCGAACTGGTGAGTTTTGCACCGGAATACCGTGGAATTGTGGAAAACCTGCTGGGCAGAACCGTTGTAGCGGAGAATCTTGACGCAGGTATTGAGATCATGCGCCGCGGCAGACATGCCTTCCGTCTGGTGACGCTGGAGGGCGACGTCATGCACTCCGGCGGCTCAATGACGGGCGGAAGCTCAGCTTCCAGAATGACAAGCCTGCTTTCCCGCGAGCGTGAAATCAAAGAGCATGAGGCTCTTCTGGAGACGCTTGACGCGCAGATCAGGGAATACGAAGCGCGCCTTGAAAAGGGCGAAGCTTACAGGCAGAGCATCAAACAGCGCCGCGCAAAAGCATTCGAGGAGCTGCATCAGGCTCAGATTGATGTATCTATCGCATCCGAACGTGTCCGTACGCTGACGCAGCAGAGAGAAAACCATGCTGGACAGGAACAGCGGTGTGATCTTCTGCGCGCACAGATTGCGGAGAACCTCGCGCAGATTGATGCGCAGCTTGCCGGTGCGCGCAGCACGCAGGCAGGAGAGGAACGCACCAGCGACGAGATGAACCGCCGGACGGGCGAGCTTTCCGATGTGCTTTACGACAGAAGAGAGGCGCTGGATCTGCTGCGCGAACAGGCGCAGGGCGTACGTCTGACGCTCACTGCAAAAGAGAGGGACCTGACTGCGCTTACCGCTGATGGCGCGCGCATGCGTCGGGAGCTTGAGGAGATTGCAGCGCAGCTCGGTCATGCCCATGAGCAGAGGGAAGCGCTCATTCTGAGGCATCAGCAGGCAACGGAGCAGATGGCGGAGGGGACGGCGCAGGCGAAGGAATGTGCTGACAAACTCGTTTCTGCACAAAAGGAGCTTGGCGAAAAGCAAACCCTGCGCAGCGGTCAGCAGGAGAAGATCCGCAGCCTGACGCAGGAGATTGACGCCCTGCGCGAGACGCTCTCGCAGGATCAGGATAAATGCCATAAGGCGGAGATGGTGCTTTCCCGCACACAGGCGGAGCTTTCTCAGATGCAGCAGCGCATTTGGGATGAGTACGAGCTGACCTATGCGGGCGCAAAGGATTTCCTCAAAGAGCCGTTTGATCTCGCTGCATCCGACAGACGAACCGGCGAGATTCGCCGCGAAATCCGGGCGATGGGTCCGGTGAATGTCACAGCGGTGGAGGATTACCGGGTTTGCCGTGAGCGCTATGAGGAGCTCTCCAGCCAGCGCAGCGATTTGCTCAAGGCGGAGGAGGATCTCAAGGGGATCATCGACAGCCTGCAGCGCCAGATGGAGCGCCAGTTTATGGAAAACTTCCGCCTGATGCAGGTGTATTTCGGAGAAACGTTCTCCAGGCTCTTTGGTGGAGGACAGGCTCAGCTGCGTCTGCTCGATGAAAATGACGTGCTTTCCTGCGGCATCGAAATTGTGGCGCAGCCGCCGGGCAAGAAGCTTCAGCTGCTTTCGCTGCTCTCCGGCGGCGAGCGTGCGCTGACGGCGATCGCGATCCTTTTTGCGATGCTGCGGCTTAAGCCCACGCCGTTCTGTTTCCTCGACGAGATTGAGGCGGCGCTGGACGATGGCAACATCTCTACCTTTGCCGATTACCTGCGTGGATTTTCACGTGACACGCAGTTCGTCGTCGTCACCCACAGAAAGGGCACGATGGAGCGCTGTGATGGCTTGTATGGCGTGGCGATGGAAGAAAAGGGCGTATCCAAGATGCTCAGCGTCGAGCTTAAGGATGTTGGCGACGATGCGATGCAGTGATCATAAGAATGATTGACCTGATTGAAAGGGGTTAAATACAATGGCTTTCTTTGGATTTGGCAAGAAGAAGGAAGAAAAAAAGGAAGAAAGAATCGAGAAAGTGGAGCCGGCGTCTCCTGCTGTGACTGAGCAGCAGAGCGCGCCCGAGCAGGAAGAGAAAAAGGGACTGTTCTCCCGCCTGTGGAACGGCCTTTCCAAGACGCGTACCAATGTTGCCGGCCGCGTGGACGAGCTGATTGAGGCGACCGAGGAGATCGATGAGGACTTCTATGAGGATCTTGTGGATATCCTGATCATGAGCGATATGGGCGTGCGCACCAGCGATAAGGTCATCGAGGAGCTCAAGCGCCGCATCAGCGCGCAGGGCATCACCGACGCCCGAAAGGCGCGCGACGTTCTCAAGCAGATCCTCAAGGAGATCATGGATATGCCGCGCAAGCCGCTCAGGTGGCCGATGATCATGATGGTTGTCGGCGTCAACGGCGTAGGCAAGACGACCACCATCGGTAAGCTCGCGATGCGCTTTAAGGATGCGCGCCACAGCGTTGTGCTCGCCGCTGCGGATACGTTCCGCGCAGCCGCTGCGGATCAGCTGCAGATCTGGTCTGAGCGTGCGCAGGTGCCGATCGTGCGCCACAGCGAGGGTGCAGACCCGGCTGCAGTTGTCTTTGACGGCATCCAGAAAGCAAAGGCCAGCGAAGCTGATCTGCTGATTGTTGACACTGCGGGCAGATTGCATAACAAGAAAAACCTGATGGAGGAGCTACGCAAGATTTCCCGTATCGTGAGCCGCGAATATGAGGGGGCTGAGGTGCGCACGCTGCTGGTGATCGATGCGACGACCGGTCAGAATGGTCTGCAGCAGGCGCGTGAGTTCTCTGAGGTTGCGGATGTGTCCGGTATCGTCCTCACCAAGCTTGACGGCACGGCTAAGGGCGGTATTGCTGTGGCGATCATGGACGAGCTCAAGCTCCCCGTGCTCTATATTGGCGTGGGCGAGGGCATTGAGGATCTGCAGGCGTTTGATGCAGGCGCGTTTGTCGATGCGATTTTCTGAGTGAACGCAATGGGAGGTGCGGCAGGTGAGACTGCTTAAGCGTTTTCTGAGCTTTATTGCTTCCAGAATGTTTTGGCTCACGGTTGTCAGCGCCCTGCTGATTATCTCGTTCTATCTGGCGATGAATACCGCAAACATCTGGGTGCTGATAGACGATGGTCTGGGTGCGCGTGCATCCGTGGTGCTGATGGATGAAGAGGCGGATGGCTTGAGCAAGTATTTCCGGCAGGAGTTCATCAGTCAGGATCCGGTGCTTCAGGTCGGAATGGGCGACACATCCCCTTATCGGGATTATGAGATTCGCGGGTTTGATCATCGCGTGCGCATGGTCTCCGTCTGGTCGTGGCCGTGGGAGAATGTCGCCCGCGCGGAGGTCATCGAAAGCATTCCTGCGATCGACGGAACGATTCGCTCCTCACGCCGGGAGGCCGCGCTTGCAGCTGGCGACGAGGCGCGCCTGTCCCCGCCGAAATGGGCGACTTCCCGCTATCGCGTGACGCTTACCAGAACGGCGGGCCGCTGGATGATTTCAAACCTGCAGCTGATTGAACAGATTGAAGAATGACAGATTTTCGTTTTTTGAAACAGGGCGCGATGCTTGCGCCCATGGCAGGCGTTACGGACATGCCGTTTCGCGTTCTCTGCCATGAAATGGGCTGCCCGATGGCGGTCAGCGAGATGGTCAGTGCGAAGGGATATATCCTTTCGCCCAAGGATAATCGCGCCCAGCGCGAACTGCTCTCTGTCAGCGAGCAGGAGGAAGGCGCTGTTGCGCTGCAGCTCTTTGGCAGCGAGCCGGACATCATGGCGAGGGCGGCGGAGGAATTGACGCGTGATCATCGCTATGCGATGCTGGACATCAACATGGGCTGTCCTGTGCCCAAGATTGTGGGGAACGGCGAGGGCAGCGCATTGATGAAAAGCCCCAAACTTGCCGCGCGGATTGTACACGAGGTTGCGGCAGCGTCTCATGTTCCTGTGACGGTCAAAATGCGGCTGGGCTTTGACGCAGGCAGCGAGACCTGCCTTGAACTGGGGCCGCTGCTTGAGCACGCAGGCGCGGCGATGATCACTCTGCATGCCAGGACGCGCAGCCAGTTTTATGAGGGACGCGCGAATTGGATGTTGATTGGCAGGCTTAAGGAGCGTGTCTCAATTCCCGTCGTCGGCAATGGCGATGTGACGTGCTGGCAGGATGCAGCGCGAATGCTGGAGGAAACGGGCTGCGATGGTGTGGCGGTGGGTCGCGCTGCGCAGGGAAATCCGTGGATCTTTGAACAAATCCGGGATGGTATGGCGGGAAGGCCTGTGCGGGAGATTCCGCCGGAGGAGAAGCTTTCCGTCGTTTTGCGCCACGTGAATATGCTCGCAGCGCTTAAGGGAGAGAGCATCGCCGTGCGGGAGATGCGCAGACACGTGGTTTGCTACGTTCGCGGAATGCGCGACGCGGCAAAGCTGCGAACGAAGGTGAACAGCATCCTGACGATCGAAGCGCTGGAGGAAGCGCTGACGACGTTTATGCTCAAAAAAGAATGAGAAAAAGCCCCAGTTTTCCGTGAGGGTATTCCTGCGGAAAACTGGGGCTTTGTTATGTAGATTCATTTGAAAAGCATCGGTTCTGTCTGAGTGGCAGCGGATGTACAGCGCATTGCTGCGACTGAAGCCTGCCGCCGGCAGCTTCCGGTTTTGCTGAATCGGATTACTTGGCAGAAGGCTTGAGGTGACTCTGCAGACCCATCTCAATGCTCATCATCACGACCATCAGGACGATGATCTGAATGCCAAAGGCGATTCCAGCGCAGAACAGAAGGGATACGGTATCGGCATACGCCATGACGAGCATAAATGCGATACCGAGCACGGCCATCAGCACGCCGCCGAAGACAAGGCGGGAGGCTGCAAGTTTCTGAGCATGCGCCCAAGCATCCTTAGAGGTCAGAGCGCTCGGGCACTTGAAGCTATTCTTTGCACCGAAAGCGGCATTTTTGCTTTGAATGGCAGTACGGATAGCCAGAGCAGGTGCGATGAGCAGGAAGAGATAACAGATCAGGGACATTTCGGGATTCCTCCTTGAGAATGATGGTTGAGTTGGAAACAGATTTTATGGAATTATTATCGGATATTCCCTCCTGATCGTCAAGAAAACGAAACGCTAAGAAATGATAAGAAACGGTGGGAAAATATAAAGATATTTTATAAAGAAAACGAAATAAAGAATTACATATAAAGAATGTGACAATGGAACGGGGTGCAGAATAATTCCACAAGCATTGAAATAAACAGGCTCAAAGAGAGCCTGTCAGATTATGTAAGTGCCGCTGCCATGTTGATCAGTGATGTGAATAGGCTCAGGCGCAGAAGCAGATCCGGGGAATTGCGTAAACGGCGATGGAGCGCGGGGAGCAAAGTCGCTGCAATAGCGCCGAGCAGCGCGCCCGGCAAAAGCCAGAGCAAAACCTCTGCATCCGGCAGTCGCATGCGCAGACGGATAAACGCCGTAACCAGCTTTCCCGTCATCGAGAAAAGAGAAACCGTCAGCGCAGCGACGGAGGCTTCATCGTTTTCTGCGTCAAACAGAAGGAAATACGCCGCGAGGGTTACAGGCTCTGCGCCGAAGGCAAGGAACGCGGCAATCAGACCGATGACCAGCGAAACGGGGAATGAAGAAAGGCGCGTGATGGCCAGCGGACGGATTCTGGGCGAGAGCGCTTTGAAGTAGATAGCTGCCAGAGCCAAGAGTGTGAAGAGCAGAGCGTTCTTCAGAAGCGTCACGCCGCTGTGGGGAATCATCATACACAGGCGTGCGTCTGCCAGATCGCCCAGAATTCCGCCCAGTGCGCTGCCGATGGCGAGCAGGAGCAGTTCGTCGGGGTGCAACGGAAGCGGCTGACCAAGCGCAAAGAATGCGCTGACCAGCGCGGCGCAGAGGGCAGCCATGGCGCACAGCAGCGAAATCGATGCGGGAGAGAGCGGAGCGATAGCATCAAGCAGCGGGCGCAGCAGAGTTGTAGCGCCAATCCCTGCGCCGATACCGAAAAAGGCGCCGATTGCGCTGAGCAGGAAATAGATCATCCGCTAATCGTCTTCTTTCCAAGTGGGCCGGTTGTGCCGAACACGGCGGCGCTGCCCAGCGCATCCTCGATCCGCAGCAAGCGGTTATATTTGGCGATGCGTTCGCTGCGGCAGGGTGCACCGGTTTTGATTTGTCCGGCGTTGATGGCAACGGCCAGATCAGCGATGGTGGTATCCTCGCTTTCTCCGCTGCGGTGGGAGATAATCGTTCTGTATCCATGCTGCTGCGCCAGCTGTGCGGCACGGATGGTCTCGCTCAGTGTGCCGATCTGGTTTGGCTTGAGCAAGATGGCGTTGCCACAGTTTTGCAAAATGCCCTTTGTGAGGCGCTTTTCATTGGTCACAAACAGATCGTCGCCCACCAGCTGGCAGTCGGAGGTCATTGCTGTTGTCATTGTTTGCCAAGCGGACCAATCCTCCTCGCCGAGCGCATCCTCGATGGAGCGGATTGGGTATTTGCCGGCAAGCATGCGCCAATGATCGATGAGCGTTTGCGATGTGAATGTACGACGGCTCTTGGGCATGGTATAGCCTTTTTTGTCCTTCCATTCGCTGGCAGCGGCGTCGAGTGCAAGCGAAAAATCGCTGCCGGGTGCGTATCCAGCACGGACGATCGCTTCCAGAATCAGCTCGATAGCTTCGGTTTCGTCAGATATGCCAGGCGCAAATCCGCCTTCATCTCCAACCGCTGTGGATAGATTCCGCTTTTTCAGCAGCATGGCAAGGGCGTGGTATACCTCTGTACCCATGCGCAGCGCGCCGCTGAACGTATTTGCTCCGGAGGGAACAATCATGAATTCCTGCACGTCTAGATCATTGCCGGCGTGTGCGCCGCCGTTGAGAATGTTCATCATGGGCATGGGCAGTGTAATCGCCTGTGTACCGCCGAGAAAGCGATACAGCGCCAGATGCTGGCTGCTTGCCGCGGCTTTGGCGCAGGCCATGGAGACGGCCAGCGTGGCATTTGCACCGAGTACAGATTTATTGTTCGTGCCGTCGAGCGCGATCATGGCGTTGTCTACTGCGAACAGGTCGGCGGCGTCCATGCCGCGCAGCGCTTTGTCGATGGTGACGGAAACATTGCGGCATGCACGCCGAACGCCCTTTCCGCCATAGAGCTGCATGTCGCTGTCGCGCAGCTCCAGCGCTTCATAGCGGCCGGTCGATGCGCCGCTTGGGGAGATGGCGGTGCAGGTTGTGCCGTCTGCAAGGCGGACTTCGGCCTCCACAGTCGGGTTTCCGCGTGAGTCGAGCACCTCGCGCCCGAGGACGCTGATGATTTCGGTATTGAGCATAGAAAGACCTCCGCAATGGTTTTGCCGTTAGGATGAACGGCATGCACGGTCATTATGCAAAGGGAGAATCACGTTGGGCTTTCATCTGTATGGAAGCACCGCTGCTTCAGGTTTGCAACACGCGGATTGACCAGAGTAAAGAGAAATGCGAAGCTGGAAAAACCGGCTTCGCATTTACCATATGCAGAGGCTGAAAGGGTTAAAAAAGGGAATCGGAAAGGGAATCGGAGAAGGGAGATCAGAACTTCAGGAACCAGGTGGAGATATAGCCGGTCTTGCCGTCGATCTCAGTCTTGGTCCAATCGGTGCCTTTTTCCAGCACATTGATCCGGGTGCCGACCGGCACGGTGAACAGCACACTGCTATTCAGGCTTGCGCTCTTGCGGAAGTTGACGAAGCTGTTGCCGTTGGGATTAAAGACGGTTGCGGTGCCGGAGACGGTTTCGCCGCTTACATTCAGGAACTTGGCCATCATGTAGCCGGTCTTGCCGTCAACCTTGACCTTATACCAGCCGTCGAGCTTCTTGAGCAGGGTGACGGTCTTGCCATTGCGGAAATAGCCGAGCGCCTCGCTGGAGACGGACGGTTCGCTGCGCAGGAAGAGCACCTGCGTGTCGCGCGGATTGCTGACGACAGCGGTACCGATGGATGCGCCGGAGGTTGACGGCTTCTTTACAGAGAGCCACTGGCTCATCATATAGCCGGTCTTTCCGCCGACCTGCACCTTGCTCCAGCCGCCTTCGGAAGAGAGCACGATCACGCTGGTGCCGCGCGGATAGGAACCGATGATATCGCCGTTTGGCGCAGTGCGCAGGTTCAGACCGCGCGTATTGGTCGTGATATAGGCCGTGTAGCTTGCGGAGCCCTCTGCGCCCAGATACTGGGTGTACATATAGCCCTTCTGACCGCCAACCTGAACATAGGCCCAGCTGCCGTCAAAGCCCAGCACTTCAACCTTGGTACCCCAGCCGTATTTGCCAAGGACGTCGGAAGAGGTGTTTGCCTCTGCGCGAAGGTTCAGGGTGCCAGCAGTGATCACTCGGGTTTCATTTTCGGCATTTGCGGTGAAGGGTACCGCCATTGCCACGCACATCATGGCGGCAAGGGCCGCCTTCCTGTTGGTATTCTGCATGAGAAATTCCTCCTTAAGTCTTGAGAAGGCGTTCAAGCGGCCGCTCTTGATCGTCTTCTGTACATATGACGAGACTTGTAGAAAGATTATTGCCATATAACTTCTTCCATGTTCTGGAAGGGCTGAAGGCTTGATAAAGAAAATGCAGAAATACCAAGAAAAAGACACATGCCAAAGCATGTGCCCGCGGATCTGGGAGATATTGTCAGAGGAAAGCATCCATATGATCAGGGATGAAAGCAAAGACAGCAGGATGAGTAATCGTTTGTCTGCCGTCGTCAATGGGATGGATGAAGGAAAGGGAAACGGCGCTGAGCTGATGGTAGCGGAGCGAGAGCTGGCGGGAAAGCGCATCTGACGCGTCTGTCTTGTAGCGGGTATCGCCCAGCAGAGGGCAGCCGATATGGGTCATATGCACGCGCAGCTGATGTGTGCGCCCTGTTACGGGTGAGAGCTGCATGCGTGAGACAACCTGCCCTCCGGTAAGCGTAAGGTGTTCAAGCGTCCTGTAGCGGCTCGCAGCATGCTGTCCATCCGGCGTGACGATGCGCGTAAAACTGTCGGGGTGCTCCCGTTCAATCGGCGCATCGATCATGCCTTCCTGAGGCTCCGGGACACCGTATACCCATGCTTCGTAGGTCTTTTCAAATGTTCCCCGCTGCATCTGCTGCTGCAGATGTGCCTGGGCGTAGGGCAGCTTGGCAAAGAGCACGAGGCCAGTCGTCTCGCTGTCCAGCCGGTGTACGGGATGTGCAGGATAACCCAGATAAGCATGTACGCGGCTTTCCAGCGTATCGCTGCCGCGCGGCGCAGAGGGAGAGGGATGGCACTGCAGCAGCGGGGGCTTAAACACGCACAGAAGCGCATCGTCCTCATAGACAACCTCGACAGCAGCCGCTTCGAATGCGGCGGATGATTTTTGCGGCGCGTCATATCCATCCAGCATAACGCGCACAACCATGCCTTCGCGCAGCTTCTGGTTGGAAAAAAAGGGCGCCGCGTCAACGGTGACGGCGCCCTGCGCTTTTGCGTTTCGTGTCTGCCGGCCGGAGAGAGCCATTGGCCCGCGCAGCAGCTGCTGCAGTGTCATCCCGGCCTCTTCAGCGGTGACGATATGCGTAAGAATCATAGCACCTTGCTCAGGAAGTCCTTTGTGCGCGGATGCTGCGGATGATCAAACAGGTCATGCGGGTGGCCCTGCTCGCAGATCACGCCGCCATCCATGAACAGCACGCGGTTGCAAACCTCACGTGCAAAGCCCATCTCATGGGTGACAATGACGCAGGTCATGTTGTTGCGGGCCAGATCCTTGATGACCTCGAGCACCTCACCGACCATTTCCGGGTCAAGCGCGGAAGTGGGCTCGTCAAAGAGCATGACTTCCGGTTCCATCGCCAGCGCACGCACGATGGCCAGACGCTGCTTCTGACCGCCGGAAAGACGGGAAGGCTTGTTGTCCCGCTTATCGGAAAGACCGACGCGCTCCAGCAGTGCTTCCGCCTTTGCAATGGCCTCATCCCTGCTCATTTTGCCCAGCAGAACCGGAGCGAGGGTGATGTTGTCAATGACGGACATGTGCGGGAAGATATTGAAATGCTGGAAGACCATGCCCATCTTCTGGCGGTGCTTGTCGATGTTCAGCTTTTTGTCAGCGATATCCACGCCGTCAAACCAGATGTGACCGCTGGTCGGCTCTTCAAGACGATTGAGGCAGCGCAGGAAGGTCGACTTGCCGGAACCAGATGCGCCGATCAGGGAAACGACCTCGCCTTTGTGGATGGTTTCGGTGATGCCGGAGAGAACCTTGAGCGAGCCGAAATCCTTATGCAGGTTCTCGACGCGGATCAGTTCAGGGGCATTCCTGTAATCAAAGTCCTGTCTCATGATCAGTCTCCCTCCTTGAGCTTCTTTTCCAGAACCGCGACCAGCTTGCTCATCGTGAATGTCAGCACGAAATAGATGATGCCGATGATGATCAGCGGCTCAAGCACCAGATAGGTTTTGCCGGAGATCGTCTGATACTGGGTCATCAGGTCGCCGACATAGAAGGTAGAGGCCAGAGAGGTCTCCTTGGTGATGGCGACAAACTCGTTGCACATTGCCGGAAGAACGTTTTTAAACGCCTGCGGCAGGATGATGCGCATCATGGTCTGGCTGGAGGAAAGGCCCAGAGAGCGGGCTGCTTCCGTCTGGCCGCGGTCGATGGACTGAATGCCGGAACGGAAGATCTCGGACATATATGCGCCGGAGTTGATGATCAGCGCGACGGCAATGCAGGTAAACTTGGAGAGTTTGAGCGCCGGCATCATGTCCGGCAGCAGGAAGTAGAAGAAATACAGCTGCAGCAGCAGCGGGGTATCGCGGATGACTTCGGTATAGACGGCAGCGATGCCGTTGAGAATCTTCGACTTGGACAGACGCATGATCGCGACAAAAGCGCCGATCAGGCAGCCGACGGCCACGGAGACGAGCGCCAGCAGGAGCGTCGTGCCCAGACCATTGACGAAGTTCATGCCGTACTTGACAAGCAGCCTTTCGATATTGGCGAGCAAGGTGTTTCCTCCTTTATGGGATGACGGGAATGAAAGGGTTACAGGGATTCTACGCGCGTCATGGCATCAAAAACCATATCTGGCGTGATGGGATAGGGGATATGGGCCATGTCAGGGCCTGTCGCGGCCTCAATGAGCGCAGCATCAAGTTTGGTGCGCTCAAGCGGAACGTCCATATCACGCAGGGTTACCGGCGTTCCAAGCGTCCGCAGGAAGCGCTGCAGCTCCTTGGCCTTTGCCTCCTGGCCATCGAGCATCAGCTGAACAAGCGCGCCATAGGCGACCAGATCGCCGTGCAGGCAATTGGCTTCCACATGCTCAAAGAGCTGCAGGCCATAGCATGTCGCATGCGCCAGCGCACAATTATAGTCGTCGTTGGCCATCAGCGAAACCAGCCCGGCGGAAACAATGATGCTGCGCGCGCAGATCTCCATCGCAGGGCCGGACTCGTGGCGCAGAACTTCGTCAAGCGCTTGTCTGCCATACTGCAGAATGGGACCATAACAGGTTGAGGAGAGCGCAAGGCCGATGGCAGACATGTGATCCATGCTGCCGCCCAATACATCGTTTCTTGCAGAGAAAGTACTTTCCAGATGTTTAGCCAGCGTGTCGCCCATGCCGGCCCGGAAGTACTTCGCCGGTGCATTGGCTGCGAGATTCAGATCGACCATCGTCAGCGCAGGCGGCGCATCAAAGAAGAGAAAGCGATCAAACGGACCATCCTCGCGATAGACGACGGACAGCGCCGTGATGGGCGCGCAGTTGGATACCAGTGTCGGCAGGCTGACCAGCGGAATTCCGAGTTGGTTGGCCACGCCTTTGGCCGTGTCAATGGCCTTTCCGCCGCCCATACCAACGATGAAATCCGGATGCATCGCTGCGATTTCTGTGCTAAGGCGATCCATCGCCGCCTGCGTGCAGGCTCCGCCGAAGGGTAGGGCGGCCAGCATGGTCAGTTCGCTTCCTTCCAAAGCGGTGCGAAGGGAAGGAAGTCCCTTTTCCATGGCTGTGACACCGCCAACCACAACGAAGCGTGCGCCCAGCTTGCAGCAGTATTCCGGAAAGCGGGCATAGATACCGCGGCCAAAGCAGAAACGCGGCAGCGTAATGAGTTCGGATGTATACATTATTTCAGCAGCTCCGGTATTTTAGCGAGGCGATCAAGCGCTTCATAGAGGGTTTCTTCGCTGCGGGCGAAGTGCAGGCGGATCAGATGGTTGACGTCCTCACGGAAGAAGCTGGAACCCGGTACGGCGGCGACGCCGACATTGCGGATCATCCATTCACAGAATTCCATGTCGCTCTTGCCGTGAAAGCGCATGCCTTCCTTCTGGAAGTCGCTGATGTCCACCATCACGAAATAGCTGCCCTGCGGCACCGTGTGCTTGAGGCCGATTTGATCCAGTCCATCCAGGAATATCTGGCGTTTCTTCGTGTAAAGCTCCGTGACTTCCTCATAGTAGCTCTGCGGGAATTCAAGGCCGACGACGGCGGCCTCCTGCAGCGGGGCAGCGGCACCAACGGTCAGGAAGTCATGAACCTTTTTCGCGTTCTCGATCACATAAGCAGGGCCAATCAGATAGCCAAGACGCCAGCCGGTGATGGAGTAGGTCTTAGAGAGAGAGGAACAGCAGATCACGTGATCGGCAATCTCCGGCAGAGAACCGGCATAAACATGCTGATATGGTGCAAAGACGATGTGTTCATACACTTCGTCCGTGATCATATATGCGTCGTACTGCTTGCAGAGACCGCCGATGTAGAGCAGTTCCTCCTTGGTGAAGACTTTGCCGCAGGGATTGGACGGATTGCAGACGATGATCGCCTTGGGATGCTGCTTAAACGCGTCCTCAAGCGCATTGCGGTCGAAGTCAAACGTCGGCGGAATGAGCGGGACAAAGATCGGATCCGCACCGGAGAGGATTGCATCCGCGCTGTAATTCTCATAGAACGGGGAAAAGACAATGACCTTGTCGCCAGGATTGCAGACGGTCATCATGGCGCTCATCATCGCCTCGGTGCCGCCGCAGGTTATAAGAATCTCCGTCTCCGGGTCGATCTCACGGCCGTAAGCCTTGCCCTGCTTGAGGGCGAGCGCCTGACGGAAGTTCTCCGCGCCAAAGGTGATGGGGTACTGATGCGGGCCTTCGTCAGCCACTTCGCGCAGGCGGTCTGTGATCGCCTTGGGCGGGGGGAAATCCGGGAACCCCTGAGAAAGATTGATCGCACCGACTTCATCGCTGATGCGGGTCATACGACGGATAACGGAATCGGTAAATGTCTGAACACGACGGCTCAGTTCTGGCATAATTATTCACACCTTTCGGTTGTTCATGCACATATGCGTCAGGGCATATAGCGCCAATATTCTATCACAGACAAGGAAAAGAAACAACATCCTATCGTCAAGTTTTTGCTGAAAAAAGCAAATTAAATGCTGCATAAACGAATATTCACGGACTTTATGCAGTATACGCCCTTGACATATGCAAAAAGGCGTTGTACAATAGCGCTATCGTTTTTCTGGATGCAATATCCGGAGGATGAATAATTGAATAGGGGGTAATTCCTTATGAAGAAGCTTTTTGCGCTGATGCTCGCGATTGCGATGATCATGACCTGCTCTCTTGCGATGGCGGATCGTCTGGCGGATATTCAGGCTGCCGGCAAGCTCGTCGTTGCGACCAGCCCGGACTGGCCGCCGTATGAGTACATCGACGACGAGGGCAATGTCACCGGTACTGACGTGCTGATGGCGAAGTGGATGGCTGAGCAGCTGGGTGTTGAGCTTGAGCTGCAGGAGATGGCGTTTGACGCCTGCCTCGCTGCTGTTGCCATGGGCGATGTCGACATGGTTGTTGCGGGCCTGACCTATGACGAGGAGCGCACCAACGCGATGGACCTCACCGGTATCTACTGGAACGAGGGCGATCAGGGCCTGCTGGTCAAGAAGGGCGCTGGCGCGGGCTATAACTCTGCTGAGGCGTTCAACGGCAAGACCGTTGCCGCGCAGAACGGCACCAACCAGCAGATCATGGTTGAAGAGCAGCTCACCGGCGCGACGCTGGAGCTGATCACCAAGATTCCGGACGGCGTGAACATGGTCAAGAATGGCCGCGTGGACGCGCTGGCGGTTCCGAAGACCGTGTATGACAGCATTCTGGCTGAGAATGACGATCTGGAGATCGCGGAGTTTGCCTTTGATTTCGAGGGCGGAAACTACATCGCCAGCGTCAAGGGCGAGGAAGCGCTGACCGCGAAGATTCAGGAGCTGATCGATCAGATCAACGCCGAGGGTCTGTATCAGAAGTGGGTCGACGAGATCCTGCTCGCGAAGTAATTCCAAGCAAAGCAAGAGGGTCGGATATCCGGCCCTTTTCTTTTGCCCGAAAACGTGTGATTCTTGTCGATGTATTCTTGAATTGCCACGGTGTATAAGAGAACACTCTGCCAACCGCAGGACGAAAAAAGAAGATGTCCCATTTGGAACATCTTCTTTTTGCTTTACAGAAAGATTACTTGCCTTCAGCGGCCTTCGCAGCAGCCTTGGCAGCAGCTTCACGCTTGTTGATCTTCTGCTGGTTGTAGATGGAGAAGAGAACCGTGCCCACGGCGATAACGAAGAAACCGATGGCGATCGGATGGCCGGTGATGGCCATGAAGTTGCCGCCGTTGAGGTCCATGAAGCGCACGAAGTTCTGCTCGCACATCGGTCCAAGGATCAGGGCCAGCAGGATCGGGCTGAGCGGGAACTCATACTTGTTCATCAGCCAGCCGATGATACCGAAGACCACGCACACGCCCACGTCGAAGACGTTCTTGTTGATGGAGAACGCACCGAGCAGGGAGATGACGAGGATGATCGGATAGAGGATCTTCTTCTCAACCGAGACGATCTTCGCAAAGAAGCGGACGCCAGCGCAGCCGACGATCAGCATGGCGAGGTTCGCCAGCATCAGAGCGGCAAAGACGCAGTAGACGGTGTCCAGCTTGTCGAAGTACATCGTCGGACCGGGCTGGATGCCCTTCATGATGAACGCACCGAGGATGATGGCGGTAACCGCATCGCCCGGAACGCCCAAGGACAGCAGCGGGATCATCGCGCCGCCGGAGCAGCCGTTGTTGGCAGATTCGGTGGAAGCGACACCCTGCGGGATACCGGTGCCCCACTTCTCCGGGTACTTGCTGAAGCTCTTGTTGAAGCCGTAGGAGACGAACACGGCGATGTCGCCGCCGGCACCCGGGATGGCGCCGATGAAAGTGCCGATGATACCGCCGGAGATGATCTGCGGCCAGATCTGCATGATCGTCTTGAGATCCGGCAGAACTTCCTTAATCTTTTCGTTGGAGGTTTCCTGCTTCTCCTCGCCGTTGATGATGCGCTCAACGCCGGCGATGATTTCGGCAACCGCGAACAGACCGATCAGAACCGGGATGAACGCCAGACCGGAATACAGCGGCTTCACACCGAAGGTGTAGCGCTTAGCGCTGTAGGTCGGGTCCATGCCGATGGTGCACAGCAGCATGCCGAAGAAGGCGGAGATGAGGCCCTTGGAAATGGACTGGCCGGAGATGGCGACGATGACAGAGAGGCCAAAGACGGCCAGCATCAGCATCTCGGCGGAGGTGAACTCCATCGCAACGTCCGCGACGAGCGGGGAGAGGAAGGTCATGATCAGCGCACCGATGACGCCGCCGCAGAAGGAGGAGAACATCGCAATGGACAGCGCACGACCAGCCTGGCCCTTCTGGCACATCGGATAGCCGTCCAGCAGCGTGGCGGCAGCAGCCGGAGTACCCGGAGCGTGGATGAGGATGGCAGAGATGGAGCCGCCGTACATGCCGCCGCAGTAGATGCCCAGCAGCAGGCCGATGGACGGAATCAGATCCATACCGAAGGAGAAGGGAATGAGGAGCGCGACGCCCATGGTCGCGGTCATGCCCGGAATTGCGCCGAGGAGAACGCCGCCGGTTGCACCAATCAGCGTCATCAGAAGCACCTGCGGATTAAAGAATACAGCGCCGTAGCTTTCAAAAAGCAAACCCCAATTCATACAAGCGCCTCCTTTCTTAAATCATGTCGATGAGGTTGCGCAGCGGCTGCAGCACGCCCATCGGGATATTGACGGTGAGGAGCTTGTAGAACACCAGCCACATGGCCAGCGGAACGAGCACGGAAACGAGCGCGATCTGCTTCGCGTCGCGCTTGCCGATGAGGATCATGATGATTGCGGCGACGACAGCAGAAACGAGCACATAGCCCAGCACCTCAAAAAGGGCAGCATAGGCGATGCACAGCACGATAACGAATGCGGCAGCCTGAACGCCCTTGTTCTTGAAGATGTTGATGCTCGCAGCCGGTTCTGCCAGAGGATCATCTTCCTTCATGTTCTTCAGCTTGAGAAGAGACTGGATAATCAGGATGACGGTAAAGACCATCATGCCGATGCACATGATCTGCGGGAAGGTGGCCGGCTGAACGGCAGCCTTCTTAACGATCTTGAAGCCGAGGGTCTGAACATAAGCCCAGATTTCAAAAACCAGAAGAATGATTGCGGCGACAAGATTCGCAAAAGCCTTAGTCTGAGTCTTTTTCATGTGAATCACATCCTTGCGTAAATCAAATCAGTATGATTTGCGAATGAAGAAAAAAGATGGGCAGGCAAATGCCTGCCCATCTTATGTATCGAATTACAGCAGGTCGACAGCCTTCATGGCTTCCGGAACATCCAGAGCAGACTGCGCGAGGTACGCCTTGTACTCCTCAGCGGTCTGCCAGGAGATGGCCTGGCCATTGTTGTTCATGAAGGTGACGAAATCAGCATCCTCGATCGCGGCGGCACAGGCAGCCTCGAGCTTGGCAACGATCTCGGCGTCGACGCCCAGCGGCAGAGCCAGACCACGCTGGGTAGCGTAGACGACGTCAAAGCCCTGCTCCTGGCAGGTCGGGACATCCGGGAACGCAGTGTTGCGAGCGGTGTCCATAACGCCCAGAACGGTCAGGCCGTTGCCGATGAAAGCCTTGGCCTCAGCGAGGGAGACGGTCACGCCCTGGATTTCGCCCTGGGCAGCGGCCTTAACAGCGTCAGCAGCGCCGTTGGCGTAGGTGATCATCTTCAGGTCGATGCCGGTCGCGTTCATCAGGTAGCCGCCGGCGATGTGCCAGACAGAACCGGAAGAGGAACCGCCCATCATGACCTCGCCCGGATGAGCCTTCGCATACTCAACGAAGGTGGCAACGTCGGTGATGCCATTGGCAGCAGCCCACTCGCTGTTGACGGTGATGGCAGCGGCGTCGGTGTTGACGCGGCACAGCGGGATGTAGTTTTCATAGGTGTAATCGGACATCTCCTGAGCCAGGTAGGCGGAGAGCTCGAAGGTCACCATGCCCAGAGTGTAGCCGTCCGGATCAGCATCAGCGATGGCCTCGTGGCCGATAACGCCGCCGGCGCCGGTGAGGTTGTCAACGGTCAGGGTCTGACCCAGCTGCTTTTCAAGAGCCAGGCAGAACGCACGCAGGCAGGCGTCAGTGCCGCCGCCAGCGCCCCAGGGGCAGATGACGGAGATGCCCTTGGTCGGATACTCGGCCGCGGACGCGACGGTCGCCAGGCTCATAACCAGAACGAGCGCGACGACGAGAGCAAGAAGCTTCTTCATAGGGGTATTCCTCCTCAAAATATGGTTGTCGGAGATTTGTGCGTTGTGCGTAAATCGCCTACACACACAACCGACGTGTTATGCAAAGTATAACATAGGAGGATTATCATGTCAATGAAATTTAACAAGAGGTGATGTGAGGAATTGGATATGGAATATAATTAAAAATATAGGCATATACAGTATTTCTTGCGTGAAATTCAAGAAGGGTATAACGGAAAGTTAATGAATTTGAATCTTCTGTATTATGAAATATAAATATATATGCAAAGAAATTGAAAAAGACGAACAGAAATCTTCACGGGCATATATCAAAAAAGGACACTTCACAAGGAAGTGTCCGAGAAAGCAGAATGATCGATTATTTGGCGGCAGAATTGGCTTTGGCAGCAGCTTTAGCAGCAGCATCACGCTTATTGATCTTCTGCTGGTTGTAGATGGAGAAGAGGACCGTACCGACTGCGATAACGAGGAAACCAATGGCGATCGGATGGCCGGTGATGGCCATGAAGTTGCCGCCGTTGAGGTCCATGAAGCGCACGAAGTTCTGCTCGCACATCGGTCCAAGGATCAGGGCCAGCAGGATCGGGCTGAGCGGGAATTCGTATTTGTTCATCAGCCAGCCGACGATGCCGAACACCACGCACACGACCACGTCGAAGACGTTTTTGTTGATGGAGAACGCGCCGAGCAGAGAGATGACGAGAATGATGGGATACAGGAGCGTTTTTTCAACGGAAACAATCTTGGCAAAGAAGCGTACGCCAGCGCAGCCGACGATCAGCATGGCGAGGTTCGCCAGCATCAGCGCGGCAAAGACGCAGTAAACGGTGTCCAATTGGTTGAGGTACATCGTCGGACCGGGCTGGATACCCTTCATGATAAACGCACCGAGGATGATGGCGGTAACCGCGTCGCCCGGAACGCCAAGAGACAGCAGCGGGATCATCGCGCCGCCGGAGCAGCCGTTGTTGGCAGACTCGGTGGAAGCGATGCCCTGCGGGATACCGGTGCCCCACTTCTCCGGGTACTTGCTGAAGCTCTTGTTGAAGCCATAGGAGACGAACACGGCGATATCGCCGCCTACCGATAAAGCCCCGTAAATCATGCGTTTTTCGGACGAGGCTGATGTTTATCAGATAGATTTATATAAAAAAAACCCACAGCATTTGCTGTGGGTTTGGCACCTCCAAGGGGAATCGAACCCCTGATTTTGCCTTGAGAGGGCAACGTCTTAACCGCTTGACCATGGAGGCATATGGCTGGGGAACTAGGATTCGAACCTAGACAATACGAGTCAGAGTCGTAGGTGCTGCCGTTACACAATTCCCCAATGTTCGTGTCGGAGCGTTCCGACGAAGTGTATTATATCGAATCGGAGTGGCTTTGTCAATCACTTTTTTCGCTTTTTTGTTATTTTGTGCGAGATTTTGAAAAATGGTCAGATCAGCATCAGCATATGACCGTCGCCGAACCAGAATACAAGCAAATGGATCAAGGCGATCAGGGTAAAACCAGCGAGGACGAATACGCCATAGATCAGCGCGCAGCTGCGGGCGACAAACGCAGCGCCGAAATGCTCTGCGTCAAGAAACGGATACGGGTATGGACTGCGGGTCTCCTCAATCATGGCGCCTTTGCGCGCGCGCAGAAGGATGACGAGCAGATAGACGGCAGGACCAGCAGTCCAGCAGAGCGCGTCCGCCGCCCGGAGCGCTGCCTTTCCGGGACTGCACAGCAGCCAGTAGAGAAAAACCAGCCATGGAACGAGATAATGAATAATGAAATTGTCACATACGACGATGCGGTATTCCCGGGTATGCGGGGCATGCTCAGCTGCAATGCGCACGCTGGGGTAGATCATCCCATGGAAGACGCAAAAGGTGAGCATGATGCTCATCATCACGGCAAAGTCCATGCGGGGAATGAGCGCGTGAAGCGAGGAAAGAGAGAAGAGCCTCGGCGCGACGAGCGAGAAATAAACCAGTACAAGCAGGTTGCTTAGATTGGTATAGAAGCAAAAAAAGCCCTTTCGTTTTTTTCCGGCGTAAAAATCCTTGTGAATGGTCAGGCCAATCAGCGAAAAGATGACGATCAGCGCGCTGAGCACAGCGCCCAGGCGGCCGTACAAAGAGGTAGGGACGAGGGCAAGCATAACGGCCTCCTGCATGAAACGTGATGCCGTTATCATGCGGAGACCGTGGGATGTTTATGCACGTTACAGGACACGGGAAAGAATGGCAAGCACGACCAGATGCGCCGGATAGAATCCATAGATGAACCACTTGGGCAGGCGCATGCGGCGTTTCAGGGGAAGGCAGGCGAACACTGCAGCCGGCAGCGCATAGATGCGCATGCCAAAGGGATGACCGAAGAACGTGTACCCGCTGCCGGCAGACCAGGCGATCATGTACGAGGATACAGCAGCCAGCGCAGCGAGGGGATGCTCGCACAGCACATAGAACAGGAGCATCAAGCGGATTCCTGCTACGCCGTAATCCAGACTGGACGAAAAGCGTTCGCAAAGGATATACAGGCCAAAGGCCAGAATCCATCGCTTATTCCGCAGGCAGATTAGGATACACAGACCGAGCGCGAGGGAGAGAAGAATGCTGGGCTTGTGCCAGCTGCCGACATAAAACGTCCACGCAGCGCTGACAGGGCTTTTAAGGAAAGAAACGGCGTACATTGCGCTGGTTTCATGCGCTAGGCCCAGTGCATACAGCGGCTGAGAGACCAGAGCCAGCAGCACGATGCGCGTCAGATAGCGCATAGGATCTTTGGTATACACCGCACCGACGGCGATGCCATAGGCGAACAGTGGAAAAGCAAGCCTTCCGATCAGCCGCATTTCAGGAATATCGGGAAAGAGCATCTTGCCTGCGTGGTCAACGGCCATGCACAGACAGGCGATCAGCTTGATGAGGCCGGTATCCTGATTGGTACGAACCTGCTGCGGGCAGGTCAGCGAGCGAAGCAGCGAACCAAATGCCGCGCGAATGCGCGGCAGGAGCGCGGTATTCTGCGTCATTGCAGTCCTCCTGATACGTAAAGATGATTTCAGTATAGTCGGGTTTTGGAAAAAGTCAACCCTGAAACACTTCCTTAACATTTCTCTGCTACACTGATTAAAAATGCGATGGGGTATTCTTGATATATGCCTGTAGGAGGTAACCGCATGGTACATGTGCTCGTTGTCGAAGATGATGTGAAGCTCAATCAGATCGTATGCAGCTCCCTGAGCGCGGCGGGTTATGCCGCGCATGGATGCCTGAATGCAAGGGAGGCATTTGATCTGCTTTACGCCGGCGGAATCGATGTGATCGTTTCGGACATCATGATGCCTGGTATGGACGGCTTTGAGCTGGTTTCGCATGTCCGCAGCGTTGACAAAAAGATTCCGATTCTGCTGATGACCGCACGGGATGATCTGGCGGCCAAGCAGCGCGGCTTCCGTGCAGGCATTGACGATTATATGGTCAAGCCGATTGATGTGGATGAATTGCTGCTTCGCATTGAGGCGCTGCTGCGCCGTGCGCGCATCGAGGCGGAAAAACGCCTGGTGATCGGCTTAACGGTTCTGGATGCCGAGGAGATGAGCGCATACGTCGGCCAGCAGGAAATCTCGCTGACGGTACGCGAATTCAATATCCTCTATAAGCTGCTGTCCTATCCGCGGCGTACTTTTTCCCGTGCTCAGCTGATGGATGAGTTCTGGAGTGGGGAAACGAGCGCGAGCCTGCGCGCTGTGGACGTATACATCACGCGCATTCGGGAAAAGTTCTCATCCAGCGAGGACTTCAAAATTGTGACCGTTCACGGGCTTGGCTATAAGGCGGTGCCCAGCGTATGAAAAAGCTTGAAATTCAGCTGCCGGAGATTCAGATCAAAAACGGAGAGATTCTCCACTTTGGCGAGGAGGATCCCCGCGTTCGCAGACGTCCGTTTTCGTGGCGCATGTTTTTGCTGATTCTGCTGGTGCTCTGCCTGCTGAGCGCAGCGAATGTATTCATTATGGAAGTCTATCTCAAGATGGAGGTATTCTCCATTCTTGCGGGCATGGGCGTGGGCACCTATTGGGCCGGAATGGCGGTCATCGCCGCAGTCGTGCTTCATCAGGTCAGCTGCGCCAAATTCGATAAACCCATGCGTCGCCTCAGCCGCGCGATGCGCGCTGTTGCGCAGGGGGATTTTACCGTATCGGTTCAGCCTGTGCATAAACGCAGTAAATTCGACTATATGGACCTGATGTTTGAGGACTTTAACCGAATGGTGCGCGAGCTGTCCTCCATTGAAACCATGAAAGACGATTTTATTGCCAACGTTTCCCATGAGATCAAAACGCCGCTGGCGGTTATCCGCAGCTATGCTTCTGCGCTGCAGAGAGAGGATCTGTCCCCGGAGCAGCGCAGGGAATATGCGCTGACGATTGCATCCGCGAGCGAAAACCTGAGCGCCTTGATTTCCAATATTCTGAAGCTGAACAAGCTTGAGAATCAGACGATGGCGCCCAGCACTGCGCCCTACGATCTCACACGCCAGCTCAGCGATTGTGCGCTTGCGCATGAAGAGCAATGGGAGAAAAAGCAGATCGACTTTGATGCGCAGCTTGAAGAGCGCGTGATGATTCAGGCGGACGAAAGCATGATGGAGATCGTGTTCAACAACCTGATTGCCAACGCCATCAAGTTTACCGAAGCCGGCGGCAGAATCGTTCTGCGGCAGGAAAAAGAAGGGGACGAGGTGGTTGTGACCGTCTCGGATACCGGCTGCGGCATGAGTGAAGAGACCATGAACCACATCTTTGATAAATTCTATCAGGGGGACACATCGCATTCCGGAGAAGGCAACGGCCTGGGGCTTGCCCTGGCGCGCCGCGTGCTGGAGATTTCCGGCGGAAGCATCTCCGTGCGCAGCACGCCCGGCGAAGGTGCGGAGTTTACGGTGCGTCTCAAGCGCATAGCGGATGAAAAGAGAAAAACGGACGAAAAACGGGAGTAATCTCGTTTTTTGTTTGCGCCTTGAATGAGGGAGAAGTTTTCTGGAAGGAACTGATTTTTTGGGAGCATTCATATTTTTGCAACATTTCTCCATCAATTCGGAAAAGAAAAGGGGATATACTGAAGGATATGAATGAAGAAGAAAAGGTGTGTATTTCCATGAATCCGACCAATCCGATCCTTCTTGTGGCAGAATCCGGTTCCGATATTACTCCTGAAATTGCAAAGCAGTATGGCGTTACCATTGTGCCGATGCACGTCGCCTACGGTGGACAGACGCGGGACGATGGCTCCTTTCCTGTGACGGAGATGTTTGAACACTACGCCAAAACCCGGGATCTGCCGCGCACCAGCGGCTGCACGCCCCATGATTTTGAGATCGTATTTGATCGCCTGCAGAAGGAATATCCGGGTCGGCCCATTCTGCATCTGGCGTATTCTGCATGCACCACCTGTTCGATGCAGAGCGCTGTCATCGCCAGCGAGGAAAGAGAGAATATCCATTTTGTGGATACGAAGCAGGTTTCTGCGGCGCAGGGCGCTGTGGTCATCG
Organism: Clostridia bacterium; assembly: GCA_017521565.1. Taxonomy (GTDB): domain Bacteria; phylum Bacillota; class Clostridia; order Christensenellales; family Aristaeellaceae; genus Ventricola. The sequence goes on along the minus strand of JAFXCE010000031.1, from coordinate 29,717 downwards.
CCGTAGCGGAATACCTGAAAGCCAACCCGGATGCGACAGCCGAGCAGGCCGCAGCCAAGGCAGAAGGAATTGCAGCCACGGTGCGCATGGGCTTTTTCCCGGGCGATCTGGATTACCTGCGCGCGGGCGGCCGCGTGAGCAATGCAGCCTATTTGGGGGCGAAGCTGCTGAGCCTGCATCCGCTCATTGAGATCCTTGACGGGAAGCTGATGTCCACCAAGAAGTATCGTGGAAACATGGCGAAGGTGGTTTCAAAGCTCGTCAGTGAATATACGGAGAACCTTGATGCGGAAAAGCCGGTATATCTGATCTATGGAGCAGGACTTGATGAGAAGATCATGCGCGACGCGGAGCAAATCGTGAAGGATAAGGGCTTTGCGCAGTACAGCTGGGTGCAGACCGGCTGCGTCATCGCAGCGCACAGTGGTCCGGGTGCATTCGGCATTGTCGGATTTGCCAAGTAAACGTCTATCCGGCCGATATGGGTGTCGGTCATCAAAAAAAGCGGCCATTGGCCGCTTTTTTGATGACTCAGTTTTTGAGAAAGCCTTTGCCGACGATTTCGGTGGAGGCAGTGATGATCATGAATGCATGCGGATCGACAAAATGAACGTGCTTGCGCAGGGCGATGGCTTCAGAACGATTCATGACGGTGACGATCATCGTTCTGCGGCTATTGGTGTATGCGCCGTGAACATCTTCAAGCGTTGCGCTGCGATGCAGATTATTGACGATGAATTCGACAATCGGCTTTGGATGGTCGGTGATGATCTGGAAGCATTTCTTCGTGCGGAAGCTGTCGCCCACATAGTCCACCAGCGTCGATTTCATCAGCAGGCCGAGGATGGAGTAAAGGCCGGATTCCACGCCGAAGAAAAACAGAGCGGCGACAGTGATCAGCGAGTCGGCAGCCATCAGCGCGGTGCCGATGTTCATGCTCGTGTATTTGCGAAGGATCATGGCAATGATGTCCGTGCCGCCGCTGGAGCCGCCCAGGTGGAACAGAATCGCCGAACCGAACGCCGGAAGCAGAACGGCAAAGCAAAGTTCAAGGAAGGGCTGCGTGGTCAGCGGAGCGGAGAGCGGGCAGAGCTTTTCAAATACGGTCATCAGTACGGAGAGAAGCATCGAACAATAGACCGTACTGAATGCGAACTCCTTGCCGATAAAGACAAACCCGACGCCCAGCAGCGCGGTGTTGATGATGAGCATCAGCACGCTGGGCGTGAAAATCTCTGAGGGAATCAGCCGACCGAGAATCAAAGAAAGACCACTGACACCGCCGGTGGAGAAGTTGTTGGGAAATTTAAAGAAATAGGTACCCAGCACGGTGATGAAGATGCCTGCGGTGAAAAGCAGATATCGTTCGAGCGTAGATACTTCGCGTGCTTTTGTGATTTTCATGACTGCCGATCCTTTCTCCTGTGGACAGAACAATAATTGTACATAATTATACCTGCTTTTCGAAAAAAAGTCGATAGGAAAGCGAGAAATGGAAGAAAATGCGTTTGCCCCCTCGTTTATTTGGCAGATATGGTTTATAATAGAAAGGCTTGGATCAAGAACAAAAGGAGAGCCGATATGAAAAAAACGGCATGTCTTGTTGTGTCGCTGGCTTTGTCCATCCTGTGCGCGGCCAGTGCCTGCGCGCAGGGTGCTCGGGTGAATACGGGCAGCGGCGCGCTGAATATGCGCAGAAGCGCAGAGCAGGGGGCCATTGTGCTCGAACGTATCCCCAACGGATCGAAGGTCGATGCGCAGGGCGAAGAGGGAGAATGGAGCCGCATTGTCTACAAGGGAAAAAGCGGCTACGTCAAAACGAAATACCTCGTTCTTCTGAACGAAGAAGAACCTGCAAAGGAGAACGAAGCTGCTGCGCAGGAAAACAGTATACAGGCCGAGCCGCCGGTGCAGACGGGCGGAACGGCATGGATCAACACGGGTAAAGGCACGCTGAATCTGCGGAAAAAGGCGGATGCAAAGTCCGCGGTTCTCGTGAAGGTTCCTGACGGTGCAAGGGTGCAGGTCGAGGAGGCCGGGCGAGTATGGACAAAACTTACCTATCAGGGCAAATCCGGCTATGTCAAAACGGAGTATCTCCGTCTGGATTCGCAGCTGGTTGGGACGGTGATTTATCCCAATGGCGATCAGCTGCTGATGCGGGGAGAAAAGGATGATCAGTCTCAGAGCGTGCTGTCCGTCCACGCCGCGCAGCCGATGACGATTCTTGAGGTGGGCGACGAGTGGCTGAAGGTCTCCGCGGCCAATCCGTATGCCGGGGAGGCACAGGGCTATGTGCGCCTTCAGGATGTTTCAGATTTTAAAGAAGCGCCTGCGCAGGGAATGCAGCCCTTCTATGCGCATATGATCATCAGCAGCGAGGAGCTTGCGCTTGGCGCTGCGCTTGAGATTACGTTGCAGCACGATGAAGGCGCACAGTGCACCTATACGCTATACCATGACGGCAAAGCTATCCTCAGGGAGCTGCCGGCGGCATATGATACGGTTAGCTACCGCGCGAAGGAAAGCGGAGAATACCGCCTTGTGGCAGCGGTGCAGAATGCGCAGGGGAATCAGATTCGCTGCGAGAAGCGTTTCACGGTTCTGTCGGATATGCAAAGCGATGATGGTGTGATTCTCTACAGCCAGAAGGATGGTTGGTGGCTCGATAAAAAATACGGCAGAAGCAATCTTGACCAGTCCGGCTGTGCGATCTTTACGCTTTCGGCTGCGCTGCGCATTCTGGGCTTTGACAGCGAGGGAACCGGTGCACAGCTGCTTGCTAAGACGTATCCGATGTACCTGACGGAGAGCGGAACGGTAACGGAGAATCTGCTTGCCGCTGCCGCGCGGGACTTTGGCTTTACCGCCGGCCGGGACAGGATGAAAAATAAGGATGAGATTGTGCAGCAGTTTCATGAGGGCGCAGTGTTCAGCTTCTCGGTTGCCAGCGGGCATATTGCGCTTGCGGCAGGGCTGAGCGAGGACGGAACGAAGGTGAAGATCCTCGATTCTGCGCCGAGCGCGACCTATGAACGCATCGAAGGGGCGAGGCTGTATTATATCGATGAACAGGGCGGCTTTGCTGCGGCGAATACGCTCTGGGATATCCCTAGCGCCAGATATTACTTTGAGACGAACGAATTTGGCGGCCTTGAATATTATCTGGATCTTGAGTACGTGGCCAAACGCGGCGTGCGGATGATAAAAAGAAGGTAAATAAGAAACAGCGTCCTGCCGGAATGAACCCGGACAGGACGCTGCTGTGTATGCGGGAAATGAGATCAGCAGGTGCGAAGATAACGCCGCAGAAGATTGACGGACTGCTCCGCCGCCATTTTGACGAATGTCGGATAGTCCATATGGGAAGAGCCGTCTGCGCTGTCGGAAATTGCACGCAGGATGCAGAACGGTACATGGTTGACGTAGCAAACCTGACCGATCGCCGCGCCCTCCATTTCGCAGGCGATCGCGTGGAACGTTTCGGTGATGAACGCCTTACGTTCAGCGCTGGCGACAAACTGATCGCCGGAGGCAATTACGCCTGACGCGGTCTTGATGCCCATGGTATTCGCACAGGCGGAGAGATTCTGCGCAAGCGCGCTGTTCGCCGGAAGTTCAACTTTGTTGATGCCGGAAATCAGGCCGACCGGATCGCCAAGGGGAGAGGTATCCATGTCGTGCTGCACGACAGAGGAAGAGACGGCGATGGAACCGATGGACAACTCGTCGCAGAGCGTGCCGGCAACACCGGTGTTGATGATGGATTCCGGTTGATAACGCAGGATCATCGTCTGTGCGCAGAGCGCAGCAAAGACCTTGCCGATGCCGCAGACAGCGGTAACGACTTCCTTGCCCTCAAGCGTACCGCGGACAAAGCGGATGCCGCTGACGACCTCAGTCTCTGTGTTTTCCATATGAGAACGCAGGGAATCCATCTCCACGTTCATTGCTGCAATGATACCGATCATTTCTTAATGCCTTTCTGACAATTCATGGAATAGGGAACGGCTGCTTACTCAGCGTAAACAAAGGTCTGCTCGCGGGAATTGAGTTCCTTCAGATAGCGCCCGGCCTCAGCCTTGGCGGCGTCAAGGCTCAGATTGCGGTAGTTTCCGCATTCGCGGCTGGCCTTGCCAAAAACCTCGCCTTCGTGCGCGAGGATGCGCTCGCAGGTTTTCTTGACCTCACGCAGCACGGTTTCGTTGTCGCTGCCACGGATGAGCAGATAGAAGCCGGTCTGGCAGCCCATCGGGCCGTAATAGATGATGTGATCGCGCAGCTCGCCATTGCGGATATAGGTGGCGAACATGTGCTCCAGAGAGTGCAGGGTAGAATTGTCGATCAGATCCTCCGTATTCGGGCGGCGATGCCGCAGATCGTAGGTCGTCACGTCTCCATCCACGCGGCTGACATAGATGCCGGGGAGCAGAATGTCATGGTTGATGGAGAAGCTGGCGATGCGGGCGATATGATCCATAAAGAAGATGCCTCCTTGCGGTTTGTCGCGTTTATTACATTTCATAACCTCTGAAAAACCGATTCATTATACCAGAGTTTTTCAGGCGTTGCAAGACTTTTCCGTGCATACGGGAAACGGAGAATTATGCGAATCTGTGATTGAAACGCATGCACGTGCATGGTATAATCTAACTGTCTGTTGATCTTCATTTGACTGATGGAGGAATGCTTTATGAGTATAGATAAGAAGCTTCGCGGCCGCGTGACGATTCCGACCGATGTGGACGTTGTGCCGCAGACGCTTGAGCTTTTTGCCCGCTGGGGCGCGGACGCTATCCGCGACTGCGACGGAACGGACTTCCCGGCCGAACTGCGCGCGGTGGACGCTAAGGTTTACTCGACCTACTACACCACCCGCAAGGATAATGCCTGGGCCAAGGCGAATCCGGACGAGGTGCAGCAGTGCTACATCATGACGGGCTTTAACATGGCGCAGGAAGGTCCGCTGTCGATTGAGCTGATGGATAACCTCTCTACAGAGCTGCTTCAGCCGAATACCCGTGACGATATCCGCCGCTGGTGGGAGGTGATTGACCGCACGACGGGCGAGGTCCTTTCTCCGGACGGCTGGCGCTATGAGGACGGCTGTGTCATCATCGATGAGCCGAAGCCCTATCATGAGTATACGGTGTCTTTCCTGTGCTATCTGATCTGGGATCCGGTGCATATGTACAACGCGGTTGTCAACGACTGGAAGGACGTGGAGCATCAGATCACCTTCGACGTGCGCCAGCCCAAGACCCGTGCATACACCATGCAGCGTCTGCGCAAGTTCATCGCGGAGCATCCGTATGTGGATGTGATCCGCTATACGACGTTCTTCCACCAGTTTACGCTGGTGTTTGACGCGCTCAAGCGCGAGAAGTATGTCGATTGGTACGGATACTCTGCATCCGTCTCTCCGTATATTCTCGAGCAGTTTGAAAAGGAAGTCGGCTACAAGTTCCGTCCGGAATTCATCATCGATCAGGGATACTTCAACAATCAGTACCGCGTGCCGAGCAAGGAATTCCGCGATTTCCAGGCGTTCCAGCGCCGTGAGGTTGCCGCGCTCGCCAAGGAAATGGTCGATATCACTCATGAACTGGGCAAGGAAGCGATGATGTTCCTGGGCGACCACTGGATCGGCACCGAGCCGTTCATGGAGGAGTTCAAGTCCATCGGTCTGGATGCGGTTGTTGGCAGCGTGGGCAATGGCTCTACGCTTCGCCTGATCTCTGACATTCCGGGCGTCAAGTATACCGAGGGCCGCCTGCTGCCGTATTTCTTCCCGGACACGTTCAACGAGAACGGCGACCCGGTCAAGGAGGCGAAGGTGAACTGGGTGACCGCGCGCCGCGCAATCCTGAGAAAGCCGATCGATCGCATTGGCTACGGCGGATACCTCAAGCTGGCGTGCGATTTCCCGGAGTTCCTTGACTACGTGGAGAGCGTGTGCAATGAGTTCCGCGAGCTCTATGAGAACATCAAGGGTACCACGCCGTACTGCGTAAAGACCGTTGCCGTGCTCAACTGCTGGGGCAAGATGCGTGCATGGGGCTGCCATATGGTGCATCACGCGCTCTATCAGAAGCAGAACTATTCCTACGCCGGCATTATTGAGACGCTCTCTGGCGCGCCGTTTGATGTGAAGTTTATCTCCTTTGAGGATATCCTCGCGGACAGCAGCGTGCTCGATGGCGTGGATGTCATCATCAATGTCGGCGATGCGGATACCGCGCATACTGGCGGCCTTTACTGGGAGAATCCGGCCATCGTGTCCGCTATCCGTGCCTTTATCGCCCATGGCGGCGGTTTTATCGGCGTGGGCCAGCCCTCCGGTCATCAGCATCAGGGACGATTCCTGCAGCTGGCCGGTCAGCTCGGCGTGGAGCGCGAAACCGGCTTTACCCTTGGTTACGATAAGTACAATTGGGAGGCACATCCCGAGCACTTCATCACAGCGGACTGCACGAAGGAGATCGACTTCGGCGAGGGACAGAAGAACATCTATGCGCTTCCGGGCACGACGATCATCTGTCAGAAGGAAAAGGAAGTGCAGATGGCGGTCAATACGTTCGGCAAGGGCCGCACGGTGTATATCTCCGGCCTGCCGTATTCCTTTGAAAACAGCCGTCTGCTGTATCGCTCCATCCTCTGGAGTGCGCATGCGGAGGATACTCTCCATCACTGGTTCTCCAGCAACTTCAATGTCGAAGTGCATGCCTATGTGAAGAACGGTAAGTACTGCGTTGTCAACAATACCTACGAACCGCAGACGACCACGGTTTACCGTGGAGACGGAAGCAGCTTCGAGCTTGCGCTCGACGCCAATGAAATCCGCTGGTACGAGATCTGATCGCCCGTCATCATATTTCCGCGAAGTGAAGTTGTGGTCTGGGGACTGGTCCCCAACTGGGTTTGGGCGATAGCCTGACGTGCCCGATCAGCTCAATCGACAGCTCGCAGCAGCGCGCGCAGGCTGAGAATAAGCGTTATCACCTGCGCAGCTGCCATGGCGATAATCACGCCCCAGAGGCGAAGCGCCGGAAGCGCAGCGAGGGTAAACATCAGCAGGATGGATAGGAAACTTGACAGAAGCGCGATGCGAAGCGACATGCGCTGAAGCCCGAGCCCATTCATCAGCCCGGAGACAACCTGAGACAGCGCCATCACCGGCACCAGCACGCAGCAGCGCCGAAGAAGCGGCAGCAGCTCTGCCTGCCGATAAAGCGTTTTGGCAAACAGCGGAGCGAAAAGCCAGACGGCCGCCATGGCCATCAGACCGATGAACAGCGCAGCAAGAAGAACGCGCAGCACAAGCCGCCTTTGTGGGCGGCTTTGTGCCTGTCTGCGCGCCAGCTCCGGCGCGGCGACCATGCTCAGGCTGCAGGTTACAAACGAGGGGAGAAGGAGTACCGGCATCAGCATACCGTTCATGATGCCCAATTGGCCCAGCGCCTCAGAAGGGGGCATCCCGGAGAGCTGCAGGCGCGCAGGAATCAGCACGGACTGCACGGTGCGCATCAGCGAGGAGACGAGCCGCATGCCGGTCAGGGGAAGGGCGAGCGAGATCATTTCCCTCAGAATCATGCTGCGGCTTCCTGCTGCCTGCGCGACGAAGATCGCGTGCGCCGAAACGATGAGCATCAGCAGCAGAGAAGCCAGCTCACCGATCAGCGCTGCGGTTGCAGGCGCGGCAGCGCGCAGCATCACAGGCCAACCGCGCAGCAGGAAAACCAGCCGCATCGTAAGGATCAGTCTGACAACCTGCTCAAGGATCTCTGCTATGGCAGGAAGGGCAGGCCGGCTTGTGCCGTAGCAATATCCGTTGAGCGCGCAGGCGATGCCCAGTATGGGAATGCAGGGCAGGTAAACGATCAGGGCGGGCAGCGTCCTGATATCGCCCAGCCACAGCGCAAGCGGTGAACGCAGGGAGAAGCCGGCAATCGTCAGCGGAAGACTGACTGCAAGAGCAAGTCCTATACCGCAGCGCAGTATGCGTATTTGCTGTCCGGGCTTGGCCTTGGCGCACATGCGCGATATGGCCGCAGGCAGACCGGATACGACCGGCGTAATAAGCAGCATCTGTGCGCTTTGCGCCAGCTCGACAAGGCCCATGGCCTGCGCGCCAAGCTCGCGAGAGAGCCAAATGCGCAGGACGAAGCCGATGACGCGTACAAGAAAATGCGATCCGCTGAGGAATGCAGTCTGCCGGATCATGGCATGCATCAACATCAAAACCACCCCAGCAAGGAATATGCTGTGGCGGAGGGATAGCAGAACGGAGGATTCTCATGTTTGACAAATGGGATCATCGATTTATGGAAATGGCGCAGCTCGTATCGTCCTGGGCCAGCTGCAACCGCAGAAAGATCGGCGCGGTCATCGTCAAGGATAAGCGTGTGATGACGACGGGCTATAACGGCGCGCCTGCGGGGATTAAAACCTGCGTGGAGAAGGGCGAATGCCCGCGCCAGAAGATGGGCATTCCCTCCGGGCAGAGGCATGAGCTGTGCTATGCCGTCCATGCGGAGCAGAATGCAATCATTCAGGCGGCAAAGCTGGGCGTAAGCATCGAGGGCGCCACGCTCTACTGCACACACCAGCCATGCATCCTCTGCGCAAAGATGATCGTCAACTCCGGCATCACCCGCGTCGTTTATGGAGAGGGATATCCGGATGAATTCTCTTTGCAGATTTTCAGCGAGGCGGGTGTTCGGGTTGAATGCTACTCAAAGGACGAATGAACGCCCGGGTATTGAGAAGAATCGTATAATCCGGATTGAGAACGGAAAAAAAGCGTATCTTCCGCTGCTGCTTCTGGCCGACGAGCAGGAGGATATGATTGACCGCTACCTTGAGCGCGGTGAGATGTTTGTGCTGGAGGATGGGGATAGGGCGCTTGCCGGCGTCGTTGTCTCCGATGAAGGCGACGGCGTGCTGGAGATCAAGAATCTTGCCGTAATTCCTGCGCATCAGAAGAAGGGCCTTGGCAGGCGGATGATTGGTTTTATCGCAGACCGTTACCGGGACCGGTTTCATACGCTCCTTGTCGGCACGGGTGACAGTCCGATGACTGTGCCGTTTTATGAGAAATGCGGCTTTGCGCGTTCGCACGTGGTGAAGGATTTCTTTTTAGACAATTATGATCACCCCATCATCGAGGATGGCGTCCGCCTGAGGGACATGATCTATTTCAAAAAGAGCATATAAATAACCTCCCTGCTCGTGTGAGCGGGGAGGTTGCTTTATGCAGTTTTAGGTTCTCATCTCGCGGTTGAACGGCTTGCCCAGCATGGCAGGACCGACATGCTTGCTCTTGCCGACAAACACAAGGACGACAACGACCAGCACATACGGCAGCATGACTAGGAACTCATACGGGAACGCTGCAAAGCCGTACGCCTGAACGGCGAGCTGCAGCGCCTGCGCGAGGGAGAAGAGCATCGCACCGCCCAGCACGCCCAGCGGAGACCAGCGGCCGAAATACACTAGCGCAACGGCAATGAAGCCGCGGCCGCCGACGAGCGTATCGGTGAAAATCTTCGCGTAGCATACGGAGAGATATGCGCCGGCCAGCGCAGCCATCGCGCTGCCGAAGGCGAGCGCCTGATAGCGCGTCTTGCTCACATCAATGCCCATCGAGTCTGCCGCGCGGGGGAAAGTGCCGCAGGCGCGTACCTTCAGGCCCCAGGGCGTCTTGAAGAGAATGTAATGCACGACGGGCACCATCAGGAAGGAGAAATACACCATCGGATTGCAGGAGAAGAGCATCTTGCCCACGATGGGAAGTTCGGAAAGAACCGGGATGGAGATCGCATCGATGCCTGCGACGCCCTGCGCACCGCCGATGAAATGACGATAGAGCGAACCGGCAAGGCCTGTGCCAAAGAGCTGGAGGCCGATGCCTGCGATGCCCTGCGGCGCGCCGAACTTGATAACGACGATGCCAAAGAGCAGACCAAAGAGCGCGCCGGTAACGGCGGCAGCCGCAAGACCGGCAACATTCACATACCAGGCGACCTTCGCGGAGCCGCCAACCAGATACGGAATGAACATACCCACGAACGCGCCCATGCACATGACGCCTTCACATCCGAGGTTGAACACGCCGCTGCGCTGGTTGACCGTCTCGCCCAGAGACGCCAGCAGAAGCGCGCTGGAAAGGGGAATACCGACTGTGATGAACAACACGATGAAGTCGAGCATATCAGGCGGCCTCCTTTCGATGCAGCATGGACTGGAGCTTGCGCTGCGTACGGTCCATGAGGTACGGGTTAGCGATGATCAGCTTCGCCGCGACGATGACCAGGATCACCAGGCCCATCAGCACATCGATCACGTTGCTGGGCACCGGGATCTTGTTGATCTGCAGTGCAGAGCAGCCAAAGGAGATCAGTGCGAAGAAGAATGCGGCCGGAATGACGCCCAGCGGGTGCAGGCCGCCGAAGAGGGCAACGACAATGCCGGAGAAGCCATAGCCGCCTGTACAGTTGCCCAGACCACGATGATGCACGCCAAGGATTTCAACCGTGCCAGCCAGGCCGCAGCATGCGCCGGAAACGAGCATCGCCAGAACCAGATACTTGTTGACGCTGATGCCGCCGTAACGTGCAGCGCGGTCGGAAGCGCCGGCAGCGCGCATCTTGAAGCCGACAGGCGTCTTCCACATGAACAGATAGACGATTACGGCCAGAACCAGCGCGATCAGGATGCCGGTGTGGAAGCGGGTACCCTTGGGAGTGTTTTCGATGATTTCGTTGATGCGGGGCAGCCACTGGTTTTCCGCGAGCTTGACGGTCTGCGGATCGCCTGCGCCGCCGGCAACAGCCGGGTCAAGCAGCGGAACGCGCAGGCAGTAGGAGTACAGCTGCGTGGCGATGTAGTTGAACATGACTGTGGAGAGCAACTCGCTCACACCGAACTTGGACTTGAGAATACCGGGGAAGAAGCCCCAGACTGCGCCGCCAATCATGCCGGTCAGCAGAATCAGCGGAATGGACAGCGGACCCTCGATGCCGGAATAGAGCGCAAAGACGATCGCGCACAGCAGACCAATGAGCATCTGGCCCTCGCCGCCGATATTCATGATGCCGCTGCGATAGGCGACACAGATACCCACGCCGACCAGCGTGAGCGGCGTCATGATGTTGATCACGCCGGAAATGTTCTTGAACGTGGTGAACGGGTAACAGAAGATGACCCAGAAGGTCTTCAGGACGTCTGCGCCAAGTACAGCGAGAATCAGCGACGCGATGCCCAGCGTCAGCAGCACGGAGAGCAGAATGACGCCGACGGTATACAAAAGCTTGAAGTTTTTCATATCTCTTTCACTCCTGCCATCATCATGCCCAGCTTGCGCTGCGTTGCCTCGCCGTGCCCCAGCGTGCGCTGGATCTGTCCCTTGAAGATAACGGCGATTCGGTCAGAGAGGTTGATGACCTCTTCCAGTTCCTCGGAAATCAGCAGGATGCCTACGCCGCTGTCGCGCAGAGCGAGCAGCTGCTTGTGGATGAATTCAGCTGCGCCCAAATCCAGACCACGGATGGGATACACTGCGATGAGGAACTTGGGGCCGCGATTGATTTCGCGTGCAAGAATGACTTTCTGGATGTTGCCGCCGGAAAGAGAACCGGCAGCGACGTTCACGCTGGAGCAGCGGATATCGAACTTCTCGCGCATGGCGTCAGCATTTTCGTCAATCTTTTTGTTGTTGATGAGTACACCGCCAAGAGCGAACGGAGCTTTGGCAATGTCCTTAAGCACAAGGTTCTCGCGGATGCTCATGCTCGGCACGATGCCTTCAACGTTGCGTTCCTCCGGGACATAGCCCATGCCCTGGGCGATGATCTGCTTGGGCGTCTTGCCGACCAGACTTGCGCCGTCGAGCAGCACCTCGCCGCTTTCGATGACGCGCAGGCCAGTGAGCGCCTCAGCAAGTTCGCGCTGGCCGTTGCCCGATACGCCGGCAAGACCGACGATCTCGCCCGCGCGCACGGTCAGGTTCAGCTTGTTGAGAACCATATTGCCGCGGTCGCCGCGCACAAAGAGATTATGTACCTCCAGCATCGGCTTGCCGGGCAGTTTCTTGCTCTGGTTGGTGGGGAGATAGACCTCGTGACCGGTCATCAGTGCGGCGATATCGGCGGCGGAATGGTCGGCCGTGTTGCCACGGAAGACGAGCTTGCCGCCGCGAAGGATCGCCACCTTGTTGGAAAGCGCCTTGACCTCGGCCAGCTTATGGCTGATGAAGATGATGGAGAGTTCTGAGGACATGCGCTTGAGCAGTTCGATCAGTTCGTCCGTCTCCTGTGGGGTGAGCGCAGAGGTCGGCTCGTCCAGAATCAGGAACTTCGCGCCGAAACAAAGGGTCTTGACCAACTCCACACGCTGCTGCTCACCGACGGACAATTGCCAGATATAGGCATCCGGATCAACTGCCAGGCCGTAATGCTCAGAGATGGCGATGATATGGCGGCGCACAGCGGCCAGATCGAGTTTGGCGGCCTTCTTGAGGCGCTGGAGCGTCTTGCTGCCGATCTCCTCGGTCTTCATTTGGGAGAGGCCCAATGCGATGTTTTCGGTGACTGTCAGGTTCGGTACGAGCATGTACTGCTGATGCACCATGCCAATGCCGTAAGCAAATGCATCGCTGGGGGACTTAAAGACAACTTCTTTATTGTTGATATAGATCTTGCCTTCGTCCGGCATGTACAGGCCCATCAGGATGTTCATCAGTGTGGTCTTGCCCGCGCCGTTTTCGCCAACGAGCGCCAGCACCTCGCCCTTGCCCACCGACAAAGAGATGTCGCTGCAGGCGACAATGCCGGGGAAGCGCTTGGTGATGTGGTCGATGCGAAGGCTGGTAATCGGATTTGCCATGGTGATCCTCCGTCTCGTCTCAGATGGAAATGCTCAAAAAAGGCTGCCTTTGCTGCAAAGGGGAATACCGGGTTGCCCGGCCTCCTAAGCCTTGCAGGGCCAGGCAGTCAAATGGTTAAAAACTTGGTCGCCGAAGGGGAGGCGGCATTCGAGGGGCAGATGAGCCGCCGGAATGCACATTGCACTAAAAAGTTCCTTCTAATAATAGTATAAGAAATGCGCCGAATTGTCAACAGAATAACCGATGATTTACAGGAGGAGAAAAGAAAACATTCGGCATTCTGAGATAAGGCATATAAAAAGAACAGCCGCGCAATGCGGCTGTTCTGAGACTGAACTTACTTGAGCTCGATGGACTTGTAGTCGAGGGTGTTGGCAGTCGCAACCAGCTTGTCAAACGCAGCCTGCGCGGCAGCCTTCACGTCTTCCGGCAGCAGCTCGGTGTTCTCGGAGAAGGTGTAAACGAAGCCGTCGTTGTTGTAGTTGAGCGGCAGGCACTCGTTGCCGGTCTTGCCCTCGTTGTAGCGGTCAATCAGGCCGACGATAACGGCAGAGTAGTCATAGTCGGCAGCAGCGACGGTGACCTCCGGGAAGTCAACCAGCTGAGCGGTGGTCTGGCCAACCCAGAGCACACCCTCGGCAGCAGCAACATTGCGCAGAGCGCCGACAGCCTGCTGAGCCGGGCCGACGAGCACGTCGCAGCCAGCCTGGATGAAGGTGTTGCCGATATCGCCGGCGCCGACGGTATCGGAGAAGCTGCCGGTCCAGGAGAGCATGTACTCAGCGTTCGGATTGCTCTCCTGCAGGCCCATCACGAAGCCGCGGACATAGCGGGCAGAGTCAGCGCCGTCGGTGGAACCAACGATACCAACCTTGTTCGCCTTGGTCATCATGCCGGCGATGACGCCGTTGATGTAGCCCGGCTCCTCGGACATCGGCATGTAGGTGAAGATGTTCTCACCAAAGAGCTGATCGGTGGTGCCGGCGGCCCAAACCTGATCCGGATACTCCGGACCGATCTCCTGAACGGCGGTGTTGAACATCGCGCCGTGGCAGATGATGATGTCGTAGTTCTCAGCCAGCTGGTCCAGGGTGTTCGGGGCGTCAGCGGTGGCAACGGACTCGACCGGGGTGTAGTCGATTTCGTAGCCCATGGAGATGGCCTTTTCCACGCCCATGTGCATGGACTGGCACCAGCCCTTGTCATCCACGGTATCCGGATAGACGATCGCGATGGAAACACTCTCGGCGACAGCGGTGAAGGAGACGGCCAGCATCATGATGGCGGCAAGCAGGACGATCAGCTTTTTCATGTCGATTTGCTCCTTTTCAGTTTGTTCAGTTGTAGTGTGTCGGAATTTCCAATCGATAATTCTAGCAGATCAGCAATGGATTGTCAAGAGAGAAATGTCATTATTTAAAATAGACAGCCGAATGAATCGACTGTCCTGATAAATTCAAAAGCATGGATTATTTGAGCACGACGCCGTTGATGTAGTCCGGCTCCTCAGACACGTGCATGCAGGTGAAGATGCTGTCGCCCAGGATCTGGTCGCTGATGCCGATGGAAAAGACCTGGTCAGGATACTCGATGGCGATCTCGGTGGTGGCGGCGGTGAACTACGCGCCATGTACGATGATGATATCGTAGTTTTCAGACGGCTGGCCCAGCGTGTTGGGCGCATCAGGATCTGAACGGACTCGTTTGGGTTTTGAGCGATGTTGACAAAGGACAATATCTACTTATATAATGTATAATGAATAAGCAATGGCCGACAGAGATGAGAGGCGGAGGATGAATATGGCGAAATACAGGAATTACGTCATAGCGCAGTCGCTGGAAGAGGCGTATGCGCTTAATCAGAAAAAGAGCTCTGTGATTGTAGCAGGCAATATGTGGCTGCGCATGTGCGGGCTGAATAAACAGAAGGCGATTGATCTGTCGGCGCTCGGGCTTGACGGCATTGTGGAGATGGAGGATGCATTCGTCGTGGGCGCAATGGCGCCGCTGCGCGCGATGGAGACGCACGAGGGCCTCAATCGTGCCTTTGGCGGTGCATTCAAGAAGGCATTTGCGCCGATTGTCGGTACGCAGTTCCGAAACATGGCGACGGTTGGCGCGAGCGTATACAGCCGCTTTGGCTTTTCTGATGTGAGCGCGCTGCTGCTTGCGCTTAATGCAGAGGTGATCCTGTATAAGCGCGGAGCGGTGAAGCTGGCGGAGTATCAGAAAGAGGCGTGGGATCGCGATATCGTCGTGCAGATCCGCATACCCAAGGGGCAATGCGCGGCCGTGCAGAGCGTGCGCGTGAGCGCAACGGATATTCCTACGCTGGTGTGCGCCGCGTCGAAGTCTGATGCGGGAATGCGCATTGTGCTGGGCGCGCGGCCCGCACGCGCAGTGGTGGTTGCGGAGGGCCTTGCGCCGGATGCGCCGCAAAGGGTATACGAAGAAATTGCGTCTCAGGTTACATTCGGAACGAATCTGCGTGCGAGCGATACGTATAGAAAAAAGATTGCGCCGGTGTTGATGGCGCGCGCGGTAAAGGCATGTCAGGAGGTGGCGGCGGATGAACGTTGAATTTACGCTGAACGGCCGCAAGATAGCGGCTGAAATTGATGCGGACGAGAATCTTTATGCGGTTCTCCGTCGTCTGGGCATGTACTCGGTCAAGTGCGGCTGCGAAACGACCAACTGCGGCCTGTGTACGGTGCATATGAATGGAAAAGCGGTGCTGTCCTGCGCGGTGCCCGCTGCGCGCTGCGCCGGCAGTGTGATCACCACGCTTGAAGGATTGCAGGATGAGGCGAAGAAGCTGGGCGAGTGCCTTGCTGGAGAGGGCGCGGAACAGTGCGGTTTCTGCGCGCCGGGTATGATGATGAACGTATTTGCGCTGGCGAAGGAGAATCCGTGCGCAACGGACGAGGAAATTGACGCGTATCTGGCGGGCAATCTGTGCCGCTGCTCCGGCTATGTGAGCCAGCGCCGCGCAATCAGAAAGTATCTTGCCATGAAGATTGAGGCTGCTGAGGGGGAGGTGCGCGCATGAGTGAAAGCGGGAAGAACCGCGTAATCGGCGGAGTTGGCAAGCCTGTTCCCAAAAAGGATGCGCCTGCGCTGCTGACTGGCAAGCCGGTTTATGTGGCCGACATTGCGCCGAAGGACTGTCTGTGCGTGAAGCTTCTGCACAGTCCTCATGCCCATGCGATGATCGAGGAGATCGACGTATCCCTTGCCGAGAAGCTTCCGGGTGTTGCCTGTGTGCTGACATATAAGGACGTGCCGGATGTGCGCTTTACACAGGCAGGACAGACCTATCCGGAGTTCAGCCCGTATGACCGGCTGATCCTTGACCGACATCTGCGCTGCGTGGGCGATCCGGTTGCGATTGTTGCGGCGGAGACGGAAAAACAGGCGCTCGCGGCGATGAAGCTGATCAAGGTAAAGTATCAGGTGCTGCCTGCAATTCTGGACGCCAGACAGGCGATGGATAACCAGATCCTCATCCATCCGGAGGAGAACTGGCGTGCACTGGTGCCTTCCTGCGGCGCGGACAACCATCGTAATCTGGTTGCCTGCGGCGAGGATGCCGACGGCGATGTCGAGGCGGAACTGGCGGCCTGTGACATTGTGATCGATCGGGAGTACTCCACGCAGGCCAACCAGCAGTGCATGATGGAGACCTTCCGTGCCTTTAGCCGTCTGGACGCATATGGCAGGCTGGAGATCGTCAGCTCGACACAGGTGCCGTTCCATGTCCGCCGCATCATTGCGACGGCGCTGGATATCCCGAAGAGCCGCGTCCGCGTGGTCAAGCCGCGCATCGGCGGCGGCTTTGGCGCGAAACAGACTGCGGTCTGCGAGCAGTATCCGGCGATTGTGACGGTCAAGACCGGTCGTTCTGCGATGCTGATCTATACCCGCGAGGAGTCAATGACGCTCTCTTCGCCGCGTCATGCGATGAGCATGCATGTTCGCCTTGGCGCCATGAAGGACGGTACGATTCGCGCAATTGATCTGCATACGCTCTCCAATACCGGCGCGTACGGCGAACACGGACCGACCACAGTCGGCCTTTCTGGACACAAGTCGATACCGCTGTATACCCATAACCTGAAGGCGTTCCGCTTTTCGTGGCATACGGTCTATACCAATACGATGAGCGCAGGAGCATACCGCGGCTACGGTGCGACGCAGGGTTTGTTTGCGGTGGAGTCCGCCGTCAATGAGCTGGCGCACAGGCTGCATATGGATCCGGCCGCGCTGCGTGAAAAGAACATTGTTCGCGAAGGCGAGGTTATGCCGGCATATTACGGCGAAACGGCGGCGAGCTGTGCCATTGATCGATGCATTGCGCATGCTAAAGAGATGATTGGCTGGGCGGAAAAATACCCTGCGAGGACACTTGAAAACGGTCATGTGCGCGCGGTCGGCATGGCGCTGGCCATGCAGGGCTCCGGCATTTCTCAGGTTGATACCGGCGCGGTGATGATCCGCCTTGGCGACGACGGCATCTACAACATGTCCATCGGCGCGACGGACATGGGCACAGGCTGCGATACGATTCTGGCGCAGATGGCGGCGCAGAGCCTGGAGTGCTCGGTGGACAATATCACCGTTCATGGCGTGGATACCGATACCTCTCCGTATGACTGCGGTTCCTATGCGTCAAGCACAACCTATGTGACCGGTATGGCGGTTATCAAAACCTGCGAGGAGATCCGCAGGAAGATCATTCGTGTCGGTGCGAAGCTGCTTCGCTGTCGTGAGGATGAGGTACTCTTTGAGGGAGATTGCGTGGCGCGCGCAGATGACGGCGCCTTTGTCACGCTGGCTGAGATCGCCGAAAAGCACATGATGTGTGGTACGGAGGATATTTCTGCCTGTGTGTCCAGCGGCTCTGAGATTTCCCCGCCGCCGTTCATGTGCGGCTGCGCTGAGATCGATCTGGATCCGCTTACAGGAGAGATCAGGCTGGTCGATTATGTTGGCGTGGTTGACTGCGGCACGGTCATCAATCCCAATCTGGCGATGCGCCAGACAGAAGGCGGCATTCTGCAGGGCATCGGCATGACGCTCACAGAGCGCCCCGTGATGGATCATCTGGGCCGTACGGTCAGCAATTCTTTCCTGCAGTATAAGATCCCTGCACGCGTGGACGCGCCGAGCATCCGCGTGGCGTTTGAGCCCAGCTTCGAGCCGACCGGCCCGTTCGGGGCAAAGTCCATCGGAGAGATTGTCATCAATACGCCCGCGCCTGCGATTGCTGATGCGGTGTACAATGCCAGCGGCGTGCGCGTATACCATCTGCCGATCACCAGTGAAAAGGTGCTGCTGGGTGAGACGGAATGAGAAACGGGAAAGTCCTCGTGAAACTGGGCGCAGTGCTGCTGGCCGCAGGGCGAGGCGAACGCTTCGGCGCTAATAAACTGCTGGCTGATTTTGCGGGAAGACCGATGGTCTGCTGCGCGCTGGAGGCCCTAAAGCAGTTTGGAGCGGAGAAAACCGTTGTGGTTGCCTCGTGCACTGAGGTGGCGAATCTGGCACGGACATATGGATTTGACGTTGCCGAAAACAACGCACCTCAGCTCGGACAGGCGTACTCTGTTCGTCTTGGCATCGAAAAGATGATGGATATGGACGCTGTGCTGCTGATGGTTGCGGATCAGCCGCTTCTGTCAGCGGGATCGCTTGCGGCGCTGCTTGCGGCCTATAAGGAAGATGATCGAGGACTTGCTTGCCTGCGCGATAGCTCGCATAAAGGGAATCCGGCTATTTTTGATCGTACATACTATGGGCAGTTGATGTGCCTTGAGGGAGACCGGGGGGCGAAGGGGATTCTGCGTGAAAATGAAGAGGATCTGATGGTCGTGAACTGCCTGTATCCCATGGAACTGGCGGACGCAGATGATGCCTCAGCGCTTAATGCACTCAAAGCATGGTACATGAAGATGAAGTGTTCCGACGGAATGGAATGAGCCAAGGAGCAGGGAAGATCATGACCAAGGATATGACGCAGGGATCACCTGTTCGGCTGATTCCAGGCTTTGCTTTGCCGCTTCTGGTCGGCATGGTGTTTCAGAAACTGTATAGTATTGTCGACACGATGATTGTCGGACGCTTTTTGGGCGTTCAGGCGCTGGCTGGTGTGGGCGCGACGGGCTCTATCGATTTCCTCGTGCTGGGCTTTTGCATGGGCCTGTGCGCTGGTTTTGCCATCCCAGTAGCACAGCGCTTTGGCGCGGGGGAAGAAGGGCGCATGCGCGAATTTGCCGCTAATGGCGTATGGCTGTGTGTCGCGTTTGGTGCGGTGCTGACGGCGCTGACCGTTATATTCTGCCGCGATATCCTCAGCGCGATGGGAACGCCGCTGGAATGCATTGAAGAAGCGTATGATTACATCGTCGTGGCTTTTGCCGGTATTCCGTTTCTGATGATGTACAACCTGCTTTCCGGCTACCTGCGCGCGCTGGGAGACAGTAAAACGCCTCTATTCTTTCTGGTATTTTCCTCTGTGCTCAACGTTGTACTGGATCTTGTGTTTATTCTGGCTTTTCATATGGGCGTGTTTGGTGCATCGCTTGCATCGGTGATCAGTCAGGGTGTATCCGGCATACTCTGCCTTGCCTGGATACGCAGGAGGGTTCCGCTGCTGCATATTTCCCGTCGGGAATGGAGGCTGAACAGAGACAGGATCTGGACGCTCTGCGCCTGCGGTGTGCCCATGGGTCTGCAGTATGCGATTACGGCCTTTGGCACGGTTGTGATGCAGGTAGCGGTTAATTCGCTGGGAACGGTTGCGGTCGCTGCAGTGACGGCAGCGCTGCGGGTGCTCAATTTCCTTGCTGTGCCGTTTGAGGCGCTGGGCACCACAATGGCGACCTACAGCGCGCAGAACGTGGGCGCGGGAAAACATGAGCGCCTTGATCACGGCATGGTGACGGCTGCTGTGATGGGCGGTGTCTATGTGCTGGCAGCGGTTGCTGTGGTGTGGTGCTTTGGCCGAGAGATGACGCAGATCATTATCGCGGATGGCGGCGATGAATTGATTGGCCTTTCGCAGACTTACATGGTTGTAGAGACTGTGTGTTATCCACTTCTGATGCTGGTGTGCACGATCCGCTATACGATTCAGGGCATGGGCTTTTCCGGTTTTGCGATGATTGCGGGTATCATGGAGATGATGGCGCGCTGCGTGGCTGCTGTGCTGCTGGTGCCATACTTTGGTTTTCTTGGCGTGGCGCTGGGTAGCCCTCTGGCGTGGCTTTTTGCGGATGTATTTCTGATTCCGACTTATATACATTTCAAAAAGCGTCTGGTCACGGAAATGAAAAGGTGAAAAATCGAGGAATAACAAGGAATTTTCGCGAAAAAGAAGAAAAAAGAAAAAAGTTTTGATTTTTCTCTTGACAAATGGTGGGTGACGATATATAATGAGTCTCGCTGATTGAGCAACGGCCAAACAGAGATGGAGAGTTGGCTGAGTGGTCTAAGGCGCACGACTGGAAATCGTGTGTGGGCTGATACCCCACCTAGGGTTCAAATCCCTAACTCTCCGCCATAAGACGAACCACCGAGAAATCGGTGGTTTTTCTTTATATTCTTTGACTTTTCTGTATAGTGCGAAAATCTGGCTCAGCGAAACAGGCGGGGTTTTCAGCGTGACTTGCTGAATTGTGGCACTGCAAAAGGGACACGCGCGGGGACACGAAATTCGTGTGTGGGGAAGAAATGGCGCAAAATGCCCGTCCGGAGGGCTTTCCAGACGGGCTAAACACGATTTAACAAATATTTAATATTTACTGCCTCCAGCCGGATTTTGAGCTTGATAAAATAGTTGACCAAATCAATAATGCCCATGCGATGGAAACCTATTGTACATGGATATGGGATGAGTATTCAGAATGGGAGTAAACAATTGATTTAGAATTGAATTTGGTTTCTTTGAAGACGGCGCGCGCGAGTCCGGATTCTTCGCCAGATACCTGAGGGCAGATTGTTCTCAGGTGTTTTTTTGTTTACTGCTTTCCTGATTATAAAATAATGCAGAAAAAGGAAGGTTTGCGCTGATATTTTTCCTTGTAGTCAAGCGTATTTCGTGCTATAATCCTTCTGTTAGAGAGATGTGTGATAAAGAATGAATGATTCCGCGCCGCATCGGATGATGACGGGATGTGCATCATAGCAGATGGGTAGTCAATTGAAAGACCAAGTCAGATTAGGAGTGTTGATATATGAGCAGAATGCTGGGTACTGTTTCCATGGGCGTTCGTGCGCCAATCATCCGCGAGGGCGATAACCTTGTGGATATTGTGGTCGATTCCGTGATGGCTGCCGTGAATGGCGGCGAGATCACCCCGCGCGACCGCGACATCGTTGCCATGACTGAAGCTATCGTGGCCCGCGCGCAGGGCAATTACTGCAGCGTGGATAACATCGCCGATGACGTCCGCGCCAAGCTGGGCGGCGAGACCGTTGGCGTCATCTTTCCGATCCTCAGCCGCAATCGCTTTGCGATCTGCCTGCGCGGCATTGCCAAGGGCGCCAAGAAGATCGTGCTGATGCTCAGCTATCCGTCCGACGAGGTGGGCAACCATCTGATCGATCTGGATCTGCTTGATGAGAAGGGCATCAATCCGTATTCTGATGTGCTCTCTCTGGAGAAGTACCGCGAGCTCTTTGGCTACATCAAGCACCCGTTCACGGGCGTTGACTATGTCGAGTATTATTCCAATCTGATCCGCGAGATGGGCGCTGAGGTAGAGGTTGTCTTTGCCAACGACCCGCGTGCGATCCTCAAGTATACCAAGAACGTCCTCAACTGTGATATCCACACCCGCGTTCGCACCAAGCGCCTGCTGCGCGCGGCTGGCGCGGAGCGTGTGTTTGGTCTGGATGAGATCAT
Organism: Clostridia bacterium; assembly: GCA_017521565.1. Classification (GTDB taxonomy): domain Bacteria; phylum Bacillota; class Clostridia; order Christensenellales; family Aristaeellaceae; genus Ventricola. The sequence continues at coordinate 7,926 of JAFXCE010000031.1, read as the reverse complement.
GAATGCCCCGATTGATGGCAGCGGCTGCAACGAGCGTTACGGTCTGCTGGGCTCCAATAAGTCTACCGAGGATAAGGTGAAGCTCTTCCCGCGTGAGTGCCAGGATCTGGTTGAGGAAATTCAGGCGAAGCTGCTTGAAAAGACCGGTAAGCACTACGAGGTCATGGTCTATGGCGATGGCGCGTTCAAGGACCCGGTCGGCAAGATCTGGGAGCTGGCGGATCCGGTTGTTTCCCCGGCCTATACTGCGGGTCTGGTGGGTACGCCCAACGAGCTCAAGCTCAAGTATCTGGCTGATAACGACTTTGCCGACCTGACCGGCGAGGCGCTGCGCGACGCCATTAAGAGCAAGATTCAGCAGAAGGACGGTTCCTCCCTCGTGGGCAATATGGCTGCGCAGGGCACGACGCCGCGCCGCCTGACCGACCTGATTGGTTCTCTGTGCGATCTGACCTCCGGCTCCGGCGACAAGGGCACCCCGATCATTTACATTCAGGGCTACTTCGATAACTATACCAACGATTGATTTTCATTTTTTCAGAGATCCTTGGAAACAAGGGTCTCTTTTTTCTTGACTTTCGGGTGCGAATCGGGGAAAATTGAGAAAGAAGAAGGACGATGTACTCCACGACGCTTTTGAGGGGGAATACGATGCAGCATGAGATTACCCGGGCTATTCCGCTGCTGGATGCGCGGGGCAGCCTGACGGAACCGGGTTATGCGAAACGCCTTCTGCCCGTGTATGACCGTACGAAGGTCAAGGGTGGCTTTGCGCGGCTGAAGGAGTGGGATTATTATTACGTGGGCTGTGATCGCTTCGGCGTGGCGCTGACCATTGCGGATAACAGTTACATGGGACTGGATTCCATTTCCTTTCTTTCCTTTGAGCAGGAAGGAGGGGAGAAGCCGTGGGAGGTCACAAAATCCCCGATGCGCATCTTTCCGATGGGCAAAACCGGCCTTCCGGCGACATCTGCGCAGGGCGTAACCAAGATCGTGGGCAAAGGTTATTTTCTCACCTTTACGGTTGCAGACGGAATGCGCCGTCTGGAGGCGCATATGGACGACTTTAAGGACGGCGCGGCGATTGATATCGATGTGACGCTTATGCAGGAGCCGGAAGAGTCTATCGTGATCTGTACACCGTTTGAAAAGCCTGCGCACTTCTATTACAATCAGAAGATTAACTGCATGCGCGCAAAAGGCACGGTTCGTTTAGGCGATCAGATGTATACGCTTGATCCGGGCAGCGCTTTCGGCGTGCTCGACTGGGGACGCGGCGTGTGGACGTATCACAATACCTGGTATTGGGGGAGCGCATCCGGCCTTGTGGATGGCGTGGACTTTGGCTTCAACATCGGTTACGGCTTTGGCGATACGCGCGCGGCGAGCGAAAACATGCTCTTCTATGCAGGAAAGGCGCATAAGCTCTCGCAGGTTGCGTTTAATATCCCGATGAAGGATGGCAAAGAGGATTATCTGGCGCCGTGGACGTTCACCAGCGATGATGGGCGCTTCGAGATGGACTTTGTGCCCATCATCAATCGAGCCTCCTGCACGGATGTGAAGCTGATCAAGAGCGATCAGAATCAGGTTTTTGGTCGTTTCAGCGGCACGGCAGTGCTTGACGATGGCACAAGGCTTCATGTCAAGGATCTTCTGGGTTTTGCGGAGAAGGTCGAAAACAAATGGTAATGTGAACAGACAAAAGGAACAGCCATCCAGGCGTAAAGCTTTGGATGGCTGTTTGATATGTATGGGTTTATTTTCCGAATTTTCTGCTGAACCATGGGAAGGTCAGCGGCCAGAGGCAGCCTGCAAACGCGACAACAACGAAATAGCGGATGGCATCGGCTACATAATGCCCGCCCGTCAGCGCGTACAGCGGCGCTTTCAGGCCGGACTTGATGGCGAGGAGGAGCAGCATGCCGGGGATGAGCTTGGCTGCCTGCAGACGCAGAGACCCCTTCGTCACAAAACGGATATAGCGGCGGTCTGCTTCGTAGGAAGCCAGAAGACCGAGCACACAGCCCAACATGGTGTAGGCATTCTTGATGCCGTGCGCCAGATTATCTGCATCCACATCCGCCGGGAAGGAATACAGGCTGACAAAGGCCAGATTGCCGAGCGCGAGCAATGTCATGCAGCCCAGTAATGCGCGCATGGTTTTCGGCGTTTCAAAGCCTTTGTAAACAATAGGATGGACGGCGAAGATCAGTACAAGCGCCAGCACAATGGAAACGCCCACATCCGCCGGCGTGTGCACGCCCAGATACATGCGCGAAAGCGGAACCAGCACGCACAGCGCGAGGCATAGCGTGCTTAGGAGGCTTTTGCCCGTCCAGCGGGCAATACCGCCGTATACGCCCACGCTCGTCTGCGTGTGGCCGCTCGGGAAGGAATACCCCGTCGCCTCGGCGCGTGCGCTTTCCACGATGGTGAATTCTGGGTTGCGCACCCACGGGCGTGGAATCCGGAAAAGTAGCTTGAGAAACTGATTGACGACTGTACCAAGCAAACCGACGCAGAGGAGGTAATAGCCTTCTTTTTTATCGATGCACCAGAAGAACAGCAGGCCGATGATGATGAAGAGCGTCTCCTCGCCAAAATGCGTGATCAGGGAGAAGAAAACATCGAATACCGGCATGCGAAGCCCTTCAAGAAAGTACAGAATCTCCATATGACCTCTTTTCTTTCCGAAGGATGTATTCGGAAGTGTTCAGTAACATTCATGATAGCATGGGAATAAAGCGATTGTCAATTATGCAGAAACCTGCCCGCGTTTATTCCCGGATGCATTTGATTTTCTTCACAGTCGCCTCGTCCGGCGTGATGTAGAGTGTGCGCTGATGGGTATAGATCACGAAGCCCGCAGGCGTGCCGCCAGGCTTTTTAATGTAGCGGCGCAGCGTTGCGTCAATGGGAACCTGGGCCGAGCGCACGCCTTTGGAATAATACGCTGCCAGCATCGCAGCTTCTTTAAGCGTCGCTTCGGGCACGTCGGCGCTATGCACCAGTACATGCGATCCGGGCATTTTCTGCGCATGCAGCCAGAGTTCGTCGCCTTTGGCGCCCATGGTCAGGCGTTCGTTCTGCAGGGCGTTCTTGCCGACCTCAATCTCAATGCCGTCGCAGGAGAGGAACTTCATGGGCTGGGACGGAGCTTCCTTACGCTGCTTGACGCGAGAGAACGTCTGGCGGACATGGCCGGACTTTTCCAGCATGGCGCGCAGCTCAGAGAGTCCTGCGGCGTCGGTGCATTTGCGCAGGTCGTCCTCCATCTGCTCAAGGTATTCAAGCTCCTGTTCGGCCTTGGCCTTCTGTTCGGCGGCCAGCGTGCGCGCGCCTCGGGCTTTTTGGTAAAGCTTGAAATAGCGCTGCGCATTCTGTGCCGGAGAGAGGGAAACATCCATCGGAATCTCGATGGGCTCACAGGTTTCTGTGTAGAAGTTTTCGACCTGAGCGACGGCTTCTCCCTTTTTCAGCCGATAGAGATTGGCCTGAATCAGTTCGCCTTTCTGACGGTATTCCTCCATGCGAGCTGCGCTTTCCAGCGCTTCGTTCTGAATGGCGATCTTTTTTTCGCAGCGTTCGATATGGTTTTTAAGCGTGTGCGCCAGCGCGCTTGCGCGCTGGTTCATGCGGTCGCGGCGGTCTCGCTCATAGAAATATGCATCCAATGCGGCGCTGGGACCATCATATTCGCTTACGCTGGCCATGGGCAGATGCAGCTGGGCAAAGGGATACACATCTGCGGGGGACCCATCCTCTGTGATGTTTACGACGCAGGGGCCTAGCTGCGGCATTTGCGCAAGATAATCGGCGATTGCCTGCGCGCAGGCATCGGCGTTGATGTCAGCAATCAGTGTGGACGTATCCAGCCCGATGCGCGCGCAGACCTCACGCGCGGCCTGCGGCGAGAAGCCGGCGATACAGCTTCCGATGGCCTTGTCAAGTTTGCCGCCCGTCTCGCGAAGGCGGAGTGCGATCTCTTCGGCGGTTGCGGTTTCGGGATTCAGCTTGCCTTGGGAAGGCGGATAGCAGTAGGGAAGGCCGGGCAGCACCTGACGTACGCGGGAGATGTCCTCGCCGATATGGCGCGCTGCGTCGATGATGCGTCCGTCCTGCGAGCGCAGGATGATGTTGGAGTGGCGGCCCATGACCTCCACGACAATCGTGCGCATGACCTGATCGCCCATCTCGCTCAGCGCCTGAATCTCAATCTCAATGATTCTGTCGCCTGCGATCCGACGGACAGCCTGCACGCGTCCAGAGGCGAGATACTTGCGCAGCAGCATACAGAACATCGGCGGCTCCATCGGGCCGGTTTTGCTATGCTGGCTGAGGTGCACGCGTGCAGCATTTGCCGATGCACTGAGCACAAGGCGGTGATTTACGCCCTGCGCACGGATGAGAAGATGAATCTCATCCCGTTCTGGCTGGATCACGCGGTCGACGCGGCCGTCTTTCAGTTTGCTGTCAAGCTCGCGCGCGACAAAGCCGAGCATAACGCCGTCAAGTGGCATATTAAAAACCCCTCCTTGGGAAAAACTCGTTAGCCTTTCTATTATATCATGCGCCACGTGATGACGCAATGCGAACGGAGGCCTTTTATATGCATGGAAGGAGAGGGGAGGGAATACACTCAACCGGAATGAACCGCAAGGAGTGATGAGGATGAAATGGCCGAAGATCAGGATCAAGCGGGCGAACGTGGAGCGCGTGCTCATCGCGAGCTCCGCGGCGCTGGTGCTGCTGCTGAGCGTAAGCAGCCGGAATGTGGAGACGGAAATGTATGAGGAGCCGCTTGAGAGTATTCCTCAGGCGGAGGTGGCTGCTGCTGCCCCTGTGAGGGATATGCAGAATACCGTTGTCTATTATGAGGATGGCGATGGTTATCTGGTTCCTGTGCTGCGTGAGGTGGAGCGCCAGGATGGCATCGCAAAGGCGACGCTTGAGCTGATGGTGCAGAGCGCCAGAAACGACATGGATGCTGCGCGGCTGGGTCTTTCGCCGGTTGTGCCGGAGGGAACGACGTTTGAACTCGATATTGCAGACGGACATGCGCGGGTGGATCTGGGACGGGAAGCGCTTGCCGCCAGTGACAAGCAGCAGGAAGAGAATATGCGAACAGCGATTGTCTGGGCGCTTACGGAGTTTGACACGGTCAAGGACGTCAACTTTCTTGTTGGCGGCCAGAAGCGCGATACGCTGACGCACGGGACGAATATATCCGGGTCGTATACGCGCGTCGGGCTCAATCAGGAAGAACCGGTGCAGGATGTTTTCGCAGGCGCGGACGAGGTGCAGATGTATTTCCCCTCGCAGGATGGCCGGCTGCTGGTTCCGGTTTCGCGTACGGTCTATTCAGATGATGACGTGGCGACTGCCGTTTTTGAGTTCCTGCGCGGGCCGAAGGCGGACAGCGGGCTGGAAGCGCCTCTGGACAGCGACGTACAGCTGTTGGGTGTGTCGGTCAAAGGCGGCGTCGTGACCATCAATTTCAGTCCGGAATTCACGAAGATCGCGGAGCATAGCGACGGCGGTGTACAGGCGATGCGGGCGCTGATGATGACCTGCACGCGTTATCCGGGTATCAAAAAGGTGAAGATTCTGGTCGATGGAAAGCCGTATCAGGTACCGGTGGAGGATGTGCCCACATTTGCCAATGTTGCCGCCGAGGTGGAAAACAGCTATCCCGAGGTCATGCTTATTGAGTAAAGTGAATGCCCCGGTTTCCTGTGCGGGAAACCGGGGCATTCATGTGCTCAGAGAACAGCTCAACGGGATCACAGTTCTCTGTGGATGTACTGGCAGTGGATGTAGATATTCTGAATTTTCTTGGCCTCAGAGATGTACTCCGGCGTTTTGATCTTGATGATCGGCTGTGTTCCGGACGGCGTGATATACACCTTAAAGGCGATAGCATGTTGATTGACGGCCATTTCAGTCGGCTCAACGTATTCAAAATGGCGGTTCTCGATGTCGAGATAGTCGCAGATCACCGACTCCAGATAAGCGCCGGAGAAGCATTTGAGTACGCTCTCGGGATCGTAGCTTTCGATGATGCCCTTTGCTTCTTCGAAGTTGAGATACTCGCACTTGAAGGTGCCAACGCCAAGAACGTTGCTCAAAGAGCTGTTATCCAGCAAAAGCAGCGGCAGATTGGTATAGTCCATAGTGTACCTCCTTATAGAATGAATCGGCAAATCTTTATCGTTAAATTTATTGTAATTGAACAAAGAAGGGATGTCAAGCAAAATCAAAAGATTTGAATTGATAACTTAATGTCAAATGTCAATGTGCAAAAAACGCCGACTTTGCGTTGCGGCGGAATCCGGGTTATGCTATAATGATTAAATAGTGCGGCTGAATCTCCGCTGCATCAGCGAATATGAGGAGTGAAAAGCATGGAAGAATCCAAGACGCTGGAGAGGCTGATCGTCGCCAGCAATAATAAAAACAAGCTGTGTGAATTCGACGCGATTCTGGGGCATCTTTTTCAGGTCGTCTCCATGCGCGATGCCGGGATCGATGCGGATATTGAGGAAGATGGCGTAACGTTTGAGGACAATGCGCTCATCAAGGCCAATTATGTCATGCAGGCGACAGGCTGCGCTGCGATTGCTGACGACAGCGGGCTGGAGGTCGACGCGCTGGGCGGAGCACCGGGCGTGTACAGCGCGCGTTACTGCGGCCGTCACGGAGATGATGAGGCGAACAATGATCTCCTGCTTAAGAACCTGAAGGATGTGCCTGCGCCGAGAACGGGTCGGTATGTGGCTGCGATCGCGCTTGTGCGTCCGGGGAAGGCGCCGATTGTCCGCCGCGGCACCTGCGACGGCGAGATTCTCTTCGAGCGCAGAGGACAGGGCGGATTTGGCTATGACCCGCTCTTTAAGTGCGAAACGGGAGAGACGTTTGCTGAGGTCTCTATGGAAACCAAGAATGCGATCAGCCATAGAAAGCGTGGTATTGTTGCCGTGCTGGAGGCGCTGAAGGCAGAGGAGATGCGGGCATGATCCGCGTCGGTGTGTTTTCGGATAGCCACGGGGATCAGGAAGCGCTTGATGTATTGCTGGACAAGATGGGCTATATCGACGCGGCCTGCTTCCTAGGGGATGTTGCGCGCGACGCGGCATATCTGGAGGACAGGCTCTCGTCCATGCCGAATCATCCGCCGCTGTATGCGGTGCGCGGCAACAACGATTACTATTCGTCCTGTACGCTTCCGTGGGAGAGGATTGAGGAAATCGGCGGCGTGCGCATTTATATGACGCACGGTCACCGACTTATCAGTCTGATGAATCTTGCTTATAAAGCACAGGAGAATGAAGCGACGGTCGCACTCTTTGGACATACGCATGCGGCCCTGTGCGAAACGGCGGGCGGCGTGCTCCTGATCAATCCCGGCTCTGCTGGTAACTACTGCCGCGGGGGCCGGGCGAGGGCGAGCGTGCTGGAGATCAATCGCGGGCAGTGCCGGGTGCTGAATGTGACAACATGATTGTTTTTTGAAAAAGTTGAAAAAAGTAGAAAAAAGCGCTTGACAGAACCGGGACGTTCCTGTATAATCAATATTCGTCAGCGGGAACGCCGCAGCGCTAGAGAAGTAGAACCAAGCGCCTTTAGCTCAGTCGGATAGAGCAACGGCCTTCTAAGCCGTGGGCCAGGGGTTCGAATCCCTTAAGGCGCGCCATGTGGTGGGTATAGCTCAGTTGGTTAGAGCGCCAGATTGTGGCTCTGGAGGTCGTGGGTTCGACTCCCACTACTCACCCCACTTTATTTTCGCTGCAGGATGCAGGGTACCGTTGGGGTGTCGCCAAGCGGCAAGGCACGGGACTTTGACTCCCGCATTCGCAAGGTTCGAATCCTGCCACCCCAGCCATTTGATCCATTAGCTCAGCTGGTAGAGCACCTGACTTT